>JAGAQY010000050.1 GCA_017622495.1 Bacteroidaceae bacterium | reverse complement strand
TCTTCTTGGCGAAGCCATAAAGATACGAATAAACGAGCGAGAAATATCAAACTTGCTTGAATATTTTTCACAGCGAGTGAAAGTATCTTCTTGGCGAAGCCATAAAGATACGAATAAACGAGCGAGAAATACGATGCTTCTTTAATTATTTTCACAACAAAGGAGACAACAGACGGACGAGCGACTCGAGGCAACGTTTCCACAAAGGTCGATTTTGCCAATCAGCAGGGATAACACGCAAAGAGGATTGTTGATCGGCTAAAAATATTTGCTTCATAGTCTCCACGACATCTGGATCATAGATGAAGGCATTTATCTCGAAGTTCTGTTCAAAACTACGGAAGTCCATATTTGTAGAGCCTATGGTGACAAAATTGTCATCAGAGAGTATCATCTTTGCATGCAGATAACCGCTCTCGTATTGATAGATCTTTACCCCTGCCGTCATAACCTCCTTATAGTAGGAATGCGATGCCAAATCGGCCAAGAGGCTGTCGCCACGAAGGGGTACCATAATGCGTACATCTACCCCTGCCAATGCGGCATTGCGCAATGCCATGAGAATAGGTTCGGTGGGCATAAAGTATGGAGTCTGTATATAGAGATAGCGCCGACTCTGACTTATCACCTGCAGCAATCCCTGCATGATGGTTTTCCACTCACCCATAGGGTATGACGTGACAATCTGCATGTCTGTATCGCCTTTACGCTCTACTTTTGGGAAATATACCGGTTCATCCACCAACATGCGAGACGCATAATGCCAATCCACAAAAAATGAGGTTTGCAAGGCATTCACTGCCATGCCCTCGATACGGATATGCGTATCTCTCCATCCGCCCCACGAGAACCCTTTATAATATCGCTCGGCAATATTCATTCCACCGATATAGCCCAGTTGACCGTCAACAATCACTAACTTACGATGGTTGCGATAATTGACTCGCCTGGTTAGAGCAGCAAACTTCACCTCACCAAAAGGATATACTTCAATGCCTTCCTTGACCATATCGCGGAAGAAGCGGTTCTTGACCTTCCACGAGCCTACATCATCGTAGAGCAGGCGTACCTTGACACCCTGACGTGCCTTGTCTATGAGGGCATCACGCAGTAATCGACCTACGGCATCGTCCATAAAAATGTAAAACTGCACGTGTATATGATGCCTTGCCGAATGTATGGCACACAACATATCGTGAAGCATAGCAGGGAACTCAGTAAAGGGAGTTACCCGATTACCTGCCAGAAGATAGGCCTGACCCGCATGCCGCATCATACGTGTGAGTTTCTCGTAGGTTTCAGGAGGATTAGGAGCCACATAGTCCTTGTAGTTGAGTAGGGGCTCTTTCATCAGTTGCGACAGACTACGGCGCCCGATAATTTTCTCCTTACGCATGTCGAGACCAAAGAGGAGGTAAAGCACAAAGCCTAAAATAGGCAAGAACACCAAAACCATAGCCCATGCCAGAGTCTTCACCGGATTGCGGTTCTCAGTAATTACCACAATGATGGTGCCGACCCAAATAATCAGAAAGAAGAACTCCAATATATGGGCAATAGTCCCCGAAGCAGCTATCTGTAGCAACATAAGTATTCTTTTCTTGGCACCAAAGGTAATTATTCTATCTCACTTTTGACGCATTAGAAGAGTAAATAATCACAAATATCGGTAAAAAAACACATTTTGCCAAACATGCAAATAAAAAAAGCCACCAACACATAGTGTTGATGGCTTATGCTTCAAAGCAATACAAATAATTACTTCGCTGCCTCGAGAGAAGCCTTGCGGAACTCCTTCATCATCTTCTCAATCTCGAGAGATGCCTTGCGGGCGCGAGTACCAGCTGCCTTGTTACCTTTTTCTACCTGGAGAGCTGCATCTGTAGCGAAAGCAGCATACTTTTCCTGAATTTTTTCAACGAGTTCTTTCATTTTCTCTTAGATTTAATTGATTTACGGATGCAAATATAATAAAAATCAAAACATTGCAAGCATTTTTAGCAAAGAAATCAAAAAAAGTAGTGACTTTTTTTGACTACATAGGTCCAAATCCGCCACCAGGACCGCCAAAACCGCCGCCAGGACCACCAAAACCGCCGCTCATGGGACGTTCACCGTCACCCATCGGCATTTCGGGACGACCACTGCGCTCTCCCATCCTTCCTCGCATTTCTTGACGTGACTCTTTGTCTCCGAACAGGTTAAGACGATAGATGAAATGCACCATGAAGTAGCTGTTCACCGTGTTGTACTGCGTATCGCTGCGCATGGTGGCATTGATGACACGGCTCACATTGCTCTGCTGACCGAGGATATCGTAGAACTGCACGCTCACGGTGGCCGCATTCTGTGCCAGGAAGCTCTTTGAAATCTGGGCATTCCATATAAGTTCGTTGGTATTGAACTCCGGATCACTGAAACCTCGACGGCTGTTCATGCTTATATCCGAAGAGAGCCTAATGTTCCACCACGGCAAGTTGATGTTGGTAGATGGACCATAAGAGAAGATATAGGTATCGCGATTGGCCGTGGGCTGCAAGTTGTTGCGGGCACGGCTATAGTTGAGCGAGCCATGCAGAGTGACCTCAAACCAATCGTTCTGATACGTACCTGTCAGTCGCTCAGAAAGATTGACCGAGCGAGTAGCTGCAAGGGGGAATTCGCCCGATGTGGTGGCAGTACGCACATATCCCTCCTGATAGCTGTATCGGGCATTGGTAGATGAGCTCACCTTGTAGTTCTGATTAGGAAGTGCCGTATTGTAGGCTATGCCGGCATTGGCGTTCCAGTTGCTCCACCAGCCATCAAGGTTGGTCGGCTGCGAGATGCGTCCACCCGTCTCCTCATTATAGGTAATCTTGTTGACAATGCTGTTGAGCGTGCTTCCCATACCGATATTGGCCGAGATATTCTGAAGACGCTCCACATTGAAGTCGCGGAAACGCACGTTAAGGCTATTGTTGAACGTAGGCTTCAATCCGGGGTTACCCATGGTGATATTCAGCGGATTGCTGTCATCGGTGATGGGGAGAAGGTCGGTCATAGAGGGCTGACTGCTGCGACCACGATAGTTGATCTGCAGGTTGCGCTGCTTCGTCCAGCGATAGCGGAAGTTCATCGTGGGAGTGAAATTGAAGACAGTGCGCACGGTATCAATATCATGTCCCATATACTGATAGTTCATCTTACTACGCTGAGGCAAGAGGGTAAGACCCACATTCATGTTATACTTCTCGCGAATAAGACGGAGTTGGGCTGTAATGTCGTGGTCGAAGTTCTCGTACGTTGCAAAACGACTGAGTTCCTCGCTCAAATAGCGCTCATAGTCGTCTGGGAGCACCCAATCAGGAAGCAGCCAATCCTCCAAGTAATCGGGCAAGTCAAAGGTAGAACGTTTACTGTCATTATAGCGATAGTCAAACTGGTAGCTCAACTGCAGGAAGGTTGCGTCCCATAAAGGTTCACTCCACATGACACGCGCATTGTAGTTATAGTTCTTCGACGGCGTAGTGTTGTAGCGATTAATTGTTGATGTACTGTCGTTACGCTGATAAAAACGAGTAAAAGAGGTAGAATTTGAATAGCTTTCACTCGTATTATAACCACCAGCTACGCGCAAGGTAAGGTTACGTCCTCTATTACCGAATCGACGATTGAACTGGATATTACCATTCACTGACGTGTTTTCGCTACCGCCTGCAGACTGGCGACTACTAAAGTTGATACGGCTGTCATCAACCCATGCAGAATCCAATGGTCCATAGTCCTCATCAGCAAAGTGCTCATCAAGCACCGCATAGGGGTCTTCATTAAAGGTTGCCGAGAGGTTTTCCGAAGAGTTACCTGATGTAGAGTGCGACACACCGGGACGGAACACAATGTTGGTCATCGTATCAGGATTCCACTCAAAACGCATGTCGGCATTCAAACTCAGACTGTTGCTGAGCGAGCGGCTTGTACTGTTTGAGAACGAGTTATTGCTACCCTGCGTCAAGAAGGTCTCCGAAGCGGTCATGCTCTGCGAATCGGAGTCTCTGTGCGAGAAACGTACATTACCACCCAACGAATAGCGAGTCTTGTTCTTCCTGATCTCTTCACCGAAGTTGCGTGCCATGGTAAAGCCACCCATCGAACTCTGGTTCATACCATTGCCACCGCCACGACCGCCACGGCCACCGCCACCGGGGAAGCCATTGTCGTTCACGTTGTTTGTAGAGAGAATCACCGAATAGAACTCATTCTCCTTAAAGCGGTTCACGCTACCCTTCACAGTATACAGATTATGGATATCGTAGGCCGTCTCCTGAGTGGGGCGTCCATAGCCTAAGTCAATATTCGAGAACCAACCCTTCTTGGCATCGTCCTTCACCGTGAGGTCAAGCACAAGTTCCTCTTCACCATCGTCAATACCGGTAACCTCGGCCAAATCACTCTTCTTCTCATAGCTTTTAATCTTCTTTACCATATTGGCCGGCAAGTTCTTCATGGCAATGGATTTGTCGTTAGAGAAGAACTCCTTGCCATCGACCAGAATCTTGCTCACTGTCTGACCATTATAAGTTACTGTGCCGTCATCACCAACCTCATAGCCTGGGAGCTTACGGATAAGTTCCTCAAGCATAGATCCCTCAGGTACTCGGAAAGCCTCGGCGTTGAACACTACCGTATCATCAACAACCTGCACTTGAGCCATCTGAGCCTCGATAACGGCTTCCTTGAGCAGCAAAGCATCAGTCTTGAGACGAATAGAGTCAAAGCGCACACGACGTGTATCATCGGCCACTGTAAATGTACGGTGCTCGTCGCCATAGCCCACAAACGAGACCTTCACCAAATAGTTACCGAGCTGAAGACGATCATCTAACTCGAAGCGCCCCTTTTCATCGGTAGTTGCACCCAACTTGAAACTGCTGTCTGGCAATGCCAGCAACTGCACCGTGGCCATACCTACAGGCTCGGCCGTTTCATAATCAGTGACATTACCCGTCACTCTCACCTTTTTTTCCTGCGCAAAAGAACCGCTGACGCTACACAGCGCAACAGCAAGCAGGAGCATTACTTTCTTCATACCAATATTTATATTACTCTTTCTGCTAATTTTTCACAAAGATAACGATTATATGACTCTAACAGATGAAAAAGGTTTAAAAACAAGAACAAAAGCAAGACAACATTCCCCCCAAGAAAAAAAATAGACTAATTTTGTAGAATAATAACCCAAGAAGATGACAAAACAACGCATTATCAGTACCAATCATTTGAGCGAAACGCTCAGTGAACTGCTCCACGAGATAGAGCACGACCGTCTATTCATATTGACCGATGAGCATACAGCCAAGCTATGCTGTCCCCTAATTGACGAGGTAGCAGGTGGTGCGCACCACATCACAATTCCTGCCGGAGATGACAACAAGCATATCAATACGCTCTGCCACGTATGGGAGGAGCTGTCAAGCCACAGCGCCACTCGCCACTCGCTCTTGATAAATGTCGGTGGCGGCATGGTCACAGACCTTGGTGGCTTCGCAGCAGCAACCTATAAACGAGGCATACACTATATCAATATGCCTACAACACTGCTCGCAATGGTAGACGCTGCCGTGGGAGGAAAGACGGGTATCAACCTGCACTCATTGAAGAACGAGATTGGAGCCTTCTGCCCTGCCGATGCCGTAGTTGTTTGCGCTGCCTTCTTACAAACACTGGACGCAGCCAACCTTGCCTCCGGATTTGCCGAGATGATCAAGCATGGACTCATCAGCACAGAAGAACATTGGGCGCAACTTATGCGTTTTGATCTCAGCAACCCTAATCTTGAAGAGCTTCAACAACTCATCATGGAATCCATCCGAACGAAAGAGCATATCGTAGAGCAAGACCCGACAGAGCAGCATATCCGCAAGGCACTCAATCTGGGGCACACCCTCGGCCATGCCTACGAAACATTGCTGATGCGTCGTGGAACTCCGTGCCTGCATGGCTATGCAGTAGCATGGGGGCTCATTGGCGAGCTATACCTCTCGCACATCCGTGAAGGTTTCCCCGCTGATAAACTGAGGCAGACTCTCTCCTATATAAAAGAGGTATACGGTACACCTACATTCACTTGCCAAGATTATGATGAGCTATTCGAACTCATGCAACACGACAAGAAGAATGTGGCAAACGAAATACGCTTCACCTTGCTTGGCAACATCGGAGACATACGCATCAACCGCAATGCAAGCCGCGAAGAAATCTTCGAGATGCTCGACTTCGTCCGCGAAGGATAACTCCCAACTAGGGAATTAAAAGTTAAAGATTAAAGGTTAATGGTTAAAAGATAAATCATAAACCACAATTCACAATTCAGAATTCAGAATTAAAAAAACATGGTTACCTCAGGAAACATACTCCTCATAGGCTCCATCCTACTTTTTGTGAGTATCGCAGTAAGCAAGACCAGTGCCCGCTTCGGTGTACCCACCTTGCTACTCTTCCTCATTGTCGGCATGCTATTTGGCAGCGACGGGCTGGGCATTCAGTTCAACGACATGAAAGATGCCCAATTCGTCGGTATGATAGCACTCTGCATCATTCTTTTCTCAGGTGGTATGGACACAAAGTTTCATGAGATAAAACCCGTATTGGCTCCAGGTCTAGTGCTATCCACTGTCGGTGTGCTCCTCACAGCGGTCTTCACGGGTATCTTCATTTGGTGGCTATCGGGGATGCAATGGAGTAATATCTATTTTACTTTCCTCCCTTCCCTATTGTTAGCCTCTACAATGTCATCTACCGATTCTGCATCCGTGTTTGCCATCCTCCGCTCGCAGAAGATGAACCTCAAGCACAACCTTCGCCCCATGCTAGAACTAGAGAGTGGTTCTAATGACCCTATGGCCTATATGCTCACCATCGTGCTCATACAGCTCATTACCGCAGAGAGCAACGGAGCAGGCGCAATCGTTATCTCATTCCTGCAGCAGTTCATCTTTGGCGGACTCATTGGCTACGGCACTGGAAAATTAGCTGTATACATCATCAATAAGCTCAATCTCGACAACAAATCACTCTACCCTATATTCATGCTTGCAGTGGTGTTCTTCACATTCTCCGTTTGCGACCTCTTCAAAGGAAACGGATACCTCGCAGTATACATCTCCGGCATGATGATAGGAAACTCTAAAATCGCCAACAGAAAAGAGATTTCCACCTTCTTCGACGGGCTTACATGGCTATTCCAAATTATCATGTTCATCCTTTTGGGCCTACTCGTCAATCCACGCGAGATGCTCGATGTCGCGTGTGTTGCTATGCTCATAGCTGGGTTCATGATTCTCATCGGACGTCCACTCAGCGTCGCACTATGCCTCCTACCCTTCCGTAAAATCACCGCCCGCTCCAAACTCTACATTTCATGGGTCGGCCTGCGCGGTGCAGTCCCCATCATCTTCGCCACCTACCCCGTAGTAGCAAACGTAGAAGGAGCCGACCAGATTTTCAACATCGTATTCTTCATAACACTGCTCTCCCTCATACTGCAAGGCACCACACTCCCCTTCTTTGCACGCAAACTAGGGCTCTCCGCACCGATGGAGAAGACAGGCAATGACTTTGGAGTAGAGCTCCCCGATGAGATTGACACGGACCTTACCGACATTACCGTCACCCCAGCCATGATTGCCGACGGGGACACACTCAAGGACATGAGCCTACCCCAAGGGACACTCGTAATGATAGTCAAGCGCGGAACTGAATTCCTCGTCCCCAACGGTTCACTACATCTCCAGGTCGGCGACAAGCTACTGCTAATTTCAGAGAGCAGCAAATAGAAGCCCCGAACAAGCCGGAGCGCTGTTTTTTGAGTCGTGCAGGGACCGCATCCACCGTACCTACCTCACCTCATGGTCAGACAGGCAACAGGTCTATAAGCATTTTCGTACAACATAAGTACTGTTCCTGTGCATCTACTCATGCAGGGCAAATAGCTATGCAGCAAAGAAGGGATAGCGCATAAAGACAATCAAGACAATGGCACCCATTAGCAGCAAAAGGAGTGAAGAAGAAGGAATAAGCAAGAAAGGAAGGACGCGCGCCACACACCTCACTTATATGCAGACCTATCCAAAGTCTACATGCCCAGATGCCCAACAAAAAAAGAGAGGAGCCTTCATTGCTGATTGCTCCTCTCTCCTGAAAACGGCGGCTACCTACTCTCCCACTTGCGCAGTACCATCGGCGCGGTCGGGCTTAACTTCTCTGTTCGGAATGGGAAGAGGTGGAACCCCGAC
>JAGAQY010000049.1 GCA_017622495.1 Bacteroidaceae bacterium | reverse complement strand
TCGCTTCGCCCGCGCTTGTCGGCATTGCCGAGTGTTTTCAGCCGGATGGCAAACGCGAGTGTAACGATGCGTTCTCTGTGAGATTTGTGAGATCTGTGTGAGGATAACAAATAGATATTCTGAGAATAAGATGCAAAATTTATATAGATTTTTCTGATGCGTCTGCCCTGGTTGATGCTCATGGAAAACGCATTATAATTTCTTCCAATTAAATTACTAGTTTATATCCTCTATTTGACATGATTATCTCACGCGAATCTCGCAAATCTCGCAAAATCATACATCGCTATCGCTCGTATGTAGCCGTCCGAATGGCAAACGCGAGTGAAATGATGCGTTTTCGCGTGATTTGCGAGATTCGCGTGAGACAAAAAAGCTGCGTGAAACGGGAATATTTTTATAATGCGTTTTCCCTGTTGATGCTTCAGGGAAAAATACTTTATAAGTAATAGTGAAGGATTGGTAATTTCGTACACGTTTCTCGTGTAGTATTGTACAATTCCACATGGATTAATAGCCAACATGCATATCTCTGTTGAGTCTTCCAAGGACAGCCCTGTGACATCCTAGGTTGTCCTTGTTAATTCATTGGATATTCGGTGGTTATGGCTAATAAGGACAGCCGGACAACCCATTCCGCAACAGTCTATTATTAATCACTGAGCAAGAAATTTACTGATTATAATAAACAATCTGCGCCTATCCGTGTGACGCGCTTGCCCCGTGATAAAAAAACGTTTCATCATAATCTGTGGCTCGCGTATTAATTATATTCTACCTTAATTGTCTTTAATTCCTCTTTATCGCTTTTATGCTATCTCATTTTTGTTTCTGACATAAATTTCCATGAATTATCCGCGAATTATCATAAATAATTACTAACTTTGTCGCTGACTCATTAGCTCACTCTGTGGGAGGTGGGTCAAGACATTTTGATAAAGGACGTTTACGAACGTTATCTTCTACCGTCAAACTTCGCAACTTTGAACCCAGGAAGATACGGCAACGGAACGTCCACATCGGGTGTATTATACCCTATTGCCAACATTTGTAGGCAATAGTTGTTTGTATATGCACACGGCGTGGGCTAATGCGTTGCTTATCCTTGGGTAGGGCAATGCGAAGGCCTGACGGTGGGATAAGCGAGTATGACTCCCACGTCTTTTTTTTGCCTTATTTTAATTAATAAGAATCATTTGAAAAGGGAGCTTTCAAGTGGTGTGTTGATTAAAATATGTCTGCGGAATCACGAGTGAAGAAAACGTTGCTCAATGCTCGCGTCAATATCGTTTTCTATTTCTTTACACTTCTTCTTTCGTTTTTTTCACGCAAAATATTCCTTGAATGTTTGAGCGCTGATTTTGTTGGTCTTACAACTACTCTATACAACCTTCTCGGTTTCCTTAATTTAGCAGAACTGGGTATAGGTACAGCTGTAGGTTATGTACTCTATAAACCTCTTTATGAAAAGGACCATGTTCAAATAAATGAGATCATATCTGTTTTTGGTTTTCTGTATAGGTGTGTAGGGTTGGTGATTTTGATAGTTGGCGTTATCTTATCATTATTTCTACCTCTGATATTCTCGGATATAATTATCAATTTGTCTGTCGTATATGTAGCATACTATAGTTTTCTTGTTAGTTCTCTTATTGGATACTTTATTAATTACAAACAGACTTTACTTGGTGCCGATCAACGCAATTATGTTGTATCGGCTTATTTTCAGACATCTAACATTCTGAAAATTATAATACAGCTCATTTGTGCATATTACACGAGGAATTATTATCTGTGGATTCTTGTAGAACTATTTTTTGGAATCATTTATACGTTTATTCTCAATTGGAAGATAAATCAAGTTTATCCCTGGTTAAAAAGTGAACCGCGTAGTGGTCGTAAACTTCTACAAAAGTATCCTAATATAATTACACTTACAAAACAAGTCTTTATACATAAAATAGGATCTTTTGTTCAGTATCAGTTGACGCCTTTTCTTGTTTATGCTTTCGCTTCATTGCAGAGTGTGGCATACTATGGGAATTATACCCTCCTGACATCAAAACTATCAGGGCTATTTAGTAGCTTCCTGGACAGTAGCAAAGCGAGTGTTGGTAACTTGATAGCTGAAGGAAACAAAGAAAAGATAATGCGTATTTATTGGGAGTTGCTCTCTATTCGCTTTTTATTCGTCAGCATTTCAGCTATTTTTCTATATTATTTAATTCCCCCTTTTATTACTTTATGGTTAGGAAGCGAATACGTTATGTCTAGGCGTATTCTTATAATGGTGATTATTGGTTTTGCTTTGGGCGTTTTACATGGAACTACTGATGAATTTATTAGCGGGCATGGCCTTTATCGAGATATCTGGGCTCCTCTTGTAGAAAGCGTCATATTTGTTGTTGTTGCTCTTGTAGGTGGAACACTTTGGGGGCTAGAGGGTGTGCTTCTTGGAGGTATTGTCAGTATGCTTATAGTTGTGTATGGATGGAAGCCCTATTTCCTTTTTAAATATGCCCTGCACATTCCAATTCAAACATATATAAGAGGTTTTGTCGGATTGTTCCTATGTACAATAATAGGTGCAGTAATCTTTTATGTACTGCATAACACTATTGATTCTCATTTACCAAGGTCATCTTGGATTGGTCTGATTTGCTATGCTATATGCACAGGTGCCATTCTCTCTGTAATTCAGTTTTTCATTTTGTACATAGGAAGTAGAGGCATGCGTGATTTTGTAGCTCGCATTCTTCACAAGTGCTAATTATCAATAATATAACATGAAACACGAGAAAAATATGATTTCCATTATTGTCCCTGTTTATAACGCTAGTTCTTATCTCCGCCGCTGTGTTGATAGTATTCTAGCCCAAAGCTATGCGGATTTTGAGTTGTTACTTATTAATGATGGTAGCACTGATTGTAGTAAATGCATCTGTGATGAATATGCAACCAAAGATGTTCGTATTCGTGTTTTTCATAGAGCCAATGGAGGAGTCAGTTCTGCTCGCAATTATGGAATAGAACATGCCACTGGCGAATGGATAACTTTTATAGATAGTGATGATTGGGTGAAACCCGAGTATCTCTCGCACTTGATTGAAGAAAGTACTCCTGATTATGATTTGATAGTGGGGGGATATGTTGATGAGGAAAAAGTTTATCTAATAGAAGAATCAATATACGAAGTTGGAAATTTTATAGACTTGATAGGTAGACATCGTGGAGGCGCTGCGCTGAGGACTGTATGGGGAAAACTTTTTAAGAAATCTATAATAAGGGATGAGTGCTTAAGGTTTGATGATGCTATACGAGCGGGTGAAGACTCAATTTTTGTGCTTCAGTATCTTTACTTCTGCAACAAGGTCAAGCTAATAGGTAGATGCGACTATAATTATAGAAGCAATAATGGTGCCAATACATTTGGAAAAAAATACGACATGACTATAGGTGAGATTGACCATGCACTCCAACAAATGGTTAAAACCATTGATAGACTAAGTTTTAAATGTAAAGTATTTATTGATCCATTTTTGGATATATGGATATTTACGGGAATGTTTCAGATAACTCATATAAAAGATGAGAAAGATATGCATGAGCTATATTTGCTATGTTCTAAATATGTCCCAGAGTTAGACGAATCATCATTTTGTATTAATGAATATTTCAGTCCTGTCATTAAAGGGGTATCTTTGCTTAAGCAATTGTATGAAGAGAAGAATTACGTTGATGCCAAGGCTGTTATGGAAGCTCTTTTTCGAATATCAACATTTACGAACGATGTAAGTCTTAAGCATTATAAGTATAAAGATTTTCAAATATGGTATTATTTATGTAAATGTCGTAAATATAAGATATTAGATTTATTGCTGCGCCTCTATATGTTGATAAAGAAGATAATGAGGTGATAAAAATCTTTGCTGCTATGACTTGATATCAATATGGTTCAGTCGCTCTCTGAATTAGCACCCAATCGGACATATATCCATAAAGTCTTCGGAGAATAGACGTAGGCGTACTCCGAAGGTCTTATGGATAGATAATATGGATAGCTGGACAACCAATTTCGCAATAGCCTATTATTGATTGCTGAACATACTGAGCACACAGAAAGTCTCGGACCTGATTATAGAAAGTAATTACTGGAAATCCGAGGAATAATTACAATAATGTAAGTGGCGATTCGTTTTAAGTTTGTCAAGTCTGATTTGTATAATCATATACTTTTGTGGTAGTATGAAAGAAGATAGGCTGCGATTACGTTTCATTATCAATCCGCATTCGGGGGTAAACAGTAAGAACCTGATATTGGACAGTATCCCCATGTTTATAGACGGAAGCAAATTTCAGTATGAGATTTGTTTTACGGAATATGCCGGTCATGCCGAAGAGTTGGCAAGGCAAGCAGTAGAAAGCATGGCCGATGCAGTGGTTGCCGTTGGCGGTGACGGCACAGTCAATGAGGTGGCCCGTGCGTTGATACATACATCCACGATATTCGGTATAATACCTTGTGGCTCGGGCAATGGATTGGCTCGTCATCTTCATATTCCGACTGATGTGAAAAAGGCAATTGAGATTATTAATGCTTACCAGGTCAAGCGCATCGATTATGGAAAGATTAATGGTCACCCCTTCTTCTGTACTTGTGGCGTAGGCTTTGACGCCTATATAAGTTCACGATTTGCACAATCTCAGAAGCGTGGTTCCAAAGCCTATGTCGAGAACGTATTGAAGAGCTTTCATTCATATAAGCCTGAAGCCTATGAAATAGAAACCGAGAGCGATAGCTTTGCCTGCCAGGCATTCCTTATCACTTGTGCAAATGCGTCGCAGTATGGCAACAATGCCTATATTGCTCCTCATGCATCTCTGTGTGACGGCATGATGGATGTGGCTATTATCGAACCTTTTGACATCCCTGAAGCTATCCCTTTGACGATTCAGCTCTTTACAAAGCATATTGACGATAATAAGCATGTGCGAAGGCTGAGATGTAAGAAACTGCATATACACCGCACTGCACCTGGCTGTATACACGTTGATGGCGATCCTGTATATGCAGATGAAGACCTCTGCATAGAGATAATACCCGATGGCATCCGGGTATTGATGGACAAGTATTAGCTTTATTCCCGTATTTTCTCGATTATCTCACTTTTGCAACTCAGTTGCAAGAATGATGTTGTATCTTTGCAAGCAATATAATAAATAGGTATAACACAAACTGTAGATATGAAAAGAAAACTACAAACGGCTGCTTGCGTATGTGCTGCACTGATATTTGCGGCGTGCGGTGGCAAGCAAGGCAATCATGCTCACGAGCATTCCCACGAGCATCATACGCATACCGAAGAGCATCATGCACATGAGGAGCATAGTCATGCCGAGGATGGTCATTCCCATGCAAAGCATTCTCATGAAGGACATTCCCATGAAGCGCATGCACATGCCGAGGAGGCACATGGTCACGACCATGACCATGCCCATGGCGAAGGCATAGCTTTTACCAAGCAGCAGGCTGCGGCGGCCGGGCTCAAGGTGGAGACAGTCACAAAGGCTCCCTTTAGCGGAGTGATAAAGACTGCCGGACACATTCAGGCACCAAAAGGTAATGAGGCTGTTGTGGTGGCCACATCGGCTGGTGTGCTCTACTACACCGACCCTTCGATAGCCGAAGGTGTGGCACTGGGTACGGGCAAGGCTTTGGCTGGCATATCGGCCAAGAAGTTGCAGGATGGTGACCCCTTGCTCAAGGCCAAGCTGGCTTATGAAACGGCATTGGCCGAATATGAGCGTGCACAGCGATTGGTTGACGACAAGATTGTGTCGGCCAAGGAGTTTGAACAGATACGTCTGCGCTACGAAACCGCCAAGACCACCTATGAGGGACAGGCACAGGGCATGACAGAGAAGGGCGCCTCGCTGACATCGCCCATCAGTGGATACCTGAAGCAACTGCTCGTGCCTAATGGGGCTTATGTAGAGGTAGGTCAGCCTGTAGCTGTGATTACGCAGACTCGCCGATTGCAGCTGAAGGCCGAGGTGAGCGAACGCGACTACGCCTTGCTCTCCAAGGTGAGCGCAGCCAACTTCCGTCCGGCATATACCGACCGCCTGTACAAGACGGCAGACCTGAATGGTCGCCTCGTAGCCTACGGCAAGGCTGCTGCCGACGAGGCTTCGCACTATATTCCCGTGACCTTTGAGTTTGACAACGTAGGCGACATCATCGCTGGCTCGTATGCCGAGGTGTACCTGCTCACTTCGCCTGAGGAGGGCGTGATAGCCATTCCCATCAGTGCGCTCACTGAGGAGCAGGGACTATATTATATATATGTACAGCTGTGCGAGGAGGAGTACGAGAAGCGTGGCGTCACACTGGGCAGTCGCGATGGCGAGCGTGTGGAGATACTGCATGGTCTGCATGGTGGCGAGCGCGTAGTGACCCAAGGAGCCTATCAGGTGAAACTGGCTTCGGTGACTACGGCGATACCGCACGGACACAGTCATTAGAATTCTGAATCCTTAATTCTGAATTAAAGCTTCGCGATTGTTTTTTATTCCGGATGGTAATTCAGAATTCATAATTCAAAACCCAAAATTATTTGTCGTGTTAAACAAAATTATACGTTTTTCTCTCAACAACCGTCTGCTCGTGCTCGTGCTGTCGGTGTTGCTGATGGTGGCAGGTGTGTACACCGCCACGACGATGGATGTGGATGTGTTCCCTGACCTCAATGCTCCTACGGTGACGGTGATGACCGAGGCTAAGGGTATGGCGCCCGAGGAGGTAGAGCGACTGGTGACGTTCCCCATTGAGACAGCCGTGAACGGTGCCACCGATGTACGCCGTGTGCGCTCGTCGTCCACTACGGGATTCTCCATCGTATGGGTGGAGTTTGATTGGGGCACCGATATCTATCGGGCCCGTCAGATAGTGTCGGAAAAGATTGCAACCGTGATGGATGCACTGCCTCAGCATGTGGGTACGCCTACACTCGGTCCGCAGTCGTCAATCCTTGGCGAGGTGCTGTTTGTGGGGCTGACGGTGGATGATGAATTGAAAATTGAAAATGGAAAATTGAAAATTAATAGTATAGGAACTCACGAAAAACACGAGAGCCATCCGGATGGCAATAATTCTCAATTCTCAATTGTAAATTCTCAATTAGAAAAAACTTCTCTCCAGGACCTCCGCACCCTGGCCGACTGGACCATCCGTCCGCGTTTGCTCGCAACGGGCGGTGTGGCGCAGGTAGCTGTACTTGGTGGTGAGGTGAAGGAGTATCAGATACTGCTCAACCCCGAGAAGATGATGCACTACGATGTATCGTTGGGCGAGGTGATGGAGGTGGTATCGGGCATGAACCAGAATGCAACGGGTGGCACACTCTATGAGTATGGCAACGAATACATCATTCGCGGTATGCTCTCGACGAACGATGTGGATGAGATAGGCCGCACGGTGGTGAAGCGGATTGGGGATTCGCCCCTCTTGCTGCACCATATCGCCGAGGTGAAGATTGGCGACCAGCGCCCTAAGTTTGGTATGGCATCGCTGCGCACCGAGCCTGCGGTCATCCTCACCGTGACCAAGCAACCCAATACCAGTACATTGGAGCTCACCAAGAAGCTGGATGCTACGCTCGAAGACCTAAAGCGTGAGCTCCCTGCTGATGTGAAGGTTACTACCGACGTATACCGTCAGGAGCGCTTCATCAACAGTTCCATAGATAATGTGAAGAGCGCCCTCATCGAGGGAGCCATCTTTGTGGTCATCGTGCTTTTCATTTTCCTGATGAATGTGCGCACCACACTCATCTCGCTCGTCACCATACCGCTTGCTTTTGTGGCTGCCATCCTTACGCTCAACGCCTTCGGACTTACCATCAACACGATGAGTCTGGGCGGTTTGGCCATCGCCATCGGTTCACTCGTGGACGATGCCATCGTGGATGTGGAGAACGTGTATAAACGTCTGCGCGAAAATCGTGCCCTGCCCATCGAGCAGCGTCGTTCTGTGGTCACGGTCATCTACGATGCCTCCAGAGAGGTGCGCATGCCTATCCTCAACTCTACGCTCATCATCATCGCCAGCTTCGTACCCCTCTTCTTCCTGACGGGTATGGAGGGACGTATGTTGGCCCCGCTCGGCATAGCCTTCATCGTGGCCTTGTGTGCCTCTACCCTGGTGGCGCTGACGCTCACTCCGGTATTATGCAGTTATCTGTTGACGAAGAGGTCAGAGGACTCCGATGTCTCTGAGAACTCCGATAAAGAACCTCCCGTAACCCGTTGGCTCAAGAAAGGATATACCCGTCTTCTCTCGTGGACTCTCCGTCATCGCTGGCCCGTATTGGGAAGCACTGCAGCGCTGCTCATCGTTGCGTTGGTGGCTTTCTTTGGATTGGGACGTTCGTTTCTGCCTCCCTTCAATGAGGGTTCGTTTACTATCAATGTGGCCACGCTGCCGGGTATCTCGTTGGAAGAGTCGGACAAGATTGGCCGTCGCGCCGAAGAGCTGTTGCTCACCATTCCCGAAATAAAGACCGTAGGCCGTAAGACCGGACGTGCCGAACTGGATGAGCACGCCTTGGGCGTGAACGTATCGGAGATAGAGGCTCCCTTCGAGTTGGCCGACCGTTCCAAGGACGAACTTATCGCTGAGGTGCGCGAGAAGTTGGGCACGCTGCCCGGTGTGAACGTGGAGGTGGGTGCGCCCATCAGTCACCGCATCGACGCCATGCTCTCGGGTACTCGTGCCAGCATTGCCGTGAAGATATTCGGTACCGACCTCAATGAGATGTATCGCATAGGAAACCGCATCAAGGCAGCTGTTGAGGGTGTAGAGGGCATTGCCGACCTCAACGTGGAGCAGCAGGTGGAGCGCCCGCAGCTGAAGATTGTGCCCAAACGCGATGTGATGGCCAAGTATGGAGTCTCCATGCCTGAGTTTGCCGATATGGTGAGCGTGTTGCTTGCCGGCGAGCCCGTGTCGCAGGTCTACGAAGGTCGTCGCGTGTTTAATCTTACCCTCAAGGTGGGTGACGACAGTCGCGCCACCGCCGAGGATATACGTCGCTTGATTGTAGATGCCGGTGACGCGAAGGTGCCTCTGGGGCAGATTGCCGATGTGGTGTCGTCGGTAGGTCCCAACACGATAAACCGCGAGAACGTGGAGCGCAAGGTGGTAGTGTCGGCCAATGTGGCTGGGCGCGACCTCCGTGGTGTGGTCACCGATATGCGCCGCATCATCGAGGAGCAGATAGAGTTGCCCGAGGATTATCACATACAGTATGGCGGACAGTTTGAGAATGAGGAGAACGCCTCGCGAACCATCCTCATCGCTTCGTTGTTTGCCATAATGGTGATATTTATGCTTCTCTACAATCAGTTCCGCAGCCTCGTGCAGTCGGCTGTTATTCTTGTCAATCTGCCGCTTGCCCTTATCGGTGGCGTGCTGGTACTGTGGCTTACGGGTGGCGAACTGAGTATCCCGGCGCTCATCGGATTCATTTCGCTTTTTGGTATTGCCACACGTAACGGTATGCTGCTCATCGAGCGATACAACGACCTTTGTGCCGAGGGCTACTCGGTGGTGGAGAGTGTGCTGCGCGGTTCGGCCGACCGTCTCAATCCCATCTTGATGACGGCACTGACTACTGCCCTTGCACTCATACCCTTGGCCATTGGTGGTGACCTGCCGGGCAACGAGATACAGAGTCCCATGGCCAAGGTAATCCTCGGTGGACTCGCCACGTCGACCCTCCTCAATGGATTTATTGTGCCGATTATGTATATGCTGGTGGCGAAGAGGGAGACTAAATAATTATGAATTTTGAATTATGAAACATTTCCGTATAATCATTGCCCTTGTATTAGCAAACATAGCATTGACTGTCAATTGTCAGGAAAATAGTTATGATGCTGCGTCACGGAATTATGATGCTGCGCATCAAGATTCCTTGCTGGCTCGGCAAAGTCCAAACTCGTTTGACTCTGCTCTCGCTGCGCCACGGAATTATGATGCTACACATCAAGATTCCTTGCTGGCTCGGCAGAGTCCAAACTTGTTTGGCTCTGCTCTCGCTGCGCTACGGAATTGTCAATTGTCAATTGTCAATTGTCAATTGAATGCTCTTCTCGACTCCATCGACCACAACAATACCACCCTCATAGCCCTGCGCAGGGAGGCCGAGGCTCGCAAGCTGGAGAACCGTACCGATATCACCCTTGCCGATCCCGAGGTTGGCCTCAAACGTATGTGGGAGGGTGCCGAGCAGACGGGCAATTTGACGGAGTTTACCGTGGGCCAATCCTTCGACCTGCCTACCGTGTTGGGCAAGCGCAAGGGGGTAGCGGTGCAGAAGAATCAGCTCGTCGACGAGGAGTATCGTGCACAGCGCATGGGCATACTGCTCGAGGCCGAGTTGGTGTGTATCGACATCACCTATTACAATGCCCTTGCTGCCGAGCTCGACCGCCGCTTGGGGCATGCTCGCCGTGTAGTGGAGGTAGAGAAGCGCCGCCTCGACAGTGGCGACACCGATGTGCTCTCCTATAATAATGTGGTGCTCAGCCTCTCGGCACTCGAAGCCGAGAAGGCACGTGTGGAGATGGAGCGTGGAGTGCTGATGACACGCTTGGCCCATCTGAACGGTGGCCGCCCCTTGGGCTTCGATGCACAGGAGTATGCTCCAGCGACGTTGACAGACGACTTCGAGTCGTGGTATCAGGAGGCACTCGAGCGCAGCCCCGATATGGCCCTGGCACGCGAGGAACGTGAGGTGCGCCGTAGCGAACTGTCCTTGTCCAAGACGATGCACTTGCCCACACTATCAGCTACCTATATAAATGAGCGTCATCGTACAGGTGAGCGTTCACAGGGCTTTACCATAGGCATGAACCTCCCCCTCTGGGCCAATAAGAACCGTGTGCGCTCAGCACGCACGGCACTCAGTGCAGCCGAAGCCCGTGAGGCCGATGCCGAGTTGCAGCTGCGTAGCCAACTGCTGGAGGGGTATGAGCGCGTGCGAGGACTACAGCATACAGCCGACCTTTATCGCCGTGCACTCGCCGAGGCCAACAACAGCGAGATGCTGGCTCGCGCCATGGACGAGGGCTTCATCTCCGTGCTGGAGTATCTGCAAGGCATAGAGCTTTATTACGACTACCTCGACCGCAGCCTCAATGCCGACCGCGACTACCGTCGCGCTCTTGCCGAGCTGGAAGCTTGGAGGCTCTGAAGGTAAAACTTCGTTCGGCTTGTGCTATCTTTTGTATCTGTTTTGCTGATACAGAAGATAGGCTTCGGCTCGGAAAACGTCAAATAAATTTGTGTTTTCGCTCGCCTTGCGCTATCTTTGCAATTTATTGGAAAAAGTACACATATATAATATGAAGCATATTAGAAATTTCTGTATCATTGCGCATATCGACCATGGTAAGTCGACATTGGCCGACCGATTGCTGGAGTATACCAATACCATTAAGGTAACCGAGGGACAGATGCTCGATGATATGGAATTGGAAAAGGAACGCGGCATTACCATCAAGAGCCATGCCATACAGATGGAGTATATATATAAAGGAGAGAAGTACGTGCTCAACCTTATCGATACTCCGGGACACGTGGACTTCTCCTACGAGGTGTCGCGCTCGATAGCTGCTTGTGAGGGTGCGCTGCTGGTGGTTGACGCATCGCAGGGCGTGCAGGCACAGACTATTTCGAACCTATACATGGCCATCGACAATGATCTGGAGATTATCCCCGTCATCAATAAGTGTGACATGCCCAGCGCTGAGCCAGAAAAGGTAGAGGACGAAATCATCGAACTCCTCGGATGCAAGCGCGAAGAGATCATCCGCGCTTCGGGCAAGACGGGGCAGGGCGTTGAGGATATTCTCAATGCCGTGATAGAGTGCATCCCCGCTCCTGAAGGTGATGAGAACGCGCCGCTGCAGTGCCTGATTTTCGACTCTGTATTCAATTCATTCCGTGGCATCATCGCCTACTTCAAGATTCTTAACGGTACCATCCGCCAAGGCGACTTGGTGAAATTCTTCAACACGGGCAAGGAGTATGACGCTGATGAGATCGGAGTACTCAAGATGGATATGGTGCCACAGAAGGAGCTGAAGGCCGGTAACGTAGGCTATATCATCTCGGGCATCAAGACCTCTACGGAGGTGAAGGTGGGCGATACCATCACCCACATCAAGGGCGGCTGCACAGAGGCTATTGCTGGTTTCGAGGAGAGCAAGCCTATGGTGTTTGCCGGTGTATATCCTATCGATGCCGAGGACTATGAGGACCTGCGTGCCTCGTTGGAGAAACTTCAACTCAACGATGCATCGCTCTCGTTCTTCCCCGAGTCGTCATTGGCTTTGGGCTTCGGCTTCCGTTGCGGCTTCCTCGGATTGCTCCATATGGAGATTGTGCAGGAGCGTCTCGACCGCGAGTTCGACATGAGCGTCATCACCACCGTGCCCAACGTATCTTATAATGTATATGACAAGCATGGCGAGTGTATCGAGGTACACAACCCCGGTGGTATGCCCGATGCTACCCTCATTGACCATATCGAGGAGCCCTACATCAAAGCTTCGGTCATCACGACTACCGATTATATTGGCCCTATCATGACGTTGTGTCTTGGCAAGCGCGGTGAGCTGGTGAAGCAGGAGTATATCTCGGGCAATCGTGTAGAGATACATTATCTGATGCCGCTGGGTGAGATCGTGATCGACTTCTACGACAAACTCAAGAGCATATCCAAGGGCTATGCCTCGTTTGACTACCATCCTGCAGGCTATCGCCCCTCGAAGTTGGTGAAGCTCGACATCTTGCTCAATGGCGAACCCGTGGATGCGCTCTCTACCTTGACGCATATCGACAATGCCTACGACTTCGGTCGTCGCATGTGCGAGAAACTCAAAGAACTGATTCCGCGTCAGCAGTTCGATATCGCCATCCAGGCTGCCATCGGAGGCAAGATTATTGCTCGCGAAACGGTGAAGCAGGTGCGCAAGGACGTGACGGCCAAGTGCTATGGTGGTGACGTGTCGCGTAAGCGTAAGCTTCTCGAGAAGCAGAAGAAGGGTAAGAAACGCATGAAGCAGATTGGCAACGTGGAGGTGCCGCAGAAGGCCTTCCTTGCCGTGCTTAAGTTAGACTAATAATACACATCCATAGCGAAACGTATTCGTGGTAGATCATCCCGCCAAGTCCTACTTGACGGGATGTTTTTTGTATAATGTGCCCGTTCATCGTCATGTCTTTTGATTTGCATATTTTGTGCTAAATATTGCGCATTTGTATTTTGTAAGTGTAATATATATCTACTTAATATGTCCGTTTTACCACTTTTTCCAAGATTTTTTTGCAATTCATAAGGGTAAAGTGTATATTTGCACCCATTAAACCGACGGGGTGCGTTGAAGTACCTCGTGAAAAAAACATTTTTATGAAAAAAACATTAGTAGATTTGTTTGAAGAATCGGTTCGCAAATTCCCCAACAACACATTCTTGCTGGAGAAAACGAACAAGGTGTTTGAGCCTACTACCTATAAGCAGGTACAGGAAAAGGTGTACCAGTTGGGTGCAGGACTTCAGGCATTGGGTGTGAAGAAAGGTGACAACATGGCATTGCTCAGCGAAGGCCGCAACATGTGGATTATCGGCGAGCTGGCTATGTTCTATGCAGGTGCAGTCAATGTGCCCCTGTCTATCAAGTTGGAAGAGAGCAACGACCTCATGTTCCGTCTCCTCCACGGTGACGTGAAGTATATCATGGTGTCGGGCACTCAGCTCAAGAAGGTACGTCAGATTAAGGATAAGCTTCCTGCAGTAGAGAAGATTATCGTATTTGACTCGCAGGAAAGCTATGAGGAGCGCGAAATTGCGCTTGCCGAGGTGCAGCAGATGGGCGACGCGTGGCTCAAGAGCCATACCATGGAGGAATTCCTCGCCGTAGGACAGTCGCTCCAGAACGACGATATCGCTACCATCACCTATACCAGTGGTACGACTGCCGACCCCAAGGGTGTGGTGCTCACTCATCGCAACTATACCTCTAACGTAGAGCAGGCACGCACGCTCGTGAATATCGACGAGACATGGCGCACGCTCATCATCCTGCCGCTCGACCACTGCTTCGCTCACGTGGTGGGTTTCTATATCATGATGGCTACAGGTGCTACCGCTGCCACCGTACAGGTAGGCCGCACAGGTGCCGAGACCTTGCGCAATATTCCTTTAAATATTAAGGAGGTGCGTCCTCACTTCATCCTCAGTGTGCCCTCATTGGCCAAGACTTTCAAGAAGAATATCGAAGGCACCATCAAGAAGAAAGGTGCCATGACCATGCGCCTCTTCCAGTGGGGTATGGCCATCAACCAGTGCTACTATGGCGACAGCAACCTCGACTCCAAGGGCTTGCGTGCATGCCTGAAGCCCCTCGTTTGGTTGTTCGACAAGGTGATATTCTCCAAGGTGCGCGAAGGATTCGGTGGCGAGATTCGCTTCTTCATCGGTGGTGGCGCATTGCTCGACAAGGACTTGCAGAAGTTCTACATCGGTGTGCGCATGCCCATGTTCCAGGGCTACGGCCTGTCAGAGGCCACTCCCGTCATCTCATCCAATGGCCCCGACCTCTATCGTTTCGGTTCGAGCGGTAAGCTGGTGAAGCCCATTGAGGTGAAGATTTGCGATAGCGAAGGCAAGGAACTGCCCACAGGCGAGCTCGGCGAGATCGTCGTTAAGGGCGAGAACGTGATGAAGGGTTACTGGAAGAATCCTGAGTCAACAGCTGATACCGTACGCGACGGATGGCTCTACACTGGTGACCTCGGCTATATGTCTGAGGAGAATCTGCTTTATGTGAAGGGCCGCTTCAAGAGCCTCCTCATCTCCAGCGACGGTGAGAAGTACAGCCCCGAAGGCATTGAGGAGGCATTCGTAGAGCATCTGGCCACCGTAGATCAGGTAATCCTCTACAACAACCAGTCGCCCTATACCATCGCACTGCTCGTGCCCAACAAGGAGAACATCCGTACCCGTCTCAAGGAGCAGGGTCTCGACCTCTCCACCGAGGAGGGCCGCAAGGCAGGCGTTCAGCTCATCGATGCCGACATCGCCCGCTTCAAGAAGGGTGGCGACTTGGCCGAGCTCTTCCCAGACCGTTGGTTGCCCAGCACCTTCGCCGTATTGCCCGAGGCATTCACCGAGCAGAATGGCATGATGAACAGCACCATGAAGATTGTTCGCGGCAAGATTGAGAAAGCCTATGCCGACCGCATCGAGGCACTCTACACTCCCGAAGGCAAGGGTATCCTCAATGCTAAGAACCTCGAGTCATTGGCATAATAATTATTATTGTCATATTATTCAATTAGGGGCGTGGTCTGAGACCCGCCCCGTTTGATTTAGTCAAATGAAAAAGAAACTGTTCTATATCTTTCTCCTGTTGTTTGCTGGTGTAGCCTATTATATGGGCTGGATACCATCATCTACAGAAGTAGGTAATGTATCTGAAGAGACCGGTGTAACATCTGTTGTCAAAGATGACCTTGAGCATATTGAGATTCCCAAGACGCCTCAAGGGGTATCTGAGCGTATACTGAAGAAAACCAATTATACAGTGTCGTTCAATAAGAAACACAACATCCCTAATTGGGTGGCATGGCATATCACTTCTGATGAACTGGTGGAGCGGGAAAGTCGCACCAACGATTTCCAACCCGATCCTGAACTCTCTACGCGTGATGCAGTCACCACACAGGATTATGTGGGCAGTGGTTATGATCGTGGTCACATGTGTCCTGCGGCAGACAACCGCTACCATTGGAAGGCTATGAATGAGTGTTTCTATATGACCAACATGTGTCCGCAACATCATCATCTCAATACTGGCTTATGGAATGACCTCGAGCAGCAATGCCGTCGCATGGTGAATTCACGTAATGGAGTATATGTCGTGTGTGGACCTATCGTCAGTTCCGATGCCTCTCCCCGCTATATTGGTCGTGCTCATAAGGTGCGTGTGCCTGATGCTTTCTTTAAGGTGATATTGAGTGGGGTAGAACAGGGTCGCCCTAAAGGCTTGGCATATATATTTGACAATGAGGTCACGACAGGGTCATTGGATAGCTATGCTTGTACCATTGATGAGGTAGAAGAGATAACGGGAATAGATTTTTTTCATCTTTTGCCTGATGAACTCGAGAACAAGATTGAGGCCCGTTAGTATATCAAAGCAATCTTGCTGACGCTAACGTCTTGCATCCTTTGACACTGCGTAACGTATTAAAAAAGTAAACCCCGATACATGTATCGGGGTTTACTTGTATGATATGAAATCATTATTATTCGTAGTGGAAATCGCCAAACTCGCTGTGGATGTCGAGCTGCTTCTTGTCGCTGGCCTCTACGCGGCCCACAATCTGCGCATCGATGCCAAAGTTCTGGCTGATTTCGATGATGCGCTGTGCCTTGTCGGCAGGGAGGTAGATTTCCATACGGTGACCCATGTTGAACACCTTGTACATCTCGGCCCAGTCGGTGTGGCTCTCTTCGTGAATGGTCTTGAAGAGGGGCGGCACGGGGAACATGTTGTCCTTGATGATATGGAGCTTGTCAATGAAGTGCAGAATCTTGGTCTGCGCACCGCCCGAGCAGTGCACCATACCATGGATATCGTGGCGCATCTCGTTAAGGATTTGCTTGATGACGGGAGCATAAGTACGCGTCGGTGACAGTACGAGCTTGCCTGCATCGAGCGGACTGCCCTCAATAGCGTCTGTCAAGTGTTTGGTGCCTGAGTAAACAAGTTCGTCGGGTACAGCGCGGTCGTAGCTCTCGGGATATTTCTCGGCCAGATACTTGGCAAACACATCGTGACGGGCACTGGTGAGTCCATTGCTGCCCATACCACCATTGTATTCCTTTTCATAGGTTGCCTGTCCGTATGAGGCGAGACCCACAATCACATCGCCAGCCTGAATGTTGCCGTTGTCAATAACGTCGCTGCGCTTCATACGGCAGGTCACGGTACTGTCAACGATGATGGTGCGCACCAAGTCGCCCACATCGGCCGTCTCACCGCCAGTGGCATATACGCCTACACCCATCTCGCGCAGTTCGGCCAGCAGTTCGTCTGTGCCATTGATGATAGCCGAGATCACTTCACCCGGAATCAATAACTTGTTACGGCCAATGGTCGATGATACTAAGATGTTGTCCGTGGCACCCACACACAGCAGGTCGTCGATATTCATGATGAGTGCATCCTGTGCGATACCCTTCCATACGCCGAGGTCACCCGTCTCCTTCCAATAGAGATAGGCGAGCGAGGACTTGGTGCCCGCGCCGTCGGCATGCATGATGTTGCAATACTCTTCATCGCCACCCAGCAGGTCGGGGATGATTTTACAGAATGCCTTGGGGAATATACCCTTGTCGATATTCTTGATAGCGTTGTGCACGTCCTCCTTCGAAGCCGATACGCCGCGCATCATATAACGTTGGTTGCTCATGTGTAGATATGTTTGTTTATTAATGTTGCAAATTTAGTGCAAAAAATCGATTAAGTGAAGGTTCTGTTCGTTTATTTGAGTCTTGAGCAAGGGATTTTTATTTAGGTAGTAACCTTGAATGTTATGTTGATATCGATAAAGCAAGAAACCGCATGTCTGGATGCGGTTTCTTGCTAGGTGTGTGAGGTCTATCAGAACTCTACCTTGGGAGCGTTCTGTGTGCCCTCTTCGGCTTCGAAGTAGGGCTTGGTGTCGAAGCCGTAGATGTTGCTGAGGATGTTGCGGGGGAACTTTCGCAGATAAGTGTTGTAGCTGCGTGTTACCTCGTTGAAGTTGCGGCGCTCTACGGCTATGCGGTTCTCTGTGCCCTCGAGCTGTGCCTGCAGCTCCTTGAAGTTCTCGTTGGCTTTGAGGTCGGGGTAGGCTTCACCCAATGCGATGAGGCGGCCCAGCGCACTGCTAATTTCGCCCTGTGCCTTCTGGTAGGCCTGTAGTGTCTCGGGGGTGAGGCTCTCGGCATCTATATTGATGGAGGTAGCCTTGCTGCGTGCTTCGATGACCTGTGTCAGTGTCTCCTGCTCGTGGGCGGCATATCCCTTTACGGTGTTCACCAGGTTGGGGATGAGGTCGGCACGACGCTGATACTGGTTCTCTACGTTGCTCCATGCTTGGCTTACGGCCTCTTCGCGTTCTACCATTCCGTTGTAGTTGCAGCTGCTCAGGGTGAGCGCTGCGGCGATTGTCAAAATTGCAGTCTTGATTTGTTTCATTGTAGTATTTGTTATTGATTATGAATAGTTGCTTTTACTATTTAGGGCCTAAACTCTTCCCTCTTCACTCTTCCCTCTTCACTTTTAGAACCTTGAGCCGGCACCACCGCCGCCCGAGCGACCGCCACCGAAACTGCCGCCAAAGCCACCGCCTCCGAAGCTGCCGCCACCAAAGCCGCGTCCGCCTCCACCGATGATAGGGCCACCGCTCACTCCGCCACCACCGATGTGATGATCCTCTATACGGTATACGTTGTGCCCACAATGAGTGCAGGTGAAGGTCACCTGGTCGCGACGTATGCCGTTGCGGCGCATGATGGTCATGCTGTCGGTGCGCTTCAGCGTGTGTTGCTTACACTTGGGGCATTGCGACTGCTTACGGGCTACGATATAGGCCAGTACCACGAAGAGCAGGATGGAGATGACTATAAAGGCGACGAACCCGATGAGGGCCTGGCGGTCTTCTTCGGCCTCTTGTCGCTCCTCGTTGAAGAGTGTGGGGTCGCCCATGAGGTGCTTGTATAGTGCCCGTGAACCGGCTATCATGGCTTCGTCCCAACGCTCGGCACTCAGAAGGTCTATCATATATTTACTCTGTATGCGCTTGCAGATGGCATCGGGCAGTGAACCTTCGAGTCCGTAGCCGGTGACAAACTGTATGCAGCGCTCCTCCGTAGAGAGGAGAATGACGAGTCCATTGTCCTTATCCTGTTGACCTACCCCCTGTGCCGTGAACAAAGCATGGGCAAACTCGAAGCAATCGGCAGGTTCAATCTCGCCCACCACAGCCACTATAGTCTGTATACCGGTCTGCTGTTCCAAGGCATAGAAGATGCTATCCATTATACTCACCGCATGGGCCGATAGTATGCCATCAGGGTTGCAGGTATAGCGTGTGTGGTCCTCAAGGTGTACCATAGGGATAGTAGTAGGTGTGTATACCTTGCTCCATACAGGGAGGGTAAGCATACATAATCCTACCATCATGATGATTTGTCTTATTTTGACCTTCATATTCTCTGTTGCGTGGACCCTATGAAAAAGTCGATTCTACAAGTTTCCAATGCTGCAAAAATAGTGATTTTTGAGTGAATTAGTACAATGTTAATATGGTTTTGTGGTAATTTCTCCATTATTTATCGTGCAAATCCCCCAATCGCTTGTTGGGGTAGGATATTTTTCGTACCTTGCACACGAATTAATCTTAAGCATTGTATCACTATGAATCACACACATCTCAGACAATTGGTCCTGACGGTTTTATTCTCATTGGTTGCCAAGGTTTCTATGGCCCAACAAACGCCATCTTATATACCCACAGAAGAAAATCTTAAAGCCAGACAGGAGTTTGCCGACAGCAAATTGGGCATCTTCATCCATTGGGGCATATATAGTATGTTTGCCCAGGGAGAGTGGTATATGACCAATGCCAATATCGACAATAAGGAGTATGCCAAGGCAGCATCGGCATTCTATCCAGTAAACTTCGATGCCAAGGCGTGGGTAAGTGCCATCAAGGCTGCTGGTGCTAAATATATCTGCTTCACCTCGCGTCATCACGATGGATTCTCGATGTGGCATACGGCACAGTCTGACTACAATATTGTGGATGCTACTCCCTTCGGCCGTGACGTCATCAAGGAACTGGCCGATGAGTGTCACCGACAGGGTATCAAGCTGCATCTCTACTATTCGCATATAGACTGGACACGCGACGACTATCCTGCCGGACGCACAGGACGCCATACGGGCAAGGATATGCAAAAGGCTGACTGGCCGTCGTATTACGGCTTCATGAACCGACAGATTACCGAGTTGCTCACCAACTATGGCGAGATAGGTGCGATATGGTTTGATGGCTGGTGGGATCACGACCAAGATACCGTGCCTTTTGATTGGCAACTCGAAGAGCAGTATGCGCTCATCCATCGCCTGCAGCCCGCGTGCCTCGTGGGAAACAACCATCATCAGACACCTATAGAGGGCGAGGATATACAGATTTTTGAACGTGATCTCCCGGGTGAGAACAAGGCCGGACTCTCAGGGCAAGATATCAGCCGCCTGCCTCTGGAGACCTGTCAGACGATGAACGGCATGTGGGGCTACAAGATCATTGACCAAAACTATAAAAGCGCAGAGACCCTGATACGCTACCTCGTGAGCACTTCGGGTAAAGGAGCAAATCTGCTGCTCAATGTGGGTCCGCAACCTAATGGCGAACTTCCTGCTGCTGCACTTGAGCGATTGAGCGCAATCGGTGAGTGGACCAGTCGATATGGAGAAACCATTTATGGAACCACTGCGGGCGATATCGCTGCCCAGGAGTGGGGAGTCACAACGCGCAAGGGCGATAGACTCTTTGTCCATATCTTCGACCTTGATGCCAAAGAACTCCACTTGCCGCTACAGGGCAAGGTGAAGAAAGCGTTCGTCTACGACACCAAGCAACCGCTGAAGATGAAGCGCACGAATGAGGGTGTGACACTCTTCTTCGATGAGGTGCCCACAGGTACCGATTATATCGTAGAGCTCAACCTGCGTAAGTGATTATTCGTAAACCGTAGCCACGATACGGCGCTCGCCGCCATAGTCGCGAAACTCGCAAAGGTAGATACCCTGCCATGTGCCGAGGTTGAGACGGCCATTGGTAATGGGAATGGTGAGCGACGCCCCGAAGAGCGAGCACTTGGCGTGAGCCGGCATGTCGTCGGCTCCCTCCATCGTATGGGTGTAGTATGGCTCATTCTCCTTGACGAGGCGGTCCATGATGCGACTGAGGTCGGTGCGCACGTCGGGATCGGCATTTTCATTGATAGTGAGTGCACATGAGGTGTGCTGCACAAAGAGGTGGAGCAATCCTGTCTGTGGAAGGGGTTGGGGCAGATGCCCCAATACTTCGCGTGTCACCAGATGGCATCCTCTGCGCTTGGCAGCAAGGTGGAAGGTCGTTTGTCGTATCATTGTCGTTTATCGTTTTTTTGTCGTAATCGTTAGTGTGCCTCCCATCAGGTCTTGATGGTGGACGCGGTATCCACAACGTTTGCCGTCCATCTGTATGCGGTCGACGTAGTGACATGCCGTGTCGGGGCGATGCGTGCTGATGCTGAGCTCGCCCTGCTGAGTGGTGATGCTCACCTTGTCGAAGGTAGGCGTCGTAATTGTATAATAGGGTGTGCCAGGGCAGTCGGGGTAGAGGCCCATCATGGAGAATACGGCCCAGGCCGACATGGTGCCCGTGTCATCATTGCCGGGAATGCCGTGTGGTGCGTTCAGGTAGTGCTTGTCGAGCAGTGCCTTCACCTCCCTCTGTGTGCGCCACTCCTCTCCCTTGAATCGGCTGAAGAGGTAAGGGTAGGCGATGTCGGGCTCGTTGGCAGGGTCGTAGTGCCCGTTGTCGAATACGCCTTGTAGGCTGTTTATGTAAGCACGCTTGCCGCCCATGAGGCGTGTGAGCCCCTCAACGTCATGTGTAGAGGCAAAGGTGTAGGCCCATGCAGATCCCTCGTGGAATCCGGGGACGTTCTCGAAGTGCTTGCCCGTGGCAGGATCAAAGTCGCCAAGGAAGGTGCCGTCGGCTGTGAGGGGACGCAGCGTGCCGTGCTCCTTGTCGTAGTAGCGGCGGTAACTCTGGGCGCGGCGGGCAAACTCCCTTGCTCTGGGCTTGTCGCCCAATGAGTCGGCCAGCTGGCTGATGGCATAGTCGGCCATGCAGTATTCCAAAGCGTGCGATACGGAGTTGTCGCCCGAGAGGTCGTTGGCAAAGAATCCCACGGGGATATATCCTTCGGTAATGTAGGGGTCGATGTCGGGGCGTATGGGGTTGGCGGCTCCAGGCGTGATGGCCGATTTGAGCATCGCCTCGTAGGCCTTGTGGATATCAAAGTCGCGTAGTCCCTTCACCCAGCTGTCGGCAATGACGATGGCGGCAGGGTCGCCCTCCATAGTGTAGGTCTCGCGTCCGAAGAGTTCCCAACGAGGCAGCCATCCCCAGTCTTCATACATCCCCACGAGTGTGCGCAGCATATCGGTCTGCCGCTCGGGATAGACGAGCGTGAGTAGGGGGTGCAGGTTGCGATAGGTGTCCCACAGCGAGAACACCGAGTAGCGCGTATAGTCGGCCTTGCCCGTGTAGCCGCTCTCCATCTTGGGGTACTCGCCGTTGACATCGCTGATGATGCTCGGGTGGATGAGTGCGTGGTAGAGAGCAGTGTAGAAGATGGTTTGCTGGTCGGGTGTGCCGCCCTCGATGCGTATGCGCCCCAAGTCACCGTTCCACTGTGCTGTGGCCTCGGCACGCAGCTGGTCGAACGTCTTGCCTTGCTGCTCGGCTTCGAGGTTCATGCGTGCATTCTCTATGGATACGAACGATACACCCATGCGCACGGTTACCTGCTCGCCTTCGCCAAGGTCGTCGTAGCTGAAGCGGTAGCCTATGTCGTCACCGGCTATCTCGCGATGATAGTTTTCATATAGCTTGTAGGTGCCGTCGTCGGGGCTCCAGGCACTCTCTACACCCTGTAGCTTAGGCTGATATTTCCACGGGCCAGCCGTAGAGGGCTCGTGCGATACGCGCATAACAAAGTAGATGGGGAATACCGCCTGTGTAGTGTAGCAGAATGTCCCCAACAGTTTCATTCCCTCTACCTCAGTACTGCTCACGCGGCGCACCATGGCACCGCTCTCATTGGTGAGTCCCTGTCCGAGGTTCAGGATGATGTGTCCCTCTCCTGCAGGGAAGGTGTAGCGCTCGCACGAAGTGCGTGGGGTGGCAGTCACCTCGGTAGTGATGTCATATTTGCTCAACTGATTGGTGTAGTAGCCGGGTGTTGCCTTCTCCTGGGTGTATTCCGAGCCATAGCTGTGGTAGTCCACGTTGAGTTCTCCTGCTGTGGGCATCACCAATAGCGACGAGGCTTCGGGACATCCCACACCGCTCAGCGCCACGTGGGCATAGCCGGTGAAGTAGTGGTTGGTATACTCATACGGTGCCGACCACCAACGCTTGTCCTTGTCGTAATGATTGAGGTCTGAGCCCATGACATTGAACGGCACTACCGACATCATCCCGTTTGGGGTGACGGCACCGGGGTGTGTGGTGCCGTAGTTGGTGGTACCGATGAAGGGGTTGACCCTGTCGGTAGGAGAGGGGAAGCTCCCTATGGGGAGTGTCGCGAGAAGTGTGGCGAGCAGGAGTGAGCGTAGTTTCATGGGTGGTGTTCTATTTTTAGGGTATCTAGATATTCCTAGGATTTCCTAGAATATCCTATTCACTGAATTTTCTTATAATTGCAATCGTTGTACTGTCGCAGTCGAATACCGAGTACCAGCCTTGTGGCTCGTGGGGTGGGTCGCACAAGTAGTCGTCGCCTGCTTGCCACACCTCTTGGCGGGGGCGTCCGCTACCGCTCCATCCCCAGAAGTTGCAGCCTGCGATGGGGCCTCCCTCCTCGATGCTGCGTTTCACCTCACCGAAGATGTGGCTGTAGAACTGGTCGCGACTGTCTGTAGGAATGCCTATGCCCGCCTTGTTGCCCTGGCGTGAGTAGCCGAACTCCTCTATCACGAGTGGCTTGCCCAGTCGGTTGGCCATCTCGGTGTGCAGGGCGATATATTGGCTGCTCTTGACGCAAGCATTCTCTATACCGCTGTCGGGGTCGGTGCGTGGTGCCCAGCCCCAGTTGACAGGCCAGATGTGTATGGTGAGGTAGTCGATATTCGGGTCGGCATGGATGCGCTCGCAAAGTTCGACGTCGGCTTCGCAGCCTACTGTGCCTTCACTGCCTGTAGATACCAAGTGGTTGGGGTCAAGGCTCTTGATGAGTGCAGCGGCGCGGGCTATCCATTGGGCAAACATCTCCTTCGTATTGTTGTCGCGTGCAAAGGGGCGCGGCTCATTGCACAGCTGCCATGCCATGATGGCAGGTTCCTCCTTGTAGGGACGACCGGTGATCGTGTTGTGGCGCGATACGATTTGCTCTATATACTTATAATATAAAGCCTGTGCACAGGTGTCGCGCGCAAAGTCGGCGCAGTAGTCCACGTAGCGGTCATAGCCACCCTCGACATTTGCGTTGGGCGAGTCGCCATAGCCACATTCCTTGAGGTAGAATCCATAGCCACCGCTCCAGTCCCACGCATTGTTGAGGTAGATGACGGCATCCATGTTGCGCTTCTCCAGCTCAGCGATGACATAGTCGAGGCCCTCAAGGATGGTATCGTTGAGTACGCCTGGAGCTGTCTGCAGATAGGGCTTGGCAGGGTTGGCAAGGAGACTCCCGGCATCGGGGCCAGAGAGTATGCGCACATTGGTGATTCCCAGTTCTTTCAGTTGGTCCAACTCGTGGCACAGGCGCTCACGGTCGCCGCCCATACCTGTAGATCCGAGGATGGAGGCATACCAAATATTGCATCCTATATAATGGTATAGCTGTCCGCCCTTGATGAGCTTCGTCTTTTCGGTCGTGATATACTCTTGCCTGTCAACTCGCTTGCTTGGTCGTGACGTACACCCAACAAGCAGGATAGCGATTACGAATAATGCGGAAATGCGGTTTTTCATAGGAAACGATTTTTAGAATCTGTTTAAAAATTATTTTAAGCTTAGCTGCCGACGCGGTATGAAAGCGTCGGGTTCTCAAACGAGTCGAGCGCTTCGCATTGACGACGACTGCTGGTTTATCAGTTTCTGACATCCTCATCAGTTTCTGTTCACCTGCTTCACTCCTTTCACCGTGCGCAGCTTCTTCACCAGGGCCTGCAGGCGGGCGTTTTCTTCAATCATCACGGTGAGCGTGCCCGAGAAGAGTCCGTCGTGCGAGTTGATGCTGATGTTGCGCAGCTGTATGTTCTCCTCTTTCGAGATGATGGAGGTGATGTTGTTGACGATACCTATGTCGTCGTGTCCGATGACAGTGAGTGTAATTGGGTAGAGCGCCCCCTTGCTCTTGCCTGCCCAACGGGCCTTCACCACACGGTATCCGAAGCGGGAGTGCAGGTCGGGAGCGTTGGGGCAGTCGCAGCGGTGTATCTTGATGCCGCCGCCCGTGGTTACAAAGCCAAATACCTCGTCGCCATAGATGGGGTTGCAGCAATGGGCCAGCTTGAAGTCGATACCCTTGAGGTTCTGGTCTATCACGAGCACGTCGCCCGAGAAGCTTTGCTTGAGTTGTTCGTCTTGCTGCAGGTTATATCCCTCGGCACTGCGGGTCACCACATCGTGCGGCTCGGTCACTTGCTCTATGGCTTGCACGTAGCGGTCGATGAATTGGTTTACATCGAGCGAGCCCTCGGCTATCTTCTGATAGAACTCCGTCACCTGCTTGTAGCCCATCTGACGGATGAGGCGCATCATCGTGGGCTCATCGTATTCTATCTTGCGGTTCTTGAACTTGCGCTCTATGGTTTCGCGGGCAAAGGCTGCTTGGCGCGACTCTATCTCCTTGAGGCTCTGTCGTATCTTGGTGCGTGCCTTCGAGGTAGTGACGATGTCGAGCCAGCCCTGCTTGGGAGTCTGCGTGCTCGAGGTGAGTATCTCCACTTGGTCGCCATTGTTGAGCACATAGCGCAGCTGGGCGTGCTTGCCGTTGACCTTGGCTCCGGTGCACCGGCTGCCCACATTGGTATGTATATGGAAGGCAAAGTCGAGCACCGTGGCTCCGTGGGGCAGCTTGAAGAGGTCTCCCTTCGGGGTGAACACAAACACGTCGTCCTTGTAGAGGTCCATCTTGAACTGGTCCATCAGCTCGATGCCGTCATCGTCCGTGTGCTCCAGTGCCTCGCGTATGCTTGTGAGCCATTCGTCAAGGCCCGTCTCGCTCTTCACTCCCTTGTATCGCCAGTGGGCAGCCAGTCCGCGCTCGGCAATCTCGTCCATGCGCTCGGTGCGTATCTGCACCTCCACCCACTTGCCCTCGGGCCCCATCACTGTGGTGTGTAGCGACTCGTAGCCGTTGCTCTTCGGTATGGAGAGCCAGTCGCGCAGGCGCTTGGGGTTGGGCTGGTACATATCGGTCACGATGGAGTAGGCCTGCCAGCACTCCTGCTTCTCCTTCTCATACTCCGAGTCCAGGATGATGCGTATGGCAAAGAGGTCGTATATACCCTCGAAGTTGGTCTTCTGCTTCTTCATCTTCTGGCTGATGGAGTGGATGCTCTTCGTGCGTCCCTTGATGTGGTACTTGAGTCCGGCAGCAGCCAGTTTCTTGTCTATAGGGTCGATGAACGCGGCGATATACTTGTCGCGGGCAGCCTTGGTGGCATTGAGCTTCTCCTTGATATGGTAGTACATGTCGTGCTGCGTGTACTTGAGCGAGAGATCCTCCAGCTCCGACTTCAGCTTGTACAAGCCCAGCTTATGGGCCAACGGAGCATACAGGTAGGCCGCCTCATTGGCTACCTGTAGGCGGGCTGCCTCATTCTCGCTGTCCTTGATCTGGCGCATCGTGTTCACGCGGTCGGCAATCATGATGAGGATTACGCGCATGTCCTCGGCAAAGGAGAGCAGCAGGTTGCGGAAGTTTTCCGACTCGATGGTCGGATTCTTCTCATAGAGGCTTGCCGTGCGCACCAGTCCGCCTAGGATGCCCGCCACATCGCTGCCAAACTGCCCTGCCACCTCCTCGGTAGTGACGAAGCCCGTCTTCACGATATCGTGGAGCAGTATGCTCACGATGGCTGCACGGCGCATGCCCATCTCGTCGGCCACGATGATGGCCGTCTGCAGGTCATTGATGATTGGGTTAAGCCCGAAGCTGTCGCGCTGGAGGCATCCCTTGCCGATAGCATCGGTAAGCAGTGTGCTTATGCGCATCATGTCCTCGTCGCGCAAGCTCTCTCCAGCCAGTTCTCTCAGCTGCTCCATGAGCGCAGCTGCCTGCAGCTTCTCTTCCGCTGTAAAGAATGAGGTATTTATCGTATCGTTCATCACGTTATATCTATTTATGGTATGTACTAAGATTTGAAGACTTCGTACCAACTACAAAAGTACATCTTTTTTGCTAAACTTGTGCGCATAGCCTTGCACATATTATCATTTATTCATGAATTTTGGCTAATTATAGGTAATAATTATAGAAGTGTCCGCTTGGTATTATATTGAACCTGTGTTCTTCCTTTTCTATCTGCCAGTGTCCGCCGATAGTGGTTAACTATCTGTCAATTGGCTCTTTAGTGGCGGACACTTAGTACGATTTTCCACGTCGGTTGTGTAGTGTTTAGTGTGTAGTGTTTAGTGTTTCCTTACGGATGGTCACTTTCCACTTTATTTGTGTCTTGACAACATCTATATATTAAACTCACGTTAAAATCGCACCTTGGATTTTTGAAAAAAGGAAGGCTACTTTGGCATCATCTATAAAGCTAAGTTATTTGCCGTTCGCAAATAGCAGCGCTGCTCTTCGCGAACGACCGCGCTGCTCTTCGCGAAAGGCAACGCTGCTCTTCGCGAACGGTAAATAAAAACGACAAGCAGAAACAGAGAAACGGATGTTAGGAATTGGAAAATCAGATGCTTTACCTCCTATTACGAGCAGTCACGAGATAGGCTATACGCACTCCGCTACCTACATGTAAATTTGTACGCAATGTCCGCCATTAACCGCAAGTCATTCATGGTGTTATGATGCATTGGCGGGCACTGGCAGGTGAAAAACGGAAACACGATATTATTGCCAAAATCTCTTTGTCTGTTTTTAAAGCACTTTACCCGAATAGGTTGTCCGGCTGTCCTTGTTGTAGACAATGCATTGATTATGAGCCAAAAGACAAGGACAACCCAAGGCAACCCAGGTTGTCCTTGTCTACTAATTGGCATACAATGTGTTATGCCGTGCAAGGACAGCCGGACAACCTATTCCGCAACACTTGTTTTATATGGATACCCTACCACATAAACTCCCATTTGTTGGGAGTTGTTTTCTTTTCATCTTTTTGTTGAACGCTAATTACCATATAATTGCCCAAAAATTATCGTTAATCGTTCCTCGTTAATCGTTGTAATCTCCGATTACCTTAAAATTAACTCCGTTTCAATTCGGCTGCACTCGCTGTAAAATTACAATGATTGCATTTTATTTTACTCGTTTGTACGAATTGTCAAAATTAATACTTAAATTTGCATCGTTCTCGCGCCGATACCTTAATTCATTTGTACGGATTAAGGTGGTAGGGTGGGGGCAGACATAATGGAAAAGCGTTTACTTGACGCTTTGGTTTTGATGCTTCTGAACTTCGCAACTTCTTAAGGTTTGTCAAAAACAAAGCAACGGTGAATGTCTCATGGGTATGTTTTTCGTACTCCTTTGTTATATTAGTCGTGATGATTGGTGTGATGTAAGGTGCGTATATACATATCGGCGTGAGGCTTCGCGTTGCTCGTTTCGACAAACCGGGCAATGCGAAGGCCTAGAAGCATGAAGCGAGCAACAAGTGACTGGCTTCACGCTTTTTTTTGTAGTAACTTGTCATTAGGAGCCAAAGACAAAGATATTAGATTAAAATATATGTTTGGCTTTCCAAAACCTAGTTTTAGAGATTCCTTTAAGGTGGATGTCATGGGCAACATTCAACGACGACAGAATAGGTTAGGTCGTACAATGAATTTGTATGAACTAACCGAAGAATGTATTATGTATGCATGTGACATGTGCATTGAATTTTACAAGCAATCAGATGGGCTCCTTACTCCTGACTGGATTACCCACATAGCAAAGGAAACTTGTGCTGTTTTCACTGAAGGGTTTGTAGAGTTTGGCACAACGCAGCATTTGTATTGTGCTAGGAAAATCATAGAACTTATGAAAGACATTCCTTCTACCGAGATGAAAGTTAACAGATATTATAACCGCATATAACAACTAAAAAGAATCATGATTACGTTAGACGAACTTAAACAGTTTTCATCAAAGGTGGATATGTCATTGCTGATGAAAATGATTCCCATGAAATCATCCATACAAAGGGATGTGTTGCCACTACTTACCCGACAAGAAGAAATGGATATCGTAGCCAGCCGAAAGAATGAGCAAGTAATCAATAAACTTGCTCGGCTTGCTGCAGACCATTACCGTCAGTCTCCTAATAATGCAACAATGTATTGCCTTTGCATGTCTGTTGGTACAATAATAAAAGAATTTGAATGGGGAACTGAATATATTAAGCCCGAGGGTATGTATAAGTTGGCCCAGAAAATATATCAATATTAAAGTTTAAAGTCTATTATTTATGTACAATTCACTTAATCGAGACAGCCTACAGCGTATTCAAAACATCGCCAATGGCTTTAGGAACTTTCCAGCTTATGCAGCTTATCGCATAAACTCTTACACCTATGATGCTATGGCTGGAATCCATGCATTAGAAATCACACGAGATGGACGTCCTATTAATCTCTTCTTGTTTTATCCGAGCACTAATGGAGATGGCAAAATAGGTTCGATTGCTGTTTATGGTGCCGGGCTACAAGGACACTACAATGCAATGCGTTCTTCAATGATGGCATTTGGTATGCCCATTTCTGATATCTCAATGGAATCGGGAATGGAACCTTTCGTTGACATTTATCTTGATTATTAACAACAAGTTTGTAAGGAGCAAACATTAAACACAAATTATGTCATTAGTAACACATGTATTTCACAGCCATAAAAGATTTGAGAAAGGAAAACTTGTATCTCACGACCATGTGGCGAGACGGGCAAATTTGAATTATGATGCGACAGGAAGCCAAGTGGAAATCTCCATTATTCCGACTCTAAGTCCCAAACGTGCATATCTAGTTCGTCAAGACTACTTTACTTTATATTACAGAGGGGAGGATCCAGACTATCGTTTCGAGGTTGAGTGTTGGCCAGACAATGGCACAATAAAAAGATTGTCCGTATTCAGGGATGATATGGGAGTTGAAATTCAATATATCAGCGACCATCAGGACGCGCTTTGAAAATAATTGACAAATCTAAAAGTTACAAATATGATATTAAAACTTTTAAAGGAGTATTCTCAAATACGTATTTCATATGAAATGGTTGGAAAAGACCCTTCAATGGATATTGTTCGAGTGTTGAATCGCTTGGCTGAAGAATTGGCTAAAAACAAATGGAAATGCCCCCCAACGGATGTCCCGACTGACACAACAGCAATGTGTGCATTTTTTGAGATGTTTGCACGAAAAATAGGTGGGGATGCTCCAATTATGTTATGCTATTATTACAGCAGTAGGGTAGCCAATGATTATTCACTCCCGGAAAAAGCTAGGACCGAAGGAAATAAGCATAGGGCATTCATCGTGTTTAAAAATATGGATAAACTCAATATGACATTTAACCTTGCATGTAACTCACCTATTGCAAACTATAGAGGTCGACTAAATAGCAATCAATTTGTGGACTTGCTACTTTTAAGTGATGTTTACAAAGCGTGGGATACTGATTGTAGTAGTTCAATGCTACAGAACTTAAAAAGACAAGCACCATTAGTCGCAGCTAATCACCCAACTTTTTCAAAACAGCAGATTATTACTGAAGGAGAATTAGCTCATGAGGCTGTCTTGAATATAATTAGTATAAGCGTGGAATAGAATATAAATTAGGAACAATTGATTAAATAATGTAAAAGTAAGAACTATGAAACTCTCAGCAAATCTAAAGGAAGGATGGTCAAGTCGTACCATAACCATTGATGTTCCAACAGTTCAAAACCCTTTTCTGCCAATGCCATATGTGGATTCCAGATGGGCACGTCCTTATGTCTTTCATAATGTTTCAATTTATCCATTAGCAGAAGCTCATGATGTGCCCAATGATTTCAATCGTCTTGTAGCTTTAGTCAACTCGTCAACCGTTTCTGTGAAAATAGAAAAATACAAAGACGGATTATTGAAACTTGTGGATGAACATATCTCTAGATGTGGGCGCGTTCTCTTTTGTGACTTGTTGATGTATGTAGATTGTTTAGCTTATTTATGTTATGCGTCAGATTTGATGACAGAAGAGCAAATACAAAGCAATTATGCTTCATGGGCTAAATTTATTGTGGACAGAAGAAGAAGTTCTGTCAAATGCTCAGGGCGATGGGGAGTTAGTGATTTTGCAGGTTCAGAAAATGAACGCGATCTAAACTCGTGCTTATAATCAATTTCTACAAACTTAATATTTAATACTATGAGTAATTTTTTTGGATTTGATACAGCCGATAGTTCTTACGATAAGCGTAGACATATCAATTTAGTTTACTATTCAATGATGTATTTACGTTTATTGAGTGGTAATAGTTTGGATATGGCAAATATCAAACGAATACTATCATCAAATAGCAGCAGTCTTACCAAAGCCAATATGATGCGTCAAGAAGTCTTGAGCGATTATGAGGTTTCATACTTGAACTATCTGCAAAAAAGATATGGTTTGCCTGAAAATGATTATGTTACCATCTTGGCTGGAGAGACATTAACCCAAGGAGTTGTTAAATCACCAGCAGGGTATACTTCTGAAAAGAACTGGGAGCTAATAATACAAATCATGTATTCTACAATGTTAAGTGGCCCTTCGTACCAGCATTTGGTCCAAAGATTGGTGAGCGAATTTCTTATACCTATTAGTTCCAGAATGAGAGGTATAAGATTGCAAAGTTCTACATTTCGCCTAATAAGCGAGAATATGAATTTCTGTTTGAATCAAGGGAAACGACAATGGTCTGACCTCCCTTACATTGAACGATATGTAATCAGTCGAATTATCTAATTTACATTTCTAAGTTTTAGTAAAATATGTATGGTGGAAATCGCGAAACTTATTTATTAGTACAAAAAGACAATGATTATGGGACGATACTACTATCCAAATGCGATAGATGCACTTGATGCCAAGAAGCAATTTTTGAGAGAACATCACCGAAGAGCCAATCATTGTTTTCGAAATGATTCGGATGGTAATACAGGTTATGTACTCTTTGATACGAAAGAAGATGTAAACCAATGGTGGGAAGAGCAAACAGGGGAGTATTTTTACAAAGCCGAATACAAACCTGGTACCGTGTTTACCAAGTTTGATGCTATAAGAGAAATAGAAGATCTATATGGTGCAGAGATAAGCTCTCTTCTAGCTCGTCGTGATATGTCACTACCAGTTCTTGCTATAGGCCTCTGCTCTGCTACGGCATTTGGTAATAGGATATTCTTGACCTTTGCAAAATCTGCTAAAGAAGAAGATATATGTTGGCGTTTCTACACCCATTACAATACAAGATGTTGGAGTGTATCACCGCAAATATCCAATACTCGTATTAGACAGGAATTGATAGACTTACTCTATAAATACTTTTACGAAGACAGGTTTAGGAAGAGAATAGAAGGTTCGAAGAACTTTCATGGTAACATGTAAAATTGAGAAAGGTAGAAAACACATGGAAGAACAAGAAAGAGAAGCTCAAGAGTTTGTAAACCGAGTTTACAGCTTTGCTGCAAACCTAATGTTTGAACAGGAAAAAAGCGCGACTGAAACGAAGCGTATATTAGTGGAAGAGGGACTGCGAGAAGAGGATGCCGAGGTGGTAGTGACCAACTTACAGAATCAATTGCAACAAGCAAAGAGTGAGGCTGGGAACAAGAACATGCTTTATGGCGCCTTGTGGTGTATAGGTGGCTTGGTGGTAACAGCCTTAACCTACTCGGCTGCAAGCGATGGAGGTACGTATGTGGAGCATGGGGTGCCGTATTGTTTAGCGCAATACAGTTCTTCAAAGGTGTGTGGCAAAAGATATCCAAGTAGGTATTGTTAATGTGAAGTCGTAAAGATATGAAATGATAGTATTATTGTCACTTCATACATTAACCCTATCATTTCATACAGTTGAACGCGAAAGGCTTGGGGGAATGAAATGATTGGGCGAATTTTGTATAAAAATAAATATACGATGTATATGAAGAAAGTAGTATTAGCTATGGTAGTGGCGCTGATAGCCACAGCAAGTGTAAGCGCACAGAAGGTGAAGCGTCCCGACACGTATAACTACAATCGGGGTGTGGAATTGGTGCAGAACAATGAATTGGATGAGGGCTTGAAGTATCTCGAAGCGGAGCTGGAAGCAAACCCGAAGAATGGCTATGCCTACTCGTGGGCAGCCATAGCGTATGTAGAGAAGGAAGAGTATGGCTATGCTATGAGTGCTGTGGAGAAAGCCGTGAGGTATACTCCCAAGAAAGACAAGGAGTATCGAGCAGTGGCACATGGAATAAAGGCAAGAGTGCACGAAATGTTAGGTGAAATCGACGAGGCCATAGAACAACTGAGTATATGTATTTCATTGGAACCCGAGGAAGCCGTGTATTACAATCAACGGGCACAGTTCTACTACGAGCAGCAGCAATATGACCTTGCCGACAAAGATTATGAACGACTCATAGAACTGGACAAAGGTGACGCAATGGGATATATGGGAATAGGACGCAATGCCGTGGCACAGGGGAGATACGATGATGCCATCAAGCAGTTTGACTATGTGGTTAAGATGCATAGCGACTACTCAGAAGGCTACTCGTTCCGCGCCGAGGCTTATATGAAGAAGGGGGAGTATAGCAAAGCTGCAGAAGACATTGTGACTGCATTGGAAATCGATAGTAATAACAAAGCGTTTTTCTTGCTGAGCGAAATGGCAGATTCGGCCAAGATGGTGATGGAGGCCAAGCTGAGGGCAAAAAGTCTGAAAGACAAAAGCACTCCCGGCTGGCAGTTTTATCTGGGTGTGGTGAATGAACAGGTGAAGGATTACCCCAAGGCAATTGAGTATTACAAGAAAGCTTTGGATTTGTCTCCGGCTGCATACTATGCCTATCGTATATATTCATGTTACGAAGCGATGGGTAACTATCCTCAGGCGTTGGAGTATATTGACTACGCCATAGAGATGGACTCGACTGATATGAACGATCTATTGGCTAAGGCTGACTTGCTGTATTACATGGGTCGCACGGAAGAGTGTATACGGACAATTAATAAATATGTGGATAATGTTCCTGATTTCTTCTACGGATACTATCGCCGTGGGTTCTATAAGAATAACACGCGTGATGTGAAGGGGTCTATCGAGGATTATTCAATGGCCATAGCATTGAATCCCGATTATGCTTATGCTTACCTTGGGCGTGCCGATATGTATATATTGCAGGGGGATAAGGTGGCTGCCGAAGCAGACTTCCTCAAGGTAATAGAAATAGATACGGTACCCGACACTGATGCATGTGCTATGTATGCTTACATGGAATTGGGCGAACCGAATAAGGCAAAGAAGTTTATGCAACGAATGATCGATGAGAATCCCGATGATAAGGGCGTGTACTATGATGCTGCATGCCTATACTCACGGATGGGCGAGACGGAGCAGTCGGTGGCCTATTTGCGTCAGTCATTCGAGATGGGTTTCCATAACTTTGTGCATATCGACAATGATGACGATATGGATGCTATTCGTGACATGGAGGAGTTCAGGAATCTTATAGAAGAGTATAAAGAGAAATATCAGTGGAGCGTGGAGACCACGGGCAAGACCTTTGAAGAGGTAGTAGTCGAGGTCCCCTTCACAAATGATGGGGATATGTGTATGGTGAAATGTACCATCAACGACCTACCGCTGCACTTTATCTTCGACACAGGAGCAAGCATTATATCAATGTCAGACGTGGAGGCAACGTTTATGATGAAGAACGGCTACCTATCATCAGAGGATGTCATTGGGAAACAGCATTTCCTCACTGCCGACGGCAGTGTGAGTGAAGGCACGATACTTAACCTGCGCAATGTAAACTTCGGTGGAATTAACCTCGACAATATTCATGCCTCAGTAGTGAAGAACCAGCGTGCTCCGCTCTTGTTAGGGCAGTCGGTGATGCAGAAACTAGGACGCATAGAGATTGACAATGACAAGCGGGTATTGCGAATTACCTATAAAAAGGTGGTGAAGGAGTAAAATTTAAAGACAAAACAGCAAATGAAAAAGGTAGTAGTAGCAATGATGGTGGCATTGATGGCCACGGTGAGTGTGAGTGCACAATTAAAAAAACGTTTCGACACGGCTAACCTCAATCGAGGAATAGAGCTGGTAGACAAAGGTAAGTTAGATGAGGGATTGAAGTGCTTCGAGGCAGAACTGAAGGTGCACCCGAAGAACCCCTATGCACACTTCTATATGGCAACAGTATATATGGATAAGAAGCAGTATGACTATGCGATGACTGCTATAGATAAAGCTTTGAAGTATATGCCCAAGAGAAATAAGGAACTTAGAGGAATCTCACATGCTCTGAAAGCATGCATACACGAGTCTTTCAAAGAGTGGGAAGAAGCCATCGAGCAACTGACATTATGCTTGAAGGTATTACCCGACGATGAAACTTCACTCCGAGATAGGACAGTAGCATACAAACAACGGGCAACGATGTACTATAAGTTGGGAAGGTACGACCTTGGAGATAAGGATTACGAGAAATATAAAGAGTTGAAAAAGGAAACAGGATTTGATTATTAAGTTACTAGAAGCAGAAAGGAATGAAAAGGGAGTGGTGTTTTGTATTGGTCATCGTACTACTTTGCTCGTGCTCAAATGGTAAATCGCCGAAAGTGGGTTCGGAACAGGGAACGAAAGTGCTGATTGAGCAACTGGAGCATACCTATCAGCAAGGAGATTGGGAAACTACGCTCTTGCTTATTGACAGCTTGCGCAAGATGGATGCGTATGGTAATATCCAGCCTATCGAGGCGGAATGCTACATAGGATTGGGTGATTATGACAAAGCCATAGCATTGCTCACTGATGTAGTGGAGAAAGGAACCGCACACAATCTTTACTACCATTACAATGCTTTGGGCACGGCATATTACTATAAGGGCGATTTAGACCAAGCTGCAGAGATGTATAAGAAGTCGATAGAGCTGCGCCCCACATACGCGCGTCCCTATATACACTTGGGTAACCTATATGCACAGCAGAGAGACAAAGAGGAGAGTATAAGGTATTACTTGCAGGCAATAAGTCTCTTTGCCGAAAATAGATTCTATGCCGAGGTAATAGAATATGCGAATATCGTGCTGGAAATGGATGCGACAAACATAGAAGCGCTGAACCTCAAGCAATATGCGTTATTCACAACTGGTGAGTATAGAGAAGCACTGACGATAGGAGGATATCTGGACGAATTGTTGGAGAAGCAGGGAGAATGGAACGAACGCCATATCAACTGGTTGTTTACTGGCCTTAGTGCTTACCAGTGTGGTAAATATACCCTTGCACGCGACTTGATAGGTAATGCGATGAGGTATCAAGAGGTTGTACAAGTGTATGGTTGGCTTGGGTATTGCTACTTGTCTGCTGCATACACTAAACTTGGTGATGAAGATCTTGCAAAACAGGCTAAAGCAGCGGCAAAGAGTATCGATGCAGAAGGGGTTGATGAATGTATAAAAGAACTGCTTGCAGGGGGTGATGAAGAATGACATATACTATGTCTCAATGACGCGGTGGACATCTCATCCACCGCTTCTTTCATCTCCGAAGTTGCAAGCATTTTGAACATTAAAAAACAGAATATATTTGTGGGAAATTTATGGCCAATTTACGGCAATTTATGTCCACAAAAGAAATAGAACAGGGGAATCCTTGCCTTGTTCCCGCCCAATCCCCATGGCAAACAAAAAGAACGCAGCCACGGACGATTAGGATTTTTCAGAAAGTAAGCGAAACGTGAGTTTTTGAGTTTTTAAGTTTGTGAGTTGGGTAAGTCTATACTTCCGATTTCAACACCGTGTAAGCAAACCGCAGGGGTTGCCTTACATTATGCTACAAAATTTCTGTACAGGATTTCCTCACGTTTCGTCTCGCACCCCTATTAGAACAACAAAAGAGAGTGCCAAAACGGCACTCTCTTTGTCGTATAACAGGATGTGAAGAATCGCGATGTTAGTTCTTCAGCCACTTGTCGAGCCACTCGAAGTAGGTGCGCTGCCACAGCACGCCGTTCTGTGGACGCAGTACCCAGTGGTTTTCGTCGGGGTAGATGAGCAGTTCGGCAGGGATGCCACGGATGATGGCGGCGTTGAAGGCAGCCATGCCCTGTGAGGCGAGGATGCGGTAGTCTTTCTCACCGTGGATGCAGAGGATGGGGGTGTCCCACTTGTCGACAAAGCGGTGGGGTGAGTTGCTGAACGAGTGCTCGGTCATCTTGTTCTTCTCCCAGTAAGGGCCACCGAGGTCCCAGTTGGCAAACCACAGTTCCTCGGTCTCGAGGTACTGCTGCTCGAGGTTGAAGATGCCGTCGTGGGCAATGAAGGCCTTGAAGCGCTTGTCGTGATGGCCAGCCAGCCAGTATACGGAGTAGCCGCCGAACGAGGCTCCCACGCAGCCGAGGCGGTCGGCATCCACGTAAGGCTCCTTGGCCATCTCATCGATAGCGGTGAGGTAGTCCTTCATGCACTGACCACCGTAGTCGCCACTGATGGCCTCGTTCCACTCAAGTCCGAAACCGGGGAGTCCGCGACGGTTGGGCGCTACGATGATGTAGTCGTTAGCAGCCATAATCTGGAAGTTCCAACGGTAGCTCCAGAACTGGCTCACGGGGCTCTGAGGTCCGCCCTCGCAGAAGAGCAGGGTGGGGTACTTCTTGCTCGGGTCGAAGTGGGGAGGATAGATAACCCATGTGAGCATCTGCTTGCCGTCGGTGGTCTTCATCCAGCGGGGCTCCACCTTGCCGCGCTCTATCTGGTCGTAGATGTGCTTGTTCTCGGTAGTGAGCTGGGTGAGCTGCTTGCCGTTGGCGGGGTTGAAGGCATAGATCTCGTCGGCCTCGGCCATTGAGTGGCGCTTGCAGAGTATCTGGTCGCCCATGAGGGTGATGCCGCCAAAGTCGTACTGACCCTCGGTGAGCTGGCGCACGTTGCCTTCGAGGTCGAGACTATAGATCATCGTTGTACCGTGCCATACGCCGCTGAAGTAAAATCCCTTGCCGTCGGGCATCCATACGAACTCATCCACATTGCTGTCGAAAGCACGGCTGAGGAAGCGCTTCTCGCCCGTGGCGAGGTCCATTACGTAGAGACGGTTCCAGTCGCTCTCGTAGCCGTCGCGCTCCATACTTTGCCAAGCTATCATGGTGCCGTCGGGCGAGTACTGGGGATTGGTGTCGTAGCCCATATTCTTGTCGGTGGCCGATGCCTTGCAGATGTTCTGTGTCTCGCCAGTGGCTATATTATATAGGTAGATGTCGCTATCGGTGCTCTTGGAGTAGGCGGCGCCGGTCTTCTTGCGGCAGGTGTAGGCAATGGTCTTGCCATCGGGGCTCCAAGCAAGCTGCTCCATACCACCGAAGGGGCGCATGGGCGACTCGTAGGGCTGGCCTTCGAGGATGTCGCGGAGGTTGCTGATGCCCTTGCCGTTAAAGTCGGCCACGTAGGGGTGGGGGATCTCGTCGGTCCACTCGTCCCAATGCTTGTACATGAGGTCGGTGATGACGCGGCCTGTTGCCAAAGGCAGGTCAGGGTGCTTGTCGGCGGTGGTGGGGCCGTTCTTCACGGTCATCACGAGGATGAGCTGCTTCTCGTCGGGCGAGAAGCTGTAGCCCTCAAGGCTCTTCTCCGTGTCGGTGAGCTGTCGGCGTCCGGTGCCGTCGGGGTTCATCTCCCACAGCTGGTTGCTGCCGCTCTCGGTGCTCAGGTAGGCCAGCTTGGTGCCGCCCTTGATCCAGGTCACATCGCCCTCGCTGGCAGCCGAAGTGGTGAGCATGTGATTGTCGGTGCCGTCGGCATTCATCATATAGATGACGCGATGACTCTTGTTCTCGGGCACACTGTAGTAGGTGACACCGTAGGCAATCTGCTTGCCGTCGGGCGAGGGGCTCACGTTGCCGATGCGTCCCATAGCCCACAGGGCCTCGGGAGTCATGCGGTCGCCCTCGATCTTGATTTCATTCTTGCCGATGAAGGGGGCATCGGTCTTCTTCTCTCCGCTCTCAGAGCAGGAGCACAGGGCACCTGCGGCGATGGTTGTTGCCATAAGTAGCGCGTGTTTTGTCCAATTCATAGTGTATGTTTTAATAATTGATTGTTGCCTAAAGCCAAACAAGTTGCAAAAATACAATTTTTTAAGCGCCAAACCTACATTTGATGGATTTTTCGTGGGGCTTTTTTGTCTCTTTCGGTAAAAATGTGTTATTTTGCAATTTATAAGAAACTGTTTTTAAAAGATTACAAGCAGCACGATGAAACGAATACTACTATCGCTTCTTATTTGTATGATGGCAAGGTTGGGCATGGCTCAATATACACAGCTGACCAACATTCCTACCATATATATAGAGACCTTCAACAAGCAGGCAGTGACGAGTAAGTCTACCTATATATATGCAACACTGACCTATATAGATGGTAATACGATGATGCAATACGACTCGTTGCAGATACGTGGTAGAGGTAACTCTACGTGGAATCTGGCGAAGAAACCCTATCGCATCAAGTTCAAGGAGTCGACCAAGTTCCTGGGTAAAGGTTTTGCCAAGAACAAGAGTTGGACACTGCTGGCCAACCATGCCGACAAGACGTTGCTGCGCAATGCGGTGACCTTTACGATGGGCGACTTCCTTGGTCAACCGTTTAGCCCGGCTGCTCATTTTGTAGATCTGGTGCTCAATGGTACTTATCTGGGAAACTATCAAGTTTCTGACCAAGTGAACGTGGATAACAAGCGTGTGGAGGTGTATGAACAGGAAGAAGTGGCTTCAGATACCAGCAATATCACAGGTGGCTACCTTGTGGAGATTGATGGCTTCGGCACAAGTGAAGTAGTGCAGTTTCGTACTAACAAGAATCTGATAATTTCTGTGAAGTCGCCTGATGAGGATGTCATCAACACTGCTCAGAAGAATTATATCAAGCAGTATCTCAATGATTTCGAAGGCTCGCTTTTCGGTAACAGCTTCACCGATGCTACCAATGGCTATCGCGCTATTGCCGACTCGGCTACGCTTGTGAGCTGGTATATCGCCACAGAGCTGAGTGCCAATGTGGATGGTTTCTGGAGTACATATCTCTATAAGGACAGAGACGATCCCAAGCTGTACTTCGGTCCGCTATGGGACTATGATATTGCCTACAATAACTGTAACCGAGTGGGAGATGTCACGAATCGTGATATGATAGATGCAGGCTTTGGCAGTGACTTGACCAAGGTCTGGGTAAAGCAGATGATAAAGGACCCATGGTTTAATAATGCCGTCAACAATGCCTGGAAACAGAAGGTGGAAGAGGGACTTGAAGATTATCTCTACAACTATATTGACAGTATGGCGGCATACCTTGACCGCTCGCAGACGAAGAACTACAATCGTTACTCCATATCATCGAGAGTATACAATGAGATATATCTATACTCGACCTATGCCGACTATATCAATCAGCTCAAGACCTTTATCGGCGAGCATATGGATTTCCTTACCACCCGATTTGCGGAACGGGCCAATGATGTAGGTGGTGACAATGAACCTGTGGTGCTAAAACCGTTTGCTCTGCAGGACGGATATTATTATCGTATCTATAATAAAGGAACCAACAAAGTGCTTGATATTGCCGACCAGTCGGCTGCATCGGGTGCCAATGTCGTGATATGGTCGCCCGAGTATGGTCGCGACACCCAACTATGGCAGATTGTCAAAGTGGGTGACCACTATCAAGTCATCAATAAGGCTACTGGAATGGCTTTCAATGATCCCTCGCCTAATGCTACGGTAGGGACGCCTTTGAATGTGGTTTCACCCGACGCTGCAGATAGCCGACAGTTGTGGCAGTTTGTCACCGTAAACGAGAATGACAACTATAACATCATCAATGTCTCTACAGATCATGCCATTAACAACTCAGGCGGTGGGTCGACTGATGGGAACAACATATTGAGCTATACGAATGATGACCGCAACTCGGTAAGCAACAACCGCCAATGGAGAATCACGCCTGAGGAGCTTATTCCTGACTATGTACCCGATGAGGTGAAAGAAGCATTGGCAGCAACCATTGCCGATGCCGAGGCTTTCTTGACATCGTTGACCGATGAGCAGGTGGGTGAAGGTATCTTCTGCTATTCGGAGGAACAGATAGAACAGCTTCGCCAGATGGTGGCCGATGCCAAGGTGTTTGAGTCGACTGTCCAGGATGATTATATCCTCACCAACGTGAACCTTGCCAACCAATTGGCCGAAGCACAGAAACAGCAGCTACCGAAAGCCGGTGAACAGTATGTGATACGCCACAAGAGTTCGGGCTATTATCTCGATATAGTAGCCGACAAGCTGAGCGTAACCACGCACAATAACAATGACGTAGACCAACAGTTTACGTTTGAGTACACTGGAGATGGCAACGGAGTGTATATGAAATCAAATAATGGATTATATGTAATGCTGGGTACGGTGAATAGCTGGACCATGGTAGGCCAAGAAACCATAACAAATGAAGCAAAAGCGACCTTCAACGTTATGGTAACGGGCGACTGCTATCGCTTATATACAGTGAATGGCCTGTTGGGTACCGATGACATTACCGATGGCTCTACTGTATATGCCAACAAACGTGAGGGATACCCTGATGAGGTAATGCGCTCAGAATGGATTATTGAGGAATATGTAGACGAAATGGCCGATGCAAAAGCAAAACTTGCCGAGGTGCTGGCACAAGCAAAGAGAGCATTGTCGGATGTTCGCACTGCGTGGATTGGTACAGCCCCCATGCAGCATGCTCAGGAAAAAGCAGATGCCCTGAATGAAGCTGTAAAGGAAGCTGAAGCCTATAGTTATGAGAATATTACGGACTACGAAGAGATGATAGCATGGTTGCAGAATGCAATATCGGACTTTGCATGTCTTAATCAACCTGACGCCGACAAAGACTATTATCTACGCCATATCCTTGGGCTAAATCTTTCGTGCAGCGAAGGGCTGACATTGGAAGAGCCTGACACGATGGACTTGAACCAACGTTTCCGACTAATCCCTGTAGTAGATGCAGTCAATACCTATAATTTATATACCAATGGCATGTATGTATCTGTGCTGGACGAAAATGGTGCATTGACGCTTTCGCAAACACCTCGTGATGAGTGGGGGCAGTTTGTTGCTAACCAAGTGTCGCCCACCGCTTTTACATTGACTAATGTGGCTGGACTATTGGGCACAAGTCAAGTGGTGTTCAGTGCAGGCGAACCATGTATCGGCAATGCATCTGACAAGTCGACAAATGTGAGATGGAAACTGATGGAAGCCACTAATGTAATTGAAGATAACGTGGATCCGCTTGCCTACAAGACAGATATAGACTATACTGTAATATACGATAAGGAGAATGATTGCATACGATTTGCATCTGACGACATGCATGTACTATCAGAAGTGGATGTCTATGTGTATACAGTGGGTGGACGTTTGCTCTATACCTTCAAGGCCGACCAACAGCAGTCGTTGGTCGAACTCCCAGGTGGAACATATATTGTACGTTGGACCTTAGGCGAAAATACCAAAAGTGTGAAACTGAAGAAGTAATACCATAATATATACGTATGAAGAAATATATTCTTGATTTGACTATTCGTCAGACGGTTGCTATTGGCAAGCAGTGTGTGCTGTTGCGCCTTACTGCTGACGAACAACTGCCTGAGATGTTTCCAGGACAGTTTGTGGAGGTACGTGTAGATCATACGCCCAGTGTGATGCTGCGTCGTCCCATCTCTATACATTATTATAATAAGGAGACCAACGAACTGGGATTGCTGGTACAGCTCGTCGGTGATGGCACTCGCTGGATGGCAACCCTAAAAGAGGGTGATATGCTTAACCTGGTACTTCCCTTGGGTAATGGCTTTACATTACCTGAAGACCCATCGGTGCGCCCTCTGCTTATTGGAGGTGGAGTGGGCGTTGCGCCCTTGCTCTATCTCGGCATGAAACTCAAGGAGATGGGTATCACACCTACGTTCCTGTTGGGAAGCCGTACCGAAAATGAACTGATGCAGGTGCAAGAATTTGAGAAGGTAGGTCCTGTATATATCACCACAGAGAATGGTGCTGTAGGTGAACAGGGCTATGTAACACAACACTCGGTGCTCACCCGCGAACAGTTTAGTCAGGTATACACTTGTGGCCCCAAACCGATGATGGTAGCTGTTGCCCGCTGGGCCAAAGCAGCCGATGTGCCTTGTGAGGTATCGCTCGAGAACAAGATGGCGTGCGGTGTAGGTGCATGCCTCTGCTGCGTGGAAGATACCAAGGAAGGCAATGTGTGTGTATGTAAGGAAGGTCCCGTATTCTCAATAGAAAAGTTATCATGGCAGATTTAAGAACTTCAATAGGCAAGCTCGAACTTGCCAACCCGGTAATGACAGCATCGGGTACTTTCGGTTATGGCACAGAGTTTGCCGATTTTGTTGACCTCGATCGTCTTGGAGGGGTTATTGTCAAAGGAACGACCCTGCATCATCGCGAAGGAAATCCCTATCCTCGCATGGCTGAGACTCCGTCAGGTATGCTCAATGCTGTTGGTCTTCAGAACAAGGGCGTAGAGTATTTCTGTGAGCAGATTTATCCTACGATCAAAGACTACAAGACAAATATGATTGTTAATGTCAGCGGTTCTGCTATTGAAGATTATGTAGCCACAGCTGAACGAATCAATGCCTTGGAGGCTATTCCTGCCATAGAACTCAATATTTCATGTCCGAATGTGAAACAGGGTGGCATGGCTTTTGGTGTCACGGCCAAGGGGGCTGCCGAAGTGGTGAGCGCAGTGCGCAAGGTATATGATAAGACACTCATCGTCAAGCTGTCGCCCAACGTGACTGATATTACTGAAATAGCTCGTGCGGCAGAGTCGGCCGGTGCTGACAGCGTGTCGCTCATTAACACCCTATTGGGTATGGCTATTGATGCAGAACGTCGTTGTCCCATACTTTCTACGGTGACAGGTGGCATGAGCGGACCTGCGGTGAAACCCATCGCACTGCGTATGGTATGGCAAGTAGCTAAGGCTGTTCAGATACCTGTCGTTGGTTTAGGAGGCATCACCAATGCAACAGATGCTATCGAGTTCCTTCTCGCAGGAGCATCGGCTATTGAGGTCGGTACGGCCAACTTCATGGACCCGGCGGTAACAGGAAAAATTGTAGACGGTATCAACGACTACCTTGACCGTCATGGTTTCGCTTCGGTACGCGATATCATTGGCGCATTGGAGATTTAAGTGCGTATCTATAGATAGATAAAAAGGTGGGCCGTATGGTCCACCTTTATTTATTATAAAATGCTATTCCTATTTTTCGCTCAAGAGATCAGGTCGCAGACGCTGTGTGCGCTCTAACGATTGTTGAAACTCCCACTCGCGAATTTTGGCTTCATGTCCTGAAAGCAAGATATCAGGCACACGCCATCCCTTATATTCGGCAGGACGGGTATAGACAGGAGGTGCCAGCAGGTTGTCCTGAAATGAGTCGGATAATGCTGACTGCTCATCGCTTATAACTCCAGGAATGATGCGTACCAGGCTGTCGGCCATCACGGCGGCAGCCAGTTCGCCACCTGTAAGTACATAGTCACCTATGCTTACCTCCTTGGTTATCAAGTGCTCTCTTATACGATAGTCTATCCCTTTGAAGTGTCCGCAGAGGATGATGAGGTTTTCACACATTGACATGGTGTTGGCCATCTTCTGGTTCCACTGTTCACCATCAGGAGTTGTGAAGATGACCTCATCATAGTGACGCTCACTCTTGAGTTTAGTGATTAGGTTGTCGATAGGCTCAATCTTCATCACCATGCCTGCACATCCGCCGAAAGGGTAGTCGTCTGTACGATGATGCCTATCGGTAGTGTAATCGCGTATGTTGTGTATGACGATTTCGGCCAACCCTTTTTTCTTGGCGCGAGCCATAATGGAGCAGTCGAAGAAACCCTCAATCATTTCGGGCAATACAGTGAGTATGTCGATTCGCATAATTCCTTTTTTATTTGCAAAGGTACGAAAAAGCGAGCGAATAAACAACGTTTATTCCCAGCGAGCGCCAAAGTACCTTCTTGATTTTTCATAAAGGTACGAAAAAGCGAGCGAATAAGCAACGTTTATTCTCAGCGAGCGCCAAAGTACCTTCTTGATTCTTATCATAAAGGTACGAAAAAGCGAGCGAATAAAATAGTAAGGCCTGAAGGAATTGTTGAAATAAACTTAAAACAACCTCTTTATTGTGAATTGTGGATTGTGATTTGGCGATAAATTGTTAACTTTGCAACTTACAACTAAAAATCTTAAAAACTAAAAACAAATGGTTGGAAGAATAGATATCCGCGAACTAAATGAGAAGATTGAAAGGCAGAGTGCCTTTGTTACCAACCTGATGGCTGGTATGGATCAAGTGATTGTAGGTCAGAAACACTTGGTGGAGTCACTGCTCATTGGATTGCTATCTGATGGTCACGTGTTGCTTGAGGGTGTTCCGGGCTTGGCTAAGACATTGGCCATCAAAACTCTGGCATCACTCATAGATGCTAAGTATAGCCGTATACAGTTTACGCCTGACTTGCTGCCTGCCGATGTAGTAGGTACCATGATCTACAGTCAGAAGGATGAGACCTTCATTTCCAAGAAGGGTCCTATCTTTGCGAATTTTGTCCTAGCTGACGAAATTAACCGTGCTCCGGCTAAAGTACAGAGTGCCTTGCTTGAGGCTATGCAGGAACGTCAGGTGACACTGAGCAAGGAGACCTTCCGTCTGCCTGAGCCATTTCTTGTATTGGCAACACAGAACCCCATAGAACAGGAGGGAACCTATCCGCTGCCCGAGGCACAGGTAGACCGTTTCATGCTTAAGGTTGTCATCGACTATCCGAAACTCGAAGAGGAGATGCGCATCATCCGCCAGAATATCAATGGTGAGAAATATGAGGTGAGCCCTATCATGAAGGCCGAGGAAATCATCAAAGCCCGTGAGGTGGTGAAAGAGGTATATATCGATGAAAAAATTGAGCGCTATATTGCTGATATCGTATTCACTACCCGCTATCCGGAGAAATACGGATTAAAGGAACTGAAAGAGATGATCTCGTTCGGTGGCTCTCCCCGTGCTTCTATCAGCTTGGCATTGGCAGCTCGCTCGTATGCATTCATCAAACGTCGTGGCTATGTGATTCCTGAAGATGTACGTGCCGTTGCTCATGATGTACTACGTCATCGTATCGGTCTCTCTTACGAAGCCGAAGCCAGCAACCTTACTACGGAAGAGATTATCAGCAAGATTCTTAATAGGGTAGAGGTACCTTAATTATATAAGGAGTTACAGGAGATAAATGGAGAATGTCATTGCATGCGAAAGCGCTATTAAGGTGCAATGCTATAACTACATTTAACTCCCCAAAAATAAAAAATGGACGCAAACGAACTGATAAAAAAGGTACGGAAGATTGAAATCAAAACCCGTGGACTCTCGAGCAACATCTTTGCTGGACAGTACCATTCTGCCTTTAAGGGACGTGGTATGGCATTCTCAGAGGTTCGCGAGTATCAGTATGGTGATGATGTGCGTGATATCGATTGGAATGTGACAGCTCGCTTTAACAAACCCTATGTGAAGGTGTTCGAGGAGGAACGTGAACTCACAGTTATGCTACTCGTGGATATGTCGGGAAGTCTTGACTTCGGCACATCGGGGATGTATAAGAGAGATATGGTGACCGAGATTGCCGCTACATTGGCTTTTGCTGCCATCCAAAACAATGACAAGATTGGGGCCGTCTTCTTTACCGACCGTATAGAAAAGTTCATCCCGCCACAGAAGGGACGTAAGCATATCCTTTATATCATACGCGAACTTCTCGGTTTTGAAGCTGAAAGCAAGCAAACTGATATAACCGTGCCCTTGCAGTACCTGACAAATGCGATTAAGAAGCGTTGCACTACCTTTTTGCTTAGTGACTTTATCGGAGAAAAGGACTTCAAGAGTCCGCTCACTATTGCCAACCGTAAGCACGATGTAGTGGCCATCCAGGTGTATGACAAGCGTGTGGAAGAACTTCCTGATGTGGGACTGATGAAGATTGTAGATGCCGAGAGCGGAGATGACGTATATATAGATACCTCTTCACGGAAGGTGCGTGCCCATCATCATCAATGGTGGGTAGAAAGTCAAGAACGCCTGCATGACACATTCACAAAGTCTGGAGTAGATGCCATCTCGGTGCGTACTGACCAGGATTATGTAAAGTCGCTGATGAACCTTTTTGCAAAAAGAAATTAAGATTGAATGTCATCTTTAGTGAAAGATTTCACTTATTGCAATGTGAATATAGAGAATTGCTGATGTAGAGATTTTCCACTACGTTTAAAATGACAAACCGGATGAAATATGAAGAAATTAAGTAAATGCATCCTTATGTTGGCGCTTGCCGTGCTTGCTATGCCCGCATCTTCGCAAGTTACCATCAATGCCAGCATTGATTCACTGCAATTGCTCATCGGCGAGCAGGCACATGTGAAACTTGAGGTAAGTTGTCCTGCTGACGGACAACTCATTATGCCTACTTACCCAAACAACCATCTGATGGATGGAATAGAGATTGTGGGCGAGGTAAAGGCTGACACCCAATACCTCAACAAGAACAAGCAGATGCTTGTATCACAAGAGTTCACTGTGACCTCGTTCGATACTGCCTTCTACTATATTCCACCCTTCGAGGTACTCGTTGATAGTCAACTATACGTATCCAACCCCTTAGCAATGAAGGTGCTGATGTTTGATGTCGATACTACATCAGTAGAGGCTATCTTCCCTATAAAGGATATCGTGGAACGTCCGCTTACATGGGTTGAGTTGTGGCCCATGTTGCTGGCTCTTGTATTGATATTAGTCTTTACGGCTCTTGTTGTCTATCTCCTGATGCGTTATAATGATGACAAACCTATCCTCCGCCGTGTAACTATAGCTCCCAAGCTGCCACCGCATCAAGTGGCACTTCAGGAGATGGAACGCATCAAGATGGATAAGGGATGGCAAAAAGAGGATGTCAAGAGTTACTATACCGAACTCACCGATGCCCTACGCATTTACATGCAAGAACGTTTTGGGTTCAATGCCATGGAAATGACGTCTGATGAGATTATTGACAAGCTTAACGAGCAGCAAGACAAGGAGTGGATAGACGAGTTGCGTACCCTCTTCAATATGTCGGACCTCGTAAAGTTTGCAAAGTACAAGCCGCTCATTAATGAAAATGACATGAACCTCATCAATGCCATTGAATTTATCAATAAGACCAAAGTGGAGGAGACTGCACCTGCCGCTCCTATAACCCAAGAGATTGTCGTGAAGGAGGGTCGTTCCAAGAGACAGCGAATGTGGATTCTTGCCGGTATTATTGTTCTCACTCTTTGTGGAGTATATGTTTTGTATGTATTCCTCAGTAGAGTAGTTCATGTGTTCTTTTAATAATGTAATATAGTATTATGACATTTGCCCATCCTGCATATTTCCTATTACTGCTTCTTCTCGTACCGTATATTATATGGTATATATTGCGTGGCAGAAGGAGCGAACCATCAATGCGTGTATCCACTACAAGGATGTATGTAGCCATGCCCAAGAGCTACAAGGTGTATCTGCGCCATGTACCGTTTGTGTTGCGCATGATTGCGTTATCACTCCTTGTGATAGTACTTGCCCGTCCGCAATCGACAGATAGCTGGCAGAGTAGCGAGGTAGAAGGTATAGATATCATGCTTGCTGTGGACGTGTCTACCAGTATGCTGGCCGAAGACCTCAAACCCAATCGTCTTGAAGCAGCTAAACAGGTGGCTGCGGACTTTATAAATGGTCGTCCGAACGACAATATTGGTCTTACAATCTTTGCGGGGCAGAGTTTCACTCAATCGCCCCTTACCATAGACCATGCAGTGTTGCTCAATCTTTTCAATAGTGTCAGCTGTGACATGGCAATGAATGGCATCATTGAAGATGGTACTGCCATAGGTCTTGGTATAGCCAATGCCGTAAGTCGCCTTAAGGACAGTAAAGCAAAATCGAAGGTCGTTATTCTCCTCACTGACGGATCAAACAATCGTGGTGATATATCGCCACTCACTGCTGCTGAGATAGCCAAGACCTACGGCATTCGTGTATATACTGTAGGTGTGGGTAGCAATGGCACAGCGCCTTATCCCTATCCTACGATGGGGGGCGTACAATATATCCAAATGCCTGTAGAGATTGATGAAAATACATTGCAGCAGATTGCCAAGACTGCTGACGGACAGTATTATCGTGCTACCAGCAATTCGAAGCTTAAAGAGGTGTACGAAGAGATAGACAAATTGGAGAAAACCAAACTCAATGTCAAGGATTTTAGTCGTAAGTCAGAGGAGTATATGCCTTTTGCCCTATGGGCAATGGTGTGCCTGGTACTTGAAGTCTTGCTGCGCCTCACCATTTTGAGGAGAATTCCATAAGAATACTGCACTCTTAATAGAATGCTGATAATAGATAATAAATTGTAAATCTGTAAATAATAAATTGGATTTATGTTCAAGTTTGCAAATCCTAACGCCTTATTCCTATATATCCTGCTCCTCGTTATCTTGGCAGTGTATTTTTATGCTCGTCATAAGCGCAAGAATGCTCTTCGTATCTATGGCTCGTTAGAACTGCTGGGTGCTATGACGCCTGAGGTGTCAAACCATCGTCCTGCAATCAAGTTTTGGCTCACTTTTGTTGCCCTTTGCTTTATGGTGTTGCTGCTGGCACGTCCGCAGTTTGGCTCCAAGATGGAGACCGTCAAGCGCCAAGGTATTGAGACTGTAATAGCCCTTGACGTTTCCAACTCTATGATGGCCGAGGATGTAGCTCCTAATCGCTTGGAGAAGTCCAAGAATGTCATCTCTAAGTTGGTCGATGGATTTGAAGACGATAAGGTGGGACTCATAGTCTTTGCAGGTGATGCCTTCATACAACTTCCCATTACGAGCGATTTCATCTCGGCCAAGATGTTTCTTGAGTCTATCAATCCCGGACTCATAGCCCGTCAAGGTACTAATATTATGGCGGCCATTGATATGGCCACGCGTAGTTTTACACCCAAAGAGGGAGTAGGCAAGGCCATCATTATTATCACCGATGGTGAAAACCATGAAGGCGGTGCGGTTGAAGCTGCTAAGGCAGCAGCGGAGAAAGGCATGATGGTGTATGTGATGGGAGTAGGTTCGCCCGAAGGTGCTCCTATCCCTGGCGATCGTCACAACGATTTCCGACGCGACAAGGAGGGTAATGTTATCGTTACCAAACTGAACGAGAAGATGTGTCAGGAAATTGCAGCTGCCGGTAATGGTGTGTATATCCGTATCGACAATACCAATAATGCACAGCGTCTGCTACAGCGCGAAGTAGACAAACTAGCCAAGGCTGAGGTTGAGACTAATATCTACTCGGAATATGATGAGCAATTTATGGTAATGGCCTGGATAGCTTTTGTACTTCTGCTGATAGAGATGTTATTGATGGTCAAGAGAAACCCAAAGTTGAAAGACTTCAACCTGTTTAAGTGATAGATGATTCGCCAATGCCAATAAAGAAATAATGTAAATGGAAGATATTATAATATTAGGAATAGAGTCGTCATGCGACGACACTTCAGCAGCAATCATCAAGAATGGTGAACTCCTGTCCAATGTGACGGCAAGTCAAGCTGTACATGAAAACTATGGTGGAGTAGTACCCGAACTTGCTTCACGTGCTCACGAGCAGAATATTGTCCCTGTAGTGGATCAGGCGCTCAAGAAGGCCGGTGTCACAAAGGAGGAACTGAAAGCAGTAGCCTTTACCCGTGGCCCTGGTTTGATGGGGTCGCTGCTTGTTGGAGTGTCGTTTGCCAAAGGTTTTGCTCGTTCGTTGGACATTCCGATGATTGACGTAAACCACTTGCAAGGACATGTGTTGGCACATTTTATACAAGAGCCCGAAGCGAAAAAGGAAACGCCCAAATATCCCTTCCTCTGTCTTCTCGTGTCGGGTGGTAATTCACAGATAGTTCTTGTCAAGGCATACAATGACATGGAGGTTATAGGACAGACGATTGACGATGCTGCCGGTGAAGCTATCGACAAATGTTCTAAAGTAATGGGATTAGGTTACCCTGGAGGTCCCATTATCGACCGCTTGGCACGTCAAGGAAATCCCAAGGCTTTCACATTCAGCAAACCCAATATCGCGGGTTACGACTATAGTTTCAGCGGACTGAAAACCTCGTTTCTCTATTTCCTTCGCGATCGGTTGAAAGAAAACCCCGATTTCATCGAAAAAAATAAAGAGGATTTAGCCGCATCGCTCGAGGCTACGATTGTTGACATATTGATGAAAAAACTACGACTTGCAGCCAAAGAACTCGGTGTTAAGGAAGTGGCTGTTGCGGGAGGTGTATCGGCCAATACGGGACTACGCAATGCTTTTCTCGACCATGCCCGACGTTATAAGTGGAATGTGTATATCCCCAAGTTTGGCTATACCACTGACAATGCTGCTATGATAGCGATCACTGGTTATTATAAGTATATGGACAACGAATTCTGCTCGATAGATAAACCTGCATATTCGCGCGTTTCCATCGGATAAAAGGTTTCAAGACGTGGAAGAAGAACTTTACAAAATAGCCCAATTCATCGTGCTCACCCTCTCCGATAAAGGTTGGAGTGTAGCCACGGCCGAGAGTTGTACGGGAGGAGGTATAGCTGCTGCACTTACGGCTGTTCCTGGTAGCTCGGCCTGTGTGAAAGGCGGAATAGTGGCCTACATGGAGGAGGTAAAGGTGAAGCTTTTGGGTGTATCTCCACAGACTTTGTCTACTGAGGGGGTGGTGAGTGAGCATACTGTCATAGAAATGGCAAAAGGTGCGATGAAAACGATGGGAACAGACTTTGCTGTAGCTACATCAGGCGTGGCAGGTCCATCAGGAGGTACTGCAGACATACCTGTGGGAACCATTTGGGTAGCTGCTGTTTCCCATACAGAAACATACACGCATTGTATACGACATTTCAATAAAGGAAGAGACAGAAATACACGAAACGCAATACTTATATCCCTCGAAATGCTACAAAAAGTAGTAGAAAAAGAAGAAAATCAGCCATAAAACGAATTTATTGATGGTTTTATTTGGCTATTCCATAAAAAAGTAGTTACTTTGCACGCTGAAATTTGAATGCAGAGTAAAAACAAACATCAAAATTAGATAGAAATGTCGAAGATTTGTCAAATTACCGGTAAGAAAGCCATGATTGGCAACAACGTTTCGCACTCAAAGCGCAGAACAAAGCGCACTTTTGAGGTGAACTTGTTTAGAAAGAAATTCTTCTATGTAGAAGAGAATTGTTGGATTCAGTTGCGCTTGAGCGCCGCTGGTCTTCGTTTGATTAACAAGAAAGGTTTGGACGCTGCTTTGAAGCAAGCTTTTGCTGAGGGTCACTGCACTCCGAACGACATTAAAGTAATTGCGTAAAGGAGAGACTGATTATGGCAAAAAAAGTAAAAGGTAACAGAGTTCAAGTTATCCTCGAGTGCACAGAGCACAAGGAGAGCGGTATGCCGGGTACATCTCGTTATATCACTACAAAGAATAGAAAGAACACTACTGAGAGATTGGAGTTGAAGAAGTATAATCCCATCTTGAAGCGTGTAACAGTTCACAAGGAAATTAAGTAATCACCCTTAATATAGCATAAGACTATGGCAAAGAAAGCGGTTGCATCTCTTCAAACGGGTAAGGCAAGCTCTTACTCTAAAGTGATCAAGATGGTTAAGTCTCCGAAGACCGGTGCTTATATTTTCGATGAGCAGATGGTTCCTTCTGAAAAAGTACAAGACTACATCAAGAAGTAATAAGACATTGCAATATGTATAGCGAAGCCCTGCAACCTCTGTTGTGGGGCTTCTCATTAGATTATAAGTCATTGAAAAGTGGATATAGGATTTCTTAATAGATTCGAAGAAAAGATTCAAGGTGAGCTGCTGCGTATATGCACATCACATGGAATGCTCGATGGGGTTTTGTTGGCTACTGATGACATTACTGGGCATTGGGATACATTGGCTCCTGAGTATGTGGCCGATGCGGTTGGTCAGATTGCCGACTATCCTACTGTGTCGGTCGCTTGGGCTGGATATCTTGGATTGGCAGTTGCTCATGGCTGGGACAAGAATTGGCAGGAATGTTTGAAGACGCCCTATAAGGCCTATTATGGGAATCAAGGATTCGACGATATGGACGAGCATATCATACAGCAGATAGTTGGCTTGTCACTCGATTCACGCGAGGCGCGGCAATTAGAGGGTGTGATGCGCGGTTGTGCGCAGGCTGCTGTCACGCTCATCCGCCGCGAACAGATTGAATCGCAAAGCCCGATGGCTTTCCACGTATTTGCCCGTGCCATTAAGGTAATGTATCGTATAGGTGCCGCACTTGGACTCAAGCGTCTCGGGTATAAGTTTGAAGAGGTAGCCCTACCGTCACACTTGGGCCGTTTGCCTGAGTGTTAGTAGAATGGGTTAAAAGAATACGCGCGCGAAGCATGCTTCGCGCGCGTACATTTATATATATGCTTACAGCGATTCGCCGAAGTCTTGACGAAACTTCTCGACCAATTGCTCTTGCCAAAAGCCTATCTCTTTCAATCGGCCAGAGAAGAAACGCAACACAGAAGGTTCTTCTACCCATTCGAGACCACCGATAAGTTCGCGGTTGTCCCAGAGCCACTTCACGCGGTCGGCCACATACTTCAGTTGCGACAGTGTATATACACGTCGAGGAACAGCAAGACGCATAAGTTCGAGCTCTGCAAAGGGCTCAGTGCCGTCAGGATTACGCTGTTCTGAAAGTGTGCCGCGTTCCATGCCGCGTATACCACTCACGATGTAGAGCGCTGCGGCAACAGCTGCAGCGGGATACTGGTCGTGTGGCATGTTGGGCACGAAAGCACCGGCATTGAGATGGCATCCCAGTCCGCCAGCGGGGAGTATGACGGGAACTCCGTAGTCGTCGAGCTCCTTGGCAAGGTAGTTGATAAACTCCGGTCCTTGACTGATATACTCCATATCAAGACTTTCGTAAAGACCTTGTGCCATAGCTTCCATCGTGCGGACGTCCATTCCACCATAGGTCAGGAATCCTTCGTAGAGAGGGATGTATTCGACCATCATCTTGGTAAATCTCTCATCCTTACAGGTGATGATACCGCCCTTGGCAAAGCCGAGTTTGCGGGCGGAGAAATAGATGATGTCGAAGTGGTCGGCCAAGAGGTGATAAATGGTCTTGAGGTCCATATATTTGCAACGTGCTTCACGAGTCTTCATGAAGTAGACGTTGTCTTGAAGTAATGATGCGTCAAGCACACTGATGATGTTGTTGTCGTGGCAAATATCGGTCACAGCAAGCATGTTCTCAAGCGATACGGGCTGTCCTCCGATGAGATTTGTACCTGCCTCTACGCGTACGAATGCGATATTCTCTGCACCCTTCTCCTTGATAGTGGCGCGTAGTTTCTTGAGGTCAAAGTCTCCCTTGAAAGGATCGCTTGTTTGAGGCTTGAGTCCTTTTTCGGCTACCAATTCCTCCACGGTGCCTCCCATGCGTGTGATGTGAGCCTTTGTGGTAGTGAAGTGGAAATTCATCAGTGCTGTTTGTCCGGGCTTCACCAATGCCGAAGCGAGGATATTTTCGCAGGCGCGTCCCTGATGTGCAGGTAACACATGTTCAGTGCCAAACACCTCCTTGACAGCCTGTTTAACACGTATGAAGGTTTCAGATCCGGCATACGAGTCGTCAGCGCGCATAGACGCTGCCAACTGAAGGTCGCTCATTGCGTTCACGCCTGAGTCAGTGAGCATATCGAGATAGATGTCGCGGTTCTGGAGTAGGAAGGTGTTGTTTCCGGCTTCCTTGATGCATTGTAGACGTTCCTCGATGGGGCGAAGGAATAGTTTCTGCACTACGCGCACCTTGTGCATTTCCAGAGGTACTTGTTCTTTTTCTTGGTAAAATTTGATTTGCATAATAAAATTTTTGCTATTTGTTTTTATTCTTTTCTTTTCTGCTGCGAATATACATATAATTCTTGAATTGTATGATAAAATGTAAGTATTTATTACGTTTTGCTTGATTTTTGCTCTCAAACTCTCTGGTTTTGTCTTGATATTATCAGCTTGAGATAAAAACTGCGGTTAATTGGCTGCTTTTTTGCCAATCTCATTTTTTATGAGTAATTTCGCATCATAATTGAAATACTATACACTTATGGGATTTTTTTCATTTTTCTCAAAAGACAAGAAAGAGGTGCTCGATAAGGGTCTATCCAAGTCCAAGGAAAGTGTGCTGGGCAAGATTACCAGAGCAATAGCAGGCAAGTCTAAAGTTGATGATGAAGTGCTCGACAACTTGGAAGAAGCATTGATTACCTCTGATGTTGGCATTGAGACCACCCTCAAGATAATCAAGCGTATCGAGGAGCGTGTGGCTCGTGACAAGTATGTGACAACCAACGAGCTTAATGCTATACTGAAGGAGGAGATTGCATCATTGCTCACAGAGAACGAGAATACCAATACCGAGGGATTTGCTATACCCGACGATGCCAAGCGCCCCTATGTCATTATGGTGGTGGGTGTCAATGGTGTAGGTAAGACCACTACCATTGGTAAGCTGGCACATCAGTTCAAGAAGGCGGGTCTGAAGGTTTATCTTGGAGCTGCCGATACGTTCCGCGCTGCCGCCGTAGAGCAGTTGGTGGAGTGGGGCCATCGTGCCGATGTGCCTGTTATCAAGCAGAAAATGGGTGCTGACCCCGCCTCTGTGGCTTTTGATACGGTGAAATCGGCAGTGGCCAATGATGCCGATGTCGTTATCATTGATACAGCGGGGCGCCTACACAATAAGGTGGGGCTAATGAACGAGCTCACCAAAATCAAGAATGTAATGAAGAAGGTGGTCGACTATGCTCCCAATGAAGTGCTGCTGGTACTCGATGGCTCTACCGGACAGAATGCTTTTGAACAGGCCCGTCAGTTTACTCTTGCTACCGAAGTTACTGCATTGGCAATTACCAAGCTTGATGGTACAGCCAAAGGTGGCGTCGTTATCGGCGTGTCTGACCAGTTCAAGATTCCTGTTCGTTACGTTGGATTGGGTGAAGGAATCGATGACCTCCAGCCTTTCAATAAGAAGGAATTTGTAGATTCACTTTTCTAAAGAATCAAAGACTACAGATTGTACGGATTACTCGGATTGAAAGAGTGTCAGTGTGATTCTGTCCAGTCTGTGGCTTGACAAACTAAAGAATGATAAAAAACAGAATAGACGTTATCACGCTCGGTTGTTCCAAGAATCTGGTAGATTCGGAGAAACTGATGAAACTCCTTGAGGAAAACGGGTATACTCTCCGTCATAATCCAGACAAGGTGAATGGAGAGATTGTCGTTATTAATACCTGTGGATTCATCGGCGATGCTAAAGAAGAATCCATCAACATGATTCTCGAGGTATGCGATCTGAAAGCTCGCAGGCGAGTTCGTAAGGTGTTCGTCATGGGATGCCTCTCTGAACGCTACATGGCTGAACTTAGCGACGAGATTCCCCAAGTAGACAAGTATTACGGTAAGTTTGATTGGGCACAATTGGTTGATGACTTGGCCCGTTCCGCTGAAGTCGATTCAGACACTGCTGAGGCAAGTTGTCCTCTTCGTGATGGGATAGGGGAGGCCTCTTTCATTGATAGAGTCCAGACCACGCCTCGACACTATGCTTACGTGAAGATTTCCGAGGGATGCGACCGCACTTGTGCTTATTGTGCGATACCCATCATTACCGGTCGGCATGTGAGCCGCCCCATGGATGAGATTGTCGATGAGGTTCGTCTGCTCGTGAGCAAGGGCGTCACAGAGATTCAACTTATAGCTCAGGATCTCACCTATTACGGAGTCGACCTGTACAAGAGCCAGTCTATAGCCCAACTCGTAGAGCGTATATCCGATGTGGAGGGTGTAAAATGGGTTCGCCTGCACTATGGCTATCCTACCCACTTCCCTATGGATCTTCTCCGTGTGATGCGAGAGCGCGACAATGTGTGCAAATACCTCGATATCGCCCTGCAGCATGTGAGCAGCAATGTGCTCAAGCGCATGCGTCGTAATATCAATAAGGAGGAGACCATCAAACTACTTCGCACCATACGTCGCGAAGTTCCGGGTATCTATCTTCGCACCACGCTCATGGTTGGTTTCCCAGGAGAGACCGAAGATGAATTTGAGGAATTGCTACAGTTTACCAAGGATATGCGTTTCGAACGCATGGGAGCCTTTGCCTATTCCGAAGAGGAGGGTACATATGCTGCCGAGAACTACGTAGACGATATCGATGATAATGTAAAGCAAACCCGCCTCGATCGCCTGATGCGAGTGCAGCAACGTATTGCTGAGGAGGTGAGCGCGTCGCACATCGGGCAAACGATGCAGATTGTTATCGACCGCGAAGAAGGCGAGTACTATATCGGCCGCACCCAGTATGATTCCCCTGAGGTAGACCCTGAAGTACTGCTCTTGAAAAATGACAACGCTGTGGAGGTAGGCCATTTTTACATGGTAGAGATTACGGGAGCTGACGAATTTGACTTGTATGGAAAGATAGCCTCCAAAAAGTAATTATAATGAACTACGAGCAGAGCAACAGTGAACAGACTACTCCGAAACAAGCCAAGTGCTTCGTTGATCTTGGATAATCCAAGTATAGGCATAATCGAAACGTCTGAATTTCTGACTTCTGAACTCATAAATGAAAGACCAACCAATGAACAACAAGGAATTTGTCAATGAGTTGTCTAAACAGACCAACCAGACTACTGGTGCTACTACCCAGTTGATAAATGATGCTATCAAAATACTTGAAGAGCATTTTCAACAGAATGACGTAGTCAACATATCCTCTTTTGGAACCTTTGAGGTGAAGAAAAAGATGGAACGCATCTCCGTGAATCCTACGACGGGGAAGCGCTACCTCATTCCTCCCAAACTGGTGCTTGCGTTCAAGCAAAGCAATGTGTTGAAAGAGAAGTTTAATGCCGAATAATCCCACACTATGCGAAAGATTTCACTGAGCAATATAGCCGATGAATTGGCTTCAAAGAGCGGATTACCCCGTGATGTGGCTGACAACTTTATGCATGCCTTTGTCGAAGCCATCGAAAAGGGTTTACAGGACGACAACCTGGTAAAGATCAAGGGACTCGGTACATTTAAGCTCCAAGAAGTAAGCGATCGTGGCAGCATAGATGTAAATACAGGTGAGCGCATCACTATCAAGGGACATCGTAAGGTGACCTTTACGCCCGAGAGTGCCATGAAGGAACTTGTTAACCGTCCGTTCGCTCACTTTGAGCCTACCGAACTTAACGATGGATATCCTTCCGATGACGAACCGGTTACTTCTGGCGACCTTGCCGACGAGGCCGATGATATGGTCGAAAACGCCGAAGTGAACGCTCTCAATATAGCTGTTCTGGTTGCCGACGAACCTCATGAGATTGCAACAAAAACTACACCCTGCGATTCACCCTCATCGCCCGAGATTGAAGAATTAGATGAAGAGCGATCTGCAGGTGAGGTGATAGCCGAAGAGGTTGTAATAATCTCTGGGCCGCAGGCAACGGAAACAACGGAAACAACCGAACCATTCGACACCGTAGTGTCTGTAGAAGAGTGTGAAGAAGAGGTAAAGGGCTCTGAGGCTCTTGAGGAACCTGCAAATGCGGTAATGGAAGAGCCTGAGACGAGTCCTGATGAAGAATCAGTGACAGGACCCATAGAAGAGCCTATAGTTGAACCTGCCGCAGGACCGTCAAAAGATACTGTAGAAAACTCGGTAGAGGAAAACAAGACAGAACATGTTGAGCAGCAAACTGCTGAGCCTACGATTCCTATAGCCGAGGAAACAGCCAAAAAACCTAACCACTCTAAGCCCGAGGCAAAGAAAAAGCATGGTTTCCTATGGACAGTCATTCTTGTACTACTTCTTCTAGTAGCGGTATTCTTCCTGAGGAATTACTATTTCCATACGCCCGAAGAACGTTCCTTTAATAATAATATGGATGAATATGGCGAGATGATGGTTAATCCTAATCTTGAGGAAGAACTGGGTATGGAGTGGAATGACGAGCCGAAAGTATCCCCCCAGTTGCCAACCGGGAAGAAGGAGCCTGTCAAGCCTCTTATCGACTCTGCCGATGCACAGCAGGCCCAAGCGCAGACTTCCCAACCCAAGGTTACGCCATCTCAACCCGAGAAACCCTCAGGTCAATCTGCAACTACGGTTAAGCCTGCTGCCGATCCCCTTTTCTGTGTTGTCACCATCACCGAATCACTTGCGGCCAAAACCATTAAAGACATAACTCCGGCCGACACCGTTGATTATAGAATCGAAGGCACACTGGTAACCCACCAACTCAAGAGCGGTGAGACTATCATCCAATTGGCTAAGAAATATTATGGCGACAAGCGCCTATGGCCTTATATCGTCAAGTACAATTGGATGAAAGACTATAATAATGTAGCCATAGGGCAGATGATAAACATTCCAGTCTTGAAGGATAAACCAACAGAATGAAAAAAGCGTTACATAAAATGAATAGACAAAAACTAATATTATGAACTATCTTTACATTTTATTGGCTATATCCTTTGCTATTTCGGCTGTGGGTTGGGTGTATTTCATCTACTTCTTTAGCATCGGCTACGGATTTGCTATTTCGGCACTTTCGTTAGCTGCAGCCATCATCTTCCGCGATGTCATCACTTGGCCTGCACTGCTGCTATGCGCCGTACTGTTCGTCTATGGCATCAGGCTCGGTCTTTTTCTCCTTCTCAGGGAAAAGCGTTCAGCCTCCTATAAGAAGATTCTTTATCAGCCCGACAATACAGCGAAAAAGCCATTGTTTGTAATGTTTATGATATGGATATCGTGTGCCCTGCTCTATGTGGGCCAGGTGAGTCCTGTGACCTTCCATCTCTACAACCTTCGTGCTGGGCTCCCTGTAAGTGAGTGCTGGATGTGGATTGGTGCTATTATAGCAGCCGTCGGCGTAGTCATAGAGATGGTTGCCGATGCGCAGAAGAGTGCAGCTAAGAAGGTCAATCCCAGCCGATATGTAGATACGGGTCTGTATCGACTGGTGCGTTGTCCCAATTACTTCGGTGAGGTACTGATGTGGACCGGCAGCTTCATCGTATGTATAGGATCTTGTTGCACGGTAGGGCAGTGGCTCATCGCGGCGTTGGGCTATGTTGGCATAGTATACGTGATGTTCAGCGGTGCGCGTCGTCTCGAGTTGCGCCAAGCCGAAGCGTATGGTGACGATCCCGATTTTCAGACCTACATCAAGAAGACTCCAATCATCATTCCCTTTATTCCTATATATAGTGTAGCCAAGTATTCATGGTTGAAGGGATAGGACGTAATTTTGTTTTTCCGCTCGGTTTGCACTGCCTTTCAACTTGCTTTCGCAAGCAGAAAGTAGAATGCATCTCAGAAATGTCCAAATAAATTTAACTTCGTTGAATTTCGGCCTCGCTCAATAAAGAAAAAATAAGCTTTTTCTCTATTTTCACTCGTTGAAATTTGGTATTTCGTTCGATTTGCACTACCTCTAACTCACTGCGTGAGCAGAAATTAGGCTGCACCTCGGAAAAAATCAAATAAAATTTGTTTTTTCGCTCGGTTTGCACTAATTTTGCAGCCGATTTCAAAAAAAATAATTTATTAATTAACTAAACAGAGTATGAATCAGTACGAAACCGTTTTCATTTTGACTCCCGTTTTATCTGATGTTCAGATGAAGGAAGCGGTAGAGAAATTCAAGGGTATTCTTGCTGCCGAAGGCGCCGAGATTATCAATGAAGAGAACTGGGGTATGAAGAAATTGGCATACCCGATTGAGAAGAAGTCAACAGGCTTTTATCAGTTGCTCGAGTTCAAGGCTGAACCCACAGTAATTGAGAAGTTGGAGTTGAACTTCCGTCGTGACGAGCGCGTAATCCGTTACATCACTGTTAAGCTTGACAAGTATGCAGCTGAGTACGCAGCTAAGAGAAGAAGTGTTAAACAAGCTAAAGCAGAGGAGGCATAATCATGGCACAGCAGAATGGTGAAATCCGTTACTTAACTCCCCCTACCGTAGATGTTAAGAAGAAGAAATACTGCCGTTTCAAGAAGAGCGGTATCAAGTATGTAGACTACAAGGATCCCGAGTTCTTGAAGAAGTTCCTTAACGAGCAGGGTAAGATCCTTCCCCGTCGCATCACCGGTACTTCACTGAAGTATCAGCGTCGTGTGGCTCAGGCTGTAAAGCGTGCCCGTCACTTGGCATTGCTTCCATTTGTAACTGATATGATGAAATAATTAAAAGGAGGAATTTAGCATGGAACTTATTTTAATTGAAGACGTAGCTGGTTTGGGCTACAAGAACGACATCGTTTCAGTGAAGAAGGGTTATGGCCGTAACTACTTGATTCCTCAAGGTAAGGCTGTTATCGCATCAGAGAGCGCTCGCAAGGTACTTGCTGAGAACCTCAAGCAGCGTGCTCACAAGCTCGCCAAGATTAAGGCTGATGCTGAGGAATTGGCAGCTAAGCTCGCTCCCGTAGCATTGACAATCGCAACTAAGGTTAGCGCAACTGGTACCATCTTTGGTGCTGTTGGCAACATCCAGATAGCAGAGGCTTTGGCTAAGCTCGGTTATGAGATCGACCGCAAGACTATCGTTGTAAAGGACACAGTAAAGGAAGTTGGTTCTTACACCGCTACCGTAAAGCTCCACAAGGAGGTTTCTGTAGAGATTCCTTTCGAGGTAGTTGCTGAGGAAGAGGCTTAATAGACCGATTCTCAAAGATAAAAAGGGCTGAATCTTATGATTCGGCCCTTTTTATATGCAGCCAGGCGAAAACTTTTGGAATTTAAAATTAAAAGTAAAAAATTAAAACAGGGGCAAGATTGCCTTTGACTGTATGTTCACGATAACGAAGACTCTAAACTCTACACTCTAACCCCTACACTCTACACTCTACACACTAAACTCAATACTCTACACCCAAATAAAAAGGGATACCCTAATCGGGTATCCCATATTAAGTATAGTTGTAAGGTCTTACTTGTTCTCGCAAGCTTTGTCACAAGCCTTCTCGCATGCCTTTTCGCACTGAGCTTCAGCCTTGTCGCATTCTTTCTTGCATGCGTCACCTTTGCATTCGCTCTTGTCGCATTTCTTCTCACAAGCTTTGTCGCATTTCTTATCGCAAGCTTGATCGCACTTATCCTTGCACTCGCTCTTGTCGCAAGCCTTGTCGCATTGCTTCTCACACTTCTTATCGCAGGCCTGTTTGCAAGAGTCGGGCATTTCGCAAGCCTTCTCGCAAGCTTTCTGGCAGCCTTTTTCGGCAACACATTCGGTATTTGCCTTATCGCAAGTGGTTTCTTTTGCCTTCTTGTTGCAGCATGATGTGATGGTGAGTGCTGCTACAGCTACAAGAGCCAATAATACTTTCTTCATGATTTTCTGTTTTTTTAGTTGAACAATTTGGTTATGTTGTTTGCAAATGTACAAATATTTTTGATTGTACAACACGATATTGTCATTTAATTTGGGAAATTTGTGTAATTTTGTACTCTATGATAGACAATACGCAATTTAAAGATAAAAAGGCAGTGTACTATACGCTGGGTTGCAAGCTCAACTTTTCTGAAACCTCTACCATCGGTCGCACCCTTCAGGATATAGGATTCCGCACTGCCCGACGTGGCGAACAAGCCGATATATGTGTCGTCAATACCTGTTCGGTAACCGAGCAGGCCGATAAGAAATGTCGTCAAGCCATACACCGACTGGTGAAGCAGCATCCCGGTGCCTTTGTTGTGGTCACGGGCTGCTACGCACAGCTCAAGCCCGAACAGGTAGCTGCTATCCCTGGCGTAGACCTCGTGTTGGGCATGGACAAGAAGGGTAGCTTGCTCGACTACCTCACCTCACTTGACAAGCGTGAGGCAGGCGAGGTTGTCACTATCCCCACCAAAGACATACGTACCTTTGTCCCCTCGTGCTCACAGGGCGACCGCACCCGCTTCTTCCTCAAGGTGCAAGATGGCTGCGACTACTTCTGCTCCTACTGCACCATCCCCTACGCTCGTGGTCGTAGCCGCAATGGCAGCATCGCCTCATTGGTAGAGCAAGCTCGCCAGGCCGCTGTTGAGGGAGCTAAGGAGATTGTAATTACCGGTGTCAACATCGGCGACTTTGGCAAGACCACAGGCGAGACCTTCATCGACCTTATCCGTGCTTTGGATGGGGTTGAGGGTATTGAACGTTATCGTATCTCATCCATCGAGCCCAATCTGCTCACCGATGAGGTGATAGAGTATGTAGCCCACTCGCGCGCCTTCATGCCCCACTTCCATATTCCTCTGCAAGCTGGTAGTGATGCTGTGCTCAAGCTCATGCGCCGCCGTTACGATACCGCCCTCTTTGCCTCCAAGATACATAAGATACGCACCCTTATGCCGGATGCCTTCATTGGAGTTGATGTCATTGTTGGCACCCGTGGCGAGGAGGAGTCCTATTTCGAGCAGGCCTATAGCTTTATCGAGTCGCTCGACATCACTGCCCTTCATGTCTTCAGCTATTCTGAACGTCCCGGCACACAGGCTCTCAAGATTGAGCATAAGGTGAGTCCGCAAGACAAGCATCGTCGCAGTGAACGCCTCTTGGCGCTATCCGATGCCAAGACCCAAGCTTTCTATCAGCGCCACATTGGCACCGAGGCTATGGTATTGCTTGAGAAACCCAAGCCCGGACAGCCCTTCCACGGATTTACCGACAATTATATAAAGGTAGAGGTCAGCGACCCCTCAGCCCGTGACAATGAACTGGTGCGCGTGCGGCTCGGCCAATTCAACGAAGAGGGCACAGCACTTGTGGGTGAAATCATTTAATTTTTTTACCACGGATTACTCTGATTCCACGGATTGGTTATTATGTTATATGTTGAGCAGCTCTAAATACATGAATCCGAGAAACCTGTGTAATCTGTAGTTGAATAAAAGAAGAGACAAATGAAAGTAGCAGTAGTAATCCTCAACTGGAATGGCGAGCAGATGCTCCGCGATTTTCTTCCTTCCGTAGTTGCCCACTCGGTATTGCCCGAATCGCTGGGTGAGGCTGTGGTTTACGTAGCCGACAACGGTTCTACAGACCACTCGCTTCGGCTCTTGGCCGACTCGTTTTCCTCTGTGCGCACAATAGCCTTTTCTCAAAACTACGGCTTTGCTGACGGGTACAACAAGGCCTTCGAACCTATTGATGCCGAGTATGCCATATTGCTCAACTCCGATGTGGAGGTTACCCCTGGATGGCTCCATCCCCTGGTGCAGTATATGGATGCCCACCCACAGGTGGCTGCCTGCCAACCCAAGCTGATGGCTTATCATCAGAAAGATGCATTTGAGTATGCTGGTGCGATGGGCGGCTTTATTGACTGCTATGGCTATCCCTATTGCCGTGGCCGCATCTTCGATACCGTAGAGAAAGACCATGGCCAATACGATGCTGATGTGCCTCTGTTGTGGGCCACAGGAGCCTGTCTCATGGTGCGCCTTGCCGTATATAAAGAGGTGGGCGGCCTCGATGGCCGTTTCTTTGCACACATGGAAGAGATAGACCTCTGCTGGCGTCTCCGTTGCCGCGGCTACGAGGTACGCAGTGTTGCCTCCAGTGTAGTCTATCATGTGGGCGGTGCCACCTTGAATGCCGGTCATCCGCGCAAGACCTTCCTCAACTTCCGCAACAACTTGCTCATGCTCTACAAGAACCTTCCTGCCGGTAAGCTCCGTAGCGTACTTTTCGTGCGTGCACTGCTCGACTACGTGGCAGCAGCCATGTTTATGCTCAAGGGCGAGTGGGGGAGTGCCAAGGCCGTTTTTCGTGCCCGACGCGAATACCGCAAGCTGAAGCGTGAGTTCCGTGCTTCGCGCGAAGAGAATCTGCGCAAAGCCGTCACTATGGATGTGGCCGAGCGCACACCCTTCTCTATACTATGGAAATACCATGTATGTGGTTGCAAGACTTTTGATAAACTCTGATGGCAATGAGAAAAGGGTAGCTACTGCTACCCTTTATCGTTATTTAATCAACTCATATTCCCTACTTCCAATACCTATCTTGGCTGCATGCTCCAGACACGATTTCCATTCCGACTCGGGTGTTGAGTTCGTGAAGTGGTCATGATGGTCACAGAAGTCAGCGCTATGTATGCGGTCATACAGCTGACTCCCGGGCAGAGGCGTAGCCGCCAGGCAAGCATCCACACAAGCTTGGTCCAGTGCCAACGGATCTTTCGATACAAACATACCTATATTCGGCAGTATGGGTGCATCGTTCTCACCGTGACAGTCGCAGTTGGGCGAAATATCCTGTACCAGTGAGATATGGAAGTGAGGTCTTCCGTCAATCACCGCCTTGGCATACTCAGCCATCTTGCGGTTGAGCAGCTGTGGCGCATGATAGTCCGCCGATGCTATGGCGTCAAAGTTGCACGCCGCTATGCAGCGTCCACAGCCCACGCAGTGATCAGTATCCACGCTCATCTTCTTGGTTTCCTCGTCAAATACCAGCGCATCGTTGGCACATTGTGTCAGACAACGCTTGCATCCGCGACACAGTTCCGCATCCACCTCTGTCTTGCCACTGATGTGTTGCTCACACTTGCCGGCTCGTGAGCCACAACCCATGCCAATGTTCTTGATGGCGCCACCGAATCCCGTCATCTCATGTCCCTTGAAATGGTTTAGGCTGATGAACACGTCGGCATCCATCACCGCACGTCCTATCTTCGCCTTCTCCACATACTCGCCGCCCACTACAGGCACCTCCACCTCGTCGGTACCCTTTAAGCCGTCACCAATGAGAATGGGGCATCCCACGGTGAGTGGAGTGAAACCATTCTCCCAAGCGCAGTACAGATGCTCCAGCGCATTCTTGCGGCTTCCCGGGTACAGCGTATTGCAGTCTGTGAGGTAGGGGCGTCCTCCCAGCTCCTTCACCACGTCCACCACAGCGCGTGCATAGTTTGGACGCAGAAACGCCAAGTTGCCCAGTTCGCCAAAGTGCATCTTGATAGCCACGAACTTACCATCCAGCTCCAGGTCGGCAATACCTGCCCGCTTGATTAGTTTCTTCAACTTTATTATCAGGCTATCACCATTAGCCTTCGTGCGGAAATCCGCAAAATATACTTTCGACTTTTCCATTGTTTCTATTTTTTCACAAAGATACATACAAACGAGCGAGAAATATCAAGCTTGCTTGAATATTTTTCACAGCGCCGACGCGAAATGAGCGTCGGTTGCGACGGCAGCGCGGAGCATTAGCGCTGCTTGCGACGGAGGGGAGGTTCATCTCCCCCAGAGGAGTGTGCTTTAGCACCATTACCTTTAGCTTCCCCGAGGAGTGCTGCTTGCAGCCTTTAAAAGTATCTTGACTTCGGCCCCTACGGGCGTCGACCTTCGGTTCATGGCGTAGCCTAAAGATACAAACAAACGAGCGAGAAATATCATTCCAATTTCTAATTACCCCTCTTTATTACTTCAGCAGGATTCTCACGTGCCGTTTGCCATACGCGACTGCCTACAGAGAAGGCGATGAGCAGTACTATGGCAAGGAATATGACGGCATATATCCACCAGACGAAGGGTGCTTGCTTCACGTACTGTGCCACCCACTCCTTCATGAAGATATATCCTATGGGGAAAGCGACGGCCGAGGCGGCAAGGACGATGAAGCCGTACTCCTTTATAAATATAGAGAGGATGTCGCGCAGCGTGGCTCCGTGAATCTTGCGCAGGGCTATCTCCTTGCGCCTTTGGGCGCAGGCAAGCGTCACGATGGAGTAGACGCCAAACACGGCCACGAGGATGCAGACGGCCGAGATAAAACCGAGGATGAGCATTAGGTTGCGTTCGCTCTCCATCTTCTCGGCAAGCACGTCTTCGGCAAACTTGAGGGTATACTGCACATCGGCATGCTTCTGCTTCATCATGTCGGCAACGGCTGTGCTGAGCTCATCACGCATCCCGGGCTGATAGTCGATGACGACATAGTTGATATGTTCCCAACGCTGTTTGAGGAATACCAGCAGTTCCGGTTTGTCTGAAAGCATGGCATGACGTATATCCTTGATGACTGCCGCTACCGTATAGGTTTCATTGTCACTATATAGTGTATGCCCTACGGCGGAGTCTAAACCCAGCGCATGGCACAGGCTTTCGGTAATGATAAGCTCATTGTCGCTCCACGCCTCTTTGCTTGGCAATGCACCTTCGAGGACTGTCATTCCGTATGACGGATTTGCAATGTCGCGGACACCAACGTAAGCAAATGCCGTGACAGCCTCTTCGTCGGGAGCTGTGCATAGCTTCATAGCACTGAATGCTCCCGTTCCCGAATTGAAGTCGTAGTCATGTTCCATTACATGGGTGACCATCGGCATTCGGCGTAGCTCTTGTGCCATTGCAGCACGTAGTTCCATCGTGCCACGTCCGTTGGCCACTTGCTCTTCACGAGCGCTGAGCGATTCGGTGGTGCGAACGTACAACAGTGCCTTGTCCTTTATCTTATAGCCGTAGTTGTCGTTCTGCATCGAGTGGAGCTGTCGCATCATGGTGACTGTGCAGAACAGGAGAAGGATAGCTGCTGCGAGCTGTATGCCTACCGAGACACTGCGTAGGAAATTTCCTTTATGCGACTGTGCCAGATTGCCGCGCAGTGTGTTGCGCCGCACAATAGCTACAGGTATGGTGCTTATCACAAGGCATGCCACCACTATTGCCGGGAGTATCCAGAGGGCTTGCCCTACCAGGAAGTATGGCCGCTCGTCAATGCTGGCAAAGTGCATGAAGGGGCTTTGTACCCATTCTATGCCTAATATCCCCAGCAGCATGGCTGCCAAGAGCACAATGAGCACCTCCACCAGTAGCATGCGCAGCAGACTGCCGTGTGTGGCTCCGTGTACGATGCGCAAAGCCATGTCGCGTGCCTTGCCGCGTAGGCGCATCAGGTAGAGCAGCAGGAAGTTGAGCAGGGCACATGCCGTGAGCAACAGGCTGCATAGCACGAAGCTCTGTAGATGGGCATAACCGAGGCTACGCCTGCTGCCACCCACGCGATGGCTGTGGCGGATAGGGTAGGTGCGTATCCCTTCTACCTCATTTTCCCATAGTGCATAGTTGAGTATCTTATCGGCAAATGCCTCTGCATCGGCCGTAGCGTGCAGTTTGACAAAGATTGGAATAATTCCTAACTTCGAATAGCTAGGTCGACGCAATGCCAAAACATCGTACTGGAAGATGCTGTGTGTACCGTAGTCCCGCACTATGGCTCCTATCTCGTACTCATTGCCGAGGAAGTTGACCATTCGTCCCACCACCTGCTCCTCATCGGGGAAGATGTGGCGTACAATCTTTTCGTTGAGCGCAATTTCGTGGTTGTTGTAGAGGAAGTCGTAATCTCCGTCCACCAGCGGGAGGTCGAATAGGCGTGTGAATGTGCTGTCGATGGCCATCACCTCTACCGGCCATCCGTTCACCGAGTAGGTCTTGTCATAGAATACACAACACGTGGCCGCTTCTATTTCGGGAAAGTCCGTAGCAAAAGCCTCATAGAGGCCAATGCGTGCGCCTAATTGCACTTTCCCTTGCACAGGTCTCTTGGCAAGGTCAGGGAGCTGAAGCGTATATATCCGCTCATGGTCTTTGTGCATGGTGTCGTAGGTGTTCTCATAGCGCATCCACAGAGCGGAGAGCGAGAGACAGACGAAGCCGGCAGCGAGGCCGAGCACTGAGATGATGCTTTGCGCGGGGTATTTGCGTAGGTTACGTATGCCCACTTTGATGTAATGTCTTAACATGGCTTTTCGTTATTATAATTTCTTATACAAAACTATTGAAACCTCCAAGCTCCGCAGTAATATTTTTGTGAAAAATGTTTTTTTGAGTGAAAATTGTCCAATTTTTTGACACTTCTTTTCGGATGAGAGCTGTTTTTTGTTAAAAAAGTACATCGTAGAGTTAAACAACTTATGGCGGCCATCTCTACTTATGGCCGCCACGATGCGATTCAGGACTCTATGCGAGCTTCTATTCTGAGAGTCGGAATACGATGGGCATTTCGAAGCGTGCATCTACGGTGGTACCGCGCTGCTCGGCAGGCTTCCACTTCGGCATAGCGCTGATGACGCGTACGGCCTCGGCGTCGAGTTCGGGGTTGACGCTACGGATAACCTTGACGTCGGATACGCTACCGTCTTTCTTGACCACGAACTCTACTTCGACCGTGCCCTGTACGCCTGCTTGCTGAGCTGCAGCAGGGTATCTGACGTTTCGTTGGAGGAACTTCATCAGCTCACCGTCACCACCAGGGAATAGCGGTGCAGCTTCTACTACGTAAAATACTTTGCCTTCATCTTTTTTAGTGGCTGCAGCCTTCGGCTCAGGTACTGGATACGACTTCTTTTCAGGAGCGTAGGCTACGACCATTATCTCCGAATACTTGTGTGCAACATCGCTCATTTTTACAGTCATGGACTTGCTTCCGCCTTGAGGAATGATGACTTTCTGCTCATGCATGCAGATGAACGTGAACCGTATGGCAAGACCTTCGTAGCTTTCCAGTGAGAACTTACCATCTTGTGATGATACTGCATGTGCAATGATGCGCCTGTCTGCAGGATTCTCAACCACAATGTTTACACCTGCAATAGGCTTGCCTGTTCGCTCATTGATGACCTTTCCTGCTACCTTTACGAGCTTGGCAGGAGAATTTTCAGCACTTTTAACCTCATCTGCTTTTGCAATTGAAGTTAAATCATTAACTTTGACACTTGAAATCTCGTTGAGCTTGTTTGAGACTTCGGGACGGGCAAACACTGCCACCGACAAGGCGGCCAGCGGAAGTATGCTGAGATACTTCAGACGTGCCCACGGATTTGATCGTTTTTTCAACATCATAGTGATACGTTTTTTTAGTGAACTGTGATTGAGGTTGTTGGCCATAGAGTAGAGCCTTGTGCCAACAGCCTTTTTTATTAATAGTGTTTGATAATCTCTCGCGTTGATGCCGCTCTGCACCACCATATCGTCGGCCTCGTACTCGTGCAGGGTGCGCAGCTCCTGTTTGAGTAGCCATGCCGTGGGGTTGAACCACTGGAACAGCAGGCACACGTCGGCCAGCAACAGGTCCCACGAGTGGCGATGGGCGATGTGGGCCAGCTCATGTATGAGTATGGCACGGCCACTCTCCTCGAGGCTCTTGCGCGACACGACAATCAGATGCATCCAACTAAATGGGGCAAGCTCCTCGTCGTGTACGTACAGGCGGACGTGCGTCCTTCTCTCCTTTATATTTATATATTCGGGCATCGGCTCGCGCTTTGCCTTGCGGATGAGACTGCCCAGTCGAACGAACGAAATCAGCTGATGGCAAGCATATACGATGCAACCAAGGAGGTATATCCATAGCAGGACATGTGCCCAGCTGAGTGTGGTGGGCGGTGCCGATGCTACCTCCTGCACAGAATCCATGTCTTGCGGCTGTAGGGTAGGGAACTCCTGTGGCAAAGTAGTAGCTATGCTGCTTGTAGGTAGTGCGCTGCAGATGGTTACCAGTGGCAGCAGGGCCGACAGCGCCAACAGGGCGAGCAGCGCTATGCGGTTGAACCGATGGAATGTCTCCCGGCTCAGCAGCAGACGGTAAGCCGGATAGAATAGGATGAGGCAGAAGGCCGATTTCAGTGTGTAGGATAGGAAGGTTCCCATGTTTGGTTTATGGTTGAGGGTTTATGGTTTATGGTTATGATGCTTTGCATCAAGACTCCTTGTTTGCTTGGCAATGATTAAGCGAGCTTATCATTGCTCTCGCTACGCTGCGGAGTTGAGGGTTTATGGTTTATGGAAGTCCATCATCTGTCATCCCTCAACCCTCAACCATACTCTCCCCGCCACCCTCTTCGACCATGCGTATAAGCTGTTTCAATTCATCGAGGGTAATCTCCTCCTCCTGAACCAGTGAGGAAACTACGCGCAGATAGGAGTTGTCGAAGTACTTGCTCACCACGCCACGCAATGTCATCTTGCGGTACTCCTCACGCGACACCAGGGCGTAGTACTGATACGTGCTGCCAAAAGCGTTGTGCCCCACATAGCCCAGAGTCTCAAGGTTGCGCACCACGGTAGACATCGTGTTGAAGTGTGGGCGCGGCTCGTCGCAGAGCAGTAGCATTTCCTTTACAAACATGGGGCCTTTCTCCCAAAGCATCTCCATGATTTCTTCTTCTCTTCTTGCCAGTTTTTTCATAACTATAAAAATTAGTTATGCAAAGAAACTAAAAAGATTCGTTCGCGAACTAATTTTTATGGTTAAAATAGTTTAAATGCTTGTAAAATGCTGTGAGATTGCCTCTCGGCCGCTCTTTCCCAGCGTAAAGATGGGGAGGAAAGCGAAGAGGCCCACGACCGACATCGCCAACCCGCCGATGGTGCCTGCGGCCAAGGGAAACCAGAAAGCCTCCTTGCCCGTGCCCACCATGAAGGGGACAAAGCCGAGGATGGTGGACACCACCGTGAGGAAGACGGGCACTACCTTGGCATTCCATGCCTTGACAAAGGCACGTGCCGCGGCCAATTTCGGGAAACGTCGGCGCACGGCGTTGTACTCGTTCAGTATGTAGATGCTGGCATTCACCGTGATGCCACACAGGAGGACGAACGATGCGAATCCCCCTTGGTCGAAGTTCAGCCCGAAGAGATAGAACGTGAGGAACACCCCGATGTATGAAACTGGTATGACGAAGATGATGGCCAACGGCTGCCTCAGCGAGTTGAACAGGATGCTGGCGATGAAGAAAATGATGGCAACGATGATGAGCAGCAGGGCATACTGGCGGTTGTCCTCCTCGCCCCACGACCACGCTTCCTGTGCATCTTCGGCCGTGTAGCCCATGGGTAGCGTGGCGTTGAACTCCTCCAAGTCTCGCGTCAAGAGCCTCCGCCCCTGACTTCCTGCCCCGATGTATTCGTATTGCAGACACAGACGGTACTGCTGGTCCTCCTTTGCTACCCGTTGAGGCGACTGCCCCCTCTCCACCGTAGCAAAGTCTGACAGCTTGTAGGAGTTTCCATTGATTTTGATAGGAATATTCGCCAAGCTCCACACATCATATTCGCTGCTCTGCCGTGAGGTGAGCTTCAGCATCTCGGGCTGACCGTCATGCACAATGTTGCCACACGAGACATTCCGCCCGAATACTGGCCTCAAGGCTGCAAACAGCTGCATACCTGTAATATTCTCCTTGGCCAACCGGTGCTTGTCGAGATCCAGGAAGAACTCGCTATAATCATCCCTATAGAAAGAGAAGTCCGAGCTTACCGTCACCTCCTTGATGCGTCGATGACCGAGCAACTTCCGTTTCAGACTGTCGCCCCAGTAGGCCAGCTCGTCATAGTTGTATCCGTACATCTTCACTCTGAAATGTCCGGCATACTCCTGCGTACTGTTGCTGAAGCCTTGGTCCTGTAACCCATAGACCTGCCAAGAGCCACCGCCCAGTTCCAAAGCCCGGCTGATGATACAGTCCTTCAGTGTATAGGGGAAGCCGCTTCGCTGGTGCTCTTTCGTGAAATATATCCGTATGCTGGCCTGCCGAGCACTATATATAGAGGTTTGGAACTGCTTGATTTCCTTGAATTCGCTCAGGTATGCTTCCATCTTTCCTACCAGCGTGTTCATCTGTCCCAGTGTGCTGCCATTCGGTAGCGATGCATACACAGAGAGCACCGTCTCTCCCTCGCCACGATTGAAGTAACTGCCTTCGTATACCTCCTCGGCAAACAGGCGCAGACTACCGCCCAATGCCTTGTCTACGATGGGCCTTACCTTTTCCTTGAACGTGGCATTGTCGAACACCTTATTATAATAGGAAGCAATCGCTCCCTCGCCCTCCATCTTCTCGGGCAGGAGAAACACCGGCAGACCGAAGGCCAGCACCAGTACGACACAAGCCGCTACCCTGTGGTGACAGAGCCAGCCAATCCAACGGACATACCCATGACTGAAGACCACAACCCGACGTTTCAGCCAGAGTTTGGACGACTTCTTCTTCCCGTCCTCAATCCCTATCTTCTGTATCATGGCCGGCACGAAGAATAGGGCCACAACCAGCGACACCAGCAGGTTGATAATCACCACCGCAGCGAAGTCCTGCAAGTCGAGTCTCAGCCTATCATCGAGGAAGAAGATAATGACCAAAGCGCCTACCGTGGTCAAGGTTGCCGCGAGCACAGCCATGAAAGCCTCGAGGTTATGACGGCGGCGGATGTGGTCGGTCATCACGATAGTATTGTCTATCACCAGATTCAGCGAGATGGTGATGCCTGCCAGCGAGTAGAGCTGCAGTTCCAGTCCGAAGAGGTAGTAGAAGATAAAGGCTATGGCCAAGTTGACCGACAGACTGGTCACTATCAGCAGTAGATACCGTAGGTTCCAGGTAATTAGCGCCACGAAGAGCAACAGGATTAATACCGTCAGTCCCGTGCGAAAATATATTTTGTCCAGTTCCTTCTGTATATGCTCCGTGGCATCGTAGCCGACATGCATCTCATAGCCAGGCGGCATTTTCTGTTCCAGCTCCCACATCGTCTGTTTCACCTCTTTGGCCAGCTCCAACTGATTGGCAGTCTCCTCGGCTGTGATGTTCATATAGATGGAGTTCAGGCCATTGATGCGGTAGTAGCTTGTAGGCGCAGCTTCCTCATGTGTCACCCGGATGAGTTTTTCCAGCCCTACGAGTGCACCATCGGCTGCCTCCAACAGGATTGCCTCGGGATGAAACTCCGTTGCCTCGTCTGTTGTCGTACGTATGAGGCGCATCCACTCCTTTCCCTCGGCACCTCTCTCTATGGGGCAGATTCCCAGAAACTCCTTCTCGTAATGTCGGGCGATAGCCGTCTGTATATCGGATAGCGTGATACCCAGTCGTTCCAGCTGTGTATTGTCATACTCCAGCCTCCACTCCATAGGGGTAGCTCCCGTCAGCTCCACCTTATACACCCCTTTCAATTGTCCCACTACGGGTTTGATATGCTCTTCGGCATATCGTTGTATAAGGATAGGGTTGGCGGGAGCGTTCAATGTATAGGTCATGAATGGCCGTGATGCCTTCTCATTGGCTCGGTTGGCGTGTATCTGCGGATAGCTCACTCCTTCGGGCAGCTGCGCCCATGTCTGTCTCACGATGGTCGACACCTCAAAGAGCACCGCCTCCATGTCGGCATATTTATCCATCTCCAGCGTGATACTTCCGCTGCCATTGTCCGAGATGGAACTCACATTCTTCACTCCGTTCACACGCGTCAGCATCGCCTCCAACCGGCTGGTCACCTCGGCCTCGATGACACGCGACGAGTTACCCGGCATCGTAAACGACACCGTCAGTCGCGGCAGGGTGTGCGAGGGCGACAGCTTCACCGGCAGCTGCGGCAACAGTGCCAGACCGACCAGTGACAGGCATACGAATGCCACTATCAGCGTAAAGGGCGAAAGGGTACGAATCTTGTTCATCGCAGCATACCGTGTTCAAAGTCAAACCTCTCGGAAAGCGATGCGCCGCTCTCAAAATCGTGCAACGTCAGCTTGCGTATCTTGTAGTAGTTCAGCCAATAGTTCTGCAGGGCCGAGATATAGTTCTTCTGTGCCTGCTGCTGACGGTTGAGCGACAGCGTCAGACTGTTCACATCGGCCTTGCCGATGATAAATCGCTGACGTGTCTGCTCATAGGCCATTACTGCCAGCTCCAACGCCTCCTCGGCACTCCGTATCAGATGCTGCTGTATGTTAAAGTCGCTCACTGTCATCGTTACCTCCTCCTCCAGTTTCAGTTCCTCCTGCTGTGAGGCGATGGTCACCACATTCAGGTTGTTCCTCGCCATGTTGTACCGCCCCTTCCTCACGCCCCAGTCTATCAGCGGGATGGATACGCTGATGTTCACCACATCCTGCTGCAGCGGCTCCCGATAGGCATGCTTGAGGCTCTCGGCCACTTGATTGAATCCCACACTGGCATTCACGCTGGCATTGAATCGCGACTCAATGCGTGTACGGTTCACCTCACGCTCGCTCTCCAGTACGTTCTGCCGTTGCTGCAGGTACTCGGGATTGTTTGCCTTAGCCTTGGCCAGCGCCTCCTCCACAGGTATCTCCATCGCCTCGGGGCGGCTCGGCAGCTCTAACTCAATCTGAGTGTCCTTGTCCATATTGAGGTACGAGGCCAGTGCAAACATAGCCCGTTTCAAGGCTATCTGTGCATTCTCCAGTGTGTTGCGAGCGTTCACCTTGTCGAGCTGTAGGGTCAGCAGGTCGGCTCGTGAGATGGCGGCAATCCTGTGGCGCTGCATCCCGATGCTGTACAGCGTATCTGTCGATGCCACATTCTCCAAGGCCAGCTGGTAGTCGGCCTGTGCCATTGCCAGACTGAAGAAATAGCCCACCGCCTCTTCGGCCACCACCTCGGTGTTGTAGATAAACTCCTTCTTCACCTTCTCGAACTTCAACGGCTCAATCTTCCTCTCCCACCGGAAGGGATTGTAGCCCAACAGACTCTGTGAATAGCCGATACGGAAGGGCACGCTGGCAAATTGTGTCGATTTCGTCTCACCGAAGTTGCGCATATACTCTAGGTCTGAGTCGATATAGAACGTACCGCCCGTCAGGTCAAAGTTCTGCTGTAGGCTCAGCCCGCCACTTGCGCTGAACATCTGCTGCTCGCGATACACGTCCATGTCCTTGTTCGAGTCGTAGCGTTGGGTGATGTAGCGGTAGTATTGAGCTGGCATCAGGTTCATCGTCAGGCTGGGCAGGCGGTTGGCCTTATAGGTGCGGTAGGCCCAATAGCCCGACAGATACATGTTCTGATAGCGGAATGCCGTGAGCGAACTGTCATTGGCCAGTTCGATGGTACGTTTCAAATCGAGTTTCACCGCGTTTTGTGCCTTGCCTGCCAGAGCAAACGCTACCACACATATTCCTATATAAAAGTATCTCCATTTCATACTTTCTCTTTTTTACGATAAATAAACCAATATATCAAGGGGATAATGAACAGGCTGACGAGCGTGCCCAGCAGCATCGAGCCTATCATCGCTATGGCAAGCGGCTTCTGCAACGCCGAGCCCATATCCGAGGAGAAGAGCAGCGGCACCATCGACACGATGGTCGTCAGCGAGGTCATGATGATGGCACGTAGACGGCGCAGGCCTGCCGTGTGGATGGCCTCCATCAGCGGAGTGCCCGCCTTGCGCAGCTCGTTGATGGAGTCCAGCTTCAAGATGGAGTCGTTCACCACGATACCACACGTCACGATGATGCCGATAGCCGACATCAGGTTCAGTGTATGCCCACACATCCACAGCGCAGCCAATGCAAAGGCAATGTCAATCGGTATCTCCACCAATACGATGAGCGGCTGCAAGAAACTCTCAAACTGTGCACACAGGATGAAGTACATCAGCAGGATAGATACGAGGAGTATCACGGTCAACTCACCAATCATCTTCTTGTTGGAGAAGAAGCTGCCAGCAAACTCTACCTCCCATCCATCGGCCTCCCTCACCGTATGCTCCACATCGCTCATCAATTGCGGTGCATCTTCCACATCAAAAAAGCTGATGGGGATATACTCACCATTCTTACCTGCCGTAATGCTCTTCAGATCCTCCGACGAAGCCACTCTCACCAAGCTGCTCAGGGGAATATGACTTGTCTCTCCACGGCTATTCGGCAGTGTTTGCACCAGGCTCGTCTGCAAGATACTGTTGATGCTTCGCTCCTCCCCGGCAATGCCGATGGGCAGATACTGCTGATACGACCGTAAGGTCGACACCCTGTTTTCCTTGAATGCTGTGCGCAGCACACGCGTCAGCTCATTGTACGACACATTATATAATAGCAGTCGCTCCCTGTCTATCACGAGGCTTATCTGGTTACGGAAGGCAATGCCCTCGGTTGTGCATCCCGTCCGCAGCACGATATCCGCCTCCAACTGCTGCAACCTTGCAGGGTCGGGCGCTTGCGAGCGGTTGTCGGGGTGCAGCTGTGCCACCACATCGGCTTCGCCCGTCACAAAGAGTTTCTCGAATATCGTTTCGGGTGGCGAGAAGGCAATCACGGCCAAGGGATAGCGTGCCTTCACCTCCCGAGCCAGTGCCTCTTGCAGCGGAGCAATGTCGTCAGGATTCTCGGTCTTGAAGTACAGTTCCGCCTCAGTGGCCGACAGTTCACTGCCGCCATTCAATATATAGTCCTGTATGCCCACGTACGCTGTGTGCTCCACTACCCGAGACTCTATCTTCCTCGTCAGGTCATCCACTCGTCGGCGATTCTCGTCCACATGGATATTCTCGTTCCACTCAATGCGCATCACTAGCTCGCTTTGCTCAATTTCGGGCATACGCTCCTTATCAATATGTAAGAAGAGGAAGACACACAGCGGCAGCGTGGCCACTGTCATTCCCACGCTCAAGACCTTGTGCGAGAATACCCAATCAATGCCAACATTGTAGGCACGCTCCAGCCAACCGTTTTTTAGACTATTGTCAAACTGCTTTGCCAGCAGTCCCTTGCCGCGAATGCCCATGCTATAGAACAGCAAGTAAAGCACCGGAAGCAGCATGATACCCGTGATATAGGATACCAGCAGACCCGCCGCTATGGAGAAGGCCTGATCCATGAAAATGGCTCCGGCAATACCGCTCATGAATATCAGTGGCACGAATACTGCTACTGTGGTAAGCGACGAGCTGAGCATCGGTGTTATCACTTCCGTGGTTCCGGCCACACAGGCACGTCGGAGCGAGTAGCCCCGCTCGCGATATTGTGCAATGTTCTCCGTCACAATAATGGAATTGTCGATCATCATGCCCACCGCCAGTATCAAGCCCGAGAGCGAAATCACGTTGAGCGACACGCCGAAGAGGTAGAACAGTGCAAAGGTCACAACCACGGATACCGTCATGGTGAGTCCTATCACGATGGGCGAGCGCACATCGCCCAAGAAGTAGATAGCCACGATGAATATCAATAGGAAGCCAATGGTAAAGTTATCCTTCAAGTTCGAGATGGTATAGTCGAGCAGCTCCGTCTGATTGCGGCATACCTCGAATTCAATCTCCGGGTACAGTGCGGCAAAGTAGTCGGTAGTCTCTTTCAGCCGCGCCTTCATGTCGTCCATGTTCTCGTCGCTCTGCTTGATGATGGCAAGCGTCACCGCCTGCTTGCCCCCAGCTACCGACAGACCCTGTTCCTTCTGCGATACCACGGCCACGCTGCACAGGTCTTTCAGTTGCATCAGCCGTTCCCCTTTCCTTATATATATATTCTCCACATCCTCGGGAGTTCGCAGCAGGGTGGCGATACGTATGTTGTATTCATAGTATCCGTCGCGCACCAGCATACTGCCCGGCTCCACGTTGTTGGCCGCCAGAGCACTCTCTATATCGGCAATCGTGATGCCCGTGACAGCCAGCTTCTCCTGATTTGGAACGATTTGCAACATGCGTCCCGGGATGCCCGTGATATCGGCCATCGCCACCTCGGGCAGCTGTTCGATGCGGCGTTTTACCACGTTATCGGCCAGCTCACATAGCGTGAGAAACTGCTGTTCGTCCATCTCTTCATAAGGAGAGGCATTCTTCAATGTCATGTTGAGGTAGAGCACAGGAATATCCGTTGCACTCGCCTTGATGGCCTTGGGGCGCTCGGCCTCCTTGGGCAGACTGTTCATGGCGGCGTCAATCTTCTCATTCACCTCGATGAAGGCCAGGTCGGTATTCACGCCAAAGTCAAACTCCAGACGTATGATGCCCGTCCCATCGCGTGTCTCGCTCGTTATCTCACGCAGGCCTGCCACCTGTAGCAGTTGTCGGCGAACAGGCGCCACCACCGTATTCTCCAGTTCGCGTGCCGAAGAGTTCTCGCCCGTCACTTGCACTGTAATCTGTGGTATGGCAATATCGGGCAACAACGATACTGGCAACGTAAAGTAGGTCACCAGCCCGATGATGAAGCAGGCCGTAAAGGCCATCAGCACCGCAATAGGTCGTTGAATCAAGAATTTAATCATAACTTCTCGAATTGAAATTTGGACTGAGGGTCAACTTTCAATTATTAATTATCCTCACCGGTGTCTCATGTGCCAAGTTTATATTTCCCGAGGTGATCACCGTCATGCCCTCTTGTAGGTCGCCTCCCTCCTGGTTGACAAGCGTGTATTCGGTCATATTTTCCAGCCCCGTGGTCACATAGTTCCACATTGCAAGACTGTCCTTCACGGTGAAGAGCACCTGCTTGCCCGAGCGTAGCACGATGGCTGTACGCGGCACCACCAATTGGTCTGGTACCGAGCGCTTCACGCTCACGCGCACGTTCATTCCTTCATATAGCTTGTCATCACCTGTTACCTGTGCTTTGATGCGTACCATGCCGTTGGTGTCCACGATGGGATTTATCTCGCTGATGCTTCCTCGACATGCCCCGATACCAGTGGTATAGGGTGTCACCTCCACCTCGTCGCCCACTTTGATTAGCGGTAGCTCACTCTCCAGTACGGTGAAGTCCACCTCCATGGCCGCACTGCAGATGACACGGCAGAAAGGCGTGCCGCTCTTCGCCATGCTGTATTGCTTGTCGAAGAGGTTGGCCACCACGCCATCGAAAGGTGCTGTCAGCGTAGCCTGCTCCACAGCGTGCTGTGTTGCCTCGTACTGTGCCTTGGCACGCTCGTAGCCGCTCTTCACCTTGGCCAGCTCCATCACATCGGCTGGAATGTTGTCGAGGTTGTCAGGCGAGTATCCTTGTCCTATCAGTACATCGTGCATATCTAATGTAGCCTGTGCCAATGCATTCTTGCTCTGTGCCAAGCTGTTGTTCAGGGCAAAGAGGTCAAGCTCGGCCAGCTTCTGCCCCTTGCGTACCGGGGTGCCGTTCTTTACATATACCTTAGCTACCACTTCCGAGGTGCGGAAGTAGAGGTCGGCGTATGTGCCGGCCACTATCTTTCCGTTACTCACCAGTTCGTGCTGAAACTCTTTCTTTTCCAGCTTCATCACCGTCACCTCGTTCTGTTGGGTGGGGAGCACGGTTGTCACTCCGGACTTCTCGCTGTTTCCTGTTTTCGTCTCTGTGCAGGCTGCCAGCACTGCCAGTGCCATGCAGCCGAGGATGTGTCGTTTCATATTCTATTCCTTGAATTTTGCCAACATGATTACGGGGTTGTCTTCTGCGTTCAATCGGGATGCGATATCTCTCAGTTCTCCTTGCAGTTTTCCCCTTTCGTGGAGGGCGGCCAGGTTCCATGCGGGATAGCACTGCATGAGGCTGTTTGGAGGAACGCAGAATTCGCTGGCCGATGCCCTGTGGCGGAACCGCCAGCCCTCGTCCGTGATGTTCCGGTCGACCAATCGTATCTGTGCGCAGGCTCCTGTGTGTCTGTCCTGCAGGAAGGTCCTTTCACGCCATGCTACGACATCGGCCTTTTTCTCTAAGGCATACCATAGGTAGTACTTGTCTGAAATACCGTCGAGGGTTACGAGCCAGGGTGTGCCGTCCTCTTTCATCCAGTTCTGCTTCTTGGCTATGGGGACAAGATTTCCGTCTCGGCATGCATATAGTGTATCTAGTACAAAAGGTGCAATTACCGGTTCACCGTTTATAGTGGAGATGGGGGCGATGCTTCTGCTGATGGATATGGATTGCCCTGTGTCCTCATCATACCAGTTCACTGTGTTCCCGATCCTGTTTGCGGCAGTGAGGGGAAGGCGTGTCGTCTCACCGTCGCTGACGGCGACCTTGTAGTAGGGTCGGGGGTTGGTGGGTTTGCCGTACCTGTTGCCCACGTTGTTCTTGTCCTCCATCAACAGGTGATTGGCGTCGAAGGGGTAGAGCGTGCCCCATACGAAGCCGTCGCTTTCTACTTTCAATGTTCTTCTCCACACTCCCTCGTATGAGTACACTTGGATGCGGCTCCTCTCGAAGTCGTATATGTAGACCTCCCGGGAGTGGGCGTTCACGCATAGGTTGTGCCCAAACGAGATGTATTCCTCGCCGCTGCCGCCTTTACGGTTGAAGGAGTGTGAGTAGCGGCCATCGCGATGGAAGAACACGACATTGGAGTATCCGTCGCTGGTGATTATAAAGCTGTCTGTAACCGTTGTGTAGTGGCTCCCAACGAGTCCGTCATCATGGGTCTCCAATACAATATATTCCACATCTGCAATGTCCTGCAGGGCTATGGTCTTCTTCGGGTACTCCTTCTCCAGGTCGAGCACGGGCATGGCCAGTGGCTCCCCTGTCTCCTTTGGGGCGCTTTTCGTCTCAACTTTATCAGTCTTCCCATTCGAGCAGGCTGCCAGCAGCGCCAGTGCCATGCAGCCGAGAATGTGTCTTGTCATATTCATTTCGGTTATGTATAGGGTTTATCTCTTTACGCTCTCCACATCGTGAAAAATCATCACTTGAAGAATGGGGTTGTCATCTTCATCCAAAGAATTGGCAAGGTCGTTGATTGCTTTGTCGCCATGCTTGCCTTCGCCTTGCAGTATTGCGTATATATATCGTACACGGACAGCCATGTCGGGGTTCTGTATCTTATTCCAATTGGTGACATGTGGGTAGTCGTCCATAAGTACCCAATAGTCATTGCCTTCATAGTCCTTCATCTGATAGATTTGACGCTCCTTCTTGTCGTAGATATAGAAATGCTGGTCTACATGCGGCTTGTAGTTGTGGCAACGAAGGATATAGAATATCAAGTAGCGGGACGTTTCAAGGGTGGGATGCGCTTGGGCAAATGTTGTGGGATAGTCACTCTTGTCGATGATACGCGGTCGCACGCTCAGGTCATCCCGCATGATTTCGAATACAGTATCGTTGCCCAAGTGGGACATGAATACTCCACGCGGGCTGGTGATGAGTTTGCCATATTGCAGTCTCCCGTGACTGTCGTGCGGCAGCTTGGTCGGGAATCGGATATGCAGTTTTTTCACTTCGCTACCGTTGCTCTTGCGAACCACTGAGTAGCGCGGTCCACCGGGATTGTATTGGAAATGATTCAAAAGCAAAGAGTCGTTCAAGACGACAATCTCCGAAGCACGGTTGTTGAAGTGTCTTTTGTATTTCCCTTGCATATCATACACGTATGTCCTCCCACTCTTACCCTTGATGTCGGTTGCTTTATAGCAGTCTTGCACAAAGAGCTCGTTATGCTTGGGGTCGGCGGCAAAGCTGCTTATGAACGCATACTCTTCCGGGCCTCCCCCTCGTCGGTTGATTTTTCGAACGAACTTGCCCTTTCGGGTAAAAATGTAGATTTCTGTTCCTCTGTCCTCAAAGTAGATGTGACTGTCGGTAAACAGGAATTCATTTCCCTTGCAGGTTCCTATCAAGCGGACTATTATAGAGTCATTCGTTTCTAAAGCGATATATTCAGCATCGGCCAGCTCACTTAACTTGATATTGGTGATGGGATACTCCTTGAAGGCATCGAAGACGATGGGAATCTCTCCGTCATACCAGGTTTCTTCTTTCTCAGGAACTGCCTGAGGAGAAGGTACTTCTTCAACCATTTCGGTAGCTGTTTGAGGTATCATCGTCTCCTTTATCATCTTTGGGGATGGCTGTTGCTTGGCACTGCCTCCACAAGCAAAGAGGAATGCACAGAGCCATAAAGTGTGGAACTTTTTCATTGTTGTCTGATTTTTAATATTAGTAGTCTGTGTAATTCGGTGTAATCTGTGGTTTGGAATATAATTATCTCTTCAGTCGCCCGATAAACATGATGTTGTTGTCGTCCTCGTCCAGCGAGTTGTACAGCTCCTTCAGCACCTTCCTGTCGGCCTCGGTGCAGTCGCTCTGCTCCAGTCGCTCCTCAATCTTCTCCATCAGCTGCATGGGTTCGTACATGGCATAGATGTAACCGTTGGAGCTTTGGTTGTAGATGGGGAGGCCGCCCACGAAGTCGTTCTTCAGCTCGAAGAAGTGTGACTGCCGCGTCTTCAGATCGGTCACGATGCTGCCCTTGCTGCGCACCCAAGTGATGTAGCGGCTGGGCATGGGGAAGTAGATGCAGTAGATGTCGTCGCGCTTGCGGAAGTTCTTCATTGCAAAGTCGGCACGCAGGCGGTTGGTCTTGTGGTCGTAGGCATAGAGCGTGTCGGAGTAGGTATAGGCAAACTTCAGCTCATCGGTGTTGCCGTAGTGCCACACCTCGTGGCTGAAGCCGGGGAACTTCTTGTCCCTGAACGCCACCTGCAGGTGCTTGGGCACATCGGGGCACTTGATGACCTTGCCCTCGGGAGTGATGGTAGCGGTCATCATGGTGCTCTTGTTGTCGTGGAAATACATATGTGCGAGGGCGAGGTTGCCATCGGGCAGCATCTGTATCTTGGGCTTGTTAAGGTTCTCGCCCAGCTCTACCTCGCCGATATACTTGCCCTGCAGGTCGTACTTCAGCAGATGGTCGCTCCAAGCAAAGGGAGCCAGGTAGACCCACCCGTTCTTCTCGTCGATGGCTGCACTGTTGAGAGAGCCGTATTCACCGGGGCCACCGCCCACACTACCCACGTCGCAAAGGAAACGGCCTTGACGGTCGAACAGCTTGTAGGAACCCTTGCTGCGCTGGCGTATACCTATATAATGCTCGGTGATGAGCGGCCCCTGCATCTTGAAGAGTGCCGTATCGCGGTTCTCGAAACGCACGATCTGGAAGTCGTCCACCCACTCGCTCAACGGAATGGTGATGGTGTCCTTCACTTGGTCAAAGTCACACGTGACCAGACCGCTGTTGTCGATGCTTGCGGTACCGTCACTCTGATTACCGTTTTTCTGCTTGCATCCGGCAAGCAGGCAGGTTGCCACGAGGGCAAGGGTCAAGGTTGTTTGTCTCATTGCTGTGTCTTGCTTTAAGTTTATAAGCGATACGTCGTTGTCGATTCACGCTGCAAAGTTACGCTGACTTGTAGGTGTGTCCAAGAAACGTCGATGTACATAATTTAATCATAAACCACTATCTGTTAGGTATATGTGATTTTGTGATGATGTACATTTGCAAAAAATGCAGAGATAAGTTGCAGTTTTATTCTATACGTTTTTGCAGAGAACAGCTGTAGTATGGCATATTACAAGCAAAAGACCATGTCCTCGGTGGATACAGCCTTTTATTATATGATTCGCACGCGCGATTACCCTTTTTCACCTTGGGGGCTATGGCTCTTGGTTGATGGATAATGGTGATGGATTGTGGATGATGTACAAGTGATTTCGGAAAATCGCTGTCGCTCAGCGTGATGCAAATTGTTGCGATGTACATTTTGCAAAACCGTTGCTGCATTGAGGAAGTTTGCGTAAATTTGTGTGCATGAATAGAACAATGAGATATACACCTCTTCTGCTCCTCCTGTTTGTGGTTGCCTGCACTGCTCCGAACCGGAATGCCGAGTGGCTGCAACAGGCCGAGAGGCACAGCCGGGCTGGGCAGGCGGATAGTGTACTGACCTATCTGTACCGAATCGACGAGAATCGCTTGTCTGTAGAGGACAGGCATACCTTCTATAGACTGACATTTTCCTGCACGCTGGCCGACGGGCCCGAAGCCTTGCAGCAGATGCATGCGACGGCAGCCTACTACGAGGAGCGAGGCGACACGGCCAACCTGGAGGTCATGCGCAACGCCCTCGTACAGAATTATCGCTATGGACACAGCTATGCCCGGGCCGACTCGCTCTTGCAGTTGATGGAGCGTGACTACACGCTGCGTGGCGACAGCAACGGACTCCGCTGGACCTGTGCGATGAGAGCACGCATCTGTGAACAGCAGGGCATGACCGACTCGGCACTATACTATATAGACCGTCGCATCGGATTGGAGCGGAATAGGCTGCAGGCGAAGTATCAATATGCGTGGAAGGCCGATGTGCTGTTGGGAGCACACGACTATGACAAGGCTGAGGCTTACCTCGACTCTGCCAAGGCTATAGCCACGGATGTGGGTGATGAGGAGTATCTGTATCACCTCACCGAGCGTTACCGCCGCCTCTATGCCGAGCAGCACCGATACGACGACCTGATGAGCCTGCTGCAGGAGTCGCGGCGATATATGAAGCGGGCGGACGTGGCATCGCACAATCTCTACAAGGCTCAAGTGCATGAGCTGATGCACAGGGACGACTCGGCACGCTATTATTATAGGTTGGTGGCTGAGTCGGAGAACCTCTTTCTCGCATCCGAAGCACTCTATCACCTCTCGCAATACTACTTGGCAGCAGACGATATGGAGCGAGCCTATCATTACCATCAGGACGCTACGGGCTATATCGATCAGGTGTTCGGAGCCTACCGTTCGCAAGCGAAGCGCAATGCCTTCAGCGAACTGAAACTGCAAGTCGAGATTGACGCACTGAAGATAAGCCGTCAGCGGCAGGTCATCGTCATCCTCTCGCTGGGGCTGCTGCTTGTGGGGCTCGCCGCGAGCATCGTCATGCTGCTACAAGCAAGGAAACGACGGGAACTGGAGGCACGGCAGATGCAGGTGGAGCAGGAAAACCGACTGCTGCGCCAAGCCGAGGAGCTGGGCCGCCTGCACGAAAAGGCCAACCAACTGCGCGAGGTGCTGATACGAAAGATGGAGATATTCCAGAAACTACCCTCAAAGAACGATGAACTGCCCGAGAGCAACAGGGCCATTGCCATCAGCGACAAGGAGTGGAGTGAGATTCGTACACTGCTCGATGCTGAGTACGAACAGTTTACCTCACGGTTGCGCAAGATGGCACCTACCCTTACGGTGGCCGACATCAACCTGTGCTGCCTGCTCAAACTCAATGTCAGTATGCAGGACTTGGCCAACATCTATTGCATCAACAAGGCTTCGGTGAGCCGCCGCAAACAGCGTATCAAGGAGAAGATTGGCAACGAGTTGCTGCTGGGACTCACGCTGGACGATTTCTTGCAACGATTCTGATACCCACCATGAGACGAACCTTATTATATATAGCTGTCGTGCTGGCCATGACATCGTGTGGGGAGCGCAGGAGGTCTGTGACGGCTACCTCATGGGAGCAACTGCCTATAGTTGCGGAGCGGGTGGCAGTGGGCGGCGACACGCTCATCGTATGTCGTCCCGAACGAATGGCGGACAGCATCGTGCTACCCCTCAGCCACTTCGTTGAGGAGCTGGAGATTGTCCCCCTGGAGAGTAGGGATGAGGCGTATGTGCGCTCCAGCAGTGTGCGTCTGTCCGATAACTATATCCTCGTCCACAGCAGTCGCAACATGCCATTCAAGCTGTTCGACCGCAAGGGACAGTTCATCCGCACCATCGGCATATCGGGTGGTGGACACGGTAATTACGGTCGGGTGTGCGACTTTCAGCTCGACGAGAAGCTGGGCCGCATCTATCTGATTCCCTGGGATGCTACCGAGCTGATAGTATATGACCTGCAAGGCCGCTTGCAACCCTCCATACCGCTGAACAGTCCCGAGGAAAAGCCGTGGAAGTTGCCTAAGTCGGTCTTTCATGTCGATGCAGAGCGGGGCGAGGTCACTGTGGCCACCTTACCCTGGGGAGTGAATCCTCGTATGGTATGGGTGCAGGATTTCGAGGGGCATATCTTGCGTAACCTCCCATACAACCCCTACCAGCTTCCTCGTGATTATAGTCCATCGCTCCAGCATCTGCACAATACGCAGGCTTTTGAACTCTCCATCCTGAACTTCAATCCTGAAGGCGAAGACACACTCTACCATTACCACACACAGAAGAATCGATTGGTGCCGGTCCTCACCCTCGACTTCCCCGAAGGAGAACTATTGCCTCACTACCACGACGAACTTCCCACCTGCTTCATAGGCACCATCATCGGGCGAATGGAGCAAACAGGACTGAGGCTGACCGAGAGCCGTGCCCACACCAACTTCATCGTAGACAAGCGCACTCTCCGTGGTGGCCCTTACCGCGTGTACAATGATTTCCTCGGCAACACCGAAGTATATTGGCTCAATCACTCGCGCAACGGCTACTATGTGCGCAACCTCTCGCCCCACATGCTGAAAGAGGAACTGGAAAGGGCTCTTCGTCGGGGCGGACTCACTCCTGCCATGCACCAGAAGGTAGCCTCACTGGCCGAGAGCATCAATGTGGCGAAGGACAATAACTACCTGATGATAGGGAAACTGAGACGATGAGGGTATCTCATATCTGTCTCACATACCCTGATGTCCCTATACTAATAAAGCAAGTCGCGCATTACGGCATCGCTGATGAAGATGCTCTCGGGGGTAAGGCGCAGGTGGTTGTCGGCGGTGTGCACGAGTTGGCCTCTATGTATATAAGGAGTGGCGCAGCGTAGGCAGTGGGTGTGGTAGCGTTCGCCGAAGTCGGCAAGCAGACTCGTGAGGTCGATGCCGCGTGCCGTGCGCAGCTCGGTGATGATGCGCTCGTCGTAGCGCTCCTCGGTGGTCAGGTGCTCCACCTCGTGCGGCACATCCTTGCCCTCGGGCGTGGCGATGTAGTCGGCGAGGTTGCTGAGGTTCCACCGACGGTCGGTGCCATTGTAGGAGTGGGCGCCCGGACCTATTCCTATATAAGGGATGCCTTGCCAGTAGCTGCTGTTGTGGCGCGAGTGGTAGCCGGGCAGGGCAAAGTTGGATATCTCGTAGTGCTCGTAGCCTGCCGCCAGCAGCTTCTCGCGCAGCAGCTCGAAGGCGCGGATGCTCTGTTCCTCGTCGATGGGGCTGACGATGCCCTGCTCCTTCATGCGCCACAGCCGTGTGCCCTCCTCATAGGTGAGGTGGTAGGCCGAGATGTGGGGTACGCCGAGCGCAATGGCTTGGTCGAGGCTATAGGCCCAGTCATCGAGCGTCTCGCCCGGCAAGCCATACATGAGGTCGATGCTGATGTTGGTGAGTCCCATCCGCTGGCAGCGATGCACAGCCTCTATGGCCTCCTGTGCCGTGTGGCGACGCCCCACGAGCCGCAGTGTGCGGTCGTGAAACGACTGTATGCCTATGCTCACCCTATTGAAGGGCAGCGTGCGCAAGCCCTGCACATACTCCTCGATGAGGTCGTCGGGGTTGGCTTCCAATGTTATTTCAGCAAGTTGAAAGTTGAAAGATGAAAGATGAAAGTTGCGTAATGAAGTGAGGATAGAGGAAAGCTCCTCTATCGTTAATGTCGAGGGAGTGCCACCGCCAAGGTAGATTGTTTCGATGGGTGCACCCTGCAGTTCGGGCAGGCGCAGCTGCAGCTCGCGGCACACCATGTCGACATAGGCGCTGCGATGGCGCATCAGCGTGGTGGAGTAGAAGTCGCAATAGGCGCAGCGGCTCTCACAAAAGGGTACGTGGATGTATATGCCGGGCATGGTTTGTTCAATTGAAAATTGAGAATTGAAAATTGAAAATTTCCAACCGGATGGATACGTTTACTCATTCATTTTTCTACTTTGATTTTGTCGAAGTTGCTTTCGCTTGCTTGGAACTTTCAATTTTCAATCTAATCTCGTCCTTCTCCGTCAAGTGGGGTATCTGCAGTTCGTAGGTCACTCCGGCGGGCAGTGTGAGGGTGTATTCGTAGTGTCCGTTCTTCTTCAGTCGCCACGATGCCGATACCGTGCCGTGCGGAGTCTCTGTCTTGGCCTTGGCCCAGGTGATGCGCGGCTGATAGGCGAGGGTAGGGTGATTGTCGGGGCGGTTGTCCACTTGCGGTGCAAACACCACGTGGCTGAAGCCCGGTTTGCCTGGCCGGATGCCAGCTACATAGGCATACATCCATTCGGCCACAGCGCCGTAGGCATAGTGGTTGAAGGAGTTCATGTTCCACTCATGCTTGTGGAATCCCTCTTCACGCTTGTAGGAGTCCCACCGCTCCCACACGGTCGTGGCCCCTTGGTCTATGCTGTATAGCCACGAGGGGTTTTTGCGTTGCAGGAGCAGGGCATAGGCGAGGTCGTTCATGCCCTCGTCGGTCAGTGTGGAGCATAGGATACCTGTGCCCACGAAGCCCGTGGAGAGGCAGTAGTCGTTCTCCTCTATCAGGCAGCGCAGGGCCTGGCGTGCTGCTGCGCGGTGTTGCTCGGGTAGGAGGTCGAAGCGCAGGGCCAGCAGGTAGGCCGTCTGTGTATGCTCGCGCAACGCTCCGTCGGGGAGCATGTAGCGTTGCTGAAACTCCTGCCGTATGTCGGTGTACAGGGCGCGGTAGCTCTCGGCCTCGCGCTGCTTGCCCAGCGTGGCAGAAATGCTGTCCATCAGTTGCGCCACATAGGCATAGTAGGCCATACTCACGTAGCGGCTCTCGATGGGCGCGTAGGCCAGCCAGTCGCCCGTGGCGGTGCCGGCGCCGATGTGTGTGTAGCGCTTGCCCTCTACCGTCTCCTCCTGGGTCGACAGCCACTGCATGTAGCGCGTCATGCTCGCGTAGTTCTCTTCCAGTATGGTGCGGTCGCCCGTCATCTCATACACTGTCCACGGCAGTATCACGCCTGCATCGCCCCAAGCCGCCGTGCCATAGCCCCAAAAGTTGTTGTAGGGGGCGATGTCGGGGTAGGCGCCATCCTCGCGTTGCGAGTTGCGCAGGTCGCGCATCCATTTGCGGTAGAAGTCCTTGGCGTCGGAGTTGTAGAGTGCCGTGCGGGCAAATATCTGTGTGTCGCCCGTCCAACCGAGGCGTTCGTCGCGTTGCGGACAGTCGGTAGGCACGCTCAGGAAGTTGCCGCGCTGTCCCCACCATATATTATTGTATAGCTGGTTGATGCTTGCATCGGAGCAGGCAAACTCGCCCCACTCCTCAATCTCAGAGCCCACCACCTGGCCTATAATCTTGCTTATCCTCACCTCCTCGGTGGCTGTCACCGACACGTAGCGGAATCCCATGAACGTGTGGTGCGGACGGTAGCTCTCGCCTTGGCGGTCGCCGCGGAAGGTGTAGCGCAGCGTGGCATCGGCCTCGCGCAGATTGTATGTCCATACGCTGCCTCCCGGGCCATCGTCGAGTCGTCCTCGGCGGTCGCCATTGTCGTTGAGCATCTCGCCGTGGCGGAAGGTAATCTCGGTGCCTCGCTCGGCCTTGGCCTCGAAGTACACCCATCCCACCATGTTCTGGCCCATATCGATGACTGCCGTCTCGCCCTTCTTCAGCGTGAAGGGGCGGTTCTTCAGGCTACGGTCCGCCTTTATCATGCCATATTCGGTGTCCGTCTCCACCGTTTCGCTATAGATGGTCACCGTCTGCGGATGGCGCCACAGCGCTTTGTCGCGGATGCGCACCTCGGGGCCCTCGAAGGGAATCACCGCCATGGGCATGTGCTTCAGCACCGTCACCCCTTCCCACTCGGTGGGCGTGCGGCGTGCGTCATACACCTCGCCATCGTATATCTCGCCCAGCAACAGCGGTCCGCCGTAGCTGCACTGCCATGTGTCGTCGGTGCGTGTGGCGCATTGTCCGTCAATCACCACTTCGGCCTTCAGTGCCAGCGGAGTGTGCTGCCCATATACGCCGCGGCTTATCTCTCCTGCCCACCATCCGTAGCTCAGCTGCGCACATATCTCGTTCTCGCCCTTGCGCAGCAGTGGGGTGATGTCCATCGTCTGGCATGTCACCTCCTTGCGATAGTCCGTCCATCCCGGCTTCAGTTCGTGCCCCTCTACGTGCTGTCCGTTCACGATGATGTCATACACGCCCAGTGCCGTAGCCGTCAGCATGGCCCGCTCTATCGGTGCATCGCATGTTATCACCTTGCGGAAGAGGGGGAGGGCCACTCCCTCGGCCATCTTGTGGCGTGGCATTGCTGCATACGTGCTACCCGTTATCCACTCCGCTCCGCTCAGCGGCGCTATCTCCTGTGCTGTCATCGTCAGTGAGCCGACGATGCTCGTTATGGCGAGCATGATTCTCTTAAGTAATCGTGTCGGTTTCCTATTTGTACTCATCTCGTTTATTGTCATATAGCAATGCTAATCATTTCTTAGGCTCTGTTTCCAAATCCGAGGTCAATTCTCTTTTATATTCTATGCGGTTGTTTTCGGGCATAAATCTAATAAGTAATTTCCCTTATTTCAGTACGACCCAATTACTTTTGTTCTCTTTGCTACTCTTATCAATAAATCCATTATTTCTCAGGAATGAGATTTCTCTCTCGACAGTTCTTTGTGATAACTCTAATTGTCTCGCCAAACTCTTGGCTGTATGAGAAGTGTCTTTTTTGATTTCTCTATACACAACTTGTTGTCGTTCTGTTAGTTTTATCTCGCCATCCGTCTCGCCATCCGTCTCGCCAAATACGCCCTTATTTGGAGATGTGTGGGTAGCGTTTCTCGTATACTCCTCTTTGAAATAAAATGTAGTCCACAGTCCTCCTCCGTCATAATCAAATTGGGGTTCAGGAAATCCTTCCTTCTTGCACGCAGTAATGATACGTTCGATGCCGCGCCCCCACGCCTCAATCTCTCCGGCTCGGAAGAAGACATTTGCAATGTCTGGGTTGTACGGACGGCTACGGTGCCTACCTAAGAGATTGGTCAAAGTCCACTCCTCTGGCAATGTTCCACAATTCCATATTTCCAGTTTGTCCTCGTATACGCCTATCTGAATGGGAGTCAATGACTCATAAGCCTTGTGTACAATTGCATTCAGTAAAGCTTCACGTAGTGCCTCACGGGGTACGGGCAATGTTTCCACACGCTGTATACCTTCGTAACTCACTATTGCGCGAAGGTATTTGGTAGTCAGCAAGTCCATTGTTCCCTTCACTTGTTGGAAGAGATTGCCGTGTATCTCATCTTGAAATATCAGATTGGCATTCTCCTTGAAATAGGCTATCTTGATATATGCCCCTGTCACGAACCTTTCCGGATCAGGATGGAAAATAAGTGCAGCGGCTCGTTTCAAATATCCGTTTTCAGTGAGACGCAGTTTGTCTAACAGCTCTTCGTTGACGTCTTGCAAGTCGGCTTCATCCATACGCCCACTTTTCTTTGCGTATTTACGAAAGAGGTCAAAGACTGCTCCATCCAAATCCTCTGCTTTTAGATAAGGTACGAGCACCCCATCCCATGTGCGTCCCTGCTTGCGAAGCAGGAAACGATCCAAAGCACCTCCCTTCAGCTCCTGATTGGTGGCACCACTACGTTGGTAGTAATGTCCCCTACAGCTTATAGGATAGGGATATTCTTCTGTAACTATCTCAAGATACTCCTTGCCTTCTTCCTCTTTCAGGTTCACTTCCACTAAGATGCCAAGCAAGTCTCTTACTTTATTGGGAATATCCTCCATCAGCTTCTTGGCATCTTGCACGCCGCATATTTCGCCGTCGTCAGACACACCCACAAACAGTTTGCCGCCTTGTGCATTGGCAAAGCCACATATCCATTTCAGATATTCATCGCGCCAGCTTGCCTTGAATTCTATGTTTTGAGTCTCTTTCTCCATTATTCTTTATACTGTATCCTGTGTTATACAATAAAGTTAGACGTAAAATTTGATTTTACTATAAATATTGTTCTATTTTGTAATCATAAACATATTCTTGAAGTTAAGAATAACCTTATCATACTGCTGAAAAAAGTCTACTCCCCAAACGACATCATTAATCTCGTGATGTTGATTCATATAGGGGACATACACATCCTGCATATTCACATCTATACCACAAACTTCAAACTTCACTGAAGGGACCTTAATTGCCATTGTCGAATAGAAACCATCAACCCCTCCAATGGTGAGTTCTTTTGTCCCGCGAAGTTGTGAGAACTCTTCTTTATGTTTTACAAAATAGTTGTAAGTAAAGCCCGTTTCGGCACCACTGTCCAGAAAAACATTCAATAGGCCTGTTGAATCTGTAACCTTTACATAATATGAAAAACCAGTGTTTCGTAGATTCTTTCCATACTTTGGAGTTGGTGTATAGCGTGATGGAATCACAAGGCACCTTTTTTTGTTATCAATTTGTATTTCGCCCAACCTTTGCAGAATATCCATACCAATAACTGCATCTACTGTTGCCACACTATCAATAGGTGTTCCATTATGCGCTGGACCTATAATATTCTTACATATAATATTACCTAATTGCAAACTATCCAAATAGAAATAATCTCCATATTTGGAACTATAACCAACAAATTCAACTCCTATGAGGTCTGCAAATCTTTTTGAAAAATAGGTGGTAGTTGCTCCCGTATCAAACATAAACTGATATTCTTTCCCATGTACGGTTACAGGGATGTAATATCTGTTAGATACTGGATTTTGATTGTCAAACAATAGCGTATCGGTACATTCCATTGTGAAAGGAATGCTTATATCCTTTGAATTGTTAAATACGACTGATGGCGCATCATATTTCTTCAGCGAAAGGTTCCTTTTGTGAATATCCGCCAATCTGCTATAATCAATCGGTGCATTACTTGCTTTGATTTGTTCTATTAAATTGGCGGCTTTTTCTGCCGCTGTGCTGTACATACCCAATCGTTCGTAATTACCTAATATTATCTCTGTAAGACTCAAGGCTACATTACTGCCGCCAATCTGCTGCTGATATGAGTTTATAAGCGTACGAAATAAATCAACAGCTTCAGCTTCGCGATTGAAGTTTTGTGCTAACATAGCCTCTGCCATCAATCGAACGTAGTCATATTGAATTGAATCCTTTAATAGAGTGTATTCTTTTTCTAAGGTAAACCAATCGGAAGAATTAATCAATTCGCTTACTCGTATATCTGCATTCTGAGCATAAGCAGAAGAGATTGTTAAGAAGGTTATTAAAGATACAACAAGTTTGCGCATAAATTTTTATAATATTCGTTAGTAATCAGATTGACGCCACAAAAATACACATAATAGCTGGAAATGCAACTGCAAAAGAATACATATTTCTTCTGAAAAACCTTAAAAGATCATTTGCACTTTAATGTAAATAATGATATGTCGTCAAATATATTCTGTTGTTCTCATCTGCCAGTGTCCGCCAATATAGGTCAACGCATAGGTTTACAATGAACTAACGGCGGACATTGCGTACAATTATCCATGTCAATTCATGAAAAATTCGTGGGTAATTTAGGATAATTCATGTTTACTAAAAATCATCGTAAAGGAAAGACATATCCATGCAAATTCACGTACAATTTATGGTTTACAAAAACAGCGTTATTTCCCGAAACATCCCTCTAAAGCCAAATAGTATCGCACGTTCTTACGCCCTGCTGCACGCAGCTTGCCAGCTTCCACGAAGGTTGTGAGTAGCTGTGCAGCACGGTAGCGTGTACACTCGCAGATGCTCTCCACCTCGGAGCGGTACAGTGCTTCGTGTGTGGCAAAGTGGGCGGTTAGTCGCTCCTCGATCTCCTCCATGGTGAGCTGCTTGATGTATGTGGGGCCTGCACTCTTCATCTCGGCACCACGCATGGCCTGTGTCAACTCTTTCGAGGGTGCGAAGGCGATGCGGCGCACCTTGATGTCTCGTGCAGTGACGTTGTCGGCGCGGTGCTTGTTGCCGCAGGTGAGCGTCACCGATAGTGTACCTATATCACCCAATTCTACGCGGTCGCCATTGAGTAATGTACGCTGTATGCGCTGGCTCAGTGCCGTGAGTACACCGGCCACGTCGGCCTCCTTGACGGTGCACGATGCCGCAATCTCCTTGGCCAGCTCCTTAGTGGTCACGGTGCGGCTACCCACTATGGTGACTGCAATAGCGGGATTCTCTTCGCTGGCCTCGCCACGGAGGTCGTGCTTCTCTTTCAACTGATAGGCGATGGTGCCTGCTTTCTTCTGTACTAAATTTCGTGTTGCCATAGGCTTTTCTTGTTAAAGGTAGGTTAGAATAATCTTTTTCTTAGGTTTGATTTATCTTTTTCTGCTTGTCGTTTGTATTTGCCGTTCGCGAACGGCCACGTTGTCCTTCGCGAACGACCACGTTGCTCTTCGTGAAGAGTCACGTTGCTCTTCGCGAACGGCAAATAACTTTTATATGGCGAAGTTACGAATTTCCTTGCCCTTTTCCAAATTTCCGAGGTGCTATTTTATCGTGAGTTTAATATAAGGATATAGATATTCTCAAGACAGAATCAAAGTGGAAAGTACCATCCGAAAGGAAACTCTAAACTCTACACACTAAACAACAGATATGGACAATCGTACGCAGTGTCCGCCATTAGTTGCTTGATTACATTGAAGTTAAACTATATTGGCGGACACTGGCAGATAGAAACGGGAAAGATGCTTTTATAGCGATGTTTCTACAGTTTTAGTTCCTTTCGGAATAATAATAAACACCCCTCATCATCCGAGCAGTAGGATGGTGAGGGGCGATTATTTGCGATGCTTATGCTATCGGTAGCAGCGCATGGGAATCCTTATCGTATGCCACACGGACGTAGCGTATAGTCTGCTGTCCCGTGTCATTGCTCATGATGGCCGTGAGGTCGATGCCGCGCCGCTGCATCTCACGAGTGAGAGCGGAGGAATAGCAGGAGCGCTCTGCCGTCCATCCCCGTGAGGAGGCCAGGCTGTTGAAGTTAGTTACTAACTGATGGATTGTTTCGCATGCGAAACGTGCTTCATAGAAGCCGATACGCTCTTGGGCGTAAGTGTCTGTCTTTGTCATAATCGGATGTTTTTTTTGACGTTAATAAATCTGTCCACATCGTAACACAGAAGCTGTTTGTTTTTTATTTCGAGTTAGCTAAGAGTTGTTTTTGAGTAGATTTGTCCTATCGTTTCGCAGCGAATAGTGGTCTATTAGCAAGAGGCGAAAGGGCAAAGATGCCAAAAACGGCCTTAGATAAACCGAAAAGTAGATTTTATAAACGCATAAGCGATAAAAACCAAACAACTTCAAAAACCACCGTGGCATCCCTGCTCGGTTGGTGCAGCGTTACACTGCTCTTGATGTTTCGGGGGCGAAGTTAAGAATAAATCAATACTTCTGCAAGCGTACACTAAAATTCTTTTCATAACTGCCAAAGTGGCTTGCCGACACTTATGGCATTGTGTTTGTAGATAAACCCTCGAAAAATGAATTAAAAGCATACGACTATGAAGACTACACACAGCACATTAATGAATCCATCGTACATTATCAACTTAATTGATAGAGACGATGGAAAAAACAAGAAACAAGGTTTGGAGAAGATTCCAACAAGACCGTGTGTTTAAGGCACGTATGCAGAAGTTTTCAAGCTGGGGTTACACCATTTTCGATGAAGGGGGCAACCGCATCGACAATGCGCACTGGTTTGAAATTGCCCAACAGCGCTGGGCCAAGAAGTACAAGGATAGCAGCACTCCCTGTAGTTGCTGGCTGTGTCGTGGTGAAAAGTACAATCGTAGAGACTACGTGAAGGAAACACGACGCATGATTAGGGAGTCGTTGGAGTAAGAATATCCTCTTGAAGTCGCAATTACGACTTCAAGAGGATATCTTTTATATAGGAATACTACCCAAAACCATGTCGTAAACATCCAGTGCAAGAGGTTCCGCTGGTTACATCCAGTTGGATGTACTACTCAAAACCATGTCGTAAACATCCTTTGCCAGAGAGCAAGTACAAACCGGCGTTGGATGTACTACTCAAAACCATGTCGTAAACATTCCTAAATTCGCATCTACGACATTATCATAGTTTTGAAGACTTCTTGAGTGCTGGATATCAGCCTCAAGTTCAGGGTTTCCAACAACCCCATTGGAGAAACTCCAATCATTTCTTTACAAATATTTCGCTCTTTGCTATGTTCCGGGCTGCATTATAATCGGCATTAACCTCTTTGCCATACTCCGAACATTCAGGGCATAAGCACTTGAATACAGATTGACTAATTCTTTCCCCTCTATTACCACAACAGCTACAAGTCTGGCTTGTATATGCAGGATTCACATACTTTACTGTTATACCCTCCATTGCGGCTTTATATTCTATCATTTCTTGTAGTTCATGATACGACCAATTTCTAAGGATATATTTCTTGCTATCTTCTATATTGCCATCTTTGTCCTTTCCTATATTTTTAAGTTTTTCCAAATGAATAGTGCCTGCCCCTATTTTCAGAGCACACTTTATTATCTCTCTGCTAAATATATGATTTTTGGTTCTAACCCAATTCCTCTCTTTCTCACGCAACTTCTCCAGTGGTGCCAATTTTTTCAGCCTACCTCGCCCTCCTTGCGTACATTGTAATCGCTGTAACTCCCTAAATCTTCGTTGGAAAACCATGCGCTCATTCAGGAAACTGTCACGGTCTCCAATATGTCCCTTGATGTATGCATTCCCATTCGTTGCATAGTATATGGGATAATTAATTCCTAAATCTATGCCCATAACAAGGTTGGAATCCAATGCCCGTTTTGTAGTGGGAATATCCAAACTCAACAGAAGGAATATTTTCGTTGTATTCTCCTTTTCTACCAATTGGATTGACGAGTTATTCACAATATAGGCTTCACCTTTTTTCTTACCGAGCTTTGCGCTTTCTACCAATCTTTCCACTATAGCTCGATTGTTGCTCTTGTCTTTACCAAAGTGCAACTTAAACCGTAAGATCTTGCCTGTGGTCTCTTTGGTCTTCCCCTTAAACCATTCTAAATCTCCATCAATAAAAACAAATGGGGATTTTTTATTTACAGAGAAAGGGATAGGAATTCCTTTTTTGTATGTGCTGGGGGACTTTATTCCTTTTATTATATCTAATCTTGCCTTTCCATATTTACCGACAATATCATTGTTTAGATTTGTGAGTATTTCGGTTGGTATATTGGTGAACTCATAAGCAACAAGTTGGTAAGTAGAGTTCTGCGAAGTCTTCAAAAATTCCTCTTTCTGTCTTTTAACCACAGCATCTAATTCTTTTCTTCGCAGTTTTAACTCTGAGATTTCTTCTTTGCTTAATTTGTTCTTCTTGGAATTTCGAAGCGACTTTTCTATCTCGCAGTATTCAGGCATTTGCAACTTCAATCTAATTTCTAGTTCATCGTTTAGCAAACAATGAGAAGATATACGATTGGCAGCTAAGAACAAAGTGTTATCTATTTGACGAATATATTGCCATTGTGCTTTATATTCATCATCAGTTAGATTGCTTTTGTCTATGTATAGTTCTATCTTACGAGTTATCGTAGCCATAGTGCAAATATAGGAATAAAAATACGTTTTTTTATATAATCATGGAGAAAACTTAAAGGCTGCGTGCGTTTTTCTATGGCTTTATATTGGATTACCTACTATTTGTTGTGTACTTTTGTGCTACATGTGATGTGGAAATGCGATGTGTGATTGAATATAATAATTGTTGCGAGGTGGCACGTAAACACAAAATCAAGGACAAATGCTCGACTATGTAGAAAAGATAGAAGTCGAGCACAACACCGACATTGCTGAGCTACTCTTGGGCGATGAGCGAGAGGGTTACTTGTAAGATTTAGTGGAGTACTTACCTACTGACATATGAATGGTTATAAAAAAAGGAGACGGGCGATATTTCTATCACTCGTCTCGCAAACCTCAAATTATTAACAATAATAATACCCGCTATGGTACAATTTATTATTGTCGAATGCAAAGGTAGTAACTTAGTTTGAAATTGCAAAACTTTTGCCTTTGCCAAGAAGAGAAATATTGACACTATGGCAAAACCTTTTGTCAAATGGGTTGGTGGTAAAGGCCAGTTCATTGAATTTGCAAGTGGTGAATTGGGAAAGGAGTCAGTTACCGAGAAAATCTCAGCTACTGCTCATCCTTCCCCTCTTTCCGCCCAATCCCCAAGGCGGACGAAAAGAACGCAGCCACGGGGCATTAGGGAAATGCAAGAAGTAAGCGAAAACGTGAGTTCTTGAGCGTAAAAGTTTTTGAGTTTCTAGATGCGTACTTGCGATTTCTACACCATGTAAGCAAATCCGAGGATTTACCTTACATTATGCTACAAAATTTTTGTGCAGGATTTCCTCCCGTTTCGCTGAAAGATGCAGCAAAAACGACTACTTCAGCACATAAGTTGCCAAAATCCGTTGCAGTGACTTGACATCGACGTCACGCTTAAACTCCTTCTTCAAGGGTTCGGACATCCCTTTTATCCAGAGTTTCATCTCGCAGTCGCCATCAAATGTACCCGAGGTCTCTACGCTGAAATGATTTATCGAGTTGTAGGGCACGGAGTGATAGTCGCGCTTGCTTCCCGTGACGCCTTGCACGTCGAGCATAATCAGCCGTTTGTTGGTGAAGACCCACTTGTCGCGAAAGATACGAAAGGCAGCTACAATCTCTTCTTCGGGGATGAGTATGTCGCCAAACTCGTTCTTCAGTTCGTTGATGTTGACTTCTGAGGCGTTGCCGAATAGGTGGTTGAGTAATGACATAGTGTGTTATAGTTATAAATAATACATGTTCGGGAGGCTCTTCCTCGCCATTTGCAAAGCTACGAAATAAAATCGAGATTATCGGTGTGACCGCTACGTTTATTTAGATGTTCGCTGAATATCAATCGCAAACTTGCATACATCGGGTAAAGGTTGTAAATTTACACGATAATTGAACTCGCAATATACATACTATGCCTGATATGAAAACGATACAAGCCCGTGCCGTGCTGTGCCTGATGCTGCTTCTCGGTGTGGGGCATGCCGTGGCACGACCTATCTCTGAGGAGAAGGCGTGTGCGGTGGCTACGAAATTCTATTATATGAAGACAATGGGCGACGACATCAAGAAGGTGAAGGCGCTGAAGGCACTCGACCTCGTGTATAGTCCGCAGCATGGGGGAGAGATGCGCTACACACAGCCCGAGTACTTTGTGTTTGCCCCTGAGAATGGAAAGGGATTTGTCATCGTGTCGGGCGAGGACCGTGCAGGACGGCTCATCGTGGGATATTCTACAGAGGCGAGTATCAGTCGTAGGCTATCGATCAGCTTGCAGGGGTACCTGAACTGCTATGCCGAGTATATAGATGCGCTGCGCAAGGGGAAAGCAGAGCCCAAACCGCAAAGGAAAGCGGTGGCGGTGGCTCCGCTGCTGACAACGCAGTGGGGACAGCATGCTCCGTACAACTATTATTGCCCTGTGCTGAACGACGAGAAACTGATAACGGGATGTGTGACTACGGCCGTGGCACAGATAATGAAGTATCATGCCTGGCCACAAAGCGGGCATGGAGAATGCACGGCCGAGGTGCACAACCTGGACACGACTTACACCACGGTGACACTGGGCGACGTGTATGACTGGAAGAAGATGAAGGATAGCTATAGCCACTCGGCCAAGGTGCGCACAAGTGATGTGGCCCGACTGATGCGCGATGTGGGGCACGCGGTGAATATGAAGTACTCGCCGGTGCTCAGTGGCACCAACTCGGCCTACGTACTGAAGGCGCTGACGGAGCATTTCAACTATTCGCCCGAGATGAAGATGATGCACCGCTGGCAGCATACCGATGAGCAGTGGAACCGTATGGTGGACGAGGAACTGGCTGCCGGCCGTCCTATATATTATAGTAGCCGCTCCACGAAATATGACGGACATGCCTTCGTGGTATGTGGCATGGATGAGCAGGGGCTATACTACGTGAACTGGGGGTGGGGCGGCAGCTGCGACGGCTACTTCGACTTCGATGTGGTGACCTCAACTGATGCGGCATACAACTATGTGCAAAGCGCAATAGTGGGGATAGCACCGATGAAATAGAAAAATTCACATGCCAGATGAAATAGGACAATAAATATTATATATATGTATAATGATATCCCCTACAGCATGTTTGCCGCAGGGGATATTATTATAGATAGATGAACTATGTTACAGCGCCATCAGCACCAGTATCTGTGCCGTTACCACACGCAGGAACATGGTGAGCGGATATACAGTAGAGTAAGCTACCGAGGCCTGATTGTTACCGCATATCTCATTGCTGTAGGCGAGGGCAGGGGGATCGGTCATGGCACCGGAGATGAGTCCGGCAATGGTAAAGTAGCTGAGCTTGCACTTCATGCGGGCTACCACACCGATGATGAGGCAGGGAATGACGGTGATGAGGAATCCGTAGAGTATCCACCAATAACCACCGTTCATGATGGTGTCGATGAAGCCGTCGCCAGCACCGATACCCACCGAGGCGAGGAACAATGTGATACCAATCTGACGTATCATCTTGTTGGCCGACGAGGTGGTATAGGTGACCAGCTTCAGCTGCGGGCCAAACTTACTGATGAGGATAGATACGATGAGCGGACCGCCGGCAAGACCGAGCTTCACGGGCACGGGCACGTTGGGGATGAAGATGGGCAGTGAGCCCAGCACCACACCGAGGGCGATGCCAAGGAAGATGGCTGCGAGGTTGGGCTCTTCGAGACGCTTCACCGAGTTGCCCATGAGGCGCGAAATCTTCTCGATGCTCTTGGGCTTGCCCACTACGACTACGCGGTCGCCCAGCTGGAGCAGCAGGTGTGGCTCGGCGATGAGGTCTACACCGGCACGGCTGATGCGCGAGATGGTGACATTGAAGGTCTGACGCAGCTTGAGGTCGCCCAGACGCTTGCCGTTGATGGCGGGGTTGGTGATGACAAAGCGCTCGGCAGTGAGGTTGTTGGCCTCGATGGCATCCCACTCGGCCATGTTCATGTCGATGCGCGGACCAATGAGCAGTGTAAGCGCCTCGATCTCGAGCGGTGCAGCCACGAGAAATATCTTGTCGCCGAGGCCCAGCGTTGTGTTCGACTCGGCAAGCTCAATATCGTGGGTTTGCTCATGAAGCACACGGGTGATAACGCACTTGCGGCCAAAGACCTCTTGTATCTCACGGATGGTGTGTCCGCACACGGAGTCGTTGTGTACCTCGAGGGTGACGGCTTCGAGCGTCTCGGCATTCTCCTTGTTGCGCTCCATCATGATGCGGCGCTCATTGTCGAAGTTGACGCGGAAGATGCGCTTCAGCACGATAATGCTCAGGATAATACCTACCACACCTAAGGGGTAGGCTACGGCATAACCTTGAGCGATGGTGGTGTTGGTCTGTCCTGTCATGTCATAGAAGGTCTGCTGGGCAGCACCCATACCTGGCGTGTTGGTGACAGCACCGCTAAGCACACCAATCATGCTGATGAGATCGGTGCCTGTAATTAAGTGTATTGCATAGGCCGTGCAGCAACCGAGCAATACGATGCCAGCGGCTAACATATTGAGTGTGACACCTCCCTTACGGAAAGAGGAGAAGAAACCAGGACCTACCTCCAAACCAATGGAGTAGATGAAGAGGATGAGACCAAACTCCTTGACGAAGTGTGAGGTAGTAGGGTCGAGCAAAAAACCGAAGTGACCAGCTACAATACCCACAAAGAGTATCCAGGTAACACCCAGTGATACGCTGCCAAACTTGATGCGATTGAGGCCAAGGCCAATGGCGATGACTATGGCCACGATGAATACGGAGTGTGCTACACCACTACCGGAAAACAAATTAACCAACCATTCCATGAAAATAACTAATTTTTTATGTTTCTTAAACTGCGATTCCTTACCTTAAAGTGAGTCCTGCTCGTTTCAGAGTGCAAAGTTACCCTCTTTTTATAAATTAAGGAAAGGTTTTGAAAAGGTTTTTTCACATAAGTGAAATACTATTTACAAATACTCGTATTTTGAGTGCCATGTATACTATATATAATAGTACGCGCGAGAAAACAGAGTATTTATTCGAATGAATCAACCGATATTATTGCTTGCAAATAGACCTATTTGGTCAAAACATGTTGCATAACATAAAAACGAATTGCCGATTTCTTTGTCTGTCCGATGAATATTTAGTACTTTCGCAACGTTTCTCGTAAAAGTGTACAAGGAACTATGTAGTTTTAACTAAAAAATACAATACTATGAAGGTTTATAAAACTAACGAAATCAAAAACATTGCCCTTCTTGGCAATGACGGTTCAGGTAAAACCACCCTCACAGAAGCGCTGCTCTATGAGAGTGGGATTATAAAACGCCGTGGTAGAATCACTCAGAAGAACACCGTCAGCGACTACTTCCCCGTAGAGCAGGAATATGGTTACTCGGTTTTCTCTACCGTATTCAGCTGTGAATGGAATAACAAGAAATTGAATATCATCGACTGTCCGGGCAGTGACGACTTTGTAGGAGCTGCTACATCGGCTATTACGGTGACAGATACCACCATCTTGCTGCTCAATGGCCAGTATGGCTCTGAGGTGGGTACACAGACACACTTCCGCTACACCGAGCAGCTGGGCAAACCCGTCATCTTCCTTGTAAACCAGCTTGACAATGAGAAGTGCGACTACGACAACATCGTAGAGCAGCTCAAGAGCATCTATGGCCCGAAGGTAGTGCCCGTACAGTATCCCGTACAGACAGGTCCCGACTTCCACGAACTCATCGACGTTCTCTTGATGAAGAAGTATTCTTGGAAGCCCGAAGGTGGTGCTCCTATCATTGAGGATATCCCCGCTTCAGAGATGGAGAAGGCCAAGGAATGGCACAAGGCACTCGTGGAGGCTGCTGCTGAGCATGATGAGGGATTGATGGAGAAGTTCTTCGAGACCGAGTCGCTCACCGAGGATGAGATGCGCGAAGGTATCCGCAAGGGTATGGTAAGCCGTGGCATATTCCCCGTATTCTGCGTATGTGCAGGTAAGGACATGGGTGTTCGTCGTCTGATGGAGTTCCTCGGCAACGTGGTTCCCTTCGTAGATGAGATGCCCGCAGTAGTGAATACCAAGGGTGAAGAGGTGAAGCCCGATCCCAATGGTCCCACATCACTCTATTTCTTCAAGACAGCTGTAGAACCCCATATCGGTGGTGTACAATACTTCAAGGTACTCAGCGGTAAGGTGCGCGAGGGCGATGACCTTACTAATGCAGACCGCGGCTCCAAGGAACGCATGGCTCAGCTCTTCTGCTGCGCAGGTGCCAACCGCTTCCCCGTAGAGGAACTCGTAGCCGGTGATATAGGCTGTACCGTTAAGCTCAAGGATGTAAAGACTGGAAATACCTTGAATGGCAAGGATTGCGACTGGCAGTTCGACTTCATCAAGTATCCTAATGCTAAGTACTCACGTGCTATCCGTCCTGAGAACGAGGCTGATATGGAGAAAATGATGACCATCCTCAACCGTATGCGTGAAGAGGATCCTACATGGGTTGTGGAGCAGTCTAAGGAATTGCGCCAGACAATCGTTCATGGTCAGGGTGAGTTCCACTTGCGTACCTTGAAATGGCGTTTCGAGAATAACGAAAAACTCCCCATCCGCTTTGAGGAGACACGTATTCCTTATCGTGAAACTATTACAAAGGCAGCCCGTGCAGACTACCGTCATAAGAAGCAGTCGGGTGGTGCAGGACAGTTTGGTGAGGTACACCTTATTGTAGAGCCTTACTACGAAGGTATGCCTACTCCTGATGTATACCGCTTCGGCAACCAGGAATTCAAGATTAACGTGAAGGGTCAGGAAGAGTACACCTTGGAGTGGGGCGGCAAGCTCGTCTTCATCAACTCTATTGTAGGTGGTAGCATCGACGCACGCTTCATGCCCGCTATCCTCAAGGGTATCATGGGCCGTCTGGAGCAGGGTCCGCTCACAGGCTCTTATGCTCGCGACGTACGCGTTATCGTTTACGATGGTAAGATGCACCCAGTAGACTCTAATGAAATCTCATTCATGCTTGCCGGACGTAATGCCTTCAGCGAGGCCTTCAAGAATGCTGGTCCGAAGATTCTCGAACCTATCTATGACGTTGAGGTACTCGTTCCGTCTGATAAGATGGGTGATGTAATGAGTGATCTCCAGGGTCGTCGCGGTATGATTATGGGTATGAGCAGTGAGAAGGGTTACGAGAAGCTCGAGGCTAAGGTGCCCTTGAAGGAGATGTCATCATACTCTACCGCACTCAGCTCACTCACTGGTGGACGTGCATCGTTCAACATGAAGTTCTCAAGCTATGAACTCGTGCCTATGGATGTACAGGATAAGCTGGTTAAGGAGTTCGAGGCTAAACAGCAAGCTGAAGACTAAAGGATAGCTTTGTGTAAATATGATTGAGGCCGCTTGTCACGACAAGCGGCCTCAATATTTATCATTCTAAAGAAAAAAACAGAATTGAGACAATTCTACAATTCTGTTTTCGGGATCTCTTATGGATTAATCTTGGTAGATAGATACAGTCATAGGCTCTTCTCCTAAGGTTACAAGTTGTGTGTGGAGCTTTCCCTTGATGTCGTAATAGCGCAGTTCGTAGGAATTGTTCTTGGGAAGAAGCAGAGAGAACATATCGTTCATGTCGCGGTGAGGGCCTGCAGTGAGTCCACCACCCATCTGCTCAGTACCAAAGAAAACATCTACGCCCATGGCAACACGGTCGCTGGAGTGGGTCGTAGCGCCCTTCTTGGCATAGCCTGCTATACGCAGCTCGGTATGTGTGCCACTCTCTAAGCGTTGACGTTGCTGACTCTGCGCCAGGTCGATGTAGTGATGTGTGACATTTTCTGCGCCTATGGTTTTCGGAAGATCTTCGATAGCGGTACTGTCTTCGCCGCACCATACCATGGGAAACCAGTCGTTCGCTTGGCCAAATCGAGTAGCATAAATGGCATAGCGACGGTCGTCAGGTTTGGCCTTTGAGGCATCAGCCATAAACCATAGATGGTCGAGTTGAGAGGGGAAATAATACTCGGTGACACGCCACTGACCATCGAGCCAAACCTCTGTCCAACTGTGATTGCCACGATTGTCATGCCATGATGCAGTACCCACAAAGCGTGCAGGAATGCCAACGGCGCGGTAGGCATCAACGAGGAGAATCGACAGACCTGTACAAGATGCCATGCCTTGGCGCATCGATTCGCGCGGACTCTGGTTAGTCTTCTCTCTCAACGTGTTGTAGTGAACACCTGTCAGTACAGGTATGTTGCTATTGACTGCGCGTATCGCCTGTTCCAGTGTAGAGCAGGTGTCTACGGCTGGCGCAAACAGTTCGTAAAGTTCTTCTCGCCAAGCATCGCGTACCTCGTCTACCACGTAGTAGGGGAGTACATCGGTCAGATACACCTCCTGTGGCAAGGATTGTGTCCAGGGGTACTGTTCACGTACCTGATGAGCCAGGCGCACGTTCTCTACAAGTAAATCGAACGACATGGTATCGCGGTCAGCCTCGGGCATATTAATAAGGAGGTAGGCAAGTTCGTTGTGATATTTCTTGTCGGTCTTTTTTAGCAGTTTTTGTAGAGCTTCGGGACGTGTAGACGAAGCTATGGCTCCGTTGAGTTCGGGGTTGGAGGATGAAGCAGTATTCAGTTGAGTTGTTGCAACAAATACTGCAACTGTCATTGCTATGAGGATGATAGCTAGGATGATATTCCTTTTCATGTGTTTTACTCTTATGGTTATTATATTATTTCTATTAAATGTGATACGCTTATCGAGTTTGTTCTTTTATAAAGAAAAGAATCTTTCTGACTTCTTCTTCATCAACTGTGCGCAGGGCAAACTCATCAACAGTCTCAGTGCCACCCATTGAGATGCGTGGATTACGATAACTCATGCCGCCCATAATCATCTTCTTGGCACTGAAATGGAGAGCGTCAACACCTGTCTCTACAAGTTGTGCAACACAGTCTGCCATCACACCGCTACCTGCCATTATCTCTATCCGCCCTTCTGATAAGGATACGGCATTCTTGATATTGTGTATACCATCTATGGCTTTGTCATATCCTCCGGATGTGAGGATACGTGTGCAACCTGTTAAGATGACATCTTGGATAGCCTGCTTGTAGTGGACCGTCATATCTACAGCACGGTGGAAAGTCGTCTCCATACCTCCAGCTGCTTTCACTAATAAGCGTGTACGTTCGATATCTACTGTGCCATCAGCATTTAGTATTCCAAATACGACACCCGTGGCTCCGGCCTTGTGGGCATGTTCGATGTCGCGAAGCATTAGACGGAACTCCTCTTCTGTATAAAGAAAATCACCTCCACGAGGACGTATCATGACACTGACATCAATGCCTTGGATGGAACATGCCTCCTCGATAGTAGCCAAAGAGGGAGTTACTCCACCTTCGGCTGGCGAAGCACAAAGTTCAACCCTATCAACTCCTAAGCGAGCTGCAATACGACAAGCCTCGACAGAATAGGCGCAAAGTTCGCACTTCATGGCAGGATATGGAGTTAGTTGACAATAACCGTAGAGAAATATTCACTGAACAGCTTCTCGGCACGCTGGAGTTGCTCTTGGGTATTCTCCTTCACCTCTTCGAGCTCGTATTTCCAGCCCATGGCTTCCCATTTGTGTACACCGAAACGGTGGTAGGGTAGTATCTCCACACGCTGTATCTGCTTGTAGTGGCCGAGAGCCTCGCCAAGAGCACGGATGTCTTCTTCCATGTCACTATATCCGGGCACAAGTACATAACGAAGCCAGAAGGGATGCTCATGCTCTTCGAGCCAGGCGGCGGTGCGCAGGGTTTGCTCATTGCTGCGGCCCGTGAGGTGGCGATGGCGTTCGGGGTTGAACTGCTTGATGTCGAGCAATACAAGGTCTATCTCGCCCATAAGCTCCTCGACGTGCTTGTTCCATACGCCGCCATTGGTGTCAATGCAAGTGTGTATGCCGTGGCTCTTGAGGTCGCGCACAAGAGGCACCAAAGCTTCGGCTTGTACTGTGGGCTCGCCACCCGAGAAGGTGACACCGCCACGCTTGCCGAAGAAGGGTATCTGGCTCACGGCCATATCGACAATCTCTTCAGGACGTGTAGCCTTGCCGCCATTCAGGTCGATGGTATCGGGGTTGGCACAGTAGAGACAACGGAAGGGACAGCCTTGAAGGAAAACGACGAGCCGGAGACCCGGCCCGTCGAATGTCCCCATACTTTCGTAGGAGTGTACGTTTATCATGCGGATAAATTCTGAATTCTAAATTCTGAATTCTGAATTACCTTCGGACCTTGTAAGTCTGAATTCATAATTCAAAATTCAGAATTAAAACTTGTTTTTACATTCTCTCGTGGAACGAACGGCTGATAACCTCCAGCTGATGCTCGCGGCTGAGCTTGATGAAGTTAACGGCGTAGCCCGATACGCGGATGGTGAGCTGCGGATACTTCTCGGGGTGCTCCATGGCATCCATCAGCATCTCGCGGTTGAGCACGTTCACGTTGAGGTGGTGGGCACCCTTGGTGAAGTAGCCGTCCATCATGGTCACGAGGTTCTCAACACGCTCCTCGGGTGTGGGGCCGAGTGACTTCGGTATGATGGAGAAGGTATTGGAGATACCATCCTGTGAGTCGCGGTAGCGGAGCTTGGCCACTGAGCTGAGCGATGCGATGGCACCGTTCTTGTCGCGTCCGTGCATGGGGTTGGCACCAGGTGCGAAGGGGATACCCTTGGCACGACCGTCGGGGGTAGCACCGGTCTTCTTTCCGTACATCACGTTCGAGGTGATGGTGAGGAGCGAGAGGGTAGGACGTGCGTTCTTGTATACGGGGAGCTTCTTGAGTTCTTCAGAGAAGTAGTATACGAGGTCTACACCAAGCTGGTCTACGCGGTCATCGTTGTTACCGAAGCAGGGGAACTCGCCTTGAATGTCGAACGACTCGGTGAGGCCGATCTCGTTGCGCTTGGCGGTTACCTTGGCGTAGCGGATAGCTGAGAGTGAGTCGAGAGCGATAGACAGACCAGCTACACCGTATGCCAAGTTGATTCGGGGATTAGTGTCGATGAATGCCATCTGAGCCTTCTCGTAGTAGTACTTGTCGTGCATGTAATGGATGATGTTCATTGCCTCATTGTATACACGAGCAATCTCGGTGAGCACCTTCTTGTAGTTGGCCATTACCTCTTCGAACTTGAGCTCGTCGCTGGTGAGTACGGGGATACCCTTCACCATTACGGTACCGGTGTTCTCGCAACGACCACCGTTGATAGCGAGCAAGAGAGCCTTGGCCAAGTTGGCGCGGGCACCGAAGAACTGGATCTGCTTACCGATTGCCTGGTATGATACGCAGCAAGCGATACCGTAGTCGTCGCAATTGCGAACCTCACGCATCAGGTTATCGTTCTCATACTGGATAGAGCTGGTGTCAACAGAAACCTTGGCGCAGAACTCCTTGAAGCCATCGGGGAGCTGCGGGCTCCAGAGGATGGTCAAGTTGGGTTCGGGGCTCGGGCCGAGGTTGTAGAGTGTCTGGAGGAAACGGAACGAGGTCTTTGTCACCTTGGTGCGACCGTCGTTGAAGCGGCCACCGATAGCCTCTGTCACCCATGTGGGGTCACCGGCAAAGATGTCGTTGTATGACTGCATGCGGAGGTGGCGTACCATGCGGAGCTTGATAACAAACTGGTCGATGAGCTCCTGTGCGAATACCTCGTTAATCTTGCCATGAGCCAAGTCGTACTCGATGAAGATATCGAGGAACGAAGATACGTTACCGAGCGACATGGCAGCACCGTCCTGCTCCTTTACGGCAGCGAGGTAGGCCATGTATACCCACTGTACAGCCTCCTGAGCTGATGTAGCGGGACGGCTGAGGTCGAGACCGTAGTACTCACCCATCACCTTGATCTCCTTGAGAGCCTTGATTTGCTCTGTAACCTCTTCGCGAAGACGGATGTTGGCATCGGTCATAGGACCTGTGATGTTGCGCTTATCCTCCTCCTTGGCCTCGATCAGACGGTCGATACCATAGAGAGCCAGACGACGGTAGTCACCGATGATACGGCCACGGGCATAGTTGTCGGGCAGACCGGTGATGAAACCCAATGAACGGAATGAACGAATCTCGTCTGTATAAGCATCGAATACACCATCGTTGTGTGTCTTGCGATAGTGAGTGAAGATATCTTTTACCTTATCGTCTACTTCGACACCATTCTCACGGCAAGCCTTGGCTACTACATTGATGCCACCGAAGGGCTTGATAGAACGCTTCAGGAGTTCGTCGGTCTGAAGACCTACGATAAGTTCGTTCTCCTGGTCGATATAGCCAGCCTTGTGTGAGGTGATGGTTGATACGGTTACATTGTCGAGAGCACGTACACCACCGTTGTTGCGCTCCTCCTCAAGAGCCTTCAAGCAGAGGTTCCAAAGGTTTGTTGTACGCACTGTGGGGCCTTGCAAGAATGAGGCGTCACCTGTGTAAGGGGCAATGTTGGTACTTACGAAATCAGCAACGTTGATTTCCTTGTTCCAAAGTCCATTGATAAAGTTTTGTTCCATTCTGATAGATTTTTATATGGGTTTTTCTTAGTTTTATCCCTGTTTCTCTTTTCGTTTGCAAAGGTACGACTTTTTTCTGCATTTGCATAAATGTCGCATGAGTATTTCTTGTTTTTCTCAGCTTTTAACTGTCTATAAATATATAGATGTAAGCTATCGGTATATTTGTCTTGTGTGGATTGCATTTGGCTGGGCAATATCAATGCGTTGGAGCCAGTCAATTCTTGAGTGTATATGTGTGTATGAAGTTAGAAAAAATAATGTTTTCTTCCTTGTGTGCAAAATAGTTGCTATCTTCGCGCATTGAACAACCCATTATTAACATCAGTTATATGAAAACACACAAAATCTTCGCCTTACGCGCATGGACACTAGTGGCGATGCTTTTCATGACAAGTGCCCTCATGGCGCAGACGGCTTTCCGCAAGGGAGCATTGTATAACCTTTTCCCCGCAACAGATGGACACTTGCTGCTTCAGCTCGATGGCGACAAGACGAAATTCCATAAATGGGACAATACGGCTGAGGGGCAGTACTGGACCGTGACAGAGCTCTCGGGCAGCGTGCGCATCATCAACCCCTTCACCAATCAGGCACTGCGTGCCGATGGCAATAAGGTGGGGGTAGGTGAGAACAATGGTTCTGACGAGGCACAATTATGGAAGGTAGAGACATTCCAAGGCAAGATGCGTGAAGCCGTTCTCCTCATTCCTGCCAACCGCTCCGAGGTGGCCATGTATCGTGAGAGCAATGGTACACTCTCGCTCATTCCTGTAGCAGAGGCCCGCACGAAGAATGCATCGGCTTTTCGCATTGCTGAATCGCTAGAATATGGCTTCGATGCCGATGCCACCTATCGTATCCATCCTTTCGGCCAGCGCGAACTGTCGCTCGGTAATGGCGATAGCGGTGAGAACAATGCTCGCATCGTAGCGGAGAAGAACGATACGGCCAACCGCGGACAGTACTGGGCTATGACCATGATTAACCTCACCGAGCGTGCTGTAGAAGGAGCCTTCTATGCACAGAACTTTGATGATGGTGGTGGTAACCCTGCCGTAGACTATCTGTTGCAGTGGCCTGCTCAGTCGGGAGTGTGGAACAACGCCCGTTTCCGCTTCGAGCCGGCATGGATAGGAAAGGATGAATCTGTTCGTGCTACTAACAATGGTCAACCATTGTTCGCTTACCGTATCCTCTCAACCTCTCCTCATAAGGCTGGCAAGATGTTTGCCCTGCGCGATGGCCGCATGATGCTCGTGCCCTACGATAAGGACGACAGTTCGGGATGGTTCACCTTCGAGGAGGTGAAGAAGCCTAAGTTTACTGCCCCCTACTGGGAGGACGAGACCATGTTTGAGGAGAACAAGGAGCGTGCCGTGGCTACCTATATGCCTTATGAGTCGGAAGCTGCCATGTTGGCCGATGCCGAGTACTACGCTACTCCGTGGACCGTGCCGGTGAACAGCCGATTCCAGTCGCTCAATGGCAACTGGAAATTCAACCTCGTGAGCGAGCCTTCGCAGCGTCCGCTCACCTTCTTCGAGGAGGGCTTCGACGATAGCCAGTGGGACGAGATTCCCGTACCCTCAAACTGGGAGATGCACGGCTACGACCTCCCCATCTACTGCAACGTGGAGTATCCCCATGCCAACACACCGCCCTATATCAAGGCGCGTCCCTACTACAATGAAAATGGCAAGAACTACGGCATCAACCCCGTAGGTTCCTATACCCACACCTTCACCGTACCTGCCGAGTGGGACGGTCGCCGCACCTTCATCCACTTTGGCGGTATCTACTCTGCAGCCTTCGTATGGCTCAATGGCAAGTACGTGGGCTACACACAGGGTGCCAACAACGTGACCGAGTTTGACATCACACCTTATATATATAAAGGAAAGGAAAACCGCCTCGCCGTACAGGTGTTCCGCTGGAGCGACGGCTCGTACCTCGAGTGTCAGGATATGTTCCGCATGAGCGGCATCTTCCGTGATGTATACCTTTACAATGTGCCCACCGTATCGGTGCGCGACCACTACATCCATAGCGAGTATGACGGTGGTGACAACACCATGCATACTACCACCAACGTGGAGCTCACCCTTGACAACCGTGACGGACTCACCGGCAAGAAACTGCTCGAGGTGTCGCTCTATGACCCGGCAGGACAACAGGTGGCTAAGGAGATCATCACCGCTGAGTTTACAGCTGACAAGAAGGAGTTGGGTGTAATGGCTCGCATGGAACTGGACAATCCACTCATGTGGAATGCCGAGCATCCTCATCTCTACACCGTACGCGTGGTGCAAAAGGATGCTGAGGGGCGTGAGGAGATGGCCTTCTCTACCAAGCACGGATTCCGCTACATCGAAATCAAGAACTCGCTCATGTATGTCAATGGCGAGAAGGTGCTCTTCAAGGGTGTCAACCGCCACGATACACACCCCATCTACGGCCGTGCCGTACCCACCGAGTCGATGCTCGAGGATGTGCTGCTCATGAAGCGCAACAACATCAACACTATTCGCACCAGCCACTATCCCAATGCGGCCCGCATGTATGCCATGTTTGACCACTACGGACTCTACTGCTGCGACGAGGCCGACCTCGAGGACCACGCCAACCAGAGCATCTCGAACATGAAGTCGTGGATTCCCGCCTTCGTGGATCGTATCGAGCGTATGGTATATCGTGACCGCAACCACGTATCTGTTGTCATGTGGAGTCTCGGCAATGAGGCAGGCTACGGAAGCAACTTTGCCGACTGCTACGATGCAGCACGCCGCTGCGATATGGCTGCACAGGCCATCAGCCGCCGCCCCATCCACTATGAGGGTACACGCGGTGGACGCGACTTCGGTGGCGAGGCCCACTCGGACTTCTACTCCAAGATGTATCCTGGCATGGCTTGGATGAAGAAGAATACCAGCAACCTCGACAAGCCCATGTTCATCTGCGAGTATGCCCATGCCATGGGTAATGCCATCGGTAACCTCCGTGAGTACTGGGACTACATCGAGGCCTCCAACGCTTGCATCGGTGGCTGCATCTGGGACTGGGTGGATCAGGCCATCTACGACCCCAAGGAGATGAAGCAGGGCATCTATCGCCTCCACACCGGTTACGACTATCCCGGTCCCCATCAGGGCAACTTCTGCTCTAACGGCGTTATTCCCGCTACCCGCCACGAAAGCAGCAAGCTCAAGGAGGTGAAGGCTGCACATCAGTTTGTGAAGTTCGACGTGAAGAATGTGAACATGAAGAAGAACCGCGCTACGGTGACCATCCACAACGATTACGACTTCACCTCGCTCAGCGCATTTAACCTCGTATACGACGTGGTGAAAGAGGGTAGAGTGGTGGCTACACGCACCGTGAAACTGCCCGATGTGAAGCCTCACGATACTTGGAAGGGCGAAATCAAACTCCCCAAGGCGGCACTGAAGAAGGCCGATGCGGCAGATACAGAGACCATGCTCAACCTCCGTCTCGTGCGTCGCACTGCCACCGTTTACTGCGAGGCTGGCCACGAGGAGGCATTGGCACAGTTCACTCTTGTAGAGCGTGGCAACTTGGAAGATATTGCTCCGGAGGGTGAACCTCTGCTTGCTACCTCAAGCCTCCATGAGGTGATGGTGGGTAACGACAAGGTGCAGGCTACCTTCGATGCCGCTACAGGGCGCCTTACCGCGCTGGCCTTTGAGGGACGCAACATCATTGCTGATGGTCAGGGATTCCTCTATGACAACCACCGCTGGATTGAGAACGACCGCTATGGCAACGTATCTAGTGGACTTGAAGCAGAAGGTACTATCGAAGTGGTGGAAGAGAATGGCAACACCGTTATCAAGACGCGCCGTGGCGGTAGCCTGTGCGATACCGAGATCAACTACATCATCTATCCGCAAGGCATTGTCGATGTAGAGGCTACCTTCGTGCCCAAGAGCGGCAACTTGCGTCGTGCGGGTCTCGTATGTATGGTTGATTCATCGCTCCATAATGTAGACTACTACGCTTATGGTCCTTGGGAGAATTACTGCGACCGCAAGGATGGTGCCGTTGTAGGACGCTACTCGACCACAGTGGCCGATATGCCCGAGCGCTATGTGAAACCACAGATGACCGGTGGCCGTGAGGGCTTGCGCCAGCTCATCCTCCGCGACGAACAGGGCTTCGGCATCACCATCGAAACCGAAGGCACCGTATCTTTCTCGGCCCTCCAGTACACCGATGAGGACCTGATGAATGCCCGTCACTTCTGGGAGATGCAGCCTCGTCCCTACACCGTGCTTCACCTCGACGCATGGACCCGTGGCGTGGGTAATGCCAGTTGCGGACACGATGTAGACACCTTGCCCGAATACCGCGTGCCGAACAAGAAGATGACCTACACCTTGCGTATCAGTAAATTATAGCATATAATAAACGTCATATAGAATGGGCATGCCGTATTTTCGACATGCCCATTTATATTTATGACAAGTGTAATAAACAGTGAGCCAGTACACATACTGGCTCACTGTTTACAAATCATGCTTATTTACATCAGGTCGCGATACTTGAGCAGCGGATTCTTGGCAGCTGTAGTCTCGTCGAGTCGGCGCACAGGCGTGGTGTGCGGAGCACTCTTCACCATGTCGGGATCAGAGAGGGCTTCCTCGGCCACGCGGTGCATGATGTCGATAAAGTCGTCGAGTGTCTCCTTCGACTCGGTCTCCGTAGGCTCTATCATGATGCTCTGGTGGAAGAGCAGCGGGAAGTAGATGGTAGGAGCGTGGTAGCCATAGTCGAGCAGGCGCTTAGCGATGTCGAGTGTGGTGACACCGGTGCTCTTGTCGGCCAGGCCGTCGAATACAAACTCGTGCTTACATACCGTATCAACAGGGAGATAGTAGGCATCACGCAAACTTTCCTTCACGTAGTTGGCATTGAGTGTGGCGATGGGGCCTACGTGCTTGATGTCCTTGCCCAAACTTAATATATAGGTATAGGCTTTCATCACTACGCCGAAGTTGCCCATGAAGGCGGCTACTCTTCCGCAGGAAGAGTTAAATTGAGAATTGAGAATTGAAAATTGAGAATTATTGCCATCCGGATGGGTACTTTCAATTTTCCATTTTCCATTTTCAATTCTGTATTTGCCGTCGGCAAATTTCACTCGTGGATTGGGCAAGCAATCTACTAAGTGGGCTGCCACGCCTACGGGACCGCTACCGGGGCCACCGCCACCGTGAGGTGTAGAGAATGTCTTGTGCAGGTTGATATGCATGATGTCGAAGCCCATGTCACCGGGGCGTGAGGCACCGAGCATAGGGTTGAGGTTGGCTCCGTCGTAGTAGAGCAAGCCACCGGCCTCGTGTACGAGACGGGCAATCTCCACTACCTGAGTTTCATAGATGCCAAGGGTATTGGGGTTGGTCATCATGATACCTGCAATAGTGTCGTCGAGCAGGCCCTTGAGGTCGTTAGTGTCGACGGTGCCATTGGCGGTGGACTTCACCTCCACAATCTCGAGTCCGCACACCGCAGCACTGGCAGGGTTGGTGCCGTGGGCACTGTCGGGGACAATGACACGGGTACGCTTGGTATCGCCACGCAATAGGTGGTATTGGCGCATCACCATGAGTCCGGTGAGCTCGCCATGTGCACCGGCAAAAGGCGTCAAGGTAAAGTCGGCCAATCCGGTGAGTTCGCTCAGTGCGCGTGCCGTATGGTAGTAGATGGCCAGCGCACCCTGCACACTCTCCTCATTCTGCAAGGGGTGCAAACCGCTGAAGGCGGGGTGGTGGGCAATCTCTTCGTTGATCTTGGGGTTGTACTTCATGGTGCAGCTGCCCAAGGGGTAGAAGCCTGTTTCCACACCGAAGTTCTTGTTCGACACGTTGGTGTAGTGGCGCACCACATCCAGTTCGCTCACCTCGGGGAGCTCGGCTGGTGTCTCGCGAAGCAGGACTTTAGGAATTGACAATTGACAATTGACAATTGACAATGAGCCATCCGGTTTGTCCGTTGACTGTTGACCGTTGTCCGTTGACCAGTTCTTCGGGAGGCTATAGCCTACGCGACCAGGGCGTGAAATCTCAAATATCAGTTTATCATAATACTTCATAGCTGTACCTCCTTTACCAATTTTACAAGTTCGTCAATCTGCTCTTTGGTGCGCTTCTCCGTAGCGCAGAAGAGGATGCAGTCATCCATGCCTTCACGATAGTCACCCAAAGCGATGCCAGCCATGTAGCCGTGCTTGGCAAGGTGTGCCTGCAGGGCCTTGACGGGTAGGGTAGTGCGTAGGGCAAACTCCTTGAGGAAGGGTGCATCGGGGAAGGCGGGAGTGAAGAGACCTGTCTTCACCAGTTCATCGTGCAGATAGTGGGCGGCACCGTAGCTCTGCTCGTTCACCTCGCGCAATCCCTGCTTGCCCATCAGTGCAAGGTAGATGGTGATGTGCAGTGCCATGAGCGACTGGTTGGAGCAGATGTTGCTGTTGGCCTTCTCGCGACGGATATGCTGCTCGCGAGCCTGCAGGGTGAGTACGAAAGCACGCTTGCCGTCTACATCCTTGGTGGCACCAACGATACGTCCGGGCAGCTTGCGCACCAGTTCCTTCTTGCAAGCGAGGAATCCCACGTATGGGCCACCGAAACTCAAGGGTATACCCAAGGGCTGTCCGTCGCCACAAGCGATATCGGCACCCCATGCAGCCGGTGTCTTCAGCACGGCCAACGACGAGGGGTCGCAGTGCATGATCATGAGTGCCTTGGCGGCATGGATGTCGTCGGCAAAGCCGGTGTAGTCCTCGATGATGCCGTAGTGGTTTGGCGAGCCTACGAGTACGCCGGCCACATCACCTTCGGCCAGCATGGTCTGCATGGCTGTGCGGTCGGTGTGCCCGTTCGCTTCGGGGATGAGATCCACGTTGATGCCCTTATACTTGGCATAAGTATGGATGATTGACACCAGCGTGGGGTTTATCGTAGCTGACACCAGCACACGATTTTTCTTCTTGGCCTGCGCCACAGCCATGAAGATAGCTTCAACGGCAGCGGTAGCCCCGTCATACATGGAGGCGTTGGTGCAGTCCATGCCTGTGAGTTCGCAGATGTGGCTTTGGTATTCGAAGATATACTGCAAGGTGCCTTGCGAGATTTCCGGTTGGTAGGGAGTGTAGGCGGTAAGGAACTCACTGCGTGAGAGCAGTGCGTCGATGGCCGATGGGGTGTAGTGGTCGTAAGCACCGCCACCGGCGAATATCACCTGTTGCTGGTTCTGCTCGCCTAGGGCTTTGAAGTAGGCACGTATCTCCTCCTCAGACATGGCTTCGGGCAGTTCGTACTCTTTCTGCAGACGTACACTCTCAGGAATATCGGCAAAGAGGTCGTCAATACTGTTGACGCCAATCTTGTCGAGCATCTGACGGATGTCGTCAGGTGTGTGGGGAATGTATTTGTTCATGGTAGGGGCCCCCTCTAACTCCCCCAAGGGGGAGGAATTAGTAGGAGGACTTGGTGTTATTTATTTAGGAATGTTGGGGGAGTCAAAGGGAGTTAGAAGGAGATATCACTTCGCTTTCGCTTCGTGGAGGAGATAAAGGCCAATAGTTTTGTGGTGTGTGTACATTTGGCTCTTATCTCCCTTTATCTCCTGTTAACTCCCCTTATCTCCTAAAAATTATTACTCACAAATCTTCTCGTATGCAGCAGCATCAAGCAGGCTGTCGAGTTCTGAGGGGTCAGCAAGTTCAATCTTGATGATCCAGTTCTCATAAGCATCCTGGTTGATGAGCTCGGGCTCACTCTCCAGTGCGCTGTTGATCTCGATGATGGTGCCGCTGACGGGTGAATAGAGGTCGCTGGCAGCCTTCACGCTCTCTACGGCGCCAAACTCTTCGCCCTTGCTGATCTCGTCACCTTCTGAGGGGAGGTCTACATACACGATATCGCCCAGTGAGTGCTGTGCATAGTCACTGATACCGATGATACCTACATTACCTTCTACTTTGACCCATTCGTGTGAGTCGGCATACTTGATGCCTTCGATTACTTTGCTCATAAAACTGTTAAATTTAACGGCCTCCCCCTTCCCCTCCCAAGGAGGGGTGACTATGTTTGAGGAAGCTGTTGTTAATACTATTATTCTTCTTATCTAAAATATATCCAGTTATACTTTGAAAATCCCCCTCCTTGACTTCGGCCCCTTCGGGCGTCGACCTAAAGGTTGTGAGGGGTTAGGGGAGGCCGCCCTTTTTACTTTTTATAATTCTTTTGATAGAACTTCTTCTTCACCACCTTGCCGGCAAAGGTCTTCTTGCGGATACGTATCTCCACAGGAGTCTCCAGCGCACTGAAGCGTGCATCGATGAGTGCCATGCATACGCTCTTGTCTACCGAGAGGCAGTGGTAGCCCGTGGTCACGGTACCAATCTCTTCGCCCTCCACCTCGATGGGATATCCGGCACGAGGGATGGCACGGTCGAGCAGTTCGATGCCTACAATCTTCTTCTTCAGCCCCAGTGCCTTCTGCTCGGCCAAAGCGCTCTTACCGATGAATTCCTCCTTGTCGAGCTTGACGAAGATGCCCAGTCCGGCTTCGAGCGGAGTGATGTCATCGCTGAGCTCGTGTCCGTAGAGTGGGAGAGCCACCTCGAAGCGCAGGGTGTCGCGGCAGCCGAGTCCGCAGGGAAGCACCTCGCCCGATGCGATGAGCGCGTCCCATACCTTATTTATATAAGCGTGCGAGCCATACAGTTCGAATCCATCTTCGCCTGTATATCCCGTGCGGCTTGCAATGATGGTCTCGCCATCAACCTCGATCTCCTTGAACGTGTAGAAGGCAAGGTCGCTAACCTCGAGTCCCAACAAGCGTTGTACCACCTCTTCGCTCTTGGGGCCTTGCACGGCCACCTGTCCGTAGTAGTCAGATTGGTTGTCGATGACAACATCGTAGCCCTTGCTCTGCTCCACTATCCAGGCATGGTCCTTGTCGATGTTCGATGCGTTCACCACAAGCAGATATTTCCCTTCACCCATGGCATACACGAGCAGGTCATCCACGCTGCCACCGTTGGGGTAGCACATGATGCCGTAGTAGATTTTGCCGTAGGGCGCACCGGTGATATCGTTGGTGAAGATGTGGTTGACAAACTTCTCGGCATCGGGGCCGGTAACGAAGATTTCGCCCATGTGTGATACGTCGAACACACCACAGGCATTGCGCACCGCATTGTGTTCTTCCTTGATGCTTGAATATTCGATAGGCATGTCAAAACCGCCGAAAGGGCTCATCTTGGCTCCGAGGGCAGTGTGTTTGTCGTGCAGACAAGTAAGTTTAAGTTCTTCCATGGTAAATTTCTAAAATATTGCTTTGCAAAAGTAATTAAGTTGATTGAAAAAGCAAAATTTATTACCTGTTTTTAAGAATCTGTTTTAAAATTATTTTTCCGCTATCCATCTATGCCCTCAATCGCCATCGGCTGGCAGATTCCTACCACTTCTCTATTGGCGAAAGTTCATAAATCGGTTGGCATTGGCACAGCGCAGCTAGAGCAATGATAAGTTTCTTGGACTAGCCAAGCGCAAGCATTCTTGGACAAGCCAAGCGCAAGCATTCTTGGACTAGCCAAGTGCTTGCTTGGCTCACGCGAATCTCGCAAATCACGCGAAAACGCATCATTTCACTCGCGTTTGCCATCCGGACGGCTACATACGAGCGATAGCGATGTATGATTTTGCGAGATTTGCGAGATTGCCTTTAGCCCCTTCGGGCGGCGAACACGTTTCGCGTGAGATAATCATGTCAAATAGAGGATATAAAC
>JAGAQY010000048.1 GCA_017622495.1 Bacteroidaceae bacterium | reverse complement strand
GAAGACAAACAAGAGAAACATAAAAAACATTAAAATGTGGTTTTTGGGTACTTTTGTTTCTGTTTTGTTTCTTGAAATAAAATATCACTTATAACAAATTATATTTCAATATATTACAAATAGCGTTCTGTAATTTGCGAAGTTTGAGATTAGAAGATAACGTTCGTAAACGTCCTTTACCAATATGTCTTGACCCACCCATCCCTTACGAGCTGGCTGAATCGCTGCGAAGTTAGTAATTATTTATGACAATTCGCGGATAATTTACGAAAAATCATGTCTAAAAGAAAAAGAAGGCCGACTTCAGGCACGAACTTTCGCACGATTTCACGCATATTTTTCGCACTTAGCGCCGATGATTATCAAGACGTAGCGGAACAACTTCAACATGCAGGCAACCTTGCTTAATTTTTCACAACTTCCAACAAAAATATTCGCATTGGCCATTTTGAAAAATGACTGGTTTGTATTTTATTTTCTCACCACATAGCATACATGTCGCTTGCAAGCGTCATGCGCATCACTTGCAAGTGTCACGTGCGCCACTTGCTAGTGACAGAACTATTGAGAGGTGAGAAAAAAGATTATCGCAGGTGTAAAAAATGTTTTTTGCACCAAAGGAAAAGACACGCCGCAAAGGAAAAAAGAATATGGTCGTTGAATCATTATAGGTGTACAAGCTTTGTTTTCCGCCTGCCAATGCCTATCTTTGCACCAAACAAGACAAAATCACCAACATGAGAATAAATAGAAGACTGCTCTCGGCCATAGTGACTGCCCTGATGGCAATGTCCTTAGCAGCCCAAAGTGGCGACCCGTTCGGGAGCGCCATCGTGAATGGAGTGCCCTGGACAGACAATCAAGGTCGCCCCGTAAATGCACACGGTGCCTGCATCGTGGAGGAGGACGGACGTTACTACCTCTTCGGGGAGTGGAAGAGCGACACCACGAATGCCTTTCCGGGCTTTGCCTGCTACAGCAGCACCGACTTGGTGAACTGGACCTTCGAGCGGGTGGCTCTGCCCCTACAAGAGTCGGGGTTGCTGGGACCCAACCGTGTGGGGGAACGCCCCAAGGTGATGCGTTGCCCCAAGACAGGCGAATACATCATGCTGGCCCACACCGACGACATGCGATACAAAGACCCACAGGTGGGACTTGCCGTGGCTAAGGAGATAACGGGTCCGTACACCTTCATAGGCCCCCTACTCTATGAGGGCAAGCCCATACGGCGATGGGACATGGGAACCTTCCAAGACCATGACGGCACAGGCTATCTGCTGATGCACCACGGCGACATCTATCGACTGAGCAAGGATTACCGCAGAGCAGTGAAGAAGGTAGCCAGCGGCATCAAGGGAGGAGGCGAATCGCCTGCCATGCTACACAAGGATGGCACGTACTTCCTCTTCGGGTCGAACCTGACGAGCTGGGAGCGCAACGACAACTTCTACCATACAGCCCCGAGCATTGAGGGGCCGTGGACAAAGCAGGGCATCTTCTGCCCCGAAGGCACGCTGACCTACAACTCGCAATCGACATTCATATTGCCCCTGCACCGGGGCGACTCCATTATATATATGTATATGGGCGACAGATGGTCGTATCCGTATCAGGCCTCCTCGGCCACCTATGTATGGCTGCCCATGCAAGTAGAGGGTCTCAAAGTGAGCATACCGGAGTACTGGCCCGTATGGAACCCCGAGACCATGCAGCCCGTGAGTGAACTGGGCGGAAAGGTAGTAACCGTAAGGTTCAAGAGCAAGGAGAAGGGAAGCAAGCTCACACTGCCCTTCGAGGGCACCCGCATAGCCATCAAGGGGTACACCTTCAACAACGGAGGTTACGGACGAATCACTATCGTAGATAATCAAGGCAACACCGTGCACACCAACCTTATAGACTTCTACAGCAAGGTACCCGATGACGGACTTCGCTATGTGAGTCCGCTACTCCCGCAAGGAGCTTACACCCTCATCGTAGAGTGCGTGGGCGAACATCCCCATTGGAGCAACAAGCGAGGCAACTACTTCGGCAGCCGCGAAGATTGGGTAACGGTGGAGGAAGTCCGGATATACTGATCCGTAGCGCAGATTACCGAGCGAGTCTGCATTTCGCATTTTTCACTTCCAATTAGCGAAGGAATAGGGATAAATTGTGTACTTTTGCAGTCCTATTTAGAGAAGCTATGACCTATCAAGAGACCATCACCTATTTATATAATAGCGCCCCGCTGTTTCAAAACATCGGGCAGGGAGCCTATAAGGAGGGGCTGAGTAATACCCATGCACTGGATGAGCATTTCGGGCATCCACACCGCACATTCCGCACCATCCATGTGGGTGGCACCAACGGCAAGGGCTCATGCTCGCATACGCTGGCGGCCATACTGCAAGAGGCTGGCTATCGGGTAGGACTCTACACGTCGCCACACCTCGTGGACTTCAAGGAGCGCATCCGTGTGAATGGGGTGCCCATCGAGGAGCAGTTTATGGTGGACTTCGTGGCCCGTCATCGCGCCTTCTTCGAGCCGCTGCACCCCTCGTTCTTCGAGCTCACCACAGCCATGGCGTTTCTATACTTTGCCGAGCAGCAAGTGGACATGGCCGTCATCGAGGTTGGACTGGGCGGACGGCTCGACTGCACCAACATCATCAGCCCCGACTTGGCGGTCATCACCAACATAAGCTTCGACCACGTGGGCCTCTTGGGCGACACGCTGGCCAAGATTGCCTCGGAGAAGGCGGGTATCATAAAGCCCTCGACACCTGTCATCATCGGCGAGCACAACGAGGAGACCTACCCTGTATTCAAGGCCGAGGCCGAGGCCAAGCAGGCCCCCATCACCTTTGCTCAGGAGCGACCCTTATGGAGCGACAAGCGAGGCGCTACGGGCTACGACATATACCAGACGCTTCCCTATGGAGAGCTATGCGTGGAGCTGCGCGGATACTGCCAGGAGAAGAACGTCAACACCATACTCCATGCCATTGCGGCACTGCAGGAGGCTGGCTACCACCTCGGCGAGGAGGCTGTGCGTGGCGGATTTGCCAACGTATGCCGCCTGACAGGACTGATGGGGCGCTGGCAACAGCTACATACAGAGCCGCGACTGGTGTGCGACACGGGACACAACACGGGCGGATTCCAATACATCGTGCCCCAGCTGCTGGCACAGCCCTGCAAGCGGCTACGCATCGTCTTCGGCATGGTCAACGACAAGGACATACGCGGAGTACTCCGCTTGATGCCCAAGGAGGCGACCTACTATTTCTGCCAAGCCAGCGTGGCACGTGCTCTCAACAGCGGTGCCTTGCAAGAGGTGGCCCGTGAGTTTGGCCTGCAAGGAGCAGCCTACCCCACCGTACAAGCAGCCACGGAAGCCGCGCTCACCGAGGCCGATGCCGAGGACTTCATCTACGTGGGAGGCAGTAGCTTCGTGGTAGCTGATTTGCTAACTTGCTGGGCAGAAATGAAGAAAAACCGAGAATAAATATTCTTTTTCTACCTTTTTAAAAACAGATTCTCAAACTTTTCTTTTGAAATCCGAAAGATAATGCTTTAATTTGCGTGTTAAATTCAAATTAAAGTAAATACTATGTCAAACGTTTGTAATCCTAACAATGTGTCGGGCTTGAAGCAAGCCGACTTTCAGAAAGATATCAATGGTAAAAAGACCGACCTCTTCATCCTTACCAACAAACTGGGCAACGAGGTAGCCTTCACCAACTATGGTGGCGCACTGCTCACCATCATGATGCCCGACCGCAATGGCAAGCTGGGCAACGTGGTTCAGGGCCACGACTCTATCGACAAGGTGATAGCATCGCCCGAACCCTTCCTGAGCACGCTCATCGGCCGCTATGGCAACCGTATCAAGCACGGCAAGTTTACCCTCGACGGACAGGAGTATACACTGGCCGTGAACAATGGCCCCAACCACCTGCACGGCGGTCCTACCGGCTATCATGCCCGTGTATGGGATGCTGAGGTGTTGGCACCCAACAGCGTGAAGTTGCACTACGTATCGCCCGACGGCGAAGAGGGATTCCCCGGCACACTCGACATCACCGTGGTATACACCTTGACCGACGACAATGAGTTTGTCATCGACTACAAGGCTACCACCGACAAGATCACTATCGTGAACCTCACCCACCACGCATTCTTCAGCCCCTCGGGCATCGAGAAGGACACCGCTTCGGTGGAGAACAATATCCTTACACTTAATGCCGACCACTACTGCCCCGTAGACGAGACATCTATTCCCTACGGCCGCATCGACCACGTGGAGGGCACTCCGATGGACTTCCGCACACCGCACGTAGTGGGCGAGCGCATCGATGCAGACCACGAGCAGACCAAGTTTGGCGTAGGTTACGACCACTGCTGGGTACTCAACAAGCGTTGGCCGGGCGAACTGAGTTTTGCTGCCAAGTGCGTAGAGCCTAACAGCGGCCGCGTCATCGAATGCTACACCACAGAGCCTGGTGTGCAGGTATATACATCGAACTGGCACAGCGGTTTCGAGGGTGCTCACGGAGCTACCTTCCCCAAGCGCAGCGCCATCTGCTTCGAGGCACAGCACTTCCCCGACAGCCCCAACAAGGCTCACTTCCCCTCTGTAGTGCTCAAGCCCGGTGAGGAATACACACAGACGACCGTGTATAAGTTTGGAGTAGAGTAATTCTCTGAGGAGTTTTAGGAAATACAAATCATTAATAACATCAAAACACTATGAACCAAAAACAAACACCGAACTACACGTTCGCACTCATCATCGTGATTGCCGTATGTTTCCTCATCGGCTTCGTTACCACGATGAACAACTCAATGATTGAGTTCTGTAAAGAGGCCTTCAAGCTGAGCGATGCTCAGGGCCAGTTGGTAAACACCGCTTTCTATGGCGCCTATGCATTGTCAATCCCCTTCGGATTCATGATGAGCAAGATTGGCTACAAGAAGACCCTTATCCTCGGCCTTGCCGTAGTAGGTATCGGCTTCATCATCAACTGGGCTGCCATCTCATCTAACCTCGATGCCAGCACCGCTGTCGTGTATGCCTATTTCTTGGGTAGCATGTTCGTTGTAGCTCTCGGTATCGTGATGCTGCAACTCGTGGCCAACCCCTATGTAATGGTGCTCGGTGCTCCCGAGAAGGGTGCTTTCCGTATGACTCTGTCACAGGCACTCAACTCTGTAGCCACCACATTAGCTCCTATCTTCATCGGTTCAGTGATTATCGCTGGTCAGATTCCCACTCCCGCAGCAGTGCCCGCGCCCTACCTTGGCTTGGGTATCTTCACTCTGCTGCTCTGCGTAATCCTCGTGTTCCTGAAGCTCCCCGAAATCAAGGAAGAAGAGCAGGCAGCTGAGGCTACAGGCGTAGTGAAGGAGTACAAAAGCAGTGTGTTCAAGTATCCCCACGTATGGTTGGGCGCCCTCGCCATCTTCATGTACATGGGTCTTGAGATTGGTATCCCCTCTATGCTTCCCGCATACTTCAAGGCCGATCCCACTCTGCCCGGCAAGGCCACTGACTACCTGTGGTTGTATTGGGGTGGCATGATGGTAGGCCGCTTCATCGGTGCTGCCGTGCTCAGCAAGTTCCAGCCCCGAGCTATCCTTACCTTCTGCTTGGCAGGTGGTGCTCTCTGCGTAGGTATCAGCTTCATGCTCAATGGCATGGCTTCAGTATACTGCATGTTGGCAGCCGGCTTGTTCCACTCTGTAATGTGGCCCTTGGTATTCAACCTCGGTCTGCAGGAGCTCGGTCCCCACACCAAGTCTGCATCTGGTATCATCAACCTCGGTGTTGTAGGTGCTGCTACCTTGACTCCGCTCATGGGTCTCGTAGTTGACAACCCCAGCCTCGGCGTAGGTTATGCTATCGCCATGATGTTCATCTACTACCTCTACGTTCTCTGGTTCTGCTGGAAGGGTTCAAAGGTAGGTTTGAAGTAATCGTACTTAATGGATAATTGAGAATTGACAATGGATAATGCAGTTTGCTATTAATTTTCAATCCTCAATTTTTAATTTTCAATTAATAAAAACACCAATTATATCCAATTATTAAAAAGTAAATACTATGGACAAAGTTTTTGTAAAAGAACAATTCAAATTGAAATTCGGTACAGAAGGTGTAGCTTATGCATCTCCCGGTCGTATCAACCTTATCGGTGAGCACACCGACTATAACGGTGGTTTCGTATTCCCCGGTGCAGTAGACAAAGGCATGATTATGGTTATCAAGCCCAACGGTCTTGACAAGGTTCGTGCCTACGCTATCGACATCGATCCCCGTGATGAGGCTCCTTACACCGAGTTTGGTCTCAATGAGGAGGATAAGCCGAAAGAGGCATGGGCATGCTACGTATTCGGTGTATGCCGTGAGATGCAGAAGCGCGGTGTTGAGGTGAAGGGCTTCGATACAGCATTCGCTGGCGATGTACCCCTCGGTGCAGGTATGTCTTCATCAGCTGCCCTCGAGAGCGTATTCGCATTCGCCCTCAACGAGATCTACGGCGAAGGCAAGATCGACAAGTTCGAGCTCGCTCGCGTAGGCCAGGCTACAGAACACAACTACACAGGCTGTAACTGCGGTATCATGGACCAGTTTGCTTCTGTATTCGGTAAGGCAGGCTGCCTCATGCGCCTCGACTGCCGCTCTATGGAGTTCGAGTACTTCCCCTTCAAGCCCGAAGGCTATCGCCTCGTGTTGGTAAACACCAACGTGAAGCACAAACTCGGTGACGAGTACAACTTGCGTCGTCGCTCTTGCGAGCACGTAGTAGAGGTTCTCAAACCCAACTATCCTGAAATCGAGACCCTCCGTGAAGTATCTTGGGAGATGCTCGAAGAGGCAAGACCTCTTGTATCAGAGGTAGACTACCGTCGTGCCAAGTACGTTCTCGGTGAGAAGGACCGCGTACTCGCCGTTTGTGATGCTCTCGAGAAGGGCGACTACGAGACCGTAGGTGCCAAGATGTACGAGACACACTGGGGCATGAGCAAGGACTACGAAGTAAGCTGCAAGGAGCTCGACTTCCTCGCTGAGCTCGCTAAGGAGTGTGGCGTTACAGGTTGCCGCGTGATGGGCGGTGGCTTCGGCGGTTGCACCATCAACCTCGTTAAGAACGAGTTGTACGATAACTTCGTAGAGACAGCCAAGGCTAAGTTCACCGCTGAGTTTGGCCACGCTCCCCTCGTATACGATGTAGTTATCGGCGACGGTTCACGCAAGCTCGACTAATTTGGTCAATAGTCTACTGTCTACAGACGACTGATAACCCCGACACACAACCAGCGGATGCGCAAATGCGCACCCGCTGGTCTTTTTATGGGACTATACCGACGGCACTATTCAATCACCTGACAGCGCAAGTCGCCGGGGACGTAAGAGATATGTATCCACCTCCCGTCGCCCTCCCAAATCAATTGGGTAAACTTGATGCGCCCCTCCTGATGCATCTGTTGTATTATTTTGAACAACTTGCGATGAGCGGCACGGTTGCCGGCGATGATATCGGCCGCACAGCCGAGGATGTGGTGGCTATACTTGGCACCGCCCACTAGGGCGTTGAGCTGCTTGCAGCGGTAGCCACTACTGACCACAATAGGCTCGCCCCACGCTTCGCGTATGGGGTCGAGGAGTTGCTGTACCAGCACGTGCAACAGGTGGTATGCACACTTGTTTGGGCGGTTGTCGATACCCTCGCGCAGCGCGGTGGCGCTGGCGGTGAGTTCTTGTATGGTAAAATATTTCATGTTTGAATTTATGATTTATTTGCTTGCATCGCGGAATATTTTTGCACGCGAATCTCGCGAAAAACGCGAAGTTTTCTTGCATCGTTGATTTTGGTCTCACACAAATCTCACAAATCTCACGAAGGCAAGTCGCTTCGCCCTTGCTGTCGGTGTTGCACGCCGAGTGTACACGCCGGATGGTAGCTGCGAGCTTTCTGCGATGCAGCTTCTGTGAGATTTGTGAGATCTGTGTGTGGCATATTCATAGGAACTGAACTTTCGCGTGATTTGCGAGATTCGCGTGAGCAAAACCTGCGTGAGATTAAGCGATAAAGGTGAGTGCGCTGCCGAGTAGCAGCAGCACACGGATTAGGGCATTCATACCGCACAGGAAGCTACGCCCAAGGCACCAGCCAGGGCAGTGAGTACGGTGATGAGAACTTTGAGGAGCTTTCCCCAGTTGAAAGTGGTAGTTTGTGTGGTCATAGAATTTGAATTTAATGTTAGAGAGTTTGCGGTTTACTAACTGTCCCTCTGTTCATAGAGGGACGAGCGAAATGAAATGGAGCGGAGGGAGTTCCAAACGAAGTGCGGAGCAGAACCACTACGCGCTACGCTTGTAACGCCCCCGCCCTTTGGGCACCCCCTCTATGAACAGAGGGGGAGTTGTTTTACGCCATCGCCTCACTTGATATACGCTTCAGCGAGAAGTCCGCAGCCACGGCCTTCTTGAGTGCCGCATCGGGGCGGAACACGATCTTGTGTCCCTTGATCATCGATGAGGGGGCGAAGTCAGTTTCGGCCATCATCTCCTGGGTGTAGCACTTGCCCTGCAGGGTCACCTGGAAGCGGCCGAGG
>JAGAQY010000047.1 GCA_017622495.1 Bacteroidaceae bacterium | reverse complement strand
CTAAACCCTAAACCCTAAACCATCAACAACGAATCGCATTATGAAGAAAAAAGGAGGCAACCTATTGATTATCGCATTGGCAGTGTGGATGATTTCCTGCTCTACGGTGAAGCGCTTGCCTGAGGGCGAACTGCTATATACCGGAACGCAGTATGTACATATAGAGGATGGGGGTGATGCTCCGCTTCGCGACAAGGCGATAGGCGAGGCCAAGGTGGCCTTCGTATCACCTCCCAACAATGCACTGTTCGGGAGTTCGCGCTATCGCATACCATTCCCCTTGGGACTGTGGGCCTACAATGCCTTTGTAGATGACAGCACCGGGCTGCGCCGGTGGCTCTTCAAGACCTTTGCCGCCACACCGATATTGGTGTCGACCGTCAACCCTGAACTGCGTGCCGGCGTGGCAGCCAATACGCTACGCAACTACGGCTACTTTGACAGCAGTGTGAGCTATCAGGTAGACACGCTCCCCGACCGACGCAAGGCGTCCTTAGGGTATACCTTGCGGATGGGCACGCCATGGTATTATGGAAGCGTACAATACCAGCCTTTCACCCATAGGATGGACAGCTTGATACGGCTGACACAGGCCAGTCGCCTGCTGCACGAAGGCGAGCAGTTTAGCTATGCCAATATCGTAGGTGAGCGCAACCGGCTCTTCACCCTCTTCCGCGAACATGGATATTACTTTTTCCGCTCCGACATGCTGTCGGTAGAGGCCGACACGATACAGCACAAGGGCAGGGTGCAACTACGCATAGGACTACAGCCGTCCTTACCTGCCTACGTGCTCAAGCCATGGTATATAGGCCACACACATATACGCTTTGAGGGAGCCGACACGACCCGAATGCCCATACGCCCGCAGGTGGTGCAGCCACGTATAGCCTTCAAGCGTGGCGACCGCTACTCCCCTACCGCACAAAATGCCACTCAACGCGACCTCAACCGCCTGGGTGTATTTGATGCACTGAGCATAAACTATGTGCCACGCGACAGTGTGACCCATACCGACACACTGGATGTCTACATCAACGCCTCGATGGAGAAGCCATACGAGATATCGCTCGAGGCTAACCTGACAGCCAAGAGCAACGAGCAGATAGGTCCGGGAGTGGTAGCATCGCTATCGCGCAAGAACCTCCTACGCATGGCCGAGACCATACAGTTGCGTCTGAAGGGATCGTATGAGTGGCAGACCAACCGCGTGCTCCGGCGCGAAGGGACGGTGATGAACTCCTTTGAGCTGGGTGCCGATGTATCGATGTCGGTGCCGCAGCTGCTCTTCCCAAGAGGATATACCTATCATTATCGCTGGCCCGTATCGACCAATGCCCGCCTGTATGTAGACTGGCTCAACCGAGGCGGATTCTTCCGTATGCTGGCCTTTGGTGGTAACCTCACCTATGCCTTCTCCACTTCAGAGGTGCTCACCCACAGTGTGACCCCCTTCAGGCTTGTCTTCAACACGCTGGAGCACACGACGCATCGCTTCGACTCGGTAATGACCGCCAACCCCGCCATAGGGCTCTCTTTCCGCAACCAGTTTGTACCGGCCGTTTCCTATACCGTGACCTATGACAACACCGCCATGAAGCGAGAACAGAGAAATCCGACTCACCCATCACGCGTCACAGCAACGGTCACCGCAGCCGGAACGCTCACCTCGGCTCTCTATGCAGTAGCAGGATATCCGTTTGACAGACGGGACAAAACCCTGCTGAGTACCCCCTTTGCCCAATTCATCAAAGGCTCTGTAGAGGCATGCCGCTACTACCATCTGACACCACGTCATATGCTGGCCACCCGACTGATGGTGGGAGCGGTATATGCCTACGGGAACAGCAGCGTAGCCCCCTTCAGCGAACAGTTTTTTGTGGGCGGAGCCAACGACCTGCGTGCCTTTCCCCTTCGAGGTATCGGTCCGGGAAGCTACCACTCGAAAGGGCGCTATGCCTACATAGACCATACGGGCGACCTCAAACTGGAGGCCAACGTGGAGTGGCGCTTCCCCATAGTAGGACAACTGCATGGAGCGCTCTTCGTAGATGCCGGCAACGTATGGCTATTGCGCAACGACGCGGCCCGCCCAGGGGCGCAGTTTCGCTGGAAGAGTATAGGACGCGACATAGCCTTGGGCACAGGCTTAGGGATACGCTACAACCTCAAAGTGCTGGTGTTACGTGGCGATGTAGGCATACCCCTCCATATCCCCTACGACACCGGACATCGCGGATACTATAATGTGCCGCACTTCATGAAAGGACTATGCTGGCATTTTGCTGTAGGATACCCGTTTTGAATGGCCATAGATGAGGCAAGCCAGAAGCTTTTCCACTGGTCATGGGGTAACCATAGAGCCAAAAACGAAGTTTTTTGACAAAAAGTGGTGATAGTCGCGAAAAAAGTTGTAAGTTTGTACCATATTATGTTAACCAACTTAAAAAACATCCAAAAATCACAACGTATGAAACCGACATTATTTGTTTTGGCTGCTGGTATGGGTAGCCGCTATGGTGGTCTGAAACAGCTCGATGGTCTGGGCCCCAATGGTGAGACTATTATGGACTATTCAATCTTCGACGCTATCCGTGGTGGATTCGGCAAGATTGTATTCGTTATCCGCAAAGATTTCGAGCAGGACTTCCGCGACAAGGTATTGAGCAAGTATGAGGGTCATATCCCTACAGAGCTTGTATTCCAGGCTATCACCGACCTTCCCGAAGGATTCACCTGCCCTGAGGAGCGTGCCAAACCTTGGGGTACCAACCACGCCGTACTCATGGGTAAGGAGGTTATCAGCGAACCTTTTGCCGTTATCAATGCCGACGACTTCTATGGCCGCGATGCATTTGCCGTTATGGGCAAATGGCTCAGCGAGCTCCCCGAAGGCAGCGCAGGCAAGTACAGCATGGTAGGTTTCCGTGTATGCAACACCCTCAGTGAGAACGGTAGCGTAGCTCGCGGCGTATGCGGCAAGAACGAGGCCGGCATGCTCACCGACGTAGTGGAGCGCACCGAGATCATGCGTGTAGACGGCGTTATCAGCTATAAGGACGAGAATGGCGAGTGGCAGCCCGTAGGCGAGGAGACTCCCGTATCAATGAACTTCTGGGGATTCACACCCGACTACTTCAAGTATTCAGAGGAGCAGTTTGTAGAGTTCTTGAAGGAGAACATCGAGAAGCCCAAGGCAGAGTTCTTCATCCCGCTCGTAGTAGATACCCTCATCAACAATGGCAGTGCTACCTGCGAGGTGCTCGACACCACAGCCAAGTGGTTTGGCGTAACCTATGCCGCTGACCGTCAGGCTACCGTAGACAAGATCCAGTCATTGGTAGATGCCGGTGAATATCCTGGCAAATTGTTCTAATCGGGACCATCCATATAGCTCTACGGCTATAATATAGTCTATACCACCCCTGTCACAAATCACGTGCGGGGGTGGACTTATTTGAGACCTGAAGCCCTACACTGACCTAAAACGTATGAGAAAGAAAGAACTATACGAGCGTACGATAGCTTACTTCAAGGAGGCCATGCCAGTGGCCGAGACTGAGCTGAACTATGATTCACCCTTCAGCCTGCTGGTTGCCGTGATACTCTCGGCCCAGTGTACCGACAAGCGGGTCAATATGGTGACACCACAGCTCATGCACGACTACCCTACGGCAGAGGCCATGGCACTGGCAACACCCGAGGTCATCTTCGAATACATCAAAAGCGTGTCGTACCCCAACAACAAGGCCAAGCACCTGGTGGGCATGGCACAGATGCTCATGAAGGAGTTTGGCGGCGAGGTGCCCGACACGTTGGAGGAGCTGGTGCGCCTACCCGGCGTGGGGCGCAAGACGGCCAACGTCATCCAATCAGTGGTATGGGGCAAGGCTGCCTTTGCTGTCGACACCCACGTGTTCCGTGTGAGCCACCGCATAGGCTTAGTGCCTGCACGCTGCACTACGCCCTACAGCGTGGAGAAGGAGCTGACGAAGCATATCCCCGACGAACTCATCCCCATAGCCCACCATTGGCTCATCCTGCATGGGCGCTACACCTGCATAGCCCGCAAACCCAAGTGCAATGAGTGTGGACTGAAAATGCTATGCAAGTATTACAAGAAACTGAATCCCCTCGACAAGGAGTGATAAGCCGTAAAGAGAAAAGATGTCATTTAACGAGATTTAATTGCTTTTTTCGTGCGAGTTAACAAACTTTTGTTAACTTTGCAAGAAACTGTGGTAATTACGTAAAAAAAGATTTATTCTATTACTTTTATAACAATACAAGTATTATGCAAAACATTGACAATTACAACTTTGCCGGCAAGAAGGCAATCGTTCGCGTGGACTTCAATGTACCCTTGAACGAAGAAGGTAAGATTACTGACGACACCCGTATCCGCGGCGCTCTCCCCACTTTGAAGAAGGTATTGGCCGACGGTGGTGCGCTCATCATCATGTCGCACATGGGTAAGCCCAAAGGCAAGGTGAACGCCAAGTTCTCACTCAGCCAGATTGTTGACGCTGTATCAGAGAAGCTCGGTGTACCCGTACAGTTTGCTCCCGACTGCGCCAAGGCTGCCGAGGCTGCCGCTGCGCTGAAGCCCGGTGAGGTGCTCATGCTTGAGAACCTCCGCTTCTACCCCGAAGAGGAGGGCAAGCCCGTAGGTATCGACAAGGCTGATCCCGCTTACGAGGAGGCCAAGAAGGCCATGAAGGCTTCACAGAAGGAGTTTGCCAAGACTCTCGCTTCATATGCTGACTGCTACATCAACGACGCTTTCGGTACCGCTCACCGCAAGCACGCTTCTACAGCTGTTATCGCCGACTACTTCGATGCTGACAACAAGATGCTCGGCTACCTCATGCAGAAGGAGGTACAGGCTGTTGACAACGTACTGTCAAACATCAAGCGTCCCTTCGTAGCCATCATGGGTGGTTCAAAGGTATCTTCAAAGATTGGTATCATCGAGAATCTGCTGGGTAAGGTTGACAAGCTCATCCTCTGCGGTGGTATGACCTATACATTCTCAAAGGCTCACGGTGGCGAGATTGGCGACTCAATCGTTGAGATGGACAAGCTCGATGTTGCTCTGGGTGTTGAGGAGCTGGCCAAGAAGAACGGCGTAGAGCTGGTACTCGGTACTGACTGCACCGCAACCAACGGCCTCGACTTCGGCACAATGAGCGTGAAGGAGGGTGCTGAGATCATCACCTGTCCTTCAAACGCAGTTCCCGCTGGTTTCGAAGGCGTTGACGCTGGTGTTGAGAGCCAGAAGGCATTTGCTGCTGCTATCGAGGGTGCCAAGACCATCCTGTGGAACGGTCCTGCCGGCGTATTCGAGTGCGACGCCTTCACTGCAGGTTCACGCGCTATCGGCGAGGCTATCGCCAAGGCTACAGCTGAGGGTGCCTTCTCACTCATCGGTGGTGGTGACTCAGTAGCTTGCGTAAACAAGTTCGGATTGGCCGACCAGGTATCATACATCTCTACTGGTGGTGGTGCTCTGCTCGAGGCTATCGAAGGCAAGGTATTGCCGGGCGTAGCTGCTATCCAGGGCTAATAGACAAACTATAATAACAGTGATGGTTGGAAGTCTCTGATGGGGACTTCCAACTTTCTTTTACCTTAGAAGCTCCTGTTTTACCGCAGGAAGACAAAAATCCGCAGCTGAGTGAACGGAGTTACCGAGAATTACGTTAACTTTGCATTTCGTGCGCAGAAGAGCAGCACTCAGAAACAAAGAGAAGAATATATGAAAATAGACAGATTGGCGGGCTATCAGATGAGGTACTTCAGGGAAGGACAGTTCTACCATTTCCTGGAGCAGCTGACAGCGGTAGTAAGGGAGCAGGAGCTCTCGGAACTGGAATATGAGCTGAGCGGTATCATCACTACGTATGATGCATTGATTGACTATTTCAATCAGGGGGCTGACGACCCTGAGCGCGACCGCGTATATCAACAGCTCGTGGGCCATGCCCTACAGATTGCCGACCGCTGCATCATAGCCACCTATGGAGCCAAGGAACTACCCTACTACACCGCTCAAAGCAAGACAACACGAAGAGAGTCGCCACACACCTATCTATTACAGATGGAAGCCTTTGCCGAGGGCATACGTAGCCAACACGACATCGAGGAATTGAGACAACTGGCTACGACTCATGACAAACAGCTCGCAAATCTCTTCACCGACCTCTGGACACAGGGAACATGGAATGCCACCACGGCATCGGAAGCCGACAAGCTGCTGCTGTCGCCCACCATCACCGATGCCGACCAATGCACCATCGTGAGTGCCGTAACACTAAGCACACTACGTATGTTTGACCCACTGAAACTACTCTTCCTCTGCGATGCCTACTATCACCCGAAGAGCACCGTGAGCATGAGAGCACTGGTGGGTATCGTCATCGTATGCTACTGTTGGTGCGAACGCATAGGCTACTATGGCGAGGCCAAAGCACGCCTTGAGCTACTGACCGATGACCCTATATTCAACGGCCAAGTATGCGACGTCATACTGCAGTTTACCCGCAGTGCCGACACCGAGGAGATAGACCGTAAGATGCGCGAGGAGATCATCCCCGAACTGATGAAGAACCCCAAGCTGCGCCGTATGCCCAACATCAAAAAGGAGGACCTTGGCGCTGACGACATCAATCCCGACTGGGAGCAGTGGATGCACGAGAGCGGACTGGAGGAGAGCATGCGCGAAATCACCGAATGGCAGATGGAGGGAGCCGACGTAAACATGAGCACCTTCTCGCAACTGAAGCGGTATCCCTTCTTCTACAACATCAGCAACTGGTTCCGCCCCTTCGATGCGTGGCAAGCCGATGTATTAGGCATCATAGGCAATCCAAATGAAAGCAGCAACCCGCTGGGAAAGACGATACTGCAGTCGAACTATATGTGCGACTCAGACAAGTACTCCTTCTGCTATGCTATACGCGAGATACCACAGATGCAACGTGAGGCTATGATGGCACAGCTCGAGGAGCAAAACAATGCGTTGAAAGAGAGTGCCGACATACCCGACCTGAAGCGGCTGAGCAAGCAGACGACACAGAGCATCATGCGCCAGTATGTGCAGAACCTGTATCGATTCTTCAAACTCTTCCCCAACGCGAATGAGTTTGACAACCCGTTTGAGCACCTTTCCCTATGCCCTCGGCGCATCAATCCGCTCTACAACAGCATCGTGGAAGCCGACAGCCTGCTTAAGATCATAAGCCTCAACATCAAACAGAAGAATTACCTGCGAGCCATCGAGTTCTTCATCCGCCTCGAAGAATACCACCCCGACCGCATGGAGGCAACACAGCTACAACAGTTAGGCTTGTGTTACCAGAAGAAAAAGATGTACGATTCAGCCATAGAGGCCTACACCAAGGCCGACCTCATACAGCCCGACAGCTATTGGACCATATATCACCTGGCACAGTGCTACCGTGCCGTCAACCGGTATGACAGGGCATTGGAATACTATGAGACAGCCGAGAGCATGAAGCCCGACAACCTCGGTCTCACCTTCCACGTGGCCGAAATGCAGTATGAGGAGGGCGAATATGAGGAGGCATTGCCCCGACTACACAAGATTGACTATCACCACCCTGAGGCGCTGAAGTCGGTACGCCTGCTGGCCGAATGTAACTTCTTTATAGGCAAGCCCGAACAGGCCGCACGCTACTATGAGCGCATGATGACAGAGCATGCCGACGAACTGACGGCCACCGACTGGCGTCTCGCTGCCTACAATTATTGGCTATGGGGTAAGCGTGATGACTGCTTCAGATGCATGAGCCGGGCCGAGGAGCTACAACCGATGGAGCCCTACGATGATGAGATGTATGCCTCAGCACCCAAGTTTGCCGATGTGATATACGCCGATGGCCGTATGCTCCACGCGCTGGGCGCCCGCAAGGAGGATCTCCCCTACCTGTACGATGCCTATTACAGGAGCAAGAGAAGAAAGCACTAAACAAAGAGGCAGGACTCTTACGAGCCCTGCCTCTTGTCATATAGAAGAGATGATGCTTACTTCTTCTTCTCCTCGACAGGAGTTACGTCCTGCACCTCAGTCTTCTTACCGAGATACTCAGGGAGATTCATGCCGGCGAGATCGAAGAGGTCGCTCAACGGAGGAACAGACTTCATCAGACCTGACACGAAATTGGCAGTAGAGCCCTTACCATCGGCATTCGAACCCGAATCCCATACGGTAACGTGATCGATGTTGACACCCTTGACAGCCTCAACCTGTGTCTTAACCAGCTCAGGCAACTTCTCGAGCAAGAGCAGCATATATGCCTTGTTGGCATCGCCACCAGCAGCCTCTACCATCTTATCGTAACCGGCAGCCTGCTTGGTAAGGATTTCGTAGAGACCCTTAGCCTCGGCCTCCATCTTAGCATAGATAGCATCGGCATCACCCTTTGCATTTACGCGGGCCTTTTCTGCCTCAGCCTCAGCCTCGATGATACGACGTTGCTTTTCAATCTCTTCGGGCACGATGATGTTGGCCTGTTGGGTTGAACGCTCACGCTCGGCACGAGCAAGCTCAGCCTCCTTCTCGGCTGCGTATGCCTCTTGCAAAGCCTTAGCCTGTTGCACCTTCTCGGCAGCTGTAGCCAGACGATTGGCCTCAGCCTCCTTCTCACGACGAAAGGCGTTAGAGTTGGCAATCTCAATCTGAGCGTTGTTCTCACCCTTTACAGCGATAGCATTAGCCTCGGAGGTCTTGATACGGGTATCACGCACAGCCTCGGCCTTACCGATCTCACCATACTTATCCTGCTCAGCCACACTAACCTTAGCCTCGTTGATAGCCTTGGCTGCAGCCTCCTTACCGAGAGCCTCGATATAGCCAGACTCATCCTTAATGTCGGTTACGTTCACGTTGATGAGTCGCAGACCTATCTTCTTCAACTCCACCTCAACGTTCTTTGAGATGTTGTCCAAGAACTTGTCACGGTCACTGTTGATTTCCTCAATGGACATGGTAGCGATAACCAGACGGAGCTGACCGAAGAGGATATCACGGGCGAGCTCCTGAATTTCATTGGATGTGAGACCCAGCAGACGCTCAGCAGCATTGTTCATTGAATCGGGCTCAGTAGAGATACCTACGGTAAAGCGACAAGGTACGTCTACACGGATGTTTTGACGTGACAGCGCATTGGTCAGATTGGCATCAATAGAGATGGGAGTAAGGTTAAGATATGCATAGTCCTGAATGATAGGCCATACAAACTTACCACCACCATGGATACACTTGGCAGAGCCACCACCGGTCTTACCATAAACTACCAAGATTTTGTCTGAAGGACAACGTCTGTAACGACGAATCACAAACGAGAAGGTTGCGAATATCACAACCACGAGGATTACGACCAAAAGGCCGATACTTCCGACTCCTGTACTCATAATTAAGTTTTATTTAATTGTTAATAATAATTTGCATCACACACGCTCCACCTCCAAGAGTTCAGAGCCTATCACCTTGGTCACACGCACCTTGGCACCGGTAGGAATCTCTGCACCTTCGGTCATGGCATCGATCTCATGCATCGAGCCGCGCACGCTCACCATCACCTTGCCTACACCCTTCTTCTCGCCAGGAATACGCAAATAGGTGTCACCTATAACACCGAGAGCCTCATCCATATGGAAGGTCTTGTCGGTAGAGAGCTTCATCACCTGACGCAATATGATGACGAAGACAAGAACAAAGAGCAGACCTACGCAGATAGCAGCAAACTCAAGCCACACATAGTTGGGAACGGCATTCTGCAGCAATACACCACCCCAGCCATAACCAAGAAGGAAGTTGATGAAGTTGCGGAACGAGAAGTAACCCGACAGGCCCTCCATCTCTACATTATCAAATCCCGAGCCATCATCGGTATCGGCATCGAGCCCCATAAAAGCCATGATGGTCTGAATCACAAAGAAAACACTGGTGATAAGAGCAATCACCCAAAAGATCTGCATAGGGAGATCTAATGCCAAATATTTATCTATCATAATCATTCAATAACAAAACAAAAACTGCCCGTCGGAAGAGACAACTCCTCGACAAGCAGTTGGGGTATGTAACTTATTGCGTTCGTTAATCTCTTAATAGTTCTCAGGCTTGATCTGGAAGTACGCCTGCGAGTGATTACATACGGGGCAAACCTCGGGAGCCTCCTTGCCTACGCAGAGATGGCCACAGTTGCGGCACTGCCAGATGCAGTCGCCATCACGTGAGAATACCAGCTTACCCTTCACGTTCTCCAACAACTTGAGGTAGCGCTCCTCGTGCTCCTTCTCGATAGCAGCAACGCCCTCGAACAGCTCAGCGATATGGATGAACCCCTCTTCGCGAGCTTCAACAGCCATCTGGGCATACATATCGGTCCACTCCTCGTGCTCACCGGCAGCAGCAGCCACCAAGTTTTCTGCTGTGCAACCTATGCCACCCAACAATTTGAACCACAACTTAGCATGCTCTTTTTCATTATCGGCTGTCTCCTGGAAGATAGCAGCAATCTGCTCATAGCCCTCCTTCTTTGCCTTAGAAGCAAAGTATGTATACTTGTTACGTGCCTGTGATTCACCTGCAAATGCAGTCCACAAATTCTTTTCGGTCTTAGTACCTTTCAGTTCGCTCATAATCGTGTGTTATTAAAAAATAAAAATTAAAGTTCACATTCTATTTGGCAAAGATACTCTATATTTTATTCCAATGCAAGTTGTCGGATAAAAAATATTTTATGTTTTACAACACGTCTATAGCCATGCACGGTCTAATCGGCATATTCGATAGACAATTCGTCGGTCACCCTGAACTCTTCCCCATCATCATACCTATATATTATACTCATCCCTCGATAAGCGGTAGGTACAATCAGCGTCTGCAACCTACCCCATTGGGGTTTGCCGAAATCATATGACAAGCGGCTCAGCAGTATACGGTTGCCCACATAATCAAACTCATAATATCCGCCACCTATGCATACATCGAAGCGATGCAACAGGTCGCGGTGCTGATTGACCATTCCCAAGCGCAGCCAACCCGACTGTGTAATGATAAATTTCGGTAATGCCATGTATCTCCTGCGTTTTCAGCCATTGCCCTGACGGACATACGACTGATGATTTACTACAAAGAAAAATGCGGGCACAACACAATGGGTATCCACGCCACCTGCCATGCACGCATTCTATTGAATCTTTGTGCGCCTGATAGGACTCGAACCTACACGTATCGCTACACCAGATCCTAAGTCTGGCGCGTCTACCAATTTCGCCACAAGCGCAAAGACGCTGCAAAGATAGACAATCTTTTTTAATAAACAACCACGACAAACAAATTATTTATCCTTTTCCCGATGACCAATCTTGAAATCTCGTTAAATATCTAAAAATAAAATTTACACATTTTAGTACAGCATTATTTATAATTATCTTTGTATTTCATTCGACAAGAACAAGACATATGGCATATACAATGTACGACACGTTGCTCCAGATCCCCCCATTCCAAGGGATGAGCAGATCCGAGCTATCGGCCATCATTGAAAAAGTAAAGTTCAACTTCATGAAGTTTGCCGACAAAGAGGTAATCTTCCATCAAGGCGAGAGATGCGACAAGTTAGCATTTTTCCTCAGCGGCAAGCTGGCAAGCGAGACGGCAGCACCTTGTGAGAGGTTTCGGTTTGTTGAGACACACGACCAGCCCATGATCATAGAGCCCCACTCGCTCTTCGGTAAGAATCCCAGCTACAAATCCACCTATACAGCACAAGGCGAGGTTGCCATGCTCACCATCGACAAACGATATTTCTACTCCGTATTGGACAAGTACGAGATCTTCCGCATGAACTTCTTCAATCTGCTCAGCAATCGCGCCGAACTATTGTATAATCGCATCTGGAGCATCACACCACAAGAACTTGAGGGCAGACTCATCCATTTCATACACAGCCTATGCACCAACCTGCAAGGCACCAAGGTATTGCACGTCAAGATGGAAGATCTGGCACTCCTGCTCGACGACACCCGCCTCAACGTATCCAACGTACTTAACAAATGGCAAGAAGAGGGCATCATCGAGATGCATCGTAAGGAATTCGTCTTTCTGGACGTTGAAAGGCTAAGGGCTATTTGAAAGCGGTGAGCGGTGAGTGGTGAGCGGTCAACGATGAACGAGGAACGATGAGTAGTGAACGATGAGTGGCGAGAGGGTGATATTTCTATGAGAAAGACTCAAACCGCGCACATCCATCAAAGAAATATCATGTCACGCTCCTAACTCCCAATTATTTATATTATCTTTGCAGTTTGTAATACAAACATATATAACAAAAAGCGACAAAATGAATCGAACGAAACTTACCCTCTGTGCCCTGGCATTAGTGGGTGCAACCCTAAACATGACCTCTTGTATGGACAAAAAGAATGAGAATCCTTTTTTCAGTGAGTATAGCACTCCGCATCAGACAGCCCCATTCGACAAGATTAAGATAGAGCACTACGAGCCTGCCTTGCTCGAAGGTATCAAGCAGCACCAAGCCGAGATCGACGCCATCGTGAACAACCCCGAGGCACCGACCTTCGAGAACACGATCGTAGCACTCGACTTTGCCGGCGACATGCTGGGTCGTGTGACTACCGTATTCTTCAACCTCAACAGCGCCGAGACATCTGACGAGATGCAAGCGCTTGCACAAAAGCTCTCGCCCATCCTTACCGAGCACTCCAACAACGTGAGCCTCAACGAGAAACTCTTTGCACGCATCAAGGCTGTATACGAGACCGCCGACAAGAGCCGCCTCACCACCGAGCAGCAGCGTTTGCTGCAGAGTACCTACGACGGTTTTGCACGTAGCGGCGCCAACCTCAGCGAGGAGGACAAAGCCAAGTACCGTGAGCTGACCACCGAACTGAGCAAGACCACACTGGCATTCGGCCAAAACATGCTCAAGGCCACCAACAGCTACGCCCTGAACGTGACCGACTCGACCCGACTGAAGGGACTGCCCGAATCGGCTCTTGAAGCAGCTGCGCAGACAGCCAAAGAGAAGGGGCAGGAGGGATGGACATTTACCCTGCATGCACCGAGCTACAGCCCGATGATGATGTACTGCGAAGACCGTGACCTGCGTCGCGAACTGTACATGGCATACAACACACAGAACGTACAGGACAACGAATACAACAACGAGGAGAACGTGAAGAAGATTGCCAACTTGCGCCTCGCCATCGCCCAATTGCTGGGATACAACAGCCACGCCGACTACGTGCTCGAAAACCGCATGGCCGAGAATGCTGCCAACGTAAACCAACTACTCGACCAGCTGCTCACCGCTTACCTCCCCGCAGCCAAGGAGGAGGTGAAGGCAGTGCAGGAGATGGCGGCACGCACCGAAGGCAAGGACTTCGAGCTGATGCCTTGGGACTGGTCTTTCTATTCAGAGAAGTTGCGCAGTGAGAAGTACAGCCTCAACGATGAGATGGTGCGCCCCTACTTCAAGCTGGAGAATGTGACCAAAGGCGTATTTGGTCTGGCTACCCGTCTGTATGGCATTACCTTCGAGGAGAACAAGGACATTCCCGTATTCCACCCCGACGTAAAGGCCTACGACGTGCTCGACAAGGACGGCAGCTACCTGGCAGTCATCTACACCGACTTCTTCCCCCGTGCCGGCAAGCGCTCAGGCGCCTGGATGACCAACTACAAAGAACAGTATGTAAAGGATGGTGTAGACAGCCGTCCGCACGTATCTATCACGATGAACTTCACCAAGCCTACCGAGAGCAAGCCCGCGCTGCTCACACAGGACGAGGTGGAGACCTTCCTGCATGAGTTTGGACACGCCCTGCACGGCATCTTCGCCGCCACCAATTATCCCTCGATGGGTGGCACCAACGTTTATCGCGACTTTGTGGAGCTGCCCTCACAGATTATGGAAAACTTCTTGCCCAAGAAGGAGTTTCTTGCCACCTTCGCCTTCCACTACGAGACAGGCGAGCTCATCCCCGACGAACTCATCGAACGCATCGTACGTGCTCAGAACTACAATGCGGCATATATGTGTATCCGCCAGCTCAGCTTCGGGTTGCTCGATATGGCATGGTACTCACGCACCACACCGTTTGAGGGCGATGTATTGGCCTATGAACAAGAGGCATGGGCACCGACACAACTGCTCCCCGCTGCCGAAGGCACCAATATGACTACCCGTTTCGGCCACATCATGTCGGGCGGCTACTCGGCCGGCTATTACAGCTACAAGTGGTCTGAGATGCTCGATGCCGACGCTTTCTCACTCTTCGAGAAGTTGGGTATCTATAATCAGGAGGTAGCCACATCGTTCCGCAAGAACATTCTCGAGAAGGGCAGCTCAGAGCACCCCAAGGTACTCTACCGCCGTTTCCGCGGACAAGACGCTACTATTGATGCAATGATGAAGCGCGACGGTATCGTAAAATAAGCCCGAGACTATTTCTGATAAATGCTTGCATTCATTGAACACCATCATCACATGAAACGATTGAAGCATTATAAGTTCATCCTCATCACCCTATGCGGTCTGCTCATGGCAGGCTGCAGCCGGGAGGATGACCTTACAGAAATCTTCACAGGCAAAGAGTGGCATCTGGTAGGCTTCTACAAGACCCACGACTGGGACAACCCCAATGCAGGAGTCACCATCGAAGACAAGTATAACAGCCGTGGCGACCTCTCGGCCTACAACATAACCTTCTTCCCCGACGGTATGGTGGTAGTCACCCTACCTCAAGGATGCAAGATTCAAGGACGCTGGGAGGCCGATGGGGTGAAACGCACCTTCAGCATGCATGACTGGAAGGTTGTGTCAGGCGACCCCAATGCGCTTGGAGGCTATGGCAAACTGATGTATGACAACATCATGAAGGTATCCTATTACCAGGGCGACTCCAACTACATCCGTCTATTTGATGACAGCAGGAGATATTTCATGCAATTTGGCGACCTATCAAAATTTCACAACTAACATGACCGAAACAGAAAACAAGAAAGAGGTATTCGACAAGCGATATATGCGTATGGCCACTATCTGGGCCGAGAACTCCTATTGCGAACGCCGCAAGGTAGGCGCACTCATCGTGAAAGACAAGATGATCATCTCTGACGGCTACAACGGCACACCGTCGGGATTCGAGAACGTATGCGAAGACGAGAACAATGTAACCAAGCCCTACGTTCTCCATGCCGAGGCCAATGCCATCACCAAGATTGCCCGCTCCAACAACAACAGCGAGGGAGCTACACTCTATGTCACCGCATCGCCCTGTATCGAGTGTGCCAAGCTTATCATCCAGGCAGGCATCAAGCGTGTGGTATATGGAGAGAAATACCGACTGACCGATGGCATAGACCTATTGGAGCGAGCAGGTGTAACTGTAGAATATTTACCCAACGAAGAAGCATGAAGCGTAAAATCACTGGCGCATACCTTGCCATACTCACAGTGCTTGTAGCCAGCACACTGACAGGATGTATCCACGAACGTCCCATGAGCGCCACTAACAAGATAGAGGCACTGCTGCAAGTCATCGAACAACAATATGTAGACACGGTAGACATCGAGGCCATAGTAGAACAGACCCTCCCGAAGGTATTGTCTGAGCTCGACCCACATTCGGTATACATCCCTGCACAGAAGGTAGAGGAGTCTAACCAGGAACTCAAAGGCAGCTTTAGCGGTATCGGCATACAATTCATGATACAGTCCGACACCATCTACGTGAGCAACATCATCCACGGAGGACCAGCCGAGAAGGTAGGATTAATGGCAGGCGACCGCATCGTCACCATCGACGACTCGCTCTATGTAGGCGAAAAGATCAGCAACGACGGAGCCATGAAACGCCTCAAAGGTCCCAAAGGGAGTGAGGTGCGCCTGGGTATCAAGCGCTACGGTGAGAAGGAACTACTGACATACACCATCAAGCGTGGCAACATTCCCGTAAAGAGCGTCGACGCCACCTATATGATTGATGACCGCTGGTGCTACATCAAGATCAACAAGTTTGGCGAGACCACCTACCCCGAGATGCTGATTGCGCTGGCACAAGGTATCCAAAAAGGTACCCAAGGCTGCATCATCGACCTTCGTGGCAACACAGGTGGATATATGGGTGCTGCCATACAGATGGTCAATGAGTTTCTTCCTAAAGGCGAGATGATTGTCTATACCGAAGGTGAGAACGCTCCACGCTACGAGGAATATGCCAATGGCGGCGGCAGCTGCCAGCAGATGCCCATCGTGGTGCTCACTGATGAGACATCAGCATCGGCCAGTGAGATTTTCGCCGGAGCCATCCAGGACAATGACCGCGGTACCATTATCGGGCGCCGTACCTTCGGCAAGGGCTTGGTACAGCAGCCTATCGAGTTTGAAGACGGCTCGGCCGTACGCCTCACCATAGCCCGTTATTACACGCCGTCGGGACGTTGTATCCAGAAGCCCTACACCAACGGACATAGTGAGGAATACGAACTGGATTTGCTCAACCGCTACGAGCATGGTGAATTCTTCACGCAAGATAGTATCAAGCAAGACGAGAGCACTGCATACAAGACCAAGAATGGGCGCACAGTATATGGTGGCGGCGGTATCATGCCCGATATCTTCGTACCACAAGATACAGCCGGGTATACCTCATACTATGCCTCTGTGGCCAAGATGGGACTCTTCACCCAATTCCCCTTCCAATACACCGACAAGAATCGTCAGAAGTTGGCCCAATATACCACAATGGACGAACTGCTGCAATACCTGAAAGGAGAAAACCTGCTGGAAGAGTTTGTACAGCATGCCACAAGCAAGGGCATCAAGCGACGCAACAACCTCATCAGCAAATCACGCGCCGTAATGGAAGATATCCTATATGGCAATATCATATACAACATGCTTGGCATGGAAGAGTACATCAAGTACCTCAACCTGACCGACCCTGCTGTACTCAAAGCTGTAGAGGTGCTCGACGACGGCAAGTCCAGGCCTACGGTTGAGGGTTGAGGGTTTATGGACGATGGATGAGGGATGAGGGATGAGGGATGATGGATGAGGGATGATGGACGATGGGTGATGGATGAGGGTAAAGTGTAAAGAGACATCGAAACAAGTTCGTTTATCCTACCATCAGCCTTAGCTCTACACTCTAAACACTAAACTCTAAACACTAAACAAGAAACAGAACATGATACAATTTCAATGCGATTACAACGAGGGTGCTCACCCCCTCATCATAAAGAGACTCACTGAGACCAACATGGAGCAGACGGTAGGCTATGGCGAAGACCCCCACTGCGAGGAGGCTCGCCGCCTGATCAAGCAAGCCTGCCAGAGCGACAATGCCGACGTACATTTCCTTGTCGGTGGCACTCAAGCCAACACTACGGTCATAGCCCACATACTGCGTCCCTATCAAGGAGTATTGGCAGCCACGAGCGGACATATCAACGTACATGAGACTGGTGCGATAGAGAGTACTGGGCATAAAGTATTGGCGATACCTACCGAAGACGGCAAGCTCACAGCCAAGCAAATCGACGAGGCCATGCAGGCACATATCCATGAGGATGGTCCCGAGCACATGGTACAGCCAGGGATGGTATACCTATCCTTCCCCACAGAGATAGGCACCATCTACTCACATGGTGAGCTGAAGGCCATACGCACCGTGTGCAACAAGTACGATCTCCCATTGTTTGTCGACGGAGCACGATTAGGATACGGACTCTGCTCACCCGAGTGTGACCTCACGCTGCCCCAGTTGGCCCAGTTGGCCGATGTTTTCTACATTGGTGGCACCAAGGTGGGCGCACTTTTTGGCGAAGCCGTTGTCATCATGAATGAAGCCTTGAAGAGAGACTTCCGCTACAGCATCAAGCAGCATGGGGGCATGCTGGCCAAAGGGCGCTTGCTCGGTCTGCAGTTTGCCACCCTATTCACCGGCAACCTCTATTTCGACATAGCACAACATGCCATCGACGAGGCCATGCGCATCAAGGCTGCACTGCAGACCAAGGGTATCGGCTTCCTGATCGACAGTCCCACCAACCAGCAGTTCCCCATCTTCACCGACACACAAATAGCCACATTATCTGAGCATTTCATGCTTTCCCTGTGGCAACGCATCGACGAGAGCCACACAGCCATGCGCATCTGTACCAGCTGGGCCACGAAGCCTGAAAGCACCGATGAGCTAATACGCGCCATCGAAAATCTTTAAGAAAAGTTTTTTTATTAATAAAATAAGGTGTACCTTTGCTGCGTCGCTATTACGACGCAGTAAGGGATTTACATTATAAATAAACGCACATCGCAATTCACTGTTTTCAAATCATATTTATTCATTATTAACAAACAAACAATTGAAGATTATGAAAAATGTTAAGAAAGTGATGGCTCTCACAGCAGTCATCTTAGGTTTTGCAGTTTCTGCATCTGCACAAAACGGTTTCACCCTCCGTGCTGGTGGTAACTTCCCCGTTGGCGCATTCAACAATGGTGAGAATACAGCAGAGCTCGCTTTGTCAAATTCTGAAGCTACACTTGGTGGCGCAGCCATCGGTTTCAACGCTGGTGTTAAATATCAATTTGGTGTTGTTGGCAACCTCAGCGCATTTGCTACTGCCGACTTCTTCTACAATGGCTTAAAGGGCGACATCAAGGAAGATTGGCACATTGAAGGTCTTAAAGATATCGAGGGAATAAAGTTCAACACACCTTCTTACATGAACATCCCCGTAATGCTCGGTTTGAACTACACTATCCTCGACATCATCGGTACCACACTGTGGGCAGAGGCTGGTGCTGGTGTAAACTTCCGCAGCATTACCAAGAACTCAGCTGAGTACAACAGCAACAATCTTGATGTTTCAGCAGAAATGACATACGACCTTGCTACAACATTTGCTTGGCAGGCTGGTCTTGGCGTAAGCATCGACAACACTGTAACTCTCGGCCTACACTATTACGGCTTTGGCAAGTCCGAAATTAAGGGTGAAAGCACTATCCCCGTGATTGGTACTAAATCATTCAAGGTTGGTAAGCTCAACCCCTCAATGGTAGTTGTACGTCTCGGCTACACATTCTAATAATAGAACCCACATTAAATAATTACAAGGGGCATCGCATGATGCCCCTTATTTTTTTTATATGAAACAAGCTTGCGTACACATTTCAACACATATGTGTATCAATTCTCGACACCCCACACTATAAACGAATGTTAAATATGGCATACCTTTGCAAAAACAATAATACATATACATTATGAAACGCATTTTTTTTGTTCTGAGCATTGGATTGTTATACAGTATTTCCTCTTTTGCTCAAAAGGTTGACTATTCAGTAGTCTCAGTACCAGAAGAGTCTGGTACGGAATTTACCAAAATCTCCACCAACAATGATTATGTATGTATGCCGATAGTCAAACGAACGAAAAAAGGCGTCAATTGGTTTTCAAACAGGATATTGGACATTTCGCAAGACAGCAGCAACATCGCCTACCTATCGTTGCGCAACAACACCACTAACATATTTATAAAGGAGTTGGGGAAGCAGGGAGGTGCAGTACAACGCACCAACCGCAGTAGTGTAATAGACTTCTCCTATTCACCCGATGGCAAATATATCTGTTTCACAGAGCAGCGTGGGAAGGGAAGTCAGGTATTTCAGACCGATGCAAAAAAGGGGTATGTATGCCGTCAGATAACGAGCGCCAGCAACGACTATACTCCCATTTACACACACGATATGGAGAATATCCTATTTGCGCGTCAAGAGGGAGGCGAGATCAATATTTGGAGCTATAGCCTCAAAGACAACTTCCTCTCCAGCTACACCACAGGTATGAACCCATGCCCGATACCTGGTGAGAGTGCTTATCTTTGCAGCAGAGGCAACAGCACGGGGAAGAACGAAATATGGAAGATTAACTACGTGACTGGCGTAGAGGAATGCATCGTATCAAACCCCTATGCAAGCTACACCACACCCGCACTCTCTCCCGACGGAAAATGGATATTGTTTGTGGGCGAGAGCAATGCCATGATAGGTGACAACGAAATTGGTTACAAAGGATATTACAACACCGACATATTCGTCTGCAAGTTAGATGGCAGTGTATTTACCCAACTCACATACCATGCAGCCGATGACCTCAGCCCGGTATGGAGCAAAGACGGGAAGTATATCTATTTCGTTTCGCAGCGCGGCGATGCCGCTGGCACAGCCAATATCTGGCGCATCAATTTCAACTACTAATGAGTCTTTAACAAACATATACGATCATGAAAAAGTATTTATTGGCAGTATGCCTGATGACTACATCGCTGATGGCCTCAGCACAGTTTGTCACAAGTGGTGGGAACAAAATGATGGGTTCTACATCTTCTACGGAAGGCTACAACAGTTTCCGTTTCTCTTACTCGCCAACAACAATTGATGCGGGAACAATAGGAGCAATAGCAGGAGCCTTAGGAATGAGTTTGCCTCAATTAAATGGTTTTTCTCTTGAGTATACCAGAGGGATTAACATAGTCAATGACCTACCTCTATTTCTGGAAGTCGGTGCAGGAGTTAAGTTGCAAAATGCCACATCTTCTTCCGAAGAAGAGGATGACATGTACATATACAAATATAAATATTCCCTTAATGTAGCCTCCCTCTATATTCCTCTTAATGTCGGCTACAAAATAGCTATAACTGAGGACTTCGCCATCATGCCGTATGTAGGACTTATGACCCAGTTCAATCTTTCAGCTACGGCTACCGACTCATACGAATATGACTACCATAAGCAATATGAAGACTGGTATGAAGATGAAAGTGGGAAAGAAAGTCACAATTTGTTTGACAAGAAGGTAATGGGCGAAAACACGTTTAGACGCCTTTTCTTCGGCTGGCAAGTTGGTGCCAATATTACGATAAAGGACTTTCACATTGGAGCAAACTATGGTACTACACTGGGTAGAATAGTAAACAACTTAGAGGGTGTCAAACTCAAAGGTGCCAACATATCCATTGGATACAACTTCTAAGTTTACGAGACATCAATCCGTTACCTAAAAAACTGCACTATTATGAGAAAGACTGGCAATCATCACCTCTGCGCCTTGCTATGCGCTTTGGTTTTAGGCCTTTGCTTCACCGCATGTGAGGAGGACAGTGACTATCCTGCATACTATATCCATGGATATTGGAAAATCATATCTAGTGAATATCATGAATATGTCAATGGAGAGCTATATGACGAAGGATACGAGAACGCACCATCAATACTCGGTTCAACCGTGGGGCTCCGCTTCGACAAGGATGGCTGCTACTATGCATGGGTAGATGTAGCTGGGTTTACATTCTCTGAATATTGTGGCACATACAGCTATAGTAACGGAGAACTAGAAATGACCAGCGAGACAGAGGACGGAGTAGAAGAAACCACAGTAACTAAAGTTGAAGAGTTGACAAACAGAAAATTAATTATCGTATATACTGAGGAGTATACAGAAAATGGAGATAAGTACAGATCTGTTGAACGAATTACCCTCCATAGAGTTCAAAAAGAACTCGCACGCAGATAACCAGAAGTCAACACGACAACAACATCATCATTCGCCACACTAAGTCTTAATGTTATAAACCCTGCATACTATAATAATCGAATCATGAGAAAGATAAACAGACATAAATACTTTAACATATTGCTATTATCATTAGTTACATGCATGAACCAGACTTCATGTACAATAGAAAGCAATGAAGAAATGAATCCCAATAATATTTATGGAGATTGGATTTTAGTATCACATGAATACAGGGAATATGTAAACGGAGAGTTGTGCGATGAAGATAATACTGAATATACAGGATTTATTACTCCTGGAGTGCGTTTCGATAAAGACGGGAACTTTGATTTATTATATAATTTCGGTGGCACTCTAAGCAGTCTTTCATATGGAAGCTATAGCTACGAAGACAGGGAGATAAGTCTTATTCGAGATATAGGCACAACGTCTGAATATGTATTAAAAGTCACAACACTCACATCGCAGGACTTGGTTTTAACATACATAGATAGATATACAGAAAATAAAGAACAACATATAGCTATAAGTCGGTACACTTTGCAAAGACTTGACAAAAACGGGTAACACAAAAAGGGAAAATTTAAGCCAGAACAGTTTCCTCAATATATCATTTTGACTTCTTAAACACATTATTAAGTTTTAACAATTAAGCTCTGGATATTATAATCATCGAATCATGAGAAAAAATACATTTACGTTCTTGAGAACACTATTTCTTACTATCACATTACCCATTATATCAATTACCTTTGTATCATGCGAGCAAGAAGAGGAGTCCGAAGCACTTAATTACCCTAAGGCCGTAGACCTTGGTCTGAGTGTCAAATGGGCCACATACAATGTCGGAGCTGAATCTCCCGAAGATTATGGTGACTATTACGCATGGGGAGAGGTAAAGGTTAAGAACTCATATAGTTGGTCTACCTACAAGTGGTGTAATGGTTATTACAATGAATTAACTAAATATTGCACTAAAAGTCGATATGGCCTTGTAGACAACAAGACCGCCCTTGACCTACTTGATGATGCCGCTCACGTAAAATGGCGCAGTGGTTCGCATAACAGATGGCGTATGCCGACCAAAGACGAAATGCAGGAGCTTATAGACGATTGTGATTGGGAGTGGACTACCTTAAGAGGAGTGGAAGGACATAAAGTCACAGGCCCCAATGGGAACTTTATTTTCCTTCCTGCTGCCGGATATCGCAACGGAGAGGAAATTTTCCACTGTGGAACAAACGGCTACTACTGGACTGCCGCGTTAAGCGACTACTACAGCGCATTCTACCCCGCTGATGAGGAATTCCGGCTTACTATTGACAACAGCGACGCATACTGTCTTTACATCGGCACCTACGACTATGATCGAAGGCGATACGATCGCTGTTATGGTTGCACCATTCGCCCTGTCACTGAATAATGCCATTGAGCGAGCGAATGCAAGTTTTTTTTTCAGCTACTCAGTGAGCGTTGTCAGTATCACCGAAGGCAATAGACACAAAGAACATTCTGTAAACGTTCGAAATAAAGGTACATGGATATCCATGTGCCTTTATCTATCAATAAAAATAGAAAAATCTACAGCATAATTCGCGTTAATACCAATTAAATGCGTATCTTTGCATTTAGTCCGAGGGGAACGTAGGGTTTCATAGCGGACGATAAATAAGAGCGTTATAAGCTTCATCCAAGAACGGAAATCGCCAAAAACTTCGTAAAGCAGGATGAGTCAAAATAATGCTCGCGTTGGTTGTATACATAGTACACAGCAAAATGAATGCGTGTATCGTTATACCACCGGCGTGGGGATTGATATTCGATTCATTTGCTTTATGGTGTTTGGCGATACCACGTTTTTGATGAACGATATAGGTTCCCACGTTCTTTATTGTGTATATGCCATATAGGGGACCGATGGCCCAAAGAAATAGCAGAAGCGCGGTACACCTATGGATGCATACTTCAAGGACATATATATCGGCAAACTCATACAACAGAAGGTAGAGGAGCGACACCTCACATACTCGGAGTTTGCACGTATGATACATTGCTCACGCACCTCGCTCTACAGCATATTCAACAGCAAAAGCATAGACACAGAACGACTGCTGCATATATCCAAAGTACTGGGCTATGACTTCATCAATGAAGTATATCTCAAGCATACCCAAGACACGAACACACTCGAGTCACCTCACATCATATTACCCATACGAAACAGAGATATAGACATATCTGAGTTGCCACCCGAACTACTCAGACTCATCAAAGAGAAAATCGGCGAGATGAACGTATAACAACAAGCCCAGAATATCACTTCAAGGCCTCCAAGATGCGTCTATGACTTTTTCTTGGAGGCCTTGAGGATTACGACACAATAGGCATCATTTATCAATCATGCTGCTCGCGGTAGGCCGAAGGAGGCATACCGAAGTAGCTTTTAAACACGCGGCTGAAATACTGTGCATCGGGCATGCCGACCTGTGCACACACATCAGCTACGGGAAGAACCGTCGTGCGCAGCAGTTCGGCAGCACGCTCCATGCGACACTTGCGCAGATAGTCGTTGGGCGACATCCCCATCAACTCGCGCACCTTACGGTAGAAGTTGGTACGTCCCATGCCAAACTGTGCAGCGATAACGTCGATATTCAGATTGGGATTGCGCATACGTGTATTTACCAGACGCTCCAATTTGCGGCAGAACCTCTCGTCCTCCTTGCTCAGCGCCTTAGGTTGTGAGGGCACCTCTGCCTCCTGAACCTCTGCCCTACCCTCACTCTCGTGGACAGGAGAGCTTGCCAAGTCCTCGACTATAGGTGCCTCATCCCTATCCACTCTCTCGGAGAGAGGTGAACTTGCAGAATCCACGACAACAGGAGACTCCATGAGTACACCAGAGGATTCTGGGATATCACTAACGCTGGGGGCAGCGGTAGTTTCTTCTATGATAGGCGCAACGGCTGTAGGAGCAGGAGTGGCTTGTTCCACGACATCTTGAGCCCCCTCTTCTTCTACTTGCGGAGCATCATTTTCTGCAAACCATGCAGCAAACAGGTCATTAGGTATAGCCGGGCGACGCTCATTGATAGCTTGCTTATGGGTACCTATCACTACGGGAGCAGGCTCGTCAGCCTCAACCCTAACCCCTCTCCCAGAGAGAGGGGAACTTGCAGCGTCCTCTACAATGGGAGACTCCTGAATTTCGGTAGGACTCTCTATAGCCTCATCTACAACTTCAACATTGAGTTCTTCAACAGGGGATTCTTCGACAATGGGACCCTCTGCAATAAACTCCTCAACCATAGGCTCTTCTGCTATAGGTTCCTCTGCTATAAGCTCTTCAGCGATAGGCTCCTCAGCGATAGGCTCCTCAGCAATGGGCTCCTCAGCTATAGGAGCCTCAACTATAGGAGCCTCTATAATTTCGCTAGAAGATTCTAGGAACTCATCAGCAGTTTCCACATCAGGTTCTTCTAAAAGGGACTCTTTGGAAGTCGATTCTTCTGCTATAGGCTCTTCTAGAATAGGCTCTTCCGAAAAAGTTTCTTCGGGGAACTCCGCTATGCCCGCAGTCCCCCTCTCTTCGGGAGAGGGGTTAGGGGTGAGGCTATCCATCTCGGAAGGATTGTTAGGGGTGAGGTCCTCCTTATCTACCGTATGCAGCATACGCGAGAGGTTAATCTCCTCATAACGCATCATACGCATGGTATCGCGCAACTCCTCTACCTCCTTTTTGAGTGTAGTCACCTCGCGCGACTTCAAGAGGAACAAGACAATAGAGACCAGTGTTACTACGGCCAGCAATCCTACGATTACAGTCCACATCGTAGAGAGTGAAGCCATCAATAACAGATTACAATACATAACTTTCTATTCAGGGGTTTTAGTTCATTTCACCTTTTCACCGTTTACCTTTACATTCTTCAAGGTAAATTTCTCAACATAGTCCTTACGTATCTCGGGCCTATCCGACGCGTTGACCTCTATATCTTCAAATCTGAAGTCCTTGAGGCTATACTGTTTGATATCGCTCTTCACATCAAACACCACCTGACAGTCGAGTTTGATATCGCGCAACGTAACATTCGAAGAATAAGAATAAGGTACATCTTCGCGGTCCTTAAGATCAAAGAACTGGGTCCAGGGCTTCACGAAGAGCATGCTCTTCACATTGCCTCTGATGCCCTCCACGGTGATATACTCGTAGTTCTGCTCAGTATCGGGGCGCATCTTGAGCCACAGCATACGGGTAGCATCCTTCACCTCGCAGTTGCGGAGCACGATGTTGTGGTTGTGCAGCGATTCGCTACCGCAGGTGAGCATACTGTGGCAGAAACCATAGGTGCAGTCCTCGATGAGGATATTGCGGTTAGGACCATTGTTTACCATATCCTGATGTGCCCATGGGCCCTTTCCACCCTTGAGAGCGATAGCATCGTCGTTGACCGAGAAGTAGCAATCCTTGACATGCACATCGGTACATACATCAATATCGATAGCATCGCTGCTGGGAGCCTTCACGGGAGCTGCGGGAGCGAATATATAGAGTCCGGTAAGCTTCACACGCTTGCACTGGTACAGATGAGTGGTCCAGAAGGGTGAATTGATGAGGCGTACACCCTCAAGCTGCACATCATCGCTATTTTGGATGAACACTAAGCGAGGACGCATCTCCTCGAGGTTGGTACATTGGCGGTTATACTGACGACGTATCCAGAACTGTTTCCAGTAGCGCAGACCGTTGCCATTGATTGTACCTTCGCCAGTGAGCGTAAATCCGTCGCAGTTGATGGCATTGACGAGCGCTGCAAAGTACTTCAGATTCTGCCCCTCCATACGGGTATCAATGAGTTCAAAGTCACCGATAAAGTCGCTTCCCTTGAGCACGCCACCCTTCTTCACATGCAGGTGAGTACCGGGCTTAAAGAAGAGCGAGCCACTGAGGAATGTGCCTTTAGGGATTACGATGACGCCTCCGCCATTGGCTGCAGCCTTGTCGATGACAGCTTGTATCTGTGCCGTCTGCAGCAGCGTACTGTCTTTCTTCACGCCATGATCGGTAATGACATACTGCTGGCCCAGAGCCTTCACATCCACCCGTTTGGTCTTGGCAAACCACTCCGACATCTCCGCACCGTCGGGCCACTCATCCTTTGCATTCAAAGATACACTG
>JAGAQY010000046.1 GCA_017622495.1 Bacteroidaceae bacterium | reverse complement strand
CTTCGAGACCCAGTATCGCCGTCGCGAGATTGCCCTGCGCCGTGTACACGGAGCGCAGATAAGCGAGATACTGCGTATGTTCGTGATGCAATATGCCCGTATGGTGGGCGTGGCCTTCCTCTTTGCCGTGCCTGTGAGCTATCTGATTATGTCGCGCTGGCTCGAAGGGTATGCCTACCACATCCCGCTCTACTGGTGGGTCTTCGCCCTTGCCCTCCTCATCGTGCTCATCGTCACCAGCGCCATCGTACTGGCCCGCTCGTGGAAGGCGGCGAGGGAGAATCCCGTGAATGCGTTGTATAAAGAATGAAGATAATTCTGAATTCTGAATTATGAATACTCACGCGAAAAACCAGGTCCTATGAATTTATCTCACACATATCTCACGAAGCACGCATCGTTTCACTCGCGTGTACCATCCGGTGCGCAAACACTCGGCGAGGCCGACAAGCGCGGGCGAAGCGACGCGCCATCTGTGAGATTCGTGAGATCTGTGTGAGACAAAAAATAACAGCGATGAAAGAAAACTTCGCGAGATTCGCGAGATTGCCTTTGGCCCCTTCGGGCGGCGAACTCCGTTTCGCGTGAAAGAAAAAAACCAACGATGAAAGAATATTTCGTGAGATTCGTGAGATCTGCGTGAAACAAAACTCCAGCGATGAAAGAAAACTTAGCGAGATTCGCGTGAACTAAAAGAAACAGTATTAACGTAAAAGTAAAAAATAACCAAGTTTGCAACCTGACAAGACTTTTATCCGTCTAATAGATATAAGACGTTAACAAACAAAACTATTTATAAACTTAAAAAACTAAAAATTATGGAACTTAGAACAGAAGATTTGAAGAAGGTATTCCGTACCGACGTAGTAGAAACCGTAGCACTCAACGGCGTAAGTATCGACATTCACGATGGCGAGTTCGTAGCCATCATGGGCCCCTCAGGATGCGGCAAGTCTACCCTGCTCAACATCCTCGGCATGCTCGACACACCCACCGACGGCACCTACTGGCTCGAAGGCCGCGAGGTGAGCAAGCTCAAGGAAGACGACCGCACCGCCTACCGCCGTGGCAAGATAGGCTTCGTATTCCAGAGCTTCAACCTCATCGAGGAGCTCAACGTGACGGAGAACGTGGGCCTGCCGCTCGGCTACCTCGGCGTGAAGGGCGAGGAGCGCCGCAAGCGCGTGGCCGAGACACTGGAGCGCATGGGCATCACCCACCGTGCCAGCCACTATCCCAACCAGCTCAGCGGTGGTCAGCAGCAGCGCGTGGCCATAGCCCGTGCCGTAGTGAGCCGCCCCGGCCTCATCCTTGCCGACGAGCCCACCGGTAACCTCGACTCGAAGAACGGTATAGAGGTGATGGAGCTACTGCGCGAACTCAACCGCGAAGGCACTACCGTGGTGATGGTGACGCACAGCCAGCGCGACGCCTCCTACGCCGACCGCATCATCAACCTCTTCGACGGCCAGATCGTGGATTCGCTGAAGGAGAGGATGTGATATTTATCTTGAATGATGAATGATGAATTATGAATTCTAAATTCAGCATCGACGTGAGATAGCGAAAATCGAAAGATAAATCTTTAGGACTGCAATCGTATAGGTCAATAATTTCTTCATGGTACTCGAAACCTACGGTTGCAAAGAAGGGATACCTGCGGGTATCCCTTCAATGTTTGTATTCAGCATAGCTCAAAGTTCATTGCTCAAAGCTCAATCCTCCAGTTTATGGATTACCAGTCCCGAGCGCAGCTTGGGCTCAAACCAGGTGGTCTTGGGGGGCATGATGTTGCCGGTGTCGGCAATGTCCATGAGCTGCTTCATCGACACGGGATAGAGGGCGAGGGCCATCTTCATCTCACCGCTATCAACGCGGCGCTTGAGCTCGCCCAGGCCACGGATGCCACCCACGAAGTCGATGCGCTTGTCCTTGCGCAGGTCGCCCAGGCCGAGGATGTTGTGCAGGATGAGGTTCGAGGAGATGGTGACGTCGAGCACGCCGATGGGGTCGCTATCGTCGTAGGTGCCCTCCTTGGCGGTGAGGCTATACCACTGTCCGTCGACATAGAGGGAGAAGTTGTGGAGCGCGGCGGGCTTGTATATCTCGGTGCCCTTGGGCTCCACGATGAAGTTGTCGGCAAGCTTGGCAAGCAGCTCCTCGGGGGTGAGGCCATTAAGGTCTTTCACCACGCGGTTGTAGTCGATGATGGTGAGCTGGCCTGCGGGGAAGCATACGGCCATGAAGTAGTTGTACTCCTCGTCGCCCACGTGATTGGGGTTCTGACGTGCCTTCTCGGCGCCTACAAGGGCAGCTGCGGCTGAGCGGTGATGGCCATCGGCGATGTAGAGGGCGGGCATCTTGGCAAACTCGGCGGTGACGGCAGCCATGTCGGCCTCATCGTCGATGATCCAGAGCTGGTGACGGAAGCCGTCGCCCTGGGCCACATAGTCGTACTCGGGAGCCTCGGCGGTGTAGCGTGCTACGAGGGCATCGAGCTGGGCATTGTCGGGATAGGCGAAGAAGACGGGCTCGATGTTGGCATTGTTGACACGCACATGCTTCATGCGGTCCTCCTCCTTGTCGGCACGGGTGAGCTCGTGCTTCTTGATGACTCCGTTGAGGTAGTCGTCAACGTAGGCACACACCACGAGGCCATACTGGGTGTGACCGTTCATAGTCTGTGCATAGATGTAGTACTGCTCCTTGTCGTCCTGCACGAGCCAGCCCTTCTCCTGGAAGAGGGCGAAGTTGGCGGCGGCCTTCTCGTATACACGGGGGTCGTGCTCGTCGGTGCCTACTGGGAAATCGATCTCAGGCTTGATGATATGGTAGAGCGACATCTCGTTGCCCTCGGCCTCGGCACGCGCCTCGTCGGAGTTGAGCACATCGTATGGGCGGCTCTGCACCTTCTCTACCAGAGCCTTGGGTGGGCGGATGCCCTTGAATGGTTTTACTACTGCCATGTTTTTTGAATTCTGAATTTTGAATTATGAATTCTGAATACTTGCGCAAACAAGCATGATGCAAGTTCACTTGCAATGTTTCAGTGTATGCTGTCAAGTATCAATGAAGTTCATTCTGAGTTATATACGATTTGAATTCTGAATTTTGAATTAATTATATTGATGTTTACCCCGCCAAAGATCAATAGCATCAATGATCGTTTATCATGATTTCTTATTGACTTTCTGCTTGGTCGACAAAATGATTGAGGTTATCATTTTGTAGAGTTCGTGGCAATCATCCTCCATAGATTTATGTTGGGTGGCTGTTAGATACTCTGTTCTACAAAGAAGAGTTAGCCAATAAAGCACCTCCTTGGTCTCCTTCTGAGATATTGCCATCTTGTGAACGAAGTCCATATCGGACTCTGCAGCTAATGCCTCGCTCACATTGGCACCAATAGATGTGCCGCAACGTAGCAACTGCTTGCTCATGACCAGCTCGTGCTTCTCCTCTGAGAGATATTTATACAGATTAACTGTGCGTATTGCAAAAGCCAAAGCCTTGTCATAAATAGGATTGCCCATCATAATTCAAAATTCAAAATTCAGAATTCAGAATTAAAAAATTACGCGTTTACGCGGAATTTTTCACACCCATCCTTGATGAAGCCTACAATCTGGTGGGCTGCTGCGATGCCAGCATTGATGTTGGCCTCGGCGGTCTGCGCACCCATCTTCTTGGGGGTGGAGAAATAACGTCCGGCAAAGAGCTCGGCAAACTTGCTGTCGGCAGCGGGCATGATGTCGGTCATGTACTTGAGGTCCTTGCGCTCCTCCATGAGCTGGATGAGCTCGGCCTCGTTGATGACCTCCTTGCGGGCAGTGTTTACCAACACGGCTCCCTGGGGCATATCCTTCAGCAGGGCGTAGTTGATAGACTCCTTGGTCTCGGGAGTGGCGGGGATGTGGAGCGACACGATCTGGCACTGCTCATACAACTCCTTGGCCGAAGCTACGGGGGTGACGCCATCGGCGGTCATCACCTCGGCAGGGCAGTAGGCATCGTAAGCATAGATGTCCATGCCGAAGCCCTTGGCGATGCGTGCCACGTTGCGGCCTACATTGCCATAGGCGTGGATACCGAGTTTCTTTCCCTTGAGCTCGCTGCCCGAGGTACCATTGTAGAGGTTGCGCACGGCATATACCATCATGCCAAGAGCCAGCTCGGCCACGGCATTGGAGTTCTGGCCGGGGGTGTTCATCACACATACGCCATGAGCCGTTGCGGCGGCGAGGTCTACATTGTCGTAGCCTGCACCGGCACGCACCACAATCTTGAGCTGCTTGGCGGCATCGAGCACCTCGGCATCAATCACATCGCTGCGGATGATGATGGCATCGGCATCGGCCACGGCAGCCAGCAGATTGGCCTTATCGCCATATTTCTCCAACAGGGCAAGCTCAAAGCCTGCACCCTCAATCACTTCACGGATACCGTCAACTGCCACCTTGGCAAACGGTTTGTCTGTTGCTACTAATACTTTCACGACAAGAATTCTTATTTTTGAATTCTGAATTCTGAATGATCATGCACCTCATTCGAAACTATCAGATGACGGTGAAGAATTCAGGATTCAGAATTCAGAATTATAAATTAGTGTAATTTCTCAAACTCCTTCATGCAATCAACCAGCGCCTGTACGCTCTCGAGCGACATGGCGTTGTAGCACGATGCGCGGAAACCGCCTACTGAGCGGTGACCCTTGATGCCTACCATGCCGCGCTCCTGAGCAAAGGCCATGAAGTCGGCCTCAAGGTGCTTGTACTCGTCGTTGAGCACGAAGCAGATGTTCATGTATGAGCGGTCCTCAACGGCACAGGTACCACGGAAGAGCTTGTTGCGGTCGATCTCACCATAGAGAAGGTCGGCACGCTCCTTGGCACGACGGGCCATCTCCTCTACTCCACCGTTGGCCTTGATCCAGCGCAAGGTGAGCATAGCCGAGTAGATGGGCAGCACGGGAGGTGTGTTGAACATGGAGCCGCCATCGACATGAGTCTGATAGTTGAGCATGGTGGGGATGGTGCGCTCTACCTTACCCAGCGCATCGTTGCGCACGATGGCGAAGGTTACACCGGCAGGAGCGAGGTTCTTCTGGGCACCGCCATACACGCAGATGTACTTGCTGAAGTCGATGGGGCGTGAGAAGATGTCCGACGACATGTCGGCAATCAGAGGCACATTCACCTCGGGGTCGATACGGATTTCTGTACCGTAGATCGTATTGTTAGAGGTATAGTGGAAGTAGTCCACATCGTCGGGCACGGTGTAGCCCTTCGGGATATAGTTATAGGTAGTGTCGGCCGATGAAGCCACCTCTACCACCTCGCCAAAGTTCTTGGCCTCCTTGATAGCCTTCTTGGCCCACACACCGGTGTTGATGTAGGCAGCCTTCTTGCCCAGGAAGTTGTAGGGCACCATGCAGAACTGCATGCTGGCACCACCACCAAGGAAGAGCACCGAGTAGCCCTCGGGAATATTGAGGATCTCCTTGAAGAGGGCTGTTGCCTCGTCAATAACAGCCTGAAAATCTTTATGACGATGGCTGATCTCGAGGATGGAGAGACCAGAGCCGTTGAAATCTAAAATAGCTTGAGCCGTCTGCTCAATCACTTCGCGCGGCAGGATAGAGGGTCCTGCATTAAAGTTATGCTTCTTCATAACACATTCTTTTTAGTTGTTAATAATCGCAAATGGAAAAACAAAAGTAAGTAGTTTAGCTTATGTAGCAAAATTTTTGACAGATTATTTACCGATTACCAATCTTTTTATCACTTTGCCACCTCAATACGTGTCTTCATACCCTTGATTTTCTCTCCTGAGATAAGGGTAAGCAGCTGACGCACCTTAGCACGTGACACGGCTACATAGGCGTAGTAGTCGTGCACATCGATGTTGCCCACATCATCGCGTGTGAGACCACCCTTTTTATAAAGGAATCCGGCAATGTCGACTTTGTTGATTTTGTCTTTCTTGCCCTTTCCTATATATAAGGTAGTCCATAACGGCGGTTGAGGACGAGCGGCACGCTCGGGAAGGGGGTAGTCGTCAACACCTGTGGTCAGGTATTCGGGCACACGCTCTTCGCTATGCAGGATGAGGTATGAGCAGCCATCGGCATCCCAGCGGGCAGTGCGACCGGTGCGATGGATGTAGGCTTCCTCGCTTCCCGGCAAATGGTAGTGTATGATATGCTGCACCTCGGGGATGTCGAGACCACGGGCCGCGAGGTCGGTACTCACCAGCACATTGCTGCTGCCACAGCGGAACTTGTAAAGCGCACGCTCGCGCACCTCCTGCTCCATGCCGCCGTGATAGGCCTCGAAAAAGATCTTCTGCTCACGGAGGTATGCCGCCACGCGATCAACCGACTCCCGGTGGTTGCAGAACACGATAGACTGTCCGCCCGTGAACGAGCAGAGCAACTTGTACAACGTGTGGAGCTTGTCCTTGCTCTCGGAATGCACGACATAGGTGCTCACCCTATCCTCTGCCATGTCGACATCCAGATAGTTGAGCTTCATGGGGTGGCGCACACCGGTGAAGGTAGGCACCTCATCCATATCTGTTGCCGAGGTCAGGTAACGACGGCGCACTGCAGGCAGTTGCTCTATCACCTGCTGCATCTCGCCTTGGAAGCCCAGCTCGAGGCATTTGTCAAACTCATCAATGACGAGTGTAGTGATGGTACGGGCATCGATATTGCCTTTCTCCAAATGGTCATTCAAGCGGCCGGGCGTACCAATAATCACCGAAGGTTTTATACCCTTCATTGAGCGATGCTCATCCATCGCCGCACGACCTCCATAGACGCTCATGCCCTTCCATGGGAGCGCCATCGCCTTCAGTACAGAGTCAATCTGCAGGGCCAGTTCGCGCGAAGGCACTATCACTATGGCCTGCACACCCTCAACACCAGACTTCAGGTGTTCTATCAAGGGCAACAGGAAGGCCAGTGTCTTTCCTGTACCCGTAGGGGACAGTAGGATAACATCATGCACCTCGCGTGAGGCACTCAGCGCGGCCTCCTGCATCGGAGTAAGGGTGTCAATGGCGAGCTTGGCCAATGCCACGCTCTGATATTCATTAAGACTACTGTTGCTCATATTCACCTTGTTACTGTTTCAATATAGCATCGATCAACTGAAGTTCCTCGGCTGTAAAGACCTTGTTACGACAGGCCCGCAAGTTCTTCTTCAATTGCTCTATCGAACTGGCACCAATAATGACAGAGGTGACGCGCTCATCATGGAGCAGCCATGCCAAGGCCATCTCGGCCAACGTTTGCCCACGACCTGCAGCTACAGTATTGAGCTGGCGTAGCTTGTCCTGCAATTCATCGGTGAGGGCTTCGGGACGGAGGAAGTTGCTCTGCGTCATACGCGACCCTTCGGGAATGCCCTGCAAGTAGCGGTCGGTGAGCAAGCCTTGCGCCAAGGGAGAGAAGGCGATAAAGCCTGTGCCGTTCTTATGCGCCTGGGGGATGATGACCTCCTCGGGCTGGCGAGTGAGCATATTGTAGCGTCCTTGATAGAGGATGCAATGCACGTTGTGTGACTCGAGGTAGTGGTATGCCTTGCGGGCGGCATCCTCAGGATATTTCGACAAGCCCACATAGAGTGCCTTGCCCGAACGCACGATATCAACCAGCGCCTGCATAGTTTCCTCGAGCGGTGTATTAGGGTCGTAGCGGTGGGTGTAGTAGATGTCCACGTAGTCGAGGTTCATGCGACGTAGACTCTGATCGAGACTGGCCACAAGGCTCTTGCGCGAACCCCAGTCACCATAGGGTCCAGGCCACATGGGATGTCCGGCCTTTGTGGCTATGAACATCTCGTCGCGATGGGTGTGCAGCGATTGCTTCATGTAACGGCCAAATCGTTCCTCGGCAGCCCCATTGGGCGGGCCGTAGTTGTTGGCAAGGTCGAAATGGCAGATACCGTGATCAAACGCATAGTGAACGATCTCAAGGCCACGTGCCTCATCGTGATTCTCACCGAAGTTGTGCCAGAAGCCAAGAGAAATCTCGGGCAACAGCACCCCACTCTGCCCGCAACGACGATACTCCATCGCATCATAGCGGTCGGCATTAGGTACATACATATTACTTTCCATAATATATTGTTTTTAATTATTATCTACAGTCTTAGCCGCTTCAAACTTATGCTTCATGGTAGGGTTATTCCGGGTGAGCCGCTTGATGGTGAGATCTTGCGCCTTGTCGTTGGCCAACCGAAGATTATTCTCCGAACCGAGCAGTGCATCCTTAATTTTCTGTAGGTGTGTAATGGTCTTGTCTATTTCATCAATGGCCGTCTTGAACTTCTCACTGGCCAAGCGATAATTGCGGCCAAACTTATCCTGAAAGTCAAGTAGCGCATTCTCAAAGTTGGTGACATCTACCTCCTTACTCTGCGCCATCATGAGCTGGCGCTTATAGTCCAGACTCTTTTTGGAGGTCTGCACCAGCAACGTTATCATCGGGATAAAGAATTGTGGACGTATCACATACATCTTGGGATAGCGGTGCGACACATCCACGATGCCTCCATTATAGAGCTCATTGTCAGGTTCAAGCAACGACACCAGCACAGCAAATTCGCATCCCTTCTTGCGACGGTCTTCATCGAGTTTCTTCAGGAAGTCTTCGTTCTTATGCTTGGTGGCTGTGGTGTCCATCTCATTCTTCATCTCAAACATAATCGACACATACTCCGTGCCATCCTCCGAGTCACGGAAAATAAAATCTCCCTTCGTACCGTCGGCCGCATCGTTGTCTTTCTCGAAATAGGCATTGGGCATCATGGGGCGTAGCATCTGGTTGAACAGCGTAGAGCAATGCACCTCGAGTGTTTCACCTACCATTTTCGTGCTCATACGGGTTTTCAGGTCTTTATAGTAGTCGACCATCTCTTGCTTCACACGCAACTCGTTCTCATGACGCTTCTGCAACTCGGCAACATGCACCTGCGCCTTGCTCTTCTCCAATTCGGCTTCGGACTTCAGTTTAGCAATCTCGGTATCCTTAACCTGAAGATTTTGTTGCGACTTTGTCCGCTCCTCAAGCAGGGCCATCTGCATCCTCGTCTCATGCTGCTCTATGGTGGTATTCAACTGAGCTATCTGCTTGTCCTTTTCGGCCAGAGCCAACGAACGCTCTGAATCTTTCTGCGCTTCAATACCCTTAAGCTGGGCTTGGAGGTGAGTTATCAGAATATCTTTCTCGCCTTTGAGTTTGGCAATCTCTGTATCCTTCTCGCTACGCAAGCGCGCCAGTTCAGCCTCCTTGGCATCTCTGATGCGTCCTATCTCTGCATCTTTGGCCTCCAGTTCCATATCCTTACGCGAAAGCTTTGTCTGGAAATCCTGCTCGGCCTTAGTCGAAGCCAGCTCCTGCTCGGCTTTATAGCGCGAGTCAGCCTCGGCCAAACGACGTTCTACCTCAGCCTCAAACTCAGCATTCTTCACTTGACTCACGATAGAAGCATAGCCCGCCTCATCAACCGTAAACACACTACCACACTGTGGACATTTCAGTTCTTTCATATCGCACTTATTATTCTGCCCTTCAGGCCTACATGTTATCTACTGCAAAAATATAAAAATATATCAATATGTATAGAAATAAGTTCAAAATAAATCAACAAAACAAGGAAACACCACACATTATCTCCAAAATCACAGACCTGTTCTGCGACATTTCATCCAATTAACACTTAACATATCAGGTTCTCTGAGATACGGCAATAGTCACATGTAGGCGTATTGCCTTTTTTAAGTATTTTTTCGACACTATAATTGCAGCGTATCGTCTAATTCACTATATTTGCGGTAATATATAAAACTATAGATATGAGAAAGTACATGTTAATGGCAGTCTTAGTGATGACGACAGCCATGGGATTTGCCCAGGAACAGCAACAGGAGGTAAAGCCCAGAGTGAAAGGAGAGATGAAATTTGAGCACACCCGCCACAACTTCGGAATATTCGCTATAGACACGGCTGTGGTGACTCACGACTTTGTCTTTACCAACGTGGGCAAAGCTCCGCTCATCATCCATCAGGCAAACGCATCGTGTGGATGCACTGTACCCGAGTACACACTTGAGCCTATCATGCCCGGCGAGAAGGGGAAGATTACTGTCACATACAACGGCAAGGGACGCCGCCCCGGCGTATTCCGCAAGAGCATCACCATACACAACAATGGAAAGCAAACTCCACTACGCCTCTATATAGAAGGCGAAATGATTGGTGAAGAAGCCCCTATCAAGCCTGTTGAACTGATACAGGACAGCACTGTTTATGTAAATTGAGAAACAACAACTATAACAAATATTAATAGCGTATGAAAAACTTTATGGACGAAAACTTTCTGCTGACCACCGAAACGGCGCAGAAATTGTATCACGAGCACGCCAAGAAGATGCCCATCATTGATTATCACTGTCACCTCATCCCTCAAATGGTGGCCGATGATCACCAGTTCCGTTCACTTACCGAGATTTGGCTTGGTGGAGACCACTACAAGTGGCGTGCCATGCGCACCAACGGCGTGGACGAGCGCTATTGCACAGGCAAGGACACTACCGACTGGGAAAAGTTTGAGAAATGGGCCGAAACTGTTCCCTATACCTTCCGCAACCCACTCTACCACTGGACTCATCTGGAGTTGAAGACAGCCTTCGGTATCGACAAGATACTGAGCCCCAAGACTGCCCGCGAAATCTATGACGAATGTAACGAGAAGCTGAAGCAGCCCGAATATACCGCTCGCGGATTCATGCGTCGCTACAACGTGGAGGTGGTATGTACGACCGACGACCCCGTTGACTCACTTGAATATCATATCAAGACCCGCGAGAGCGGCTTCGAAGTGAAGATGCTGCCCACATGGCGTCCCGACAAGGCCATGGCCGTAGAGGTACCCGCCAACTTCCGTGCATACATCGACAAACTGTCTGAAGTGAGCGGCGTGAGCATCAGCAAGTTCAGCGATGTCATCGAGGCACTGCGCGTACGTCACAAATTCTTCGAAGAGCAGGGCTGTAAGCTCAGCGACCACGGTATCGAGGAGTTCTATGCCGAAGACTACACCGACGCCGAAATTGAGGCAATCTTCAACAAGGTATATGGTGGCACCGAGCTCACCAAGGAGGAGATCCTGAAATACAAGAGCGCCATGATGATTGAGTTCGGTATCATGGATGCTGAAACAGGCTGGACACAACAGTTCCACTACGGAGCTATCCGCGACAACAACAGCAAGATGTTCAAGCTCCTCGGTCCCGATACCGGTTTCGACTCTATCGGCGAGTTCACCACAGCCAAGGCTATGGCCAAATATCTCGACAAGCTCAACACCATGGGCAAGCTGGCCAAGACCATCCTCTACAACCTCAACCCCTGTGCCAATGAGGTGATTGCCACCATGTTGGGCAACTTCCAGGACGGCAGCGTGCCCGGAAAGATTCAGTTCGGTTCAGGTTGGTGGTTCCTCGACCAGAAGGATGGTATGGAGAAGCAGATGAACGCCCTCTCGGTACTCGGTCTGCTGAGCCGATTCGTTGGTATGCTCACCGACTCACGTTCATTCCTCTCTTATCCTCGTCACGAGTACTTCCGTCGTACCCTGTGCAACCTCGTAGGTCGTGATGTGGAGAACGGCGAGATTCCTTACAGCGAGATGGAGCGCGTAAACCAGATGATCGAAGACATCAGCTACAATAACGCTAAGAACTTCTTCAAGTTCTAAAGAAAGACAGGGAAACAGATTCTTACTTTCTATCTGCCACCCTCCGCCAAAGCGCACTAATCCACAGTGAATAAACGAACTAATGGCGGACACTGCGTACAATAATCCACGTACGCCAGTGTCCGCCATTAGTAGATATCGCATGTACTACGTTAATCGTTCGTCGTTCTTCATTCATCGTTCATCGTTAAACGTTCATCGTTACAAACTCCCCTTCACATAAAACCGTACGTTCTTTGAGCCCATGGCACGTAGCTTGCCCGACCGCACCAGCTCCTTGAGTTTCTTCGTGGCGGTATAGCGCGAGCATTCACATACCGACTCAAACTCGCGGCGCTGCATATACTCGTGCTCATCGAGGTACTTTGCCACACGGCGCAGTATCACCTCATCGGTCAGCCGCTTGTGGGGTTGGGGCCTCCGATCACGATATCGGCACCGCGCATGGCCTGCTTCATCTCCGCGCAGGGAGTGAAGAGGATGTTCTTCACACGGATGTCGTTCTTCGTCACGCGGTCTTCCAGTTTCTTGCGGCCACAGGTGAGCGACAGGCTGAAGGTACCAATGTGGTCTATCTCCACGCGGTTACCATCGAGCAGTTCATCACACACGCACTTGCCGAGGGCCTGCAACACGGCCGCTATGTCCGACTCGGTCACGCTACACGCGAAGTTGATATACTCTGCCAGCTCCTTCGTGGTGGTGAGCTTGCTGTTCACTACGGTCACCGCCATCTGCGGATTCTTCTCTGTGGCGGTTCCCGTGAGGTCATTTTGCCTACGCAGCTGGTAGGCAATAGTGCCTGATTTCTTTGTTGTTGTCTTTTTTGTCATAAGGGCTTATAGTTAGTGGATTAATTCTTTCAGGGAAAACGCATTATAAACCCATCACATACTGCTATTATTTTCTCTCAGATAATCAATTTGTTGCCTCACACAAATCTCACAAAGAACGCATCGTTACACTCGCGTTTGCCATCCGGCTGAAAACACTCGGCGAAGCCGACAAGCTGCGAGCCTTGTGCGATGCAGCCTCTGTGAGATTCGTGAGATCTGTGTGAAATCAAATATTTGCGAGAGAAGAACCTATTGGACATAGATTATTAAGACATCATTTTAGAGCGATTTTATAATGCGTTTTCCCTGTTAATTCTTTTCCAATCTATTTACTGCTGTCCAACAGCAACGTTACCCTTGCCCGACAGCAGCCTTGCTGTTGCGCAACATCAAGGTTACCCTTGCGCAGCGGTAAATAACTTTGTTTGATACAAAAGTACAAAACTCTTGGCGATTTTCCAACTTCTAAGGTGCGAAATTATTCTATTGATTCCGCTTTCTCGGGATTGTATCTTTGTGGCCGAATTGAGGCAGCATGGTTGATGTTATCGTTATCGTCATCGTTAACGTTGGGAAATATAACTTGTTTATTATTTTCCCTTACGTAGCATATCAATTGCAGAACAAACGCTGTTGGCGGCATCGTAACTTTGCGGCAGAAAACCGAAACACATTATATAAATAGGAACTACTATGAAAAAATTGTTTGAAACAGTAAAGGCATGGTTGCGAAGCAGAGTAACAGCCATGAAGAGTGAAAAGGGAAGAGTGAAGAGTGAAAAGGTTACGGAGAAAAAGACATCTCGCAAACAACCTATATCCGTTGCAAGTGAGGCCTTCCCCCTCGGGGGGAATAAGAAGGGGGCCGCTCTTACTTTGCCCGAGGTACAAGCGGTGCTATGCAGCAAGTATGAGCTGCGCTACAACCTGCTCAGCGAGCAGAGCGAGTACCGCGAGCGGGGCAGCGTGGGTGACTTCCTCCCCATCAGCAAACGTGTCTATATGACCTGGCTGATGGATATACAGGCCGACGGCTACAACTACACCTGGCTCGAAGGGGTGCGCATCGCTGCCGAGTCGCTGCACATACCTTCGTATCATCCCGTGACGCAGTACTTCTCTACCCTGCCCCAGTGGGACGGCACAGACCGCCTGCGTCCCTTGATGCAGCGCCTCACCATCGACGACACCATGGTAAACTATCTCTGCCGCTGGATGCTCGCCCTCGTGGCACAGGCACAGGGCCGCACCGATGCGGTGTATGCCAACAGTGTGGCACCGCTCCTCGTGAGCGAGCAGCAAGGTCTGCACAAGAGCACCTTCTGCCGCATGCTATTGCCGCCCGAGCTACGCGAGTACTATACCGACAACTTCGACCTCACGGCCGAGAACCAATGCGAGCGCAAGCTACTCGACTGCCTGCTCATCAACCTTGACGAGTTTGACCGCTACTCATCGCGCAAGCAGAGCACCTTGAAGAACCTGATGCAGATGACCTCACTACGCATGCGCAAGGCCTACCGCAACCACTCCGTCACGCTTCCGCGCATCGCCTCGTTCATCGGCACCAGCAACACCGCCGCCCTGCTCACCGACCCTACGGGCAGCCGCCGTTTCCTCTGCATAGACATCCGCGAGATGATTGATGTGGACACTCCCATCGACCATCCTCAGCTCTATGCCCAATGCATGACATTGCTCGCCGAGGGCGAGCGCCACTGGTTCACGCCCGAAGAGGTGAAGGACATCGAGCGCCGCAACCGCGACTACCGCCGCCACCGCCCCGTGGAGGAACTCTTCTTCCGACACTACCGCCTGCCCCGCGAGGGCGAAGCACCCACACTGCTCAGCGCCGCCCAAATCTACGAGCACCTCAGCCGTTACGATGCCCGCCTGATGAAGAGCACCTGCGCCCAGACCTTCGGCAAGGTGCTCCGCGGCCTCGGTGCCGTACGCAGCGAGCACCATGACAAACGGGTGTATGCGGTGATACCGGTGGACATGGTTGAGGGTTGAGGGTTGAAAGTTGAGAGCTATAACATCCTGCATCAAAGTAATGGCGGACACTGGCGCACATGGATTATCGTACGCAGTGTCCGCCATTAGTTTATTATCAATCATTGCCTTACCCATTCTTGGCGGAGGGTGGCAGATGGAAAACCTTTTTGTATTAAAGGGATTAGCTACCCATTGAACAGCATTTATTTACGTTCACCAACAGTCTTCAGGCAAGCCCCAGAGTCTCTAATCCGTTCCATAAAACGCTTTTCTTGTGAAAGATACATGCGATGATTGCTGGCATTGCCATCACTGCTGTCCTCGCTATACGCGACATACTCCATAATATAACCACTGCCCAAATCCGAATCGGTACTATACTCATATAGGGCAACTACCCTATCCTCCAAATTAGAATAAAATTCCATTTCACTTTCAGCCCCAAGGTAGTAATACCGTTCACCGAGGAAACCACTTGCCCTCGTATACGAAACACCTTTAGCAAAGATACAAATAGACGCCAAGACATCCCCATCAAACAAGTATCCATAGAAATAATTATCCACAGGAGCCACTATTAAATCACCCAAATCATAGTAACCAGACGTAAAATAATACATATCTTTTATCTGTCCCTTTGTTTTTGAGAAGTCCAAAGTAGGTTCTTTACAATATGAATATCGTGGTTCAACATCAACAAAAAACTCCGTACTTCCTTCTTTCGACAAAACTTCAACAATAGTCTCACCAACGAAATTCGCAGTAATCAATCCATTCCCATCAACATTAGCAACATATTGGTTTTTAGAACGATAACTAACATCCTTTCCATTTGAAATGATTCTAAATGTATCCGCGGCATATAAGGTGGCCGAATAGTCTTTCAATAAAAGACCCTCTTCAGGAGCTACCCACTCACCATTCCTATAGAACTCATATCGGATGGATTCTTTCACATTCTTCATTGTACTTCCATCTAAATACTCCTTATCACACACTAACACTAATTCCAGGGGGTCAAGATGTATAATACTATACTCTTCCCAATTATCGGCACTCTCAAGATACAGCATATCATCTTCTACTGAATACAATCCCGTCTCTTTTTCTTCCCAGAAGAACCCATCTTTCTCCCATCGCACAAACGAGCCATCAGGCATTAACACTAATGTAACAGGAATAGCCTTCACTCCATCCTCAATCAATACATCATCTTCAAACCTAGTATATTGCGTATGTTCACAAGACCATGCCCCCAAGACCTTATTGCCCTTCTGAGTAATATTTAGTTGAATTTCATTATAATATCCAGAGTCATGAATATTAAGTACGCATTTTCTATCATAAAAACTCTGGTTTAATGGAACTTTCACCATTATAACGTCACATTCACCACCTGTTTTATTCGTAATCTCAACCCATGTTGAACTTGCAGAGATTGACCAATCTACATCTCCACTAACTTTCAACATTACCGAATCCGCTTTGTATCCAAATACAAGGTCACTCATAGGACTTACAGACAATGGTTCATTTTGACACGACACCACACCTACGATTATAAAGACCAATAATAGGCTCTTGCTCAGTTTTTTAGATGTATTCATACTTTATATCTTATAAATTAAAAGTTATAGGTATCGTAAATCTCACACGAACAGGCTTGCCTCTTTGCCTACCAGGAATCCAGTTGGGCATTTCGGCCACAACACGGATGGCCTCCTTGTCCAATTCTGGATTGATGGGTTTTATTACATTCAGATCCACAATACTACCATCTGTGTTTACCACAAATTGTACGATAACGCGACCTTGAATTCCTTTTTCTTTACATTCCTTGGGATACTTAATGTTTTGCTGCAAATACTTCATCAGCGCCACATCGCCACCAGGAAACTGAGGCCGTTCCTCCACTACCTGAGAAACCGCCCCCTCTCTATTTTCAGCACTCCTCTTATCAACATAAACATCCGTTAAATGAATCTTCTTGACTGACTCACCATACGAATATGCATTCTTAAATGCAGACGACTCCATCTTTGTGACCTTCTCGTCATAAGAGACCTCTTCTAACAAGTAGCAATTCTCAAAAGCACGTTCACCAACACTCTTAGTCTTCTTGGGGAGCACAATCCTCCTAAGGTTCAAGCAGTTCTTAAACATTTCTTCACTAACCATTCCCTTTTGTGTGTGATAATTGATATAATATCCGTCCTCATTCTTTGAAAAGAAAAATCCATCTCCTTTATTCAATCCTACACTGCAAAATTCTTTCCATTTTTTCTCATCCATATCAACAAAATCAAATGAGTAATTTTTGGTTCGTACAGGAGTTTTAGAGTAATATCCTCTGTTATTCGTGCGAACTTGATAAGTAGTTCTTGTAGCCCATGCCGAATATCCTATTGCAGACTTATTTAAATAATACGATTTCTTATCCGTAATAAATTTTGCGTCAAACAAATCCAATTCCATCAAATTGCCAAACTGTTTATCAGCACCGGCCATTCTTCGAAGAACAATTATATCTGCATTATTTAATTTCCCTTTGATCTTCAGTTTACGTAAATTCATCTGCTCGTCTTCGCTAAGCAAAAGTTGCAATGTCCCAGGTTTTTCCACAACAACCTCTCTTGTTTTATCCATGCCCATATCTGGTTCTATACCTACAAGAATAGAACTCAACACATTTGGGATATCCTCATAGTATAAGAGTCTATAATAACCATTAGCAACGCCACCTAGTCCCATATTAAAATGCAAATAATCCTTATCAAATCCGTCACAGACCAAACTGTGAGTACCATAAGAAGAGATAAATAAGGTATATATGAAAGGACGCTTGGCTGCCAACTCTTGATAGGCATAGTCCAATATTTCTTTCGTTGAAGGATTTTCATACAGACCACACCTTGGTGAAAATCCAAAATGATTAACCAATGCAACCCTCAAATATTCCGCGCTCGACAAACTTCTGTTATAATCGAACTTCGTCCCAACGGAAACGGAAGTTGCCGTCAGTAATTTTGCAACAGCATTCACTTCATCACCAGCCGTTTTATCATATTTATCTCGCACATCATTCCAATTCACTTCAATCTTCTCAAAGTCAATACTCCCCTGCATGCCTGCATCATAAGAGAATTTTCCTCTACCAATAGACGGATATTCATAATACTTCATTATCTGCGCCATTGCAACTCCCAAACTACTGACTTTAGTTCTTACATTAGGAGAGGCAGAATGAGTAGGACAGAATTTATTATATGGAGCTTCATTTCCCCAAGCTGTTTTACCTAACAATGGCAACACTACACCTTTGTCTGCATAGCTCACATTTTCTTTACAGCCCTTTTCTTTCATCCGTTTCAATTGTGAAGCATATATATGGAACAAGAATAATCTTTCATGCACCAAATCCTCTTCGCGGAAGCCATCCTCTAAGCTATATGCCAGGATAGGAGTATCCAGATAATCGAAATACTCCTTTGACGCTACCAACACAAAGCAATTTGTATCACTGAACAATACAATTTCCTTACCTTCAGTAAGCGTTACCACACTCATCTTTACAGAACTTGTATCCAAATCCTTGGACGCCAAGAAGTTTTTTGCCTCAAACAACTCCCTACCAAAGTCAATATTTTGTGCTACTACACCATTGCTCAAGCAAAGCAATGCCAGCGTCAATCCTAGAAGTTTCTTTTTCATCATTCCTGTTGTTTATACAGTTTTACTTAAATATCTATTACAACCAAAGTAGCAGTCTTACTTCATATCAACATTGCTGTTATCAAGCATCTTCTCCAAGCCACTCTTGAACATGTCAACACCTCGGCTAATTGCCATCGCGCTAAAATCTATCGGATAATAAAAGACCATGGTTCCAAAACCAAAATTCGGATGTCCCTTATATTCTCCTGAGCCAATAGCCATATCTTGCCAGTTGGTATGCATATGAAAATCTTCCTCTTCGCCAACATAGTAATAGCGTTCATCAAGAAAATCCAACACTTCATCTATCGAAGTATATTTACACCAAACATATATACATTGCAATTCTCCATCAATAAATAAATATCCGTATGCATACTTCCCTTTTCCCTCAAAGAATACCATTCCAGAATCATTGTAGCCCAAATAGCTATCACCGTACATAGTCATAACCTCTGATTTGGTCATGCTAAAATCGACACAGGGTTCCTCGTAAACAGTATGAAGTGGAACCACATTAATCCGCAACGATTGTCTGCCTTCGCTCGCAACAACATCAATGGTGGCCTCACCCACAAAGTGCGCTGTTACCACGCCTTCATCATCAACACTTGCCACATACGGATTGTCCGAAGTATATACTAGATTGGTACCATTCTCATAACCGATAGTATATTGGCCACCTTGGTTAAGAGACACAGATGTTTCACTGAGTTCAAATTCTTTCTGACACGACACCATGCCTACCATAAAGGCCAACAACAAGACATTGCCTAACGCTTTTGAAAGTTTCATTTTACTTATACTAATTTTGTTTAAACAATAATCTATAAGAGCACCAATGGATATCTTTTCGCAAAGTTTTTATCATCTATCATCCATAGGCCAAACATACCATGACCGTATAGAATACAAAGATAGCGTAAATGCATGGAGCCAACAAATTTCAATACTTATTTTCCTGGACTTTTACCTTAGTGTATATCCTTAGTTTCTGTCCATAAGAAACTTTTCTTGACTTTAGATCATTCCAAATCATTATATCCTCAGCTTCAACTTTATACTTCTTGGCAATAGACGAAAGCGGCTCATTTACTTTATGAATAATCCATTTAGGCTCTCCTTCCTGTTCTTCAACCTTCAGAGTTTTCGTGGTAGCAATTGTAAATTTCTTTCCAATTTTTTTTCCTATCTTTTCAATTAAATTTCTATAGCTTCTGCCATATGTCTTGGTTGCGCCTGCAGCAGTTAGAATCTCACCTGTGGTACAATCTATTACTTGTACATCAAGATTGTATTCACCTTCAACCACTCCTGTTGCTTTCTGATACAACGTGCGCCCAGTAGGTATGAAAGTCACGGTTCCTATAACCAATGCTTCTGCCCCCGACATTTTACCGAATTCTATGGCTTTTTCACCTATAAGGTCTGTCTGTTGCAAGTCATATTCTTCTAGTACTCTATTTAATTGCGTACGAGCCATAATCCTAAATTTTCCACTTCTATTCAATGATTCTATAAGCATATTACTTAGTCCGCTCACTTGTTCTGAATCAACGCCTGAACCTGCGATAAAGTCCGGTACTGCAATTAATTTTCTTTGTTCGTAAGGAACTTTCGCTGTTGCACAAGAAGTAATTAAAAGACACACGGCCGCAGCCATCCATAATTTTTTTTTCATTGTAGATTATTTACACCCTCCAACTCCAACAGGGCATTATAATAAAGAAGCGTGGAGCTGATATGCCACGCCGTGAATGAAGGTCCTGAGAAAACCTGAAAGTACAGTGATGGAGATAACAGTCCACGCGAAACGCGTAGAGCCATCATACATCCCTTGTAACTTTCTTGAAAATTTCTCAGGTTTTCATTCAACAAGAGAGCATAACGCTTCTATTTTACCAAGATGTCCTGACGACACGGCCTTGCAGCCATATCATCGGTGCAAAGATACTACAAGGTGAGCTAAAAACCAACAATCCAATTAAAAAATTGTCGTTGGCCTCTACAGGCGGCGAAACGAAGTTCGCTGGCCGTAGGTAAAGGCAATGCTTGCGTTTGGATAGTACAAGAACTTCGTTTCAGCAGGAAACGAGACGTTTAGGACACTTACGAGAGCATGGCATGTACTTATATCGAACTCTTTGGGGATTCTTTTAGATAGTCTTGTATAACGAAAGCCATCACTCGAAATGGCGGATGAACAAAAAAGAGGGCATGCCCACATGGACACACCCTACTTAGAATCTGTTTTTAAAATTATCGCAAATCTGCGATATATCAATCTCTCAGACGAAAGTTGTTGGCACGCGCCAACATCTTAGCCTCGGTAGTACGGATGGAGTAGAAACTCATGGCTGTGAGGATAAGTGATACCAAGGGGAGGCAAACCTGCCAGTTGAGGTCGACCATTCGTGTATCGCCACGCAAGATAAGTACAAACACCAGAAAAATGATGTAGTAACCGGCCAGCACACAGCAGTTGAAGATAGAGCTACGCTTCTGCAAGGAGAAATTCTGAAACAGGCTGACAAACATGGTAAAGGCGCCAACCAATGCCGACACAATAAGCAACACGCCCAATGCACATGAAACGGCCGACGAAGTAGGCTCAACTTGACCCATCGCCATACTCTGTAGAGCAAAGTTGGTCATCGACACCGTAGACATGTCATTATATACAAAAGTAATAAGTGCAGGAGAGCACATGCAAACAACGAGGGCCACAATGGCCAACAATAGATAGATATGATGGAGATAAAATTTCATTTTTTAGAGTTTTAGAGTTAAAAAAATCTCATAGCTTCGATGCTATTAAAGGTTGAAGATTAAGTTTAAAGCATCGTTAAACGTTAAACGTTAATCGTTAATCATTAGATTCATATTGCAGCATCCAAAATAGGGCCAAGAGCCAAGGAGCCAGTTGTTGCATGCTCCCAAACCCTTAGCCCTATCCCTAGGAAGGCTCTTAATATACTTTAGAGCGAAGGCTCAGCGCCCTTCAACGGATTGCGATAGTATACTTGATCCTCGATAAACTCCTGGGCAGCGATCAATGTAGACTTAGGAAGACGCTCATAGAAACGTGAAATCTCAATCTGCTCACGGTTTTCGAAGACTTCCTCCAGATTGTCTGACGAAGAGCTGAACTCATCGAGTTTCTTCTTCAGTTCTTCCTTAATCTCTACAGAGATCTGGTTGGCACGCTTGCCCATGATGGCAATAGATTCGTACACATTACCTGTCTTGTCTCTGAAGTCCTGCATATCACGAGTAATCGTGTTGGTAGGGGCATTGCTTTTCTTGTAATCCATAATTTGTTATAATGATTGTTGTTTTGTCTGTTACTTTATTGCCTTTTGTGAGTCACGATAAATCTTATCGGCCTCTTTCATGTATTTGCTTTCAGGGAACTCATTCTTGAAAGCATGGTATTCGTCAATCGCATCGCGATAGCGGTCGATCATCTTATCAGCTACGCTCTCCTTGGCCATGTGGTAGCGTGCACAAAGGATAAGCATAGAGAGGTCTTCGCGTAGTTTAGTGTAAGGATAGTCATTAAGGGCGTTCTGCGCAGTAATGATACAGGCCTGATAGTTATTGCCCATATAGTTGCCCAAGTCATAATAAAGCTTGGCCGAACGATACTCCTTCTCCACCAAGCGGTCGTGAAGTTCATAGAGCATATCGTTTGCCGTACGCTTATAATCTGAATAGGGATAATACTCTGTGAAGACCTGTATCTCACCAATGGCACGTATGGTACTCGACTGGTCGAGACGGGGGTCAGGAGTATCAAGATAGAGAGCACGGGCAGACATGAATCGGGCCACTTCAGCATATATACCCCTCGGATAGGTATTATAATAGGTGGTAAAATAGTGAGAAGCTGTCACATAGTCCTTCATGTTGTAATAGCACATCGACAACATATAAAGCGACTCCTCTGCATAGATAGTGCCCTTCATGAATGCAAGTACATCTTCGAGCAAGGAACTCGCCTGACTATATTCACCTTCCATATAGTATGCCTTGGCCAACTCATACTTGTAGTCATAATCCATGGACTTCTGCACCTTTGCGTATTGGGTACAGCTGGCCATTACAACCACCGACAAAAATAGCACTAAGAGTTTTTTCATCCTTACCATGTACAACATTCAATTATCGTGCAAAGTTACTGAAACTTGTGAAATAAACACACAAAACATGAGTTTTTAATGTAAAAAATCACTAAAAAACATGAGACGATGCCTTTTACAGCATCGCCTCACAGTTTTTTGGCATTTCAATGTATCAGTGATATTACTTCACCATCACCTTGCTCACCTTTACAGTACCGTTGTTCATCACCTGCTTAATAATATTGAGACCAGGCTGCATAGTAGCCATGCGCACACCATTGACATTATAGTATTCGCAAGCCGAAACGGTAGCGGCATCCTCAACATCGAAGCACTTGATTGAGGAAATCACCTCTTCAGAGTCGTAGTAAAGGGTGAAATTGTCGACCTTGAACCAACCTTGACCACGAGTATTCTCGCCTGTCTCGTCAGTGTCGCCCACCTCACGAGAGAAGCCGTTCGTATTAACATCATTAGTACGGAAACCAATATGAGCGATGCCATCCTCATGCACATCAAATGTCACGGTCATCGTGTGCAGCAGGTCTGTAGTGCGGTCATCGGTCATACAAGTGTATCCTGCATAGGTCAAGAAGGGAACAGCGAGATCAGGATATTCAGCATCGAGCTGTGCCAAGGCCTGCGCATCTTCAGGGAGGTTAAGGGCATGAGCCTCTTCGGTTGCAAACATCTGCATGTAGCCATTGGCAAAGATGCGCTGAGTAGTGATATTGTCACCGGCCCAGTTGTTCTGCACCATTACGTCGGCTGTCAATACATAGGTACCCATGGGCAAACCTGTCAATGTCTGCGACAACTCAACCTCAGGAACGGTCTCGTTCCATATACCCCACAGCTTATCGCCATCGGTAGGCTGACGATCGATATAAGTGCCATCATCCAATGTTACGCTTATAGCATCACCCGAGTTGATGGCACACCAACCTACCACTCCGTGTGCCTGAATATCCTTAACCAAGTTACATGTGTCACCATCAAGGAGCAGATTCCATCCCTTAGGAACATCGGCCACACCACCCGAATCGCCATTAGGCTGTGATGACTGATCCTCAAAGCTGGGGTTCTTGATGATATAGGTGATATCCTTGCCTACAAGAATCTCTGACTTCTTACAGTTTTCCAGCGCCTCGTCGAGCATGGCTATGATACCCGGAATCTGATCATCGGTATATTCGCCCAATTCATACGCATCGCTTACCTCTGTAATGATATCGCTATATTCGCCTGCACCAGGGAAGTCACTATACAGTCCAAAATTGTCGTATGCCGCTGTAATGGCTTCGCCCAACTGCGCATAGAGCTTTACAGAAGTATTCATTCGAGCAAGCAAATCCTTAGCAGCAAAGATCGCTGTATTGATTTCTTCTTGAGTATTTGAAGAGGTAAATCCTTCAAACTCATTCAATTTGCTTTCAACCAACTCAGCCACCTCGCTTGACATCAAATAGTCTTCATACCAGAAGGTGTTGATTGTATTTACATAGTGGTTCAGCACTGCAAGCGCATCATCTGCTTCGTAACCCACCTTGGTGATGTGGAAATTATCGACCTTGAACCATCCATCGCCACCTGCAGAGTTTGACGCATCGCGCAATGCTGCAGCAAGATTGGCATCGGTACGCAAACCAAAGGTGAGCTTACCATCATAAACATAGGCACGCACCTCCATATACTGCATATCTCTATCGGTCACAGGTTCAACCAGATTAGCAAAGGCATACACCTCAGAGTTGTCGAGTATAGCCAAATCATATTCATACTCAGAGCCGAAATAGGTAGAGTTAAGGTTACCGAACAAGCGCTGTGTGGTACGGCGCGAGCCGTTGCCATTGGCACCCACCATCATAGCGGCACTCACGATATATGTACCATTCTCGATACCCTCGATAGTCTGTGAGAGCTCTACTGTGGGGAAGCCCTGAGTCCAAATACCAAATCCATAGTTGCCATCCTTGGCCTCACCAGCACAATCGTCGTTCACGCCACACCAGTTGGCAACACCATGTGCCTGAATCTCTGCAATTGTGGTTACAGTGTCACCATTAAGAATCAAGTTCCAACCCACAGGAGGAGCAGCGACACCTGTCGTCGTACCACCACCCTGAGCCGTCAGATCCTCGAAACTCATATTAACGCCCAGTGAAGTATAGTCACCAAGTCCCTGATTATGCTTAGCCATGGCATCCATAATGGCCAACTTGCCCGCATTGAGTTTGTCTACAGCAATCTCCGCATTGAACACGGCCATAGCAGCATCAACAGCTGCAATGAGTTCGGCATCGCCACTCTCGTTAGCCAAAGCGGTTGCTGCATCAATCTCACCATAGAAGGCAACTTTAGCATCGGTCATAGCCTTGATAAGACTGATTACAGAGTCAGTAAGTTCTACATTATTATACATATCCTCCACCGCAGTAGCTGTCAGCTGGAAACCAGCCTCATAACCTTCGACACCAAGATATGCATTCTCATATTTGCTGATGATGTCATAAGCAGTGGCAAAAGAGGCATAGGCAGTCACACTCTCAGCTTTCACAAATGCCCAGTTGAGTGAGGTGCTGTCGGCCATCTGGATATAGGTCAATGTCTCATCATACACAGCATTACCTTCTTCGTCGTACATCACTTCAAAATCAGGATACCATCCTGAGCCAGGGTATGAAATCACCCAATATTGCTGACCGGCATTCAGGTGCATGTGCAAACCAATGGTACTGGTATTGTTGTACTCGCCAGCTTTCAGTTTGTAATAGCCTTCGTAGTCGCCCTCTTCTATAATCCACATGGCTTCATAATCCCTCAAATTGACATTACCTGAACCACTGGGGATACACATGTAATCAGTAGAAGCGATAGAGTCAGTGCCATCCACGAGCGAAGGCACGATGTTGTCTTTTTTGAACATCCAAGTGCCATCGTCGTTCTTCACGGCCTCCAGCTGATAGTCGGCATAGTGAGAGTCGTTAGCTGAGAGGAAATAGAGAGCGCCATCCCACGAAGTACGGCTCATGTACCCATTAGGAGTAGCTTTGTTGAACAAGACATACTTTTCACCCGAAGTCAAGGTTTCAAGCTTAAGCTGTGGAGGCTGAATCTCGGCAAACAGTGCCATGCCTGCAAGACAAGCCACGCAAAGCATACCCAATCTTTTTAGAGTAAAGTTTTTCATAAGTTTTTAATTTACAAGGTTTGTTTTGTTATAATTCGCTACAAATGTAAAGAAAAAAACAAATAAAACAACAAAACGAGTGTAAAATTTACATTATAGAAAAGAATTGCGTACATTTGTACTTAATTATTGGCATATTATGGATTTTGAACTCGTATCTGACTATCAGCCCATGGGCGACCAGCCCGAAGCTATCGCACAGCTCACCGAAGGAGTGCTGAGCGGTGTGCCTGCACAGACATTGCTCGGCGTGACAGGTTCAGGCAAGACATTCACCATTGCCAATATCATCAAGAACGTAGGCCGACCCACCCTCATCCTCAGTCACAACAAGACGCTGGCCGCCCAGCTCTACAGCGAGATGAAGAGCTTCTTCCCCAACAACGCCGTAGAGTACTACGTCTCCTACTACGACTACTACCAGCCCGAGGCATACATACCCTCTACCGATACTTATATAGAGAAGGACCTTGCCATCAACGACGAGATTGACAAGCTGCGTCTGCGTGCCACCTCGGCCCTGCTCTCGGGACGCAAGGATGTGATTGTGGTGTCGTCAGTTTCCTGTATCTATGGTATGGGCAACCCTGCCGAGTTCTACAACAGCATGATTGAGGTACACGTGGGCATGAAGCTCGACCGCAACGTGCTGCTGCGCCGCTTGGTCGATAGCCTCTACGTGCGCAACGACCTTGACCCCGGACGTGGCAACTTTCGTGTCAAGGGCGATACGGTGGATATCTATCTGGCCTACGCCGACGATGCACTGCGCATCCAGTTCTGGGACGATGAGATTGACGCCATCGAGGAGATAGACCCCGTGAGCGGCATACGCATGCACTCATACGATGCCTACAAGATATACCCCGCCAACCTCTTCATGACCAGCAAGGAGAGCACCCTGCAAGCCATCTACCAGATTGAGGACGACCTCGCCCGTCAGGTCGAGTACTTCCGCGAGATAGGCAAGCCCCTTGAGGCCAAACGCCTGCACGAACGTGTCACCTATGATATGGAGATGCTGCGCGAGTTGGGCCACTGCTCGGGTATCGAGAACTATTCGCGTTACTTTGACGGACGCGAAGCCGGCACACGTCCCTACTGCCTGCTCGACTTTTTCCCGAAGGATTACCTGATGGTCATCGACGAGAGCCACGTGAGTGTGCCGCAGATACATGCCATGTATGGTGGCGACCGCGCCCGCAAGATCAATCTCGTGGAGTATGGCTTCCGCCTGCCTGCTGCCATGGACAACCGTCCGCTCAAGTTCGAGGAGTTCCAGGAGATGACCAACCAAATCATCTACGTCAGCGCCACACCTGCCGACTACGAGCTGGTACAGAGCGAGGGCATCGTAGTGGAGCAAGTCATCCGTCCTACGGGATTGCTCGACCCTATTATTGATGTACGCCCCAGCCTCAACCAGATTGACGACCTCATGGAGGAGATACTGGTGCGTGCCGAACGGGATGAGCGCACCTTGGTAGTTACCCTCACCAAGCGCATGGCCGAGGAGCTCACCGAATACCTGCTCAACCATCAGGTGCGATGCAACTACATACACAGTGATGTAGACACCATGGAGCGTGTAGAGATTATGAACGCCCTGCGCCGTGGCGAGTACGACGTGCTTGTCGGCGTGAACCTCTTGCGCGAAGGTCTCGACCTCCCCGAAGTATCGCTCGTGGCTATCCTCGATGCCGACAAGGAGGGATTCCTGCGCAACCATCGCTCACTGACACAGACGGCCGGCCGTGCTGCGCGTAACGTCAATGGCCGTGTCATCATGTATGCCGACAAGATTACCGACAGCATGGAGCGCACCATCAACGAGACCAACCGCCGCCGCGAGAAGCAGCTTGCCTACAACGAAGCCCACGGCATCACACCCAAGCAGATACAGAAGGAAATCAGAAATCAATTGACAATTGACAATTCACAATTGACAGTTGATACAGAGAATAAGGGAAATAGGCAATATGGTGAGGCCAACTCTCAACTCACGACTCACAACTCACAACTCAACATCGCTGCCGACCCCATTGTGGAATACATGTCGCGTAGCCAGCTGGAGAAGAGCATCGCCCGCACCAAGAAGCTCATGCAAGAGGCCGCCAAGCAGCTCAACTTTGCCGAGGCCGCACAGTATCGCGACGAGATGTTCCGATTGGAAGAGATACTGAAAGGAAAGATTCAATAACAGATATTATATACGAAATCATAAACATTAAATCATACAACAATGACAAATTTACTATTCATCGGAGGCATCGGATTTCAGGAAATCCTGCTTGTAGCCCTTATCGTACTGCTATTCTTCGGCGGAAAGAAGATACCCGAACTCATGAAAGGCCTCGGCAAAGGCGTGAAGAGTTTTAAGGATGGCATGAAGGGAGAAGACGTTGACGATAACGTCAACGCTGACGAGAAGAAAGAGTTATGAATTATGGGTTATGAGTTGTGAGTCCCAAACTCTAAACTCTAAGCTCTAAACTAAATTAATAAAACCACGGAATTCTCAGATTACACGGATTCACTATTGACCGTTAGTGACTTCGTCACAGAGACTCGGCAGCACTCGCTTTGAGAGTTCAAACAAGTTTGACTCTCGCTCATTTGCACGAGCCTTGACTGTTGACCGTTGACATTAATAAAAAATGACCTTTTGGGACCATCTTGACGAACTACGCGGAGTCATCATCAAGATACTCATCGCCATAGTAGTATTCATGGTTATATCTTTTCTGTTCAAAGAAGAGGTATTCAGGATTGTACTTGCCCCAAAAGATTCCGATTTTGTTTTGTACCAGCTGCTTCAGAAAGCCGCGACAGGCATAAGAATTACATCGTTCAACCTACCAAGCTTCGAGATCGAGCTCATCAGCACACAATTGGCTTCTCAGTTTATCATCCACATGAAGACAGCTCTCTGTTGTGGTTTGTTATTGTCCTCACCCTATATTCTATACCAATTGTTGCGCTTCGTGACTCCAGCGCTATACGAAAGTGAACGACGTTACGCCGTTCCTGTTGTTACCTGGGGATATATCTTATATATCATAGGCGTACTACTCAACTACATTTTCATTTTCCCCCTTGCCATCCGTTTTCTTGGGACCTATCAGGTGAGTTCCGACATTCCCAACCTTATCACGTTAGACTCCTATATTTCCACACTCATCACCATGAGTCTGCTCATGGGGCTAATGTTCGAGCTGCCCATGATATGCTGGCTATTTGCCAAATTAGGATTTATCAACTCATGCTTTCTTCGCAAATACCGACGTCATGCGTTTGTCATCATCCTCATCATAGGCACCATTATCACGCCCACAGCCGATATGTTCACCCTACTGCTTGTGTCAATACCTATATATATATTATATGAGGTAAGCATAGGTGTCGTGGCATTGGCAAGCCATAAGTAGTCAGTACTTCGAGTTCATCAACATACATAACAACAGCAGCACTCAGCCCACTTACAGGTTGTCTGCAATAATCTGTTTCAGACGTTCCACTACATCGGGGTGTTCAGCAGCAACGTTATGCTGTTCACCAAGATCCGTAGAAATATGATAAAGTTGAGGTTGGCGATCATTCCCCAGTTCGGTATTGGTCAATTTGTTATAGGCATACCCATTCGATGGAGCTATATATTTCCACTCTCCATCATACACGGAGATAGAACCTGCCTTTTCAATCACATATTCGCGTCCTTCGGTATCGTCACCCAATAATGCCGGCAAGGCGTTGCGACTATCCGGTGCTGCACCTTCCTCAGGCAATACGCCAAGCAGTGCAGCCATGGAGGCAAAGAAATCAATTTGCGACACCAATGCACTGCTCACCCCACTCTTCACCTTGCGCGGCCACGAAACGATAAGAGGCACACGTGTACCAGCCTCAAAGTTACTATACTTACCTCCTCTCAAATCACCCCATGGCCGATGATCGCCCAGGAGTTCAACAGCCCGATCGGCATAGCCATCATCTACAACAGGACCATTGTCACTGGTAAGGATGATGAGTGTATTGTCGGCGATACCCTCTCGTTCGAGCACATCGAGCACAGCCCCCACGGTGTAGTCAAATTGCAAGATAGCATCACCACGGGGTCCCATACCGCTCTTGCCCACAAAGCGAGGATGAGGATAGCGAGGTACATGGATATCATTGGTGCCGAGATACAGGAAGAAAGGTTCATCGGCATGCTCCTCAATAAATCGAATGGCATGTTCGGTGATACTGTCAGCAATATTCTCGTCTTCCCATAGTGCTCCTCGCCCACCCTTCATATATCCTATACGCGATATACCATTTACGATAGCCTGATTATGACCATGATTAGGACTCGGATGCAGCTTGGTAAGAAGTTCGGGATGTGTACGTCCTAAAGGCTCATCCTCAAAGGGTGTATGATAGCTCACAAATATCGAGTCTGTGGGGTCGAGCCCCACTACACGTTCGTTTTCAACCCATACACAAGGTACACGGTCGCCCGTAGCCGCCATAATATAGGAATAGTCGAACCCGATATCAGTGGGACCAGGAGTGATATGTCCGTTCCAGTCTTGTGCACCCGTCTTGTCGGCAAGACCAAGATGCCATTTGCCTACAGCTCCCGTAGCATAACCTTTCTGACGGAAAAGGTCGGCCACCGTCTGCTGTTCCGGACGTATAATCATACCTGCATTACCAGCCGCTACGCCCGTATCGTTGCGTCGCCAGCTATAGTGTCCCGTAAGCAGCGAGTATCGTGAAGGCGTACTTGTAGCAGCCACAGCATGAGCATCGGTAAAGCGAACACCGCGCTGTGCCAAACGCTCTACCTGTGGTGTGTGAATGGTAGGTTCACCATACGGACTTAAATCTCCATAGCCGATATCATCGGCAAGCAGTAGAATCACATTGGGGCGAGAGGTATCTGAACCCGAAGAGCAACTCATCAGCGCTGTTGCGCCAATACCGAGGCATATCAACGATTTCTTATTCATGGCATACAATTCTTTTCATTGGCAAATATACGCAAAAACGAGCGAGAAATATGAAGTTCACTTCAATATTTTTCACAGCGCCGATGCAAAATGTGCATCGGTTGCGACGAAGGAAGCTTTAGCTTCCCCGAGGAGTGCTGCTTGCAGCCCTAATAATTTATATTCGAGGTTTACCTCAAATATACGCAAAAACGAGCGAAGCACAAAGTTTACAACGATGTTTCATAGTGAACCGTGATACTTTCACCATACGACAGCATTCCATATAAAAAAAGACACGCGCGAGTTTCCTCGCGCGTGTCTATATATATAAACAAGGATTTAATCTATCAATCCACGGTTACGGAGCAATGCTTCAGGATTGGGCTCGGCACCACGGAAACGCTTGTAGAGTGTCATAGGCTCTTCGCTGCCACCCATCTCGAGGATGTTCTTGCGGAAACTGCGACCGGTAGCCTCATCGAAGATACCCTTCTCCTTGAATGCCTCGAAACCGTCGGCATCGAGCACCTCGGCCCACAGGTAGCTGTAGTAACCTACCGCATAGCCACCGCTGAACACGTGGTTGAAGTAGGGACCGCGATAGCGGAAGGCAATCTGCGGGATGAGACCAATCTTGTCGGCTACAGACTTCTCAAAGGCATTTGCCTCAAAGTCGGTGTAGTCGGTAAGCATGTGATATTCCATATCGAGCAGGGCAGCGCCTACGAGCTCAACGGTCTCGAAGCCCGAATTGAACGATGAGGTAGCCTGCATCTTGGCGATGAGCTCATCGGTGATGGGCTCGCCGGTCTCGTAGTGGAGGGCATACATCTTCATCACCTCAGGCTCTATAGCCCAGTGCTCCATAATCTGTGAGGGCAGCTCCACGAAGTCACGGGCTACGCTGGTACCGCTCACTGAAGGATATTTGGTCTGTGTGAGGAATCCGTGGAGAGCATGACCAAGCTCGTGGAAGAGGGTGCGGGTCTCGTCGATGGTCAGGAGTGAAGGGGTGTCGCCTGTGGGACGGGTGAAGTTGCCCACGTTGACAATCATCGGGCGCTGGTTCTCACCGTCGATGTTCGATGCATCCACGATATTGTTCATCCATGCACCGGCACGCTTGGTAGCACGGGGGAAGTAGTCGGTGTAGAAGAGTGCGAGGTGTGAGCCGTCGGCATCGAGTACTTCGAAGGTCTCCACTTCGGGATGGTACACATCCAATCCCTCGATGGGTTGGAACTTCATGCCGAAGAGCTTCTCCGATACCATGAATGCACCCTTGCGCACATTGTCGAGTGAGAAGTAAGGGCGCAGCTCGCTCTCGCTGAGCGCATACTTAGCCTCGCGCAACTTCTCGGTGTAGTACCACCAGTCCCATGCCTCAAGCTTCTCGCCCTTACCCTCGGCATCCATCATCTTCTGCAGCTCGGCAGCCTCGGCCTTGGCCTTGGGCAGCGCGGCATTCCAGATAGTCATAAGGAGGTTATAGGCAGCCTCGGGAGTCTTGGCCATCTTGTCCTCGAGCTGATACTGGGCAAAGGTCTCGTAGCCAAAGAGCTGAGCCTTCTGCTGACGCAGTTTGAGGATGCGGGCTATGACAGCCTTGTTGTCATTCTCGTTGTTGTTGTCGCCACGGTTGATGTAGCCGAGATACATCTGCTTGCGCAGCTCACGGTTGTCGGCATACTGCAGGAAGGGAATCCAGCTGGGCTTGTGCAGGGTGAAGAGCCATCCCTCCTCGCCTGCTGCCTGAGCAGCTTCGCGAGCAGCGTTGATAGAGCTTTGGGGCAGACCTGCGAGGTCCTTCTCATCAGTGATAACGAGCTCGAAGGCGTTGGTCTCGGCCAGAGCATTCTCGCCAAACTCGATGCTGGCCAGTGATAGCTGCTTGTCAATCTCCATGAGCTGGGCCTTCTTCTCGGCATCGAGCAGGGCACCACCCTTCACGAACATACGGTAATACTTGTCGAGCACCATCTCCTGCTCACGGGTAAGACCCAGTGAAGCCTTGGTGTCGTAGAGCGCCTTCACACGAGAGAAGAGCGCCTCGTTCATCGTCATATAGGCGCTGTGCTCGGTGAGGATGGGCGACAGCTTCTTCTCTGTCTCACGCATCACATCGTCGGCATCGGTCTCGTTGAGGTTGTAGAACACGCCGCTCACCTTGGCCAACTTCTTGCCACTGCGCTCAAGGGCAGCGATGGTGTTGTCAAAGGTGGGAGCCTCTGTCTGGGCTACGATAGCGTCGATCTCGGCACGCTGCTCGGCAAGGCCCTCCATGAAGGCCGCTTCGTAGTCGGTCGATTGATACTTGGCAAACTCGGGGGCACCAAAGGGCAGAGCCGAATCGGCCAGCACGGGATTGTCGTGCTTTGCATTACATGCAGTCAAGGCAACTATGGCCATAGCAATAAATGTTTTTTTCATTGTTTGTTACTTAATATTTACACATTATAATCATTGATTTCTATGCATTCTAAGAATCTGTTTTAAAATTACTTCGAGTTTAGCTGAGAGGTGTTTTTGTGTAGATTTGCGCTGTCAAGGCGAAGCAAATAGTGGTCTATTTGCAAGAATTGAGAGTGCAAAGATGCAAAAAAGAACCTCAGATAAACCGAAAAGCAGATTCTAAAACATATTAGCGATAATTTAAAAACAGATTCTAAACAAATCAGTGCAAAGATAGTAAGAATTTTCGGTTCTGTGAAAACAATGTGATATTAGCAGCACTTTACCCATGAGAATTGATGCAAAGCACGAAACGCAAGAAAATCCTGTACAGAAATTTAGTAGCATTATGTAAGTTAAACCCTGCGGTTTGCTTACATGGTGTTGAAATCGGAAGTACTCATTTACAAACTTAAAAACTCAAAAACTTAAAAACTCACGCTCCGCTTACTTTCTGAAAAATCCTAATCGCTCGTGGCTGCGTTCTTTTCGTTCGCCTTGGGGATTGGGCGAGAAGAGGGCAAGGACGAGGGATTAGAATAAACAATTTGCAAGGCACTCAAGATACACCTTCAGGTATGCTTTATAGAAGATCCCCCACTCATTTCCACTGGTAGGCTATATGATGCCGCAATAAAGAGATAAGTGAGGGAAAGAGGATTTCCTAAGATAAAACTCACGTCTGTATTAATATCAATACCACAAATAAATTTTTGCAGTTTCTTTGGGTTGGTTTTCTCCCCATGCTACAGCTGCATCGCGTGACGCCTCTATCCATGCCATATTCTCAATATGTTCATTGTTTAATTGCTGTACATGCAAATCCCATTCACGCTTGTCTATGCTCTTCACATCCTTTTCCACTTTGATTATCAGTGATTGGATTTCCTTAGTATAACTACTTCCAGGAGGCATGTCCATTAAAATCTCGGCAACCTTTTCTGCGCCTCCTGCATTAGGACTTGCAGCCCACGCTGCTTTGGCTTGATCTAATAGTTTTCTTGCAATGTCATCAATTGCTTTCTGAGCATATTCTTCCAACAAGGGCATCACTTTGGTGTCATATGAAGGAATCCCCGAAGGAATTTCAGCAATAATGAAGTTCGCTTGTGCATAGTTGTGATTATTTGCGGCTTGCTTAGCATTATTCAAAATTGTAGATAAATTCTGTTCGTAATAATCGAATATAGCTTGCTTGGAGTTAGCGATAAATTCAACAAATGTTGGGTCTCGGTCATATTTCATTGCAGCGACACCTTTGGTTAAAGCATTTTCCCTGTTTGTACCACGACATTGGGTTTCAACAGAAGTTGTTCCATAGACTCTTCCTGTTTGTACATCACACATGCTGAATACCAGCTCCATCTCAACATCATAGAATTGAGGTACAGTTGCTGTTACCACCTCATTGTTAATAATAACAGTCGGTACTACTGCAAAACGTGACACGTAAGGGACAGAGCCTACACCATTTTTCATCAATGCTTTTTGCAACTTTTGCTGTACTTGATTGTCTAGTTTGTCCGACAAATCATAATCAGAGACTAAATGTGCAGGTGCCACTGTAAAAGTTTGTCCGACTGATTGTAGGGCAAACATTGCAACAATCGCTACACAAAAAAAAATCGACTTCATAATAGCTAAATCAAAGTGACTCTACAATAATAGTTGCCATACCCAGGGCTTTTGTTCCTGCCTTATCACCTACTGCACCACGAACAATCTTTGTCTTATAACCGGCACTCTCCAATTTTTCGTCAAGAGCCTTCTTCAAATTTCGGTAAAAATTATATGCAGTAATAGAGCGTTCCTTTTCATCGAACAGAGGTATCATTGCTTGGCTCACCGTGAATAATGCTTCATCTTGACTATCCACTGAGTATGAAGCATTCATGCAATTATCAGCCAACCATTCATCAATAAAATCCGAGATGGTCATATCATCAATTTCTTCGTCTAACGAATATTCTTCAGAAATTACAACCAACTCTGTTTCGCGTCCTTTTTCATACATCTTCTCGAAGTACTTCTGAACATCACCAGCGAATTTGTCAATGTGATTCAATACTGCTTCTGTCAACAACTCGATAGTTGTTGCTCCAATAGCCTTAGGACCTTGACCACTTGATGCTGCGACCTGTTTATTGCTATAAGCATCGATGGCCGTCAGTTCAAAATACACTGCATCTTCCAAACCATCGCCCATAATTTTATAGTTCAATTCTATCTTAAGGTCAATATTAAAAGGTTTCAAGTCATTTTGACCTACGACTAACTTCTGCTCCAACATCTCTAAAGGGAATTCACGATCTGCGAACAACTCCGAAATTTTCGACACACATCCTTTGAGTTCTGTATTCAAGAATGCCGTATTGTAATCAGGAATCTCCACACGCATTCCCATAGACTGGTCTACATTAAGTAAATCCATTTGATGCATCAAAGCACGCGACGGAACTACCATCAAATGTGGTTTTTTCATTGTTTGCGCTACCATAGGAAGCAAAATCAGCGCACATAGCGCTACAACACAAAGTCTTTTCATATCAATATTTATATAAAGTTAAAACATACTACCCAGACTTTTTAACACGCCCTGACTTTCCAAGTACTCACGCAAACTATCTTTATTAACAGAAACCACAAAACCAATCTTATAAAGCCTACCAGTTTTCACCATATCACCTGGCTTCACCATAGTATCTGCAGAAAGGTTTACAAAACGCTCATAGTCCTTATTCTTAAAAAAATCATCGAAGAACTTCTGATGTTCTGATTTTACTTCTGCACTTACCATAGGTTTTTGGTTAGAAATACCATTTCCGCCAGTAAAGCCTGAAAATAGTACAGCATGTACTGCATTAGGTTTTACTAGTTCCAATGCTTTCTGTTTATTTTTTGCATATGAAAACACCTTTATTAAATATGTCCCTTGCGTACCAACGGAAACAGGTACAACTTCATAACGATACTCATTCTTTTTCGCCATCGCCATAGGTACCACCACAAGTACCATTAACAGCACTACTAGAAATCTTTTAAACATAGCTATAAAATATAATTATTAAAATAAGGTATCGTCTGAGGGATGATTTCCACCCCTACGACGAACATTATAAATCTATTGTTAGAATCCAAACTTTAGACCTAGGCCTACATTAATTGGGATAAAAGTTGCTTCTGTCTCAGGCTTCTTGATAGGAGCAACAAAACCTAATACTGCATAAATCTGCGATGAACGAGTGAAATAACATCCGACCTTGGCATTCATACCAATAGTTAAACAAGAACACTCAGCCTCAGAATCATCACCTCCGTATAAACTATACCCCCCATTTCCATCACTCTTTGAATCTGCGGTTCCCGTCCACACACCAAAATCAACTCCAGGAGTAATAGTAAATGGTGCAAAATTAAACTCTTTAGCCAGACCTGCAGAATACATACTCTGACTACCTGTGAATTCCGCTCCATATAAAGGAAAAGAGAGTTTGGCACCAACAAGCAATCCCGGAACCTTTACATAACGGCCTATACGATAATCAATCGAGACACCAGGATAAACCCCTAAAGGCTCCAAGGCAATACCAACACCTCTGTCTGGATTCTGTCTTAAAGTATACCCTTCTTGAATAGCATAACCACGAATTTTGTAGAATTTAGACAACTCTGCAACATCACCCGTTGCCAAGCCTCTATTATCTACAACCTTTTTAGCACGTACTGTTGCTCTCACCTTTTCCACCTGTTCTACAGAAATATTTCCATTCTTATCTTTCACCGTCCTCTCCTCAAGACGTATGACATCAAATCGCTTATCTACATGAACGCCCTCTTTTCGGCCCATATTAGCTTCTATCGGTTTAACACTTTCTATGGTAGCTTGTGGTTGAAGTTCCGAGACTTTACGTAAGCGACTTATAGCCATGTCAAAATCCTCCTCTATGGATTCATCTATACTTTGAGCAACCTCCGCCTCATTTTTCTTCTTACGGAACGCACTCTTCAATAAATTAATAATTCCAACAGCCGTACCTGCAAGCTCATCTTCGCCCGTAGAAGCCGTAAATCCCTTCTTTGCATCCATTACATGAATTAAAGGAAAGTTGCATTCATCAATACCATCTTGGCTTCGGAAATAATTCTTCTGGAAATTCGCAGCAACCTTCTTTCCATAATCAAGCTTGTACGCATATGGAGTTACTTTGAGCACCGCAGACTCACCACCAAGATTCTTCTCATGCGCTATTAAATAGCAAATCACATACGACCGATCTATCAGTTCTTTACCAAATGTCGCAGCGTATACATCCACCGAACGAGTGCCACTATTGGCTGTAAGCACATCTTGGTCTGTCATCGCATAGCGCCCCACCTCCCTAAGTTTATTTATAGAATATGCCCCACGTTCTTTGTCGTATTCAGGGAACCATCCATGCATAATTTGATTTCCTACCTTCTCTGCTTCCATAAAGTTCTTCAGAGATTTGTTAACCTGCTTATCTCTTTTCTTCTTATTTGCAGGAATGTCGTACAAAGTGAAAGACTTATTCTCCAACTCGATGTAGTTGTATTGCGACGGAGCAATCTGAGAAAAGCGCTCAGCATACTGATTGGCCGCGACACTACCGTCTGTCACATAAATACGGGTAACAGTAGGACGAATGTAGCTACGTTGTACAGCAACTGTTTCATTGGAAGACACATCTGTAGAGTCCTGTGCTTGCACCTTGGTCGAGAATACCATTAGACCCACCAAGGCAAATAAAACCATCAACTTTTTCATGATGAAAAACATGTTTAAGGTGCTTACAAGTCTCCCCAAATCAGCGTAATAAATTTATGCTTGATCAACAGATACAAGAAAAGCGTAGAGACTTGTCGCGCTCATCGTATAACTGGTATCGCCAAACACCACGCAAAAAGATGAACTGAGAAACAAATACCCCACGCTGTCGTATATACCTTGTGAGGTACAGCAAGGGCTGTACGTGGGATATACAAACAGAATGAGCGTTGCATTGTTCCTACCCTTTTTGCTGAAATTTTGGCGATTTCGTTATACGGGTAAAAGCAAGAAACGCATTCTTGACCCAAGGATTTCTCCCCTCGGATGCTGCAAATTTACTAATTATATTTTAATAATAGCCATATTGCATTATTTTTTTTTTGCGAAAGACAAGCAAAAGTCCATGCTTCAAAACCAATGCGAACGCTCACCGAGATATTCGTTTCTCGTGTGCAAAAGTAAACACGCAAAGCGTGTACGAAAGCGATAAAACAGCTGGTGGATGTACGAAAACGTTGACGATAACGAAAACCTTTGAGAATTAAAAATTAAAAGTTAAAAATTAAAACAGGGAGAGGACAGCCTATGGCTGTACGATGACTAAGCAGCGGAGCTGCGGTTGATGGTTGATGGATGACGGTTTAGAGTGTAGAGTGTAGAGTGTAGTGTTTAGTGTTTAGTGTTTAACGATGAACGGGAATTTTTGGGTAATTTATGGCAATTCGTGTCCGACAAAAAGAAGAAAAGAAAACAAATCTCCCGACCTCAAAGGAGTCGGGAGCAGATCATGGGGATTTGAAACCAAACTATATCGGCCTGTATGAGTTATTCATCCTTTTTCCGATTCATCAATCTCTTCGTTTCTCGCAATTCCTTTTGCAGAAGTTCCATACGCTCTTTCAGCTGTTCGCGAGTGGGGAGTGCATCTTGAATGCGGAAATTCTGCACCAGCTTGGTGCAGAATTTCATTGTCACTTTGGGTATAAAACATATACCATTGCTTCATATACCAAAGATTGCGCGTAGAAAAGCCATCGGCATAGGATCTCTGTATGATCACTTAATGTGGTCAATTCCAAGATTCTTGGCATTTGTCCAAATGGCGTCTGGACAATTTGTGCAGACGGCATCTGCACAATTATATTCGAATCGGTGTTGGGCAGAATTGATTGCGTTTCAATTTGTGCAGATGTTGACTGCACAAATTGAGAGTTCAAATATTTTTCTATGGTTACAAAGAATGTTTCAGAAGAATATTCTTCGTAAAACATCACCATATTATAGATGCTTCTCTTGCTATATCCCTTGGGTTGATGTTTGATGGATGGCGGTTTAGAGTGTAGAGTTGTATCGGCAGCAAAATGAAGGTGCGTTTCCCCAAATATCCATATAAAACAAGTGTTGCGGAATAGGTTGTCCGGCTGTCCTTGCACGGCATAACACGTTGTATGCCAATTAGTAGACGAGGACAACCTGGGTTGTCCTCGTATTGTCCTTGATGGTTGAGGAAGAATTAATATGATGAATAATAATCTATGTCGGTTTGTACAATATTACACTTACCTTTTCCCTGGTTTTATGGCTCAGGGAAAACGCATTATAATTTCTTCCCATTGAAATATCCTGTTTATATCCTCTATTTGACATGATTATCTCACGCGAATCTCGCAAATCTCGCAAAATCATACATCGCTATCGCTCGTATGTAGCCATCCGGATGGCAAACGCGAGTGAAATGATGCGTTTTCGCGTGATTTGCGAGATTCGCGTGAGACAAAAAAGCTGCGTGAAACGGGAATATTTTTATAATGCGTTTTCCCTGTTTTATGGCTTCGATTTTCACTACCTTCGCGAGGATAGCGCACTATCTCCGCGAAGGTAGTACACTATCTTCGCGAAGAGAATCGACTACCTTCGCGAAGGTAGTGAAAATGTATTGGAATATTCTCGCGTAATTAATTGTTTTTCACGCGAAACGTGTTCGCCGCCCGAACCTTTAGGTCGCTGGCCGAAGGGAAAAGCAAGGGGCTAAAGGCAATCTCGCAATGCTTGCGCTCGACTCGTTTTTTATAACATTATGTGCGCAGTTTTCAGGGAGGACAACTCGGGGACAACCCAGGTTGTCCCCGTTAAAAAGGTGGGACACAGCAGATTATAGCATACAAGGACAGCCGGACAACCTATTTCGAGAAAGTGCTTTAAAGCTACGTTGGGGGGGGGGGAATGTGACGATAACTAAGCAGCGGAGCTGCGGTTGAGGATTAACGATGAACGTTTAACGATTAACGAAAGGACAGCCTTTGGCTGTACGATGACGATGACGATAACGATGACTGTTACCCCCACCCGCTCCACTAACGTTTCGCTCCCTATCGGGTCCTCCATCGCGCAGGGTACTGCGCTCCCCTCACTCGGCACGGCTTGGCATTTAGCCAACCCTATGAAGACCTCGCTACGCCCCCTAACTTAGGGGGACAGCACCAAGACCTGGACAACTCCTATATTATTGCTAAAACAACAAATGGGGTGGCTATGGCAGATTGCCAATACCAACCCATTTATGAAACTTTCTACTCGCAGAGGAGTATATCGGGGCAAATATGCTTATTTCATCAACTTCTTCAAATCGCAGTCGGTCTGCTTGATGCCCTTGCGGAACATCTTGGCATTGAGCTGGGCACCGAGGAGCGAGGTGTGTGTGTGGTCGCGCTTGTAGTACTTGGCGGCCTTCTCCTTGCTGCCTGCCTTGCGGTCGAGGTAGTCGGCAGTGAGGTTATGCATATCCACGAAGGCTACACCGAGCTCATCGGCCACCTCCTTGGCCCATGTGGCACAGCTGCCCGGGCGACGCTCCATCTTGCCGTTAGGCCATTCGTTGCGCGGAGTCATGCTCACGATAACAGGGGTACCGCCTTTCTCGCGCACGTCACCAACAAACTTGCGCAGGTACCAGCCGTAAGAGTATACTACCTTATAGGTGCGATCCTTCTCGAGGCGGTACACATGGCTGCTGTCCTTCACGCCACGGATATCGGCACGAGCCTTGCCACCGGCAATGTCGCCCATATCGTTATGACCAAACTGTATGAGTACATAGTCGCCGGGCTCGATGCTGTTGTACACCTTCTCCCAACGGCCCTCCTCAACGAAGGTGCGGGCACTGCGGCCTGCCTTGGCGGCATTGACGAGCGTACACTTCTTGGTGTTGAACACGGTGTGAGCCACACTGGCCCATCCCCACATGCTATTCTCGTCCTTATCTTCATTCTTCACGGTGCTGTCGCCTGTAAAGAACACGACGGGCTTGCCTGGCTCACGCACAAACTGCTCCTTGGGGAGGTCGAGCGGAAGGAGATATTCCTTCAGCGCCAAGCCGTCGCAAGCAGCAATGGCCTCGGCAGCCGAGCGGGCATTGGTCTTGGCACCAAACTCGCTGGTGTGTATCTTGTCGAGGTAGAACATGTAGTTTACCTTCCAAGGGCCATAGGCCTCAAACTTGCGGGCGGTAGTACCCTCAAGGTCGATCCAGGGCACATTCATCTCGCGAGCAATCTCTTGCTGCCACTTGGTAAAGGTGTCGCGCTTGCGAGTGATAGTGGTCTCATTGTCCCAAGAGTTGCGTGGAGTCAATGAGCAAAGTACGGGATGAGCCCCCTTGCTGCGCACGTCGCGGATGAACTTACGCATATACTCACCATAGCTGAACACCGTTTCCACGGCACCCGTCTCCTTGATGGTCACCACCATGCTGTCGGTACCGATGCCGGGGATGGATGCGCGGGCACGACCGTGGTCGTACGGACCATTGTCGTTGTGTCCCAACTCGATGATTACCCAGTCGCCGGGCTTCACGCCTTCGAGCACGGCAGGCCACAATCTGTTATAGAAGGTGCGGCTACTGGTGCCACCAAGCGCATGGTTCTCTACCGTGATGCGGCTCTCATCGAAGTATTCGTGGGCAAAGTATCCCCAGCCCCACTGGCCATTGTTACCGTTGCCGAGCGTACCTGTGCGCATGGTACTGTTTCCCACGAGGAAGAGCACAGGATTGTCTCCCTTACGCGACGAGCCGGGTATAGGACGAGCCGTATTGGCCTTGTTCAGACTGTCGAGTGTGAGATCACGTACCTTGTTCACATCTTCGAGCGGAGCTTTCTTATCTCCGACGTTTTGTGCTGCCATAGATAGCGCAATGGCACATAGTGCCAACAATAGAGTATGTCTTTTCATAATAGATTATTATAAGATCGCACAAAAGTAATATTTATTTTTCAAATATCATACTTGACATGAGATATTCAGTCATGGGCGAGAAACCTCCTTCGGCGGCAGAAGGTCGGTCTGCACATTGGTCATGCTACCCCATAAATTGTAGCGTGCCTCGGGATTAAGCGCCTCTAAGGTGGCAAGCACCTGGGCCATACGACTGCGGTTTGAGGTGTGCTCGTGAGGACAATTCTTATCCTGCTTGCGGTAGTCGTGGAGTTCGGCCAACCGGGTAATCTCCTTTTCCTCAATACGGCAGAGCGGGCGTATGATAGTCATATCAAACTTATCCATCTTAAGTGCCGGCGGCATGGTAGAGAAGGCTCCCTGGAAGGTCATATTCATAAGCAGTGTCACCAACACATCGTCCTGATGATGGCCCAGCGCTATCTTATTACATCCAAGCGACTTGGCTGTCTCAAAAAGCGCCTTACGGCGATTCCATGAGCAGAGGAAGCAGGGTGACTTGCGGGTATCACCTGTAGCATCGAACGAGGCCTCCACAATATGCATCTCCACACCAAGACTCTGCGCAAAATCGGTGAGATACTGCGTGTCAGTCTGATAAGGGATATTGGTCATCACGACATGAGCAGCGACAACGGAAAAACGAGGCTTGAGCACACGAGCACGGGCAGCCATCAGTTCGAGCAACGCCAATGAGTCTTTACCGCCCGATACAGCAATAAGTATACGGTCGCCCTCTTCAATGAGGTTATATTCTGCAGCCGTCTTATGAAACTTATGACGGAGGCGGTGAAGGAGAAGCTGTTCTTCGGTACGTTGAGCCATGACTATAACATCTATAGAATGCAAAATTACACAAAATGTGCAAAAATCTATAAATTGTCATGCATTTTCGTCGGTTATACCAATAAAAATAGCTAACTTCGCCCTATACTATTATATATGTATATTCTATGAAGCAAGCAATAAGAAATTACATACTGTTATGCATAATGCTATGCATAAGTGCTGCCACATTTGGCCAAAGCCAATCACAAGCAAAAAAATGGTTTGCCGAAGGCGAATATGAGAAAGCCAAGCCCGTATTTGCCAAACTCATCAAGGGCAATCCCAAGAACGGCAGTCTGAACTATTGGTATGGAGTATGCCTCAACGAGACGGGCGAACACGACAAGGCACTACCCTACCTCAAGAAAGCCGTAGAACGCGAGGTGGAGAATGCCTTCAGATACATAGGAGACTATTATCTGCAGGATGGTGAATATGAGGACGCCATAGAGAATTATGAGATATACCTCGAGAAGGTAGACCCCGACGACAAGCGGTTTGCCGAATATACACACAAGCTCGAAAAAGCCACACGCGAGCAGAAGTACATCAAACGCGTAGAGAAAGTCATCATCATTGACAGCATTGTGGTATCAAAAGCCCACTTCCTGCAAGCCTACAATATAGGCAAGGAGAGTGGTAGCATAGGCACTACACAGCAGTTTGTAAGAGAGAGCAAGGCTACAGAAGGCACAGCCTACCGCACCGAAATGCGCGACAAGATATACTACAGCGACATTGACGAGAACGGACAACTGCAGCTCTACATGCGCTACAAGATGCTGGACGACTGGAGCCGACCGGCCCCACTCAACGGCATGCCTGCAGGAGACAACAACTATCCCTTCATGCTCTCGGACGGCATCACCATGTATTTTGCAAACAACAGCCTCGACGGACTGGGAGGCTATGACATCTATATCACCCGTTTCAACAGTGCTACAGACCGCTACCTGCTACCCGAGAATGTGGGCATGCCCTTCAACTCAGAAAGCAATGACTATATGATGGCCATAGACGAGGTGAATGGATTGGGATGGTTTGCCACTGACCGTAATCTCCCCGATAGTCTCGTATGCATATACACCTTCATCCCCAACGAGGAGAAACAATATCACAACTACGCTTCGGACAACCGCCGCGACATTGTCAATGCAGCCCATATACATAGCATCGCCGCTACACAGACCGATGCAGAAGCAGTACGCAAGGCAGAGCACACCCTCTTCATGCTCAGTCTGCAAACGCCTCTCGACAAGGATGAAGAGTCACACTTCACCTTTGTCATCGATGACTTCACCGACTACCACCACGTAAACGATTTCAAGAGTGAAGAGGCGCGAAAAATGTTTACCGATTGGCAAACGAAGTGCGTCACACTCGAGAAACAGGCCAAGCAACTCGAAGAGAGACGCAACCGCTATACACAGTCGTCAAAAGATGAGCGAATAAAGATGACAGAAGAGCTGCTGCTCATGGAACAGCAATATGAGCAACTCGAAACCGAAGTCGCAGGCATGGAAAGAGCCATACGCAATACCGAAATCAGATTTAGAGGTGGCAAATAAACCGTATGAGAGCATACACAAAACCATTTGCCCCATACCATAGTTATATAGAATAACAACAACCCTCTATTCATAATATGACAATGAATACCTATTTCGCCCCTTCAGAACTCATCATCAATGAAGATGGTTCCGTATTCCACCTTCACATACGCCCTGAGCAGTTGGCCTCAAAAGTCATTCTCGTAGGCGACCCCGGCCGCGTAGCCACGGTAGCGGCACATTTTGACATCATCGAATGTGACATCACAAGCCGTGAGTTTCACACCATAACAGGTATGTACCAAGGCAAGCGCATCACCGTGCTTTCTACAGGCATAGGATGCGACAATATAGATATTGTGGTGAACGAACTTGACGCCCTCGCCAATATCGACTTTGATAGCCGCACACAGAAACCTGAGTTCCGCCAGTTGGAGATGGTACGTATAGGCACATGTGGCGGACTGCAGCCCGATACGCCCGTTGGCACATACATCTGTTCGCGCAAGAGCATCGGATTTGACGGACTGCTCAACTACTATGCCGGACGAGATGAGGTGTGTGACCTTCCTTTTGAAAAGGCCTTTACACAACACATGCAATGGAACCCACAGAAAGGAGCGCCTTATGTCATTGACAACAATGCCGAACTCCTGGCCCGTATCAATCAGGGCGACATGGTTGACGGTGTTACCATATCGGCCGGCGGCTTCTTCGGCCCTCAAGGCCGCAAGCTCCGTATACCACTGGAGGATCCTGACCAGAACGAGAAAATCATGACTTTCGAACATGACGGTCATCGCATCACAAACTTCGAGATGGAGGGTTCGGCTATCGCAGGGCTCGCCCGTCTATTGGGGCACAAAGCCATGACTGTATGTATGGTCATCGCCAATCGCCGCGCCAAAGAGGCCAACACAGGATACAAGAACAGTATTGACAACCTCATCAAGAAGGTGGTGGAAAGGATCTGATCCCTCCCGAGAGAATCTAAGTTTTAAGTTTTAATTTATAGTTTTCAATCGCTTTGGAACCCGCATTCACTTACACGACATCCGACAAATCTACACGATACGAACAATTTATCAACGATTTCCTACCCTACATCACCGACGAGCATGAGGAGGTGAGCGTATTGGCCAATACCGCCGCAGCCCTACGTCAGGCTTTCGGTTGGTTCTGGATAGGTTTTTACCTTGTACGTGATGAGCAACTCATCCTTGGCCCATTCCAAGGAGATGTAGCCTGCTATCGTATTCGCAAAGGGCGCGGCGTATGTGGCACGGCATGGGCCGAAGCTACCACACAGGTTGTACCCGACGTTGAACAATTCCCCGGGCATATTGCATGCAGTGGGAGTTCCCGCTCCGAGATAGTGGTTCCCCTAATCGCCCATGACACCGTACGGGCCGTGCTCGACATTGACAGTGACACACTCGCCACCTTCGACGACACTGATCGCCACTATTTAGAGATCTTATGTCAACACCTAAGCAACACACTCTATATTTAATATAGGTATACAACGCAGCAGCACTATGCAATCAGGCAAGATAATCAACGACCCCGTATTCGGATTCATCAATATCCCCCAAGGCATCATCATGGAGGTAGTCACACATCCCATGGTGCAGCGCCTCCACCGCATCAAGCAGTTGGGCCTTTCCAGCATGGTATATCCTGGTGCCCAGCACACTCGTTTTCAACACTCATTAGGAGCCTTTTTCCTCATGACAGAGGCTATACACTCATTGCGCAACAAGGGGGTAGAAATCTCCGATGAGGAGGCCGAGTCGGTAAAAATAGCCATCTTGCTTCACGATGTGGGACATGGCCCCTTCTCTCACGTATTGGAAAGCACCATTGCTCCAGGTGTACACCATGAGGAGATTTCGCTCCTCCTAATGGAAAGAATGAACCAGGAGTTGGGCGGACGCCTCGACCTTGCCATACGCATATATAAGGATGAATACGAGAAACGATTCCTGCACCAGCTTGTGAGCAGCCAGCTCGACATGGATCGTCTTGACTATCTCCGCCGCGACAGTTTCTACACAGGAGTTACCGAAGGTAATATAGGGTCGGCACGCATCATAAAGATGCTTGATGTAAAGGACGACCATCTCGTAGTGGAATCAAAAGGAATCTACTCGATTGAGAATTTTCTGGCGGCCCGGCGTCTCATGTACTGGCAAGTGTATCTGCACAAGACCTCAGTAGCGTGCGAGAAGATGCTCATCAATACACTCACCCGAGCCAAGGAACTTGCACGAGAAGGGCATGAGTTGCATGTATCGCCTGCACTTCACTATTTCCTATATAAGGACATCACGCGCGAAGCCTTTTTCAACGATAAAGAGTGTTTGGACATCTTCACGCTACTTGACGACAATGACATCTGGTGTGCACTAAAGGCATGGACCACCCATCCCGACAAAGTACTCTCTACACTTAGCAGAGGCCTTGTCAACCGCCGCCTATTTAAGGTAGAGATATCTGCCCACCCCTTCAGCCGTGAATACAAGAAAGAGATTACCGAGCGTATATGCGCTACATTCGGAATCAACAAACGCGAGGCCCGATATTTGCTCTGCTCGGTCATCCATGAGAAAGACATGTACAGCCCCTTCGATGACCACATAGAAATACTCTACAACGATGGCACTACGCGCGACATTGCCGAGGCTTCAGACATGTTCAACCTTTCGCTCCTGAAGAAGAAGGTAAAGAAATACTATATGTGCTACCAACGTATGTAAAGCTACATATACTCCTCACCATGCTTGAGGAAAGCATTGTTTCGGAACTTCTTAAAATCGTCGTCCTCGTCTCTCTTGCATATTACCAGTACATCCTCAGTATCATTGACAAGATATCCTTCCAAATCTTGTATAATGACCAATTTCTTTGGATCTGCCGAGATAAGATTGTTGTGACAATTATAGAGCTCGGCATGTCCACTTTTCACGACGTTGCCATACACATCCTTTGACGAATACCGATACACATCGTCCCATCGGCCCACATCTGCCCAGCCAAAGGAACCTATCTGCATATACACGTTGGATGCTCGCTCTATCACCGCATAGTCAACCGAAATATTGGGGAACGATTCGTAGCAGTCATACAATGCCGCACGACGCTTGTCGCGATTGGGTTCTTCGGTAAAAATAAGATCGAGCCGATTGTTCATATCAGGTATCAGCTGTTTCATGGTAGAGACAATGGTCTTCACATTCCATACGAAAAGGCCCGTATTCCAGAAAAACTCTCCGCTCTCTACAAACAAACGTGCGAAATCAAATTCCGGCTTTTCGGTAAAGGTCTTCACCTTAGTAAATCCATCTATCTCATCGCCTGATGCCTGTATATAGCCATAGCGTGTCTCGGGATGTGTAGGACGAATACCTACGGTCACCAAACAATTGTGCTCAGCAACGTATGCAAGCGCTTTTTTCATGTCTGCAACAAACTTATCCTCATCCAATATGAGCTGGTCTGAGGGTGCCATTACAATGTTAGCATCAGGATTGATGGTGCGAATATGATAAGCTGCAAACGCCATGCTTGGAGCCGTGCCACGATGAGCAGGCTCATGCAAAATCTGTTCGACAGGCAATTCGGGCAGCTGTTCGCGCACTTGGTTGGAATAATCCAAATGAGTAGACACTATGATATTCTCCTTGGGCACAATACGCAAAAAACGCTCATACGTATGGCGCAACATAGACTTTCCCATGCCAAAGAAGTCGACAAACTGCTTAGGTTGTTTCACCCTACTCTGCGGCCAGAAACGACTTCCTATGCCTCCGGCCATGATTACGCAATAATTATTCTTTTCCATACACATGCACTACGTTTCATTATGACGCACGAATATACGTCTTTTATTTGACTAAACGAAATATATGATGAGTTTATTGCCTATTTCAGTTCCAGCAACACCACATTCTCTACATGATGAGTGTGAGGGAACATATCAACGGGCTGTACGCGTGTCACTTTATATTTCACATCCAGCAGGCTGAGGTCGCGAGCCTGCGTGGCAGGATTACAGCTCACATAGACGATGCGCTTGGGCTCGGCAAAGAGAATGGTGTCGATCACATCATTGTGCATGCCGGCACGTGGAGGGTCGGTAATAATCACATCGGGGCGACCATACTCATTGATAAACTCCTGATTGAGGATGTCCTTCATGTCGCCGGCAAAGAAGAGCGTATTGCCAATGCCATTGAGCGCCGAGTTCACCTTGGCATCCTCGATAGCCTCGGGTACATACTCTATACCGATAACTTGGCGTGCCTGACGCGACACGAAGTTGGCAATCGTTCCAGTGCCGGTATAGAGGTCATAGACGAGTTCGTTACCCGTGAGACCGGCAAATTCACGTGCCACCTTATATAGATTATAGGCTTGGCGAGTGTTCGTTTGGTAAAACGACTTGGGGCCCACCTTGAACTTCAGTCCCTCCATCTCTTCGATGATATGGTCGTCGCCCTTAAAGGTGTGTACAGGCAGGTCACCGATGGTGTCATTGCATTTGTTGTTGATAACATACATGAGCGAGGTAATCTCAGGCCACGTATCGGCCATATATTGCAACAATTGCTTCATCTGTACCTCCTCGGCAGAGTCTACGATTTTGAATTGCATCACGACCATAAGACCAGGACCTTCATCGACTCTCCTTATCATCATATTTCTGAGCATGCCCTCCTGAGTGCGCAGGTCAAAGAAGGTATAGTTATGCTCATAAGCATAGTCGCGCACCCCATTGCGTATACGGTTGCATATATCATCCATCAGGTGACACTCGTCGATGGCAAGCACCTTGTCGAAGGCTCCAGGAATATGGAATCCTACGGCATTCCTGTTAAATTGAGAATTATTTCCATCCTGCTGCCCGGGTTCTTTAGAGTCTTCACTATTCGTTGTCAATTGTCCATTGTCAATTGTCAAGTGAGAATTGATCTCTTCCTGAGTGAGCCAGCGCTTGTTGCTGAAGGTAAACTCCAGTTTGTTGCGATACTCGCGTGTCTGCTCCGAGCCGAGGATAGGCGATATCTCAGGGAGTTCAATCTTGCCGATACGAGTGAGGTTGTCAGTCACCTGTTTCTGCTTGTAGCGTAACTGCTCTTCATACTTCAGGCATTGCCACTTACAGCCACCACATATACCGAAGTGTTTACAGAAAGGCTCACTCCTCAAGGGTGAATACTCGTGAAAATTCACGGCCACAGCCTCGGCATAGCTATGCTTTTTGCGCTTCACCTGCAAGTCCACGACATCACCAGGCACCACATAAGGTACAAATACTACCATATCGTTCACACGAGCCAAGGCTTTGCCTTCAGCAGCCACATCTGTTATAGTTACCTTCTCCAACAGGGGGAGTTCCTTTTTCTTTCTTGCCATCGGAATATTTTTTTTGCTAAGTAAAGACAAAATTAGTGTAAAATTTCGGTTAAGCGAAATTTTGCCGTATTTTTGCACTTGTATTAGTTTTTAAGTTATATAAAGGTATGACAAAGATAACCAAAGAGGCTGCCTTGCTGTATCATTCGCAGGGCAAGCCGGGAAAGATTGAAGTCGTTCCCACTAAACCTTACAGTACGCAGACAGACCTTTCGCTCGCCTACTCACCCGGTGTAGCTGAGCCTTGTCTCGAAATCGAAAAGAATCCACAGACCGCCTATGACTACACCGCGAAGGGCAACCTCGTGGCTGTCATCTCCAACGGTACTGCCGTGCTCGGCCTTGGCGATATAGGCACATTGGCAGGAAAGCCCGTGATGGAGGGTAAGGGTCTGCTGTTCAAGATATATGCCGGCATCGACGTGTTTGACATCGAAGTCAATGAGAAAGATCCCGAGAAGTTCATCCAAGCCGTAAAGGCCATCGCCCCCACCTTCGGAGGTATCAACCTGGAAGACATCAAGGCCCCCGAGTGCTTCGAGATTGAGCGTCGCCTCAAGGCTGAGCTCGACATCCCCGTAATGCACGACGACCAGCATGGCACAGCCATCATCTCATCGGCAGGTCTTATCAATGCACTGCAGGTAGCAGGCAAGAAAATTGACGAGGTAAAGATTGTAGTCAATGGTGCAGGTGCTTCGGCAATCTCTTGCACCAAGCTCTACGTAGCTCTCGGTGCCCGCCGTGAGAATATCCTCATGCTCGACAGCAAGGGTGTCATCACCAGCGACCGTCCCAACCTCACAGAGGAGAAGACATTCTTCGCCACCGACCGCCGAGATGTACACACTCTCGAAGAGGCCATCAAGGGTGCCGACGTGTTCCTTGGGCTCTCACGCGGCAACGTGCTGACCCAAGACATGGTACGCTCCATGGCTGCTATGCCTATCGTGTTTGCCCTTGCCAATCCCACACCAGAGATTTCATACGAGGATGCCATGGCATCACGCCCCGACGTACTGATGGCTACCGGTCGTTCCGACTATCCCAACCAAATCAACAACGTTATTGGCTTCCCCTACATCTTCCGCGGTGCACTCGACACACAGGCTACAGCCATCAACGAAGAGATGAAGCTGGCTGCCGTACATGCCATTGCAGACCTGGCCAAGCAGCCCGTTCCCGACGTAGTGAACGAGGCCTACCACGTGAACAACTTCACCTTCGGTCCCGCCTACTTCATCCCCAAACCCGTAGACCCACGTCTCATCACCCAGGTCTCTATGGCCGTAGCCAAGGCTGCCATGGAGAGCGGTGTCGCCCGCAAGCCCATCACCGATTGGGAGGCTTACGCCACTCAGCTCCGTGAGCTAATGGGCCAGGAGAGCAAGCTCACCCGTCAGCTCTACGACACTGCCCGTAGCAATCCGCAGCGTGTAGTGTTTGCCGAGGGTATCCACCCCACCATGCTCAAGGCTGCCGTAGAGGCCAAGGCCGAGGGCATTTGCCACCCTATCCTCTTGGGTAACGACGAGCGCATCGAGAAGCTGGCCAAGGAACTGGAGCTCAGCCTCGAAGGCATCGAGATTATCAACCTGCGCCACGACCGCGAGGCCGAGCGTCGCGAACGCTATGCCCGTATCCTCACCGAGAAGCGTGCCCGCCAGGGAGCCAACTTCCAGGAATCAAACGACAAGATGTTTGAGCGCAACTACTTCGGTATGATGATGGTAGAGACCGGCGAGGCCGATGCCTTCATCACGGGTCTGTACACCAAGTACAGCAATACCATCAAGGTAGCCAAGGAGGTTATTGGTGTGCGCGACGAGTTCAGCACCTTCGGCACCATGCACATCGTGAATGGCAAGAAGGGTACACTCTTCCTTGCCGACACCCTCATCAACCGTCACCCCGACACCGACACGCTCATCGACATAGCCCGCTTGGCCAACCACACGGTACAGTTCTTCAACCACAAGCCCGTGATGGCCATGCTCTCATACTCCAACTTCGGCACCGACACGACTGGCAGTCCTGCTACTGTACACGAGGCTGTGGACTATCTGCACCGCGAGCACCCCGAATGGGATGTAGATGGTGAGATGCAGGTAAAGTTCGCCCTCAACAGCCAGTTGCGCGATGAGAAATTCTCTTTCAACAAGCTCTACGGTAAAGAGGTCAACACACTCGTGTTCCCCAACCTCTCCAGTGCCAACCAAGCCTACCAGTTTATCCAGATGATGGGCGACAACAGTGAAGTTATCGGCCCCATCCAGATGGGTTTGAACAAGCCCATCCACTTCACCGACTGGGAAGCCTCGGTACGCGATATCGTCAACATCACAGCCATCGCCGTGATTGATGCCATCGTGGAGAAGAAAAAGAAAGAGCAATAAACCTCTACCTATCTATCGTATTAGGAAAGCGACCATACCCCATGGTCGCTTTTCTTATCCCCACATCTTACCGACGATTCGTACCTGAAAAACATTTGGTATACCCAGTTTTTATGCCTACATTTGCAATTACAAAAATCGTCCATTATGAAACACAAGGTATCCTATGTAATGTGCTGTATGCTGCTGATGATGGCTGCATGTGACAACCAAGATAAAGGAGAGAACCTCACACAACATGTAAATCCCAAGATAGGCAGCGGCGGCCATGGACATGTCTTCGTGGGAGCCAGCGTACCCTTCGGCATGGTACAGTTAGGTCCTACGAGCATTCCGCAGGAGTGGGACTGGTGCTCGGGATATCACGAGAGCGACAACTCGGTGATAGGTTTCTCTCACACCCATCTCAGCGGTACAGGCATCGGCGACCTCTTCGATATCACCCTGATGCCAGTGACAGGCAACGTGACCTATGCCCGCGGCACGGTTGACAACCCCACAAGCGGCCTATGGTCAGAGGCCGACCGCTCACATGAGGTTGCCGAGGCAGGATACTACGCCGTACCCTTAACCCGTTACGCCATACAGGCCGAACTTACAGCCACTGCACGCGTAGGCATGCACCGCTACACTTTCCCCGAGAGTAAGGAGGCAGCCATCGTCATAGACCTCGAGAACGGTGGCTGCTGGGACCGAGCCATCGATACCCACCTGGAGGCAGAGGGCAACACCCGCATTGTGGGCTGGCGCCATTCACGAGGATGGGCAGCCAACCAGAAGGTATTCTTTGTAGCCGAGTTTTCCAAACCCTTCACACACCTCACTCTGCATGGCGAAGGAGAGCGCTATGGCCGTGCCCATTTCACCACGAGCCAAAACGAGGAGTTGATGGTAAAGGTAGCCATATCAGCCGTCGACATCGAAGGAGCACGACAAGCCATGCAGAGCGAGCTACCAGGATGGAATTTCGAAGCGACCCGTGAGGCTGCCCGCCATGCCTGGGAAACTGAACTGCAGCGAATACGCATCACAACAAACGATGAGTCTACCAAGCGCATCTTCTACACCTCCATGTATCATGCCATGATGGCCCCGGCACTGTTTAGCGATGTCGACGGCAGATATCGCGGTGCTGACGGCAACATCTACCACAGCACCACACCTCGCTACACCAATTTTTCACTATGGGACACCTACCGTGCCAAGCAGCCCCTCATGACCATCATACAAGCCGAGCGAGCAGGCCAGTTTGTATCATCAATGATTGACATCTGTGATCGTCAAGGCGACCTACCGGTATGGCATCTCTGGGGCAATGAGACCAACTGCATGGTAGGCGACCCGGCCATACCCGTTGTGGCCGACGCCATCGTCAAGGGGCTCCAAGGCTTCGACCACGACAGAGCCTTCGAGGCCATCAAGCAAACTGCCGCCACTCCCGAACGAGGGAAGCAGTTCCGACACGCCTATGGTTACATTCCCTGTAACCTGATGAATGAATCCGTGGCTTTCGACATGGAGTACGCACTGGCCGATGGTGCAGCCGCCCAAGCCGCCAAGGCATTGGGACGAGAGGCCGACTACCAGTATTTCACACGCATGAGTCACTCTTACCGCACCTACTTCGACAAGCACACGGGATTCATACGCGGTGTCGACGACAAAGGTAATTTCCGCACGCCCTTCAACCCTTATTACGCTGCACACCGTGCCGACGACTATTGCGAGGGTAATGCCTGGCAGTACACATGGCTCGTGCCTCACGACATGGAAGGATATACACAACTGTTCGGAGGAAAAGAGGCTTGTTTAGCCAGGCTCGACTCACTGTTCATCGCGCCATCGACCATCGAGGGTGACCCTTCACCCGACATCTCGGGCATGATAGGGCAGTTTGCCCACGGCAACGAACCCAGCCACCATATACTATATCTATACGCACTGCTGGGACAACCCCACAAGACTGCCGAGCGAGTACGCGAAGTGATGAAGACACAGTATAGAGATACACCCGACGGTCTCTCGGGCAACGAAGACATGGGGCAGATGTCGGCATGGTATATCCTCTCTGCACTGGGCCTCTACGAGGTAGAGCCAGCAAGCGGTCGCTATTGGCTGGGCTCACCCATTATAGACCGTGCCGAGCTAACTGTTGAAGGTGGCACTTTTGTCATAGAGATCATAGGCAACAGTGAGCAGCATCCATACATAAAGGGTGTAAAGCTCAACGGAGAGCCCTACACCCTACCCTACATCAATCATGCCGATATTGCACGCGGAGGAGTGCTTACAATAGAGATGACCGACACTCCCAACGTTCAATAAGGCACATTAAGTTGTTGCATATTGGCAGCGATTACCTCATCGCTGATACTGTTGTTGATAAGGTTACCTGCCAAATATTGGTCATAGGCAGCCATATCGATAAGGCCATGACCTGACAGGCAGAAGAGGATGGTCTTCTCCTCCCCCGTCTCTATACATTTCTTTGCCTCACGTATAGTAGCTGCAATGGCATGGCACGACTCAGGAGCAGGGATGATACCCTCAGCAGCGGCAAACAGTGTACCTGCATCAAATGATTCTATCTGTTCGATATCTACAGCCTCCATCATTTTATCTTTGAGCAGTTGCGACACCACAAGTCCGGCTCCATGATAACGCAAGCCACCGGCATGGATGTTTGCCGGGCGGAAGTTGTGACCCAATGTAAACATAGGTATCAGCGGAGTATAGCCCGACTCATCACCGTAGTCGTAGTGAAACTCGCCTCGTGTAAGTTTAGGACACGACGCTGGCTCGGCAGCAACAAAGCGCGTAGTCTTTCCCTCCTTGATATTGTGACGCATGAAGGGGAAGGCGATACCGCCAAAGTTAGACCCGCCACCGAAGCAAGCTACTACCACATCAGGATATTCACCTGCCATCTGCATCTGTTTCTCAGCCTCGAGGCCTATTACCGTCTGATGCAGCGTCACATGACTCAACACCGACCCCAGCGTATACTTGCAATTGGGTGTCATCATAGCCAGCTCCACCGCTTCAGAGATTGCAGTACCCAGCGAGCCCTGATGATTAGGATATTTGGTGAGTATATCCTTACCAGCCCGTGTCGACATCGACGGCGACGGAGTCACCTGTGCACCGAAGGTCTGCATGATGCTACGGCGATAAGGTTTCTGTTCATACGACACCTTTACTTGATATACAGCAGCCTCAAGCCCAAAGACCTTGGCAGCATACGACAGGGCGGCGCCCCACTGTCCGGCACCAGTCTCGGTGGTGATATTGGTCACACCCTCCTCCTTACAGTAGTAGGCCTGTGCCAAAGCCGAGTTGAGCTTGTGCGACCCGATAGGGCTCACGCTCTCGTTCTTGAAATATATATGTGCCGGTGTGCCGAGCGCCTTCTCCAACCCGTATGCACGCACCAGCGGAGTGCTACGGTAATAGGTATACATCTCGCGCACTCGTTCAGGGATGTCAATCCACGCATCGGTCATATTGAGTTCCTGATCCGACACCTCTTTGGCAAACAGCGTATACAAGTCCTCCGGGGTTACCGGCTGTCCCGTCTTGGGGTTGAGCATAGGCATCGGCTTGTTGGGCATATCGGCCTGTATATTATACCACTGAGTAGGGATTTCGTTCTCGGGCAAAAAAAATCGTTTCTGTTTCATAGCAGCAAATACTTATAATTTGTTTATTTATTCGTCTGAAATACGTTATTAAAAGGTGAATCCGATGTTCAGTCATTGAGCATCGGATTCGTTATCATTATTGTTCTGAAATATTTTCTATCTTTCTTATCAATACATACGTTAATCGTGCTCAGTAATCTATGCCGAGCCACCACCAGAATCTGCTAAGGTTTGTCATTGCACGCATGTCCTTTTCTTTCTTTATTTCGCGACAAAGTTATAGTATTTTTATATATTTACAAACAATATGTAAGAAAAGTTTGCCAGTTGATTAAAAAAAGCAACAATATTCCTCCCTTCCACTCCATCGCCCCCCACATCAGTTACATATCTGAAACAAAGAGCCCCCGTAATTTGTCATATTCATAAAAAAGTCCGACCTTTGCTTCATGTTAATCGTACTATTCATACTTTGGGGTAGCGTATTGGTAGGATACCTGCTGCGCCGTTGGCCACAAGCATGGGTGGGCAAGCTGCTCACCATCTCCATTTGGCTGATGCTATTTATTATAGGTATAGAGGTAGGCGGCAACGAGACGCTGGTGAGTTCGCTCGGCCAGTTAGGTGTCCAGGCCCTACTCCTCACGGTGATCACCACCCTCTGCTGCGGTGCAGGTTCGCTACTGCTATGGCGATACCTCCAAAGCGAGCAACCCCACAAGCATTCCCGTGCGCCGCGTTCCACACCATCGAGATACAGCCTGCGAGGTCTATGGACCACCATGCACGAGAGCATCATCATCTTCGTATGTTTCGCTGGCGGTTGCGTGCTCGGCTACTTTGGAGCCGACGCCTACCTCCCCTCCGACGCCTCCTTCTATAGCCTCTGCGTGCTATTGGTATGCGTAGGATTCGGCATAGGGCAAAACAAAGAGCTGCGCAGCAGCTTCCGCGACATCAAGAAAGGGTATATACTGATGCCCCTCATCACCATCGCAGGCACCTGGATAGGGGCCCTGCTCACCGCCTTGCTGCTCACCGACCGCAGTCTTGCCGACTGGCTTGCCGTGAGTTCAGGGTTCGGCTACTACTCCCTCTCCAGCATGCTCATCACCGAGGTCCGCGGCATCGAGCTGGGCACAGTGGCCCTCATGTACAACGTCTTGCGCGAGATCACCGCACTGCTCTTCGCCCCACTGCTGCTGCGCCTCTTCGGTCCCTTGTCGCCCATCAGCATAGGAGGTGCTACCACAGCCGACACCACCCTACCCACCATCTCGCGTGTCAGCGGCACACAGTTCATACCCGTTGCCATCTTCCACGGCCTGGTCGTCGACCTCAGCGTACCGCTACTCGTACCCTTCTTCTGTGCGCTATAGACAACAAGCGAGGGCAGCCTTGGGGCTGCCCTCGCATCACATTATATCAGCTGTTCTCTATCTTATTTCTTGAACAGACCGCCAAGCAGGCTACCCGCCTTCTCCTTGATGAGGTCAGCAGCGCTGTCCTTCACCACGTCAGAGAGCAGGTCGCCCATATCCACGCCCTTGCCCGAGGTAATCATCTTCAGCACCTTGGGAATCATGGGCACGATAGCATCCACCACCGACGATGACAAGCCAAGCTTCTTGGCCACATTGCTGCTGAAGAGGTCGCCCGCCAGTGCTGTCACAGGGCTTGATGCCACATTCTCCTTACCCGTAAAGAGCGCCTTCAGCTGGTCTATGCCACCCTCCTGCGAAGCAGTATCCTTGATACTGTCGAATATAGAGTCAGAGAGGCCACCCAGTACCTTATCCTTCAGGTTCTCGGGGATAGCCACCTCACCGGTCAGCACTTCGCCAACCTTGTCCTTAATCAGTTCAGTCAACATTGACATAATACAGAATCTCCTCCGATGTTAATATCAACGCTTCTGCAAAGACACTACCGTATTGCCGGCAGCATCGAGGAAATAGAGAGCCTCGCCATCTATCTTGAAGTCTACAGCCTGGGCCAGTGCGGGGAGCAGGGCATCCTCTACAGTCATATCAGCACACATCATGCGAGTGCTACCCATAGCGCTAAACATAGACACCTCAGGATTGATTTCGGTAGGCATGGCGCCAGTCAGCTGGTTGCATCCTGCATTACCATAGATGAGCTGTTCAGCCACATTGAATCCAATAAATGCATCGGCCGAGTCAGGAATAGCCATTTCGCCTACAGCCACTACATTCCACTCACCATTGAGCGCATCAAAACTTTTCTTCTCGTTACAACTTGTCATCACAAACACTGCCATTACGGCAAGCAAAAGATTTGTTACTTTTTTCATTGTTCTCTTATTTTACTATTTCAATCTGCGAAGTTAGCAACTATTTCGCAGACTTGAAAGAAAAACCGCATCCAATTGACAAGAATTCACTCGTTTTGACCATAAATACATGTTATTCAAGGAGAATCAGTTTCACGAGACGAAAACGACCCGAAATCCTGTACAGAAAATTCGTAGCATAATGTAAGGCAAACCCTATGGTTTGCTTACATGGTGTTGAAAACGGAAGTACAGACTTCTTCGCTCTTGTGGCAGATTGTCATCGGTTCCTTATTTCTTGCTAACGATTTGCATTTCCTTAATCGCTCATGGCTGCGTTCTTTTCGTCGGTTTTGGGGATTGGTCGGGAAGAGGGCTAGGATGCAAACAGAACTACTACTATGGATTAATAATATATGAATTGATTACACTAGGCCACGTAAGTTAGAAAAAATCGTAATAAAAGGTATAAAAATGTCTGTTTCTGTATTTTTTTTGTTACTTTTGGGTCGTAAAAGCAATTTTATGGATAAAGAACGCTACTTTCGCCATTTTAAGGGTGGGCTTTACAAGTTGGTAGGAACAGTGTATCACAGCGAGACACTTGAAGAGATGATAGCCTACCAAGCCTTGTACGGTGAGATGAAGACTTGGGTACGTCCCAAGGATATGTTCTTCTCAACAGTTTGCCATGATGGAAATATGATCGAGCGTTTCAAGGAAATCACAAAAGAAGAGATGCTATGCCTATTACGCCAGCAGAAAGAAAATACTTGAAGAACAAGCACAAGGGTGGCAAGAGCAATGCCAAAGGCAATCAATATGAGGAGTATTATGCCATATACCAATTGGCTCTATTGTTTGGTAAATACCGTTTCACTCCATCCAATGTGTATCTTTCCACGCAGCTGCCTGAGACCTTTGTGGATGATTTGCTGATAGTGCAAGAAGGCTCACACAAGACATATCATCAGCTAAAAGATCTAAAGAATATAACTTGGAACTCCAATAAGTTAAAGTACGACTTTGAGCGGCAGAGAGACATCTCCATGGAGAACGAAGAACGCTTTGCTCTGAAACTCGTATATTCCGATTCAACCTCTTCTGTAGATACTGTCCCTGAGAGTATTTCCGATTGTACCATAGCCGAGCATTTCCCTTCCCACTCAAGCATCCAGTCTTTGTATTTTGATTTCAAACCATTCCGAGAGGCTATTAAGAGCATTGCTGTAGCCCAACACTCCACAGATAATGATCTGACAGGAATATATGGCGCACTCATCGGAGCATGGCATACGGTAAATACACAGTCACACGTCTCTTTGGAGGAAATACTGGAAAAGGTGAACAACATAGGGAAAGGTTTAATCATGCTGGATGTATATCCCATGATTGCAATATCAGAAGATTGCTCAGCACTGCTACATCAGATAGGAATACAGTACCAAGTCTCGGGTTCATCTCTTTATTGGTCATATCGCAGTTTTAGCGGTTATTTACCTTGGACCAAAGAGAAAGAAGAAAGAATAATGGCTGCCTCTCCTAAAGAATTTAAGGACATTATTGATTTGCTAAATTGACATTATTATGAGAACGTATAAGAACATCACATTTGATAAGGATTACTCTACCATCAGAGCCATGCAGTCCTTGTCATGCCCTCAGATTACAGTAGAGGACTATCGCAGTTCTTTTTATCAGATAGGCCAGGCTTTAGGTCGTGCACTCAATGTCAAGACAAATCAGCAATATGGGAATACGATGCTTGCATGTGCCTCCGAAGATGCAGACTGGCTGGCACATGGTGTGTTAGATGCCATCACGTCAAGCAGTCCCTCTCTTGCCGTATTCTGGAACAGTCGAATCACTTTAGATGTACAGACGAAATTGGAGTATAGTCCTATCATCAAGTCCTACATTGAGCCAATAGAAGAATGTAAGACTCTCATATTGGTAAAATCCATCATCAGCACCTCTTGTGTTGTTAAGAGTCAGCTGCTTCACTTGATTAGTCAAATCAATCCTGAGGTAATCTACATTGTTGCTCCCGTCATGTACAAAGATGCGCAGAAAAGTTTGGAGCAAGACTTCCCTGCTGACATCAGCAGCAAGTTCCGCTTCCTCACCTTCGCCATCGATACCGTTCGAACCTCAGAGGGCAATATCGTCCCTGGCATCGGTGGTATGGTCTATCCTAAGTTAGGATTAGGAGACAGCAACGAGAAGAACAAATACACTCCAGAGATTGTAAAGCGTCGTGCAGGGATATGATTCTCTTGTGAAATAAATCACACTCCCCGATTCTTTTACGGAATCGAGGAGTTTTGTTATGTATTTCACGAAACGCGAGGGAATCGTGTACAAAAATTTTGCAGCATAATGTAAGGCAAACCCTGCGGTTTGCTTACATGGTGTTGAAATCGGAAGTATAGACTTTTTCGTTCTCGTGGCAGATTGTCATCGGTTCCCTATTTCTTGCTGACGCTTTGCATTTTCCAAATCGTCCATGGCTGCGTTCTTTTCGTTCGCCTTAGGGGTTGGGTGGAAAGAGGACAAGGAAGGAGCATTAAGAAGGCAATATGAAGTAACTTTTCATGTAAATGTTTGTTGGATAAAAACAAATCGCTAACTTTGTGCAATAAACTTTGGCACTATATGGAGCAACTCAGAAGAATTCCCAAGAATCAGGTCATCATGTCCTTCGTGGCTACCAGCATCGAGACCACTGCCCGCTATCTGGGAGTCAGCTATAGCGACGTGTTTCATCGTATGGAGCGCTTGGGGATGATAGATGATTACATCCTGCCTAACTACGAGCCGCTGCATAGCGAGAGTCGCGACGTGCTGGCACAGCGTATGGTTGAGTGCCTTAACAATTGGGAGGCAAAGCTATGAGTGAGGTTATCGTCTACCACGGAAGCACCGAGTCCGTACCTACTCCTATTTGTAAATTCGGCAGACCCAACTTGGACTTCGGTCAAGGATTCTATCTAACTGTTCTCCGCCAACAAGCCGTAGCATGGGCAAACAATATTGCACGCAGCAGACAACAAACGGCAATGCTCAATCGCTACAAGATGGACCGCGAAGCCATATTGCAGAATATGCGTTGCAAGGTGTTTAGTGCTTACGATGCCGATTGGCTCGAGTTTATCATTGGCAACCGCAATGGCGAGAATCCCGCGCGAGATTACGATTACGTAGAAGGTGGAGTGGCCAACGACCGGGTCATCGATACCATCAACCTCTATACAGCTGGACTTATGGATCTCGACATGGCACTGCGCGAACTTTCCAAGCACCAGCCCAACAATCAGATGTGCATATTGAATCAAGAGATAATCAACAAATATTTCGTATATGATGGAACAGAATCTCTATGATAGCCCCACCAAGTCGCCCATAATACAAGAAATCATTATGAGCAATCGCATCGGTGCCATATCGGTCATTCTTGCCGAGCGGCTGTGCATCACCGACATACAGGCCTTGAAGCTATTCTATGCAAGCCAAACATGTGCCCATCTTCACGACAAGTCTACAGGTCTCTACCTCTATGGCGACCACTACATCGCCGATGAGTATATGCGTGAGATGGAGGGTAGGCAGTAATATGTTGCGCAAAAAGTTTTGTTTTTCTTCATTTCGCGCCAAATTTCTATACAGAAATTTTGTAGCATATTGTAAGGCAAACCCTGTGGTTTGCTTACATGGTGCTGAAATCGGAAGTATAGACTTACCCAACTCACAAACTCAAAAACTCAAAAACTCACGCTCCGCTTACTTCCTGAAAAATCCTAATCGCCCGTGGCTGCGTTCTTTTTGTTTGCCTTGGGGATTGGGCGAGAAGATTGTAAGGATTCCCCTATTCTTCCCCACTTGTGAACATAAATTGCCGTAAATTGGCCATGAATTTCCTTTAGCGCTTGCGCACCTTAAACGTCAATAGGCCATTGCTGAAATAACTGTAGCGGAATAGAAATCTCTGTGAACCAAATACCTTACGCACAGCACGCTTCTTCACCATAAAGGGATGCAGCACGCGGCACGCTACCCACGCACTGCGCTCGTAGGCCTTGTAGAAGATACCCTCAGCGTAGAGGCGGATGCGATCACCTGCGTTCTGCTGCTCGGCTTGCAATATGGTTGATATCTGCGGCATATATGATTTGAGTAACTCTGTAGATAAAGGAAGTTAAAGGGAGATAAAGGCCAAATGCCCATACACGAGGGAGAACTAATGGCTTTATCTCCAAAAGGAACGAAGTGACCTATCTCCATTTAACTCCATCTATCTCCTTTTCTAAAT
>JAGAQY010000045.1 GCA_017622495.1 Bacteroidaceae bacterium | reverse complement strand
GCCATAGTAGCCGTTGGGTTCCTTTACCGAGAGGTAAAGGGGACAGTCTACATTCCACAGCATATCGCGATAATAGGAGATAGGCTTGCGCTGACCCACGAAGTCGATGTCGCCACAGTAGGCGGCATGCCATGGGAACTGATTGCGGTGATAATGCTCACCGGGACTGTCGCCCTCATAGTACCAACGGCCAATGCCACTCTCGCCCTGATAGTCAACAGCTGTCCACACAAAGTCACCAAAGATATAGGGATGATCAGCACTGTAAGCCCAGTTGCGGAACGCCTCACGAGGATATGACTCACTCTGATACATGACTCTCTGCGGATCGCGCTCATGATCGGTACGATGCTTGAATATCATATAGTTGTAACCTACAAGTTCGAAGGCCTCGGCCAATGGGTCGTAGATTTCCCAGTCGCTGTCCCAAGCACAGAGTGCTGAAGTGACGGGACGTGTAGGATCAAGTTCGCGGCAGTAGCGAGCCAACTTGCGGGCAGTGGTCACCACCTGTATCTCCTTGCGCTCAATCACCTCATTTCCCATACTCCATGCAAAGATGCTGGGGTGATTGCGGTCGCGAAGCACGAGTGCTGCCAAATCGTCGCGCCAGTGCTGGTCGATATACTTGGAGTAGTCGTGCGGAGTCTTGGCAACGCGCCATCCGTCGAAGGCTTCATCAATGACAAGCAGGCCTATACGATCACATGCAGCGAGGAAAGCTGAAGAGGGATGGTTGTGGCTGGTGCGCACGGCATTGAACCCGGCAGCCTTCATCAGCTCGGCCTTGCGCTCCTCGGCACGGTCAAACGCCGAAGCGCCCAGAATGCCGTTATCGTGATGCAAGCAACCGCCATTAAGCTCTATAGGTTGGCCATTGAGAAGGAAGCCCTGCTCAGCATTGAACGCTATACTGCGGATACCAAAGGTCTCGGTCACCTGATCAATAGGTTCGTTCGGATTGTCCTGCTCAGCGACAGTAAGGTTTGCTTCATAGAGGTGCGGAGTATCGGGACTCCAGAGACAAGCGTTGGGAACATCAATCAGCAGCTCGGCCTCACGCTCCTCGTTGGGCTGGAGGCGAACGATGGCCTCTTTCGCTGCATTGAGACTGCCGCCATCATTTGTTGTGCCCTGCAAGCTAACTGACACCTGCATAACGCGTTCCCTGTCACTCTCATTGACAAGAACGGTCTTCACACTCACCAGGCTGGTACCCGAAGCATCTACTACAGGAGTGGTGATGAAGGTGCCCCAATGCTTGAAGTGCACGTCGGCGGTCTCGATAAGCCATACATGACGATAGATACCCGAACCTGTATACCAACGGGTGTTTCTCTGCTGAGAATTGTCTACGTTGACAACAATCTCATTGTCTCCCTCATGAAGCAATGGAGTTATGTCGCGCAGAAAAGAGGAATAGCCGTAGTGCTGAACACCTGTAGATGTACCATTCACTACAACCTCGGCATTCATATACACGCCTTCAAAGTAAAGTGCATAACGACGGTCAGGAGCCACCTGCTTCATGTGAAGGACTTTACGATATTGCGCCTTTCCGGTGGGATAGTAACCTCCGTCATTGCCTGATGGCTCATCGGCTGAAGGAACTCCTAAGATGCTCCAATCGTGAGGCAAGTCGACAACAACAGCCTCTTGTCCATCCTTTATAAACTCCCAATCGTCATCGAAAAGTGTGTTTCGCTGCTGGGCAATCATGCTCCCGATGCCACAAAACATCATGGCAGCAACCGCCCAAATGTGTGCTTTCTGCTTCATACCTTATTAAATTTAGTAACTGTACAAAGATAGTCAGATTTATCCATACCTCCAACAAAATGAGGACTTCTGAGAAAAAGAATAAACAAACGCGGATAAATAACAAAAGATTCAGAACATTTTTCCCTCATATCCGTTATATCATCGAGCAACAGCAAAAGCTGCTACCTTACATAAATAACTTTTTCTTAATCATTCAATCTATCGGACTGCTCCTCTTAGGGATAAGGGGAGCAGTTATTATAACACAGGAGGCCTGCTCATGCAGACCTCCTGATTGTATATATGTTCAACGAAACACTATCCGCTAATCGTTAATCGTTAACCGTTAATCGCTAATCGCTAATCGTTAATCGTTAATCGTTAACCGTTAAAACGCCATCATCCACGTGCCTCAGCAATGTAGCCGAAAGCCTCTTGGCACTTGGCACTAATCCATGCCCAGTCCTTGGCAGCTACAACATCCTTGGGGAACAGATTGCTACCCATGCCTACACAAGTAACACCTGCCTTAATCCATGCGGTAAGGTTCTCTTTGGTAGGTTCCACACCACCGGTTACCATCAGCATAGACCAGGGCATAGGAGCCTTCACGTTCTTTACAAACGAGGGGCCACCCACATTGCCAGCAGGGAATACCTTGCAAAGGTCGCAACCACACTCCTGAGCGAAACCTATCTCGCTCACAGAGCCACAACCGGGTGTGTAAGGGATAAGACGACGATTGCAAACCTTCGCCACCTCGGGGTTGAAAAGGGGACCAACGATGAAGTTGGCACCCAGCTGGATATACAATGCTGCAGTAGCCGGGTCAACAATTGAACCTACGCCCATCACCATCTCGGGGCACTCGCGAGCTACCCACTTGTTGAGCTCACCAAACACCTCGTGAGCGAAGTCACCACGATTGGTAAACTCGAAAGCACGTACACCACCCTCGTAACAAGCCTTAACGACTTGCTTGGCTGTCTCCACGTCGCTATGATAGAAAACGGGAACCATACCGGTGCTCTTCATCACCGAGAGCACCTGAAGTTTATTGAATTTTGCCATTTCTTGAGTTTTTTAAGTTTAATAGTCTTTGAGTTTGTAAGCAACGAAACAACCGACAAACTCAAAAACTTAAATCCTATCGTTGCACACGTCCACTGGCATCACCACCAGCCAATGCTTCTACCTCCTCAGCAGATACCATATTGAAGTCGCCAGGGATAGTATGCTTGAGTGCCGATGCAGCTACCGCAAACTCGAGTGCCTCACCCTGAGTAGCTTTGGTGAGAAGTCCGTGAATAACACCACCTGAGAATGAGTCGCCACCGCCCACACGGTCGATAATAGGATCGATATCATAGTGCTTTGACACATAGAACTCCGAGCCGTTATAGATCATGGCCTTCCAACCATTATGAGTAGCAGAGTATGACTCACGCAATGTAGAAATCACATACTTGAAGCCAAACTCCTGAGCCATCTGGGTGAAGATACCCTTGTAGCCCTCAGCATCAGTATGGCCACCCTCAACATCAGCATCGGGCTTGAATCCGAGACAGAGTTCTGCATCCTCTTCGTTACCTATACATACATCTACATATTGCATCAAGGGGCGCATGATAGACTGAGCCTTCTCCTTAGTCCACAACTTCTTGCGGAAGTTGAGGTCTACAGATACAGTAACGCCATGACGCTTGGCTGCCTCACAAGCAAGACGGGTAAGCTCGGCTGCCTTGTCACTGATAGCAGGAGTGATACCGCTCCAATGGAACCAATCGGCGCCCTCCATGATTGCATCGAAATCAAAGTCTTGGGGATCGGCCTCGGCAATAGAAGAGCCAGCACGGTCATAAATTACCTTACTGGGACGCATCGAAGCACCAGTCTCAAGATAGTAGATACCCACGCGGTTTCCACCACGAGCGATAAAATCAGTCTTTACACCGAACTGACGGAGTGAGTTAACTGCAGATTGACCGATTTCATGCTTGGGCAGTTTGGTTACAAAATAGGCATCGTGGCCATAGTTGGCACAGCTCACGGCCACATTAGCCTCACCACCTCCATATACAACATCAAACACATCGGTCTGAACAAAACGAGTTTGTCCGGGAGTGGACAAGCGGAGCATAATCTCTCCTAAGGTTACAATTTTTGCCATAACAAACGTTATTATAATTAGCACTATTTCCTTAAAAATAACGCAAAGATAAAAAAAACGGATGAATAATACAAAGATTAACCTCGGGGAATGTTAATTATCTTTTCCACACACCAACAACAAGGAGAATCAGACGTGTTATAAAAACAAAAAGAAGTCGTGCCGGATTGATGCGATGAAACTCCGAGAAATAGGATTTGAGTGCTCGCCCCCTTTGTAATCCACCGACTCAAGGTTACCCCTTACGGGGCGTGGCCCGCCATTGGAAGTCGAAGCTGTCCTCGGTTTTCAGATATAATTGATGAGTTTCCCAGTCTAAACCGACACGACTATATTTTTCACAACGTTAACGATAACCTTAACGCTAACACACGAGATGTCTTCGTCATCGTTTTCGTCATCGTTGTTTTCTACTTCAAAGAACACAGCTCACAGCAGAATGTTTGCCCCGAGAGGCGTATTTCTCTGCCTTTGCTAATGCAAATATAGGAACTTTTCTCCAATAAAAAAAGAGGCCGAAGCCTCTTTTTTCATTATCATGTTAAATAACACTATTTCTCAAGTGGTTATTTAAGCCGCGTGAGCCACAATTAAGCAGCCTTAGCCTTAGCTACGATAGCCTTGAAAGCTTCAGGATGATTCATTGCGAGGTCGGCGAGCACCTTACGGTTGATCTCAATACCAGCCTTGTGCAATGCACCCATCAGTTGAGAATAAGACATACCCTCGAGACGAGCGGCAGCGTTGATACGCTGGATCCACAAGGCACGGAAGTTGCGCTTCTTATTCTTACGGTCGCGGTAAGCGTAGGTCAGACCCTTCTCCCAAGTATTCTTGGCAACGGTCCAAACGTTCTTACGAGCGCCAAAGTAACCTCTGGTTAAACCTAAAATTTTCTTTCTCTTTGCTCTTGAAGCAACATGATTTACTGATCTTGGCATAGTTTTGTTTCATTTTTAGATGTTAGCGCTGCTCTTTACAGTCTTTTCTGCTAACCATCCGATTAATAATTGTTTTAGAATAACTCGCTTAACTTTAAGATTACTTCATTGCAAGAAGCTCCTTAACCTGTGCTACATTTGCACTGTGTACAAGTGTAAAGTGGTCGAGGTTACGTTTCTGCTTCTTAGTCTTCTTTGTCAAGATGTGACTGTGATAAGCGTGCTTTCTCTTGATTTTACCTGTTCCGGTAAGAGCGAATCTTTTTTTTGAACCGGAGTTAGTCTTAACTTTTGGCATGTTGTTAGTTATTATTTAATTATTAATATATAAACGGTGCGTACTATACCGGCACGCAGCCGCTTCTTTTCTTAATTGAGAATTGAAAATTGAAAATTGAGAATTACGTTCTGCTATAAGCCTTTAATTATCCATCTTCAATCGTCAATCATCCATTGTCATCACTCTTCCGCTTTAGGAGCGGCGGGCTTTTCTTTCTTAGGAGCACCAGCCTTCTTCGGCGAGATGAAGATGGTCATGCGCTTACCTTCGAGCACGGGCATCTGGTCTACCTTACCATACTCCTCAAGGTCATTGGCAAAACGAAGAAGCAATACTTCACCTTGCTCCTTGAAGAGGATCGAACGTCCCTTGAAGAACACATAGGCTTTAACCTTGTCGCCATCCTGAAGGAAACCAATGGCATGCTTCAGTTTGAAATTGTAGTCATGATCATCAGTCTGAGGACCGAAACGAATCTCCTTGACCTCAATCTTTACTTGCTTGGCCTTAAGCTCTTTTTGCTTCTTCTTCAACTGATACAGAAACTTTGAGTAATCAATTATTCTGCAAACAGGCGGAACGGCGTTCGGTGAAATCTCTACCAAGTCGGCCTCGTTCTCTTCAGCGATTCTCAGTGCTTCATGGATTGACACTACGGTAGGCTCAATATTGTCACCGACAATGCGGACTTCTTTGGCACGTATCTGTTCGTTGATACGATGTTGCCCTTTCAGGTTGTCTTTTTTCATTCAGATGAAATGGGTTTGTTCTGCTGTCTTTTAATAATTATTGTACAAAAAAGTTTCTATATTTAACGTTACAAACGGTACTTTTGCCGCCCGCACTATTAAATGCGGGCGCAAAGATAGTGCAAACTGAGCGAAAAAACAAATTTATTTAACTTTTTCCGAGGTGCAGCCTATCTTCTACTTGTCATAACAAGTTAAAGATAGTGCAAACCGAGCGAAAAAACAAATTTATTTAGTTTTTTCTGTGGCGCAGCTTATCTTCTACTTATCAAAACAAGTTTAAGATAGCGCAAACCGTGAGAAAACATAAATCTATTTGCAATTATCCGAGTACAGCCTATCGTTTACCTATAAAATCAGGCAAAAGTTACCATTTATTTATCATATCATCAACTTCCGCTTCAATTTTCTTACCGAATTCGGCTATCTTCAGACTTCCCTCATTGATTCCGCCCTGCTTACGTACAGTAACGGTACCATCTGTCTGCTCTTTTTCACCTACAATGAGCATATAGGGGATGTGCTTCATCTCATTGTCGCGAATCTTACGGGTAATCTTCTCGCTACGATCATCAATAATACAACGCACATCGTACTTCTCGAGCTCCTTCTTCACCTGCTCGGCATAGTCGTTGAACTTTTCCGAGATAGGCAGGATAGCCACCTGGTCAGGAGTGAGCCACAAGGGGAACTTACCGCCGGTGTGCTCGATGAGCACTGCCACGAAACGCTCCATAGAGCCAAAGGGAGCACGGTGAATCATTACAGGCTGATACTTCTGATTGTCAGAACCAGTATATTCGAGGTTGAAGCGCTCAGGCAAGTTGTAGTCTACCTGAATAGTACCCAACTGCCAACGACGACCGATAGCATCTTTCACCATGAAGTCGAGCTTAGGACCGTAGAAAGCGGCTTCACCAGTCTCCACACGAGCCTTCAAGCCCTTCTCCTCACAAGCCTCAACGATAGCACGCTCAGCCTTTTCCCAATTCTCATCAGTACCAACATACTTGGTGGTATTGTTGGGGTCACGCAGTGAAATCTGAGCTTCATAATTCTCAAAGTTGAGCGCCTTGAAGATAATCTCGATAATATCCATCACACGAGTAAACTCTTCCTTCACCTGATCGGGGCGACAAAAGATATGAGCATCGTCCTGGGTAAAGCTACGCACGCGTGTCAAGCCATGAAGCTCACCGCTCTGCTCATAGCGATAAACAGTACCAAACTCGGCCAAGCGGATGGGAAGGTCCTTATAAGAACGAGGCTGGTGCTTATAAATCATACAGTGATGAGGACAGTTCATAGGCTTCAGCAGATATACTTCACCCTCCTCAGGAGTGGTGATAGGCTGGAAGCTGTCCTTACCATAGTGATCCCAGTGGCCCGAAGTAACATAAAGATTCTTATTACCAATATGAGGTGTCATAACTTGCTGGTAACCGAAACGCTTCTGGATACGCTTAAGGAAGTCCTCAAGACGAAGTCGTAGAGCGGTACCGCGGGGCAGCCACATGGGCAGACCCTTACCTACCATCTCGGTAAACATAAAGAGCTCCAGCTCCTTACCAATCTTGCGATGGTCACGTTTCTTGGCCTCCTCCATCATTACCAGATACTCATCAAGCATCTTCTTCTTGGGGAAGCTGATACCATAGATACGGGTCATCATCTTGCGGTTCTCGTCGCCACGCCAGTAGGCACCGGCCACAGAGGTCAGCTTGATAGCCTTGATGGGAGCTGTAGACACCAAGTGCGGTCCACGACAGAGGTCGGTAAACGCACCCTGAGTGTAAGTAGTGATGGTACCATCCTCAAGTTCAGAGATGAGTTCACACTTATAGGTCTCACCACGATCGCCGAACATCTTCAGCACCTCATCCTTGGAGATCTCGTTACGAACGACATTCTCGTTCTTAGCCACCAATTCGGCCATTTTCTTTTCGATTGCCTCGAGGTCACCTTCTTTGATGGTCACACCTTCACCCGGATCTACATCGTAGTAGAATCCATTCTCAATGGCCGGGCCGATACCAAACTGGATATTCGGATACAGCTCCTGCAGAGCCTCAGCCAAGAGGTGTGCCGAAGTATGCCAGAAAGCATGCTTGGCCTGCTCATCCTCCCACTTATGGAGTCGGATTGTAGAATCCTCCATGATGGGACGGTTAAGTTCCACTATTTCATCGTTCACACTGCACGCCAACACATCCTGTGCAAGACGAGCGCTGATGCTCTCAGCAATCTGAAGGCCGGTTACGCCAGCCTCAAACTCTCTAACAGAGCCATCAGGAAAGGTAATCTTAATCATTGTCATATATTGTTTCTTCGTTTTCCTATACCTTATTATATAATGTATAATCTGACTGCGCCAAACTTTTACAGGACACCTACAAAAAGCATTTTGCAGCCAACATACAATTGGCTGCAAAATTAGCTAAATTATTCGAGACGTGCAATTTTACAAAGCAAAAGATTACTCTTCAGGCTTCATATTGGTGTATACGTTCTGTACGTCCTCATCCTCTTCGAGACGCTCTACAATCTTGTCAATAGTAGCACGCTGCTCCTCGTTGACATCCTTCAGGTCGTTGGGGATACGGGTAAACTCGGCACTGCGTACCTCGAAACCGCACTCCTCAAGGTGCTTCTGAATCTGCGAGAATGACTTGGGATCACCGTAGATGGTGATTTCGGTGCCGCCCTCTTCCTTCTCCTCCTCATCGTACTCATCCTCTACACCAAAGTCAATCAGGTCGAGTATCAACTCATCCATATCCACATCGTCCTTCTTGGCGAAGGTAAACATTGACTTGTGGGTGAAGATGAAGTCGAGCGAACCAGATGTGCCGAGAGTACCGCCAAACTTGGTGAATACGCTACGCACATTGGCTACAGTACGGGTGGTATTGTCGGTAAGTGTCTCTACATAGATAGCGATACCGTGAGGGCCATAGCCTTCGTAGTTCATCTCCTTATAGTCCTTCTGATCCTTACCGCAGGCATTCTTGATGGCACGCTCAATGTTGTCCTTGGGCATGTTCTCGTGACGTGCAGTAGCAATGATAGCACGGAGTGCTGCATTGTTGTCGGGATCAGGACCGCCAGCCTTCACGGCAATGGCAATCTGCTTACCGATACGTGTAAATGTGCGGGCCATGTTGCCCCATCTCTTCAGTTTTCTTGCTTTACGGAATTCAAACGCTCTTCCCATAATTCTATTTTTATTTAGTGATTATATTCTCTTTTACTCAGAGAACTCTGAGACCTCGGATTACTCCGAGATATCAATATTGAGTTTCCTTATTGTAGGCCATCCTCTCTTATCTCAACTTCGCACCCAACTGCTTCTCGTATGAGGCGATGAGCTTAGCCATGATCTTATCAATCTGCTTGTCGTTGAGGGTCTTCTCCTCGTCCTGCAGGATGAAGCTCACAGCATAGCTCTTCTTGCCGGGCTCAAGGTTCTTGCCCTCGTACACGTCGAAGAGTTCAACAGCCTTCAGCAACTTACGCTCACAGTCGTAGGCGATACGCTCGATATCGGCAAACTGCACGTTCTTGTCGAGCAAGAGAGCGAGGTCGCGCTTCACAGAGGGATACTTAGAGAGTTCGGTATAGCTCACCTTCACCGACTTGATGGCCTGAAGCAGATTCTTCCAGTTGATATCGGCATAGTATACCTCGTTGTCGATGTCGAAGGCCTTAGTCAGTTTCTTGCTAACGATACCTACGGTAGCCAACAGCTTGCCACCACGAGTGTGGTAGCTGAGGGCAGCAGAGTAGATGCCATCGGTAAGGTTACCTACAACTACACTGCGGAGGTTAAGGCCGAGGCGGGCGAAGATGTTCTCTACGTATGCCTTGAGCTCATATACGGTAGCATCCTCATCGGCATGTGCCCATGAGCCAGCCACGCGCTTACCTGTCAGCCAAAGTCCGAGGTGATAGTCTTCGCTGTAGCAAGCAAGCACCTTCTCGTCGTTCTTCTTCTCCTTATTATAATAGTAGCAGTTGCCATACTCAAAGAAACGTAGGTCGGCACTCTTGCGGTTGGCATTGTGTGCTATGCTCTCGAGACCACCGAAGAGGAGTGTCTGACGCATCACGTTGAGGTCGTTGCTCAAGGGGTTCATCAGGTTCACCAGGTTCTCGGGCTTATAGGTCTCATTGCCGTCATAGTAGGCTGCACGAGTGAGCGAGTTGTTGAGTATCTCATTGAATCCGCAACCCACCAGCTGCTCGGCCACTACCTGCTGCAAGCGGTGTGAGCGGTCTTCCTTGTTCTTAGTGGTGAGGCTCGACTTCAGTGCCGAGGGAATCTCCACATTGTTGTAACCATAGATACGGAGGATGTCTTCTACCACATCGCAGGGACGCTGCACATCCACACGGTAGGGAGGAATGCTGAGGGCAATACCCTCGGCAGACTCGTTCTCGACAGTCATCTCAAGGCTACGCACGATGCTCTTCACTGTCTCTGCAGGGATTTCCTTGCCGATGAGAGAGTTGACGAAGTCATACTTGAGGTCTACCTTGAAGTCCTCGATGGGGTTAGGATACACGTCGCAAATCTCCATAGAGATGGTACCACCAGCCAACTCCTTAACGAGGAGTGCAGCCTGCTTCAAAGCATAGATGACACCATTGGGGTCGATACCACGCTCAAAGCGGAACGAAGCATCGGTATTGAGTCCGTGACGACGTGCGGTCTTGCGCACCGAAGTGGGATTGAAGTAAGCGCTCTCAAGGAAGATGTTAACAGACTCCTCGGTAGTACCCGACTTCAAGCCGCCAAAGACGCCGGCAATACACATCGGTTCCTCGGCATTGCATATCATGAGGTCATTCTCAGAGAGTTTGCGCTCTACCCCATCGAGTGTCACGAAGGGAGTACCCTCGGGCATGGTCTTCACCACTACCTTGCCACCCTTTACCTTGTCGGCATCGAAGCAGTGAAGGGGTTGACCATAGGCATGGAGGATATAGTTGGTGATGTCCACGATGTTGTTGATGGGACGGAGGCCGATGGTTGTCAGTCGGTTCTTCAACCATTCGGGGCTCTCCTTTACAGTAACACCCTTGACACTCACGCCGGCATAGCGCGGACAAGCAGTTTCGCTCACCACCTCGATGGCGATGGGCAGTTCGTTGTTGTCCACAGCAAACGCCTCCACTGAGGGACGGTGCAGAGCAGTCTCATAGCCATTCTGCAACAGGTAGGCATAGAGGTCACGGGCCACGCCATAGTGTGAGCAGGCATCGGCACGGTTGGGAGTGATGTCCACCTCGAGCACGTAGTCGCTCTTGATATTGTAATAGTCCTTGGCAGGGGTTCCGGGTACAGCATCGGCAGGAAGCACGATGATGCCTTCGTGACTGGTGCCAATACCGATTTCATCCTCGGCACAGATCATACCATTAGACTCCACACCACGCAGCTTCGACTTCTTGATGGTGAAGCACTCATCGCCGTCGTAGAGTTTGGTGCCCAATGTTGCTACTACCACCTTCTGACCGGCAGCCACGTTGGCAGCGCCACATACAATCTGTACAGGGTCGCCCTCACCGAGGTTAACCGTTGTCACGTGCATGTGGTCAGAGTTGGGATGCGGTTCGCAGGTGAGCACCTCACCGATAACGATACCTTCGAGGCCACCCTTGATGGTCTGTACCTCCTCCACGCTGCCTGTCTCCAGGCCTATCGAGGTGAGCGCAGCGGCTACCTCATCGGGAGTGAGGGTAAAATCGACATATTCCTTTAGCCAATTATACGAAATGTTCATATCACTTATATCTTTTTATATAATTTTCCCTATCTAAACGAATTATCTTGCAAAATTAGTGCAAGGCGAGCGAAATGCCAAATTTCAACGAGTGAAAGTAAAAAAAACTGTATCTCCCCAGCTTTACTCGTCGGAGTAATCGAGCATTATCTTACGATATTCGTTGAATATCTTTGAGCGTGACACAAATCCAAGGTAACGGCCATCTTCATCCTCCACCGGGAGGTTCCATGCACGGGTATCGTCAAACTTGCGCATCACCACATCCATGGCATCTGTAACCGACAGACGGGCTACGGGTTCGCGCATGAACTTGTCCATCGTATAGCGATGGTAGAGTTCGCTACGGAACATATAATGACGTACATCGTCAAGCTGCACGATACCCACCAGGCGGTTGTCTTTGTTGAGCACCGGGAAGAGGTTGCGACGCGATTCGGAGATGACGGTAGTAAAGCTACCCAACTCCATATCGGCAGTAGTGGCCTTGAAGTCCTTCTCAATCACATTTTCCGTGCGCATGAGCGTAAGTATGGACTGGTCTTTGTGGTGAGTGAGCAGTTCGCCCTTCTTGGCCAGACGCATGGAGTAGATGCTGTGTGACTGGAACACGCGTATGGTAAGATATGAGAAGGCCGAGGTTATCATCAGCGGCAAGAACAGGTCATAACCTCCCGTCAGCTCGGCGATGAGGAAGATACCTGTGAGCGGAGCATGCATCACACCACTCATGAGTCCGGCCATGCCGAAGAGAGCAAAATTGTTCTCGGGCAGATACACGCTCAGTCCCATATTGTTGCAGAAGTGCGAGTACACAAATCCGGTGATACAGCCAAGGAAGAGGCTGGGAGCAAATATACCGCCACATCCGCCTCCAGCATTGGTCGCTGTGGTGGCAAACACCTTGAAGAGCACTACAAGAGCAAGGTATATGAGCAGCATACGGGAATGGCCGTAGAAGAAGGAGTTGTCCATGGCCGCTCCCCACTCAGTAGGATTGCTTCCATTGAGCAGCAGTTCTATTGTCTCATATCCCTCACCATACAGCGAAGGGAAGATAAAGATGAGCAGACTGAGCGCCACACCACCAATGACAAACTTGACATACGGGTTCTTGTAGCGGCGGAAGAAGTCTTCCAGCTTGTTCATCGTCTCAGAGAAATAGAGCGACACAAACCCGCAGATGATACCCATCAGTATCACATAAGGGATGCGCTCCATGGTGAACGAGTTGACCATAGTGAAATGGAACATCGACTCCGTGCCTGTAGCAATATACGATACGGTAGCCGCCGTCACACTGGAGATGAGCAGAGGCATGAGCGACGACATGGTGAGGTCAATGAGCAACACCTCGATGGTAAATACCAGTCCCGCGATAGGTGCCTTGAAGATACCGGCTACAGCGCCGGCCGCTCCACACCCTACGAGCAGCATCATCGTGCGTGCATCAACACGAAACAGCTTACCCAGATTGGAGCCTATAGCCGACCCCGTCAGCACGATAGGAGCCTCGGCTCCTACCGATCCGCCAAAGCCGATAGTAATGGAGGAGGCTACCACAGAGGAATACATGTTGTGTGGACGTATGCGGGCCTGCTTCCGTGAGATGGCATAAAGAATCTTCGTGACGCCATGACCGATGTCGTCACGTACGATATAGCGGATAAAGAGTCCGGCCAGGAAGATACCCACCACAGGATAGAGCAGGTATAGGTAGTTGGCTTCGTTGGTGGAGAAGCTCTCCGTAAGGAAGTGCTGTATGAAATGGATAAGATTCTTTAGTATCAGTGCTGCAAAGGCCGAGAAGAGCCCGACAATCACAGCCAGAATCAGCGTAAAGTTTTTGGCACTGATATGCCGCTCGCGCCATTGGGTGAAGCGGATAAGCCAAGAAGCCTTACGAGAGCCTCCCATTACCGCAGATGTATTGACATTACCATTCATAACTCTTAACTCTAAACCCTAAACTCTTATCACCTTCACCTGTCCGCCAGCACCGAGCTTGATGATACTCGACGGAGTGGCACAGGGTGGTTCGTCCTGACGCACAGCCACGATATAGTCCACTGCCTGCTTTATTTCTTCGCTGATCTCGGCAAACGAAGCCGGTGAGGGCTCGCCGCTGATATTGGCCGAAGTAGACACAATCGGTTTGCGGAAACGGAAGCAAAGCTGCTTGGAGAACTCCTCGCGAGTGACCCTCATGCCCACGCTGCCATCTTCGGCCACGAGGCTGGGGGCCAGGTTACGTGCTCCGTCATAGATGATCGTGAGCGGCTTTTCGGAGAGTTCGATGAGGTCCCATGCCACATCGGGCACTTCGCGGATGAAGCTCTGCACCTTCACGTCGCTATCCACCAGGACCAGCATGGCCTTGCTGTCGGCACGCCGCTTGATCTCATATACCCGACGCACAGCCTCCTCGTTGGTGGCATCGCATCCAATACCCCATATCGTGTCGGTGGGATACAGGATTACACCTCCCTTATGCAGCACGTCACATGCCCGCTTTATCTCTTCGCGATACTGCTCGTTCATCTCTTTTAGAATTCGCTGGTGAAGTGGAAACGGATATTCTTGAAGTCAATCTGTGCCATTTGCAGTACGTAGCCACTGTCGGCAAGGAAGACGTCGCGTCCCTCGATGTCCTTGGCCATGAACTGGTACTTGCGCTTCTTGAATGCCTCCAGTTCGGCCTCGTCATCGCTCTCTATCCAGCAGGCTTTGTAGAGGCTCACTGGCTCCCAGCGACACTTGGCATTGTACTCGTTCTCCAGGCGGTATTGGATAACCTCGAACTGCAGCTGACCCACGGTGCCGATGATCTTGCGGCCGTTGAACTGGTTCACGAAGAGCTGTGCCACGCCCTCGCCCATCAGCTGGTCGATACCCTTGGCCAGTTGCTTGGTCTTCATGGGGTCGGCATTCTCGATATACTTGAACATCTCGGGCGAGAACGAGGGCAAGCCCTTGAAGTGGAGCAGTTCGCCTTCGGTGAGCGTGTCGCCAATCTTGAAGTTGCCGGTATCGGGCAATCCGATGATATCGCCCGGGTAGGCCACGTCGATGGTGCTCTTGCGCTGCGCCATGAACTGCGTGGGCGAAGAGAAGCGCATCGTCTTGCCCGAGCGGATATGCAGGTAGGGGGCATTGCGCACAAACTTGCCCGAGCACACCTTGCAGAAGGCCACGCACGAGCGGTGGTTGGGGTCGATGTTGGCCGTGATCTTGAAGATGAAGCCCGTGAATTTCTCCTCGGCGGGCACCACCTCACGCTCTACGGCAGGTGTGGGGCGCGGACTGGGGGCTATCTCCACGAAGCAGTCGAGCAGCTCCTTCACGCCGAAGTTGTTGAGTGCCGAACCGAAGAACACGGGAGCCACGGTGGCCGAGAGGTAATCCTCCACGTCAAACTCGGGGTATACGCCCTCGATAAGTTCGAGGTCGGCACGCAGCTTCTCGGCCTGCGCCTCACCGATATTCTCTTCCAGCTCGCTGCTGTTGATATCAATCTCCTTCTTCTCCGTCACCGTCTGCTTGCTCGGTGTATAGAAGTCGAACTTCTGTTCGTAGCGGTTATATACGCCCTTGAAGCGGGCACCCTGCTCGATGGGCCAGCTCAGGGGGAGCACACTGATCTTCAGCTCGTCCTCCAGCTCATCGAGCAGTTCGAAGGGGTCGCGTCCCTCGCGGTCCATCTTGTTGACGTAGATGATTACGGGCGTGTTGCGCATGCGGCACACCTCCATGAGCTTGCGGGTCTGTGTCTCCACACCCTTGGCGCTGTCAACCACGATGATAACGCTGTCTACGGCCGTGAGTGTGCGGAAGGTATCTTCGGCAAAGTCCTGGTGACCGGGCGTATCGAGGATATTTACCTTGTAGTCTTTGTAGTCAAACTCCATCACCGATGTGGTCACCGATATACCGCGCTGCTTCTCTATCTCCATCCAGTCCGATGTAGCGGTCTTCTTGATCTTGTTTGACTTCACGGCACCAGCCACCTGAATCTGTCCGCCAAAGAGCAGCAGTTTCTCGGTGAGTGTGGTCTTACCAGCGTCGGGGTGCGATATGATCGCAAACGTACGTCTTCTTTCTATTTCGTTCATAATGTATGATTATCAGATATATATGCTTAATGAATGGCTTTGCTCATAATCTCGAGCAGATGGTCGTGTATGCGATTGTTCGATGCCAACACTTCGCGTCCACCGAGATAGGTATCGCCACCGCTGAAGTCTGTCACGCGGCCTCCCGCCTCAGCAATGATAAGGCATCCGGCAGCCACATCCCATGGTCCGAGGAGTCCCTCGATGCGCCCCTCGGCACGCCCTGCCGCTACATAGCACAACTCTACGGCTGCAGAGCCCAACAGGCGTTCGGCACCTACCGTGCCATACATCTGCTCTATGGCTTTGAGAATAACGGGGCGGAATCGCTCACTGTCGTAGGGAAACCCGAGCAATATCTGTGCGCGGTCCATCGTATCAATATCGGTCACATGGATAGGGGTTCCATTGAGGCGGGCTCCCCCACCCTTGTATGCCGAGTAGCACTCGTCGCGACACACCTCATACACCACGCCGAGCAGCACCTCTTGTCTGTTGCGAAGGGCTATGCTCACGCAGTAGGGAGCCATATCGTGAATAAAGTTGGTGGTACCGTCGAGGGGGTCTATGACCCAGCAGTACTCCTCCTCGGCATACTGGCGTGTGGTCTTCTCCTCGGTGACGAATCCAGCCTCGGGCAACAGGGCCGAGAGTTGTTCCACGAGTCGCTGCTCTGACATCTTGTCGACATACGACACATAGTCGTGCGGACCCTTCTCCACTACGGCCGAGCGGTCAAATGCCGCACGCTGCTCTTTCAGGAAATGTCCGGCCCGGGTAGCCACCTCGCATACCTGTGCGGTGAGTGTATACAAATCTATCATCGTCTCATTCCATTTACGTAGTTCACGGTCTTGGTTTCCTTGCCGTGGGCATCATACTCCTTGAAGGTGCCGTTGGGAAGGTCGGCGGTGTAGGTCCCCTCCATGCTGGTTCCGTCGGGGCGTGTCACCTTGCCCTTGCCGTCCTTGAGCCCGCTCTTGTACTCGCCCTTGTATACGGTACCGTCGGCCAGCGTCATGCAGCCTTCGCCGTGTGGCAGGTCGTCGCTCCACTCGCCTTCGTAGACATCGCCGTTGGCCCAATGGCATATACCCTGTCCATGGCGTTTGTTGTTGAGCCAGTCGCCATCATATACCTCTCCACTGGGCATCTCGTAGCGTCCGCGGCCCTCTATCTCTCCGTTCTTGTATTCGCCCACATACTTGCTTCCGTTCTCGTAGGTATACTCTCCGTATCCTGAGCGCATGCCGTCGACATACTCGCCTACATAGACATCGCCATCGACGAAGCGGTATTCACCCTTGCCGTGCTGCACGTTGTTGCGCCACTGGCCGGTATATTCATCGCCATTGGAGTAGGAAAAGGTTCCCTCTCCGTCGCGCACGTCGTTCTTCCAGTAGCCTTCGTAGCTGGCCCCGTCGAGCCAGAACATGCGTCCTTTGCCGTGCTTCCTGTCGAGGTGCCACTCACCGTTGTAGTTTGACCCGTCGTAGCACCAGATATACACTCCCGTGCCGTGTCGCTTGCCATCCTCCCAGAGTCCGGTGTAAGTATCTCCGTTCACGTAGTACATAGTGCCGAAGCCCTGCATGATGTCTTCCACGAAGTCGCCCTCGAATCGCTTGCCGTCGAGGTAGTGGTATGTGCCGCGTCCATGACGCATGTTCTTATGCCACAAGCCTTCATATTTGTCTCCGTTGGGATAGGTCATGGTGCCTTTGCCTTGTCGGCGGCCGTGCTCAAACTGTCCCTGATACACTGTTCCGTCGGTATAGGTGCGCTTGCCGCGTCCGTGTGGACGCATCAGCATCATGTCGCCCTTGTAGAGCGAGCCATCCTTCAGGGTCTTGGTGCGCTGGCGCGTGAGCACCTTTTCCACTACGTTCTTCTGTGCCTGGGCACCAAGGGGTACTGCGAGCAACGCCATCATCAGTGCCAGGGTATATATTGTTGTTTTACGCATCATTTTGAATCAAAATTTTAACATCTTGCAAAGATACAAAATCCCTCGCTAATGCGCAAAGCATGAGACGAAATACTGCCTTGAGAGGGATAAAAAAAGGCGTCGCCACCGGCTTATGCCCGATGACGACGAGTCACTGTTTCCTGAATCGATCAATACATCTCGAGTGCTATGTGCTTCTCTTCGGCCATGCGGCGCATGTTGATGATGGCATAGCGCATACGGCCCAGTGCGGTATTGATGCTGACGCCCGTGATGGCAGCTATCTCCTTGAAGCTGAGGTCTTGATAGTAGCGCATATAGAGTACCTCACGCTGATTGTCGGGCAGTGCGTCGACCAGGCGGCGCACATCGCCGAGCACTTGTTCGTTGACCATGCGTGTCTCTATATTGTCGTCGCAGAGGTCGGCATCGTTGAAGAGGTCTACCTCTACCTCGTCATTCGACACGGTATTCTCGTTGCGCTCTTGGCGGAACGAGTCTATCACCAGATTGTGTGCTATGCGTGTGAGCCATGCGCCAAACTTGCCGTCGGCAGCGTAGCGCCCCTGCTTGAGCGTGGTGATGGCCTTGACAAAGGTCTCCTGGAAGATGTCCTCGGCCATCTCCTGATTACGTACGATGAAGAATATATAGCTGAACAGCTTTTGCTGGTATCTCGACAGCAATACATCAAACGCCTTATCATTACCCTGTGAATAGAGTGTCGCCAACATGTCGTCGGTCAACGTATTCAAGTTTTCCATTTACTACTTACTTTTAGTGTTTTCTGAGTAAGAGTGTTTCGATAGGCGTCTGTCTTTAGAAGGTTTATAAATTAATTTCTGCTGCAAAGAAATACATTATTTTGCAATCATGCAACAATTTTCCCGGTTTTTAACACAATATTTTTCATTTTCTTCGTTGCTCACCACCACGGCATGCATCATTTCGGGTCGCAGGTATTGCTGTGCGAGCTGTCTGAGGCGCTGTGGTGAAACTGTTTGCACTGCATCAAAGACCTCGTCGAAATGGGTTGCGGGCAGCGCGAGGCGCTCCTCGAAGAGGTAGGCGTCGATGAGGTCGAAGGCGGTCTCGTAGTTGCGGCATAGGTCGCCGGCCATGTAGTTACGCACCATACGGAGTTCGTCATCGGGAATGAGCTCCGTCTGCAGGCGGTGCATCTCCTTGCACACCTCGTCTATCACCCCACGGGCCTTGCCTGCCTGGGCCTCACAGTAGATGCAGAAGAGGGTCTGCGGGATGGCGGTCACGAAGTGGGCCCCTATATCGTAGGTGTAGCCCTTCTCCTCGCGCACATTCTGCATGAGTCGGCTGCCGAAGTATCCACCCAGCACGGTGGCCAGCACGCGCATCGGGGCATAGTCGGGGTGACCGATGTCCATCATGGGGCAGCCGATACGGATGGAATCTTGCACGGCACCGGGGAGGGAGAGCAATTGACAATTCACAATTGACTGTTGACTGTTGTCCGTTGACTGTTGACCGTTGACCGTCGACCGTTGACCGTTGACCGTCGACTGTCGACTGTTATCCGTTGACTGTCGACTGTTGACCGTCGACCGTTGACTGTTGTCCGTTGACCGTTGACTGTTGACCGTTGACAATTGTGATTGTAGCACAGCCAAAGTGTCGTCGTCGACGTCGCCCGAGAGATATAGCCTGCAGGGACCTTTGCTGAGATAGCGGTCGTAATAGTCGCGTAGGTGCTGCGATGTCAGGGTGTCGTAGTCGTCGGGGGTCACGAGTGTCCCGCAAGGGTGCTGATTGCCGTAGATGCTTTGGCGCAGGGTGCGCATAGCCACGAAACTCCCCTTCTGGAGGTTGACGCGTAACTGTGCCTTGTCGGCATCGCAGCGTATGCGCAAGCGCTCCTCATCGTAGGCGGGCGTGGCGAGCATGCGACGCATGAGTTCCACGGTAGAGGCAAAGTGCTTCTTCAGGGTGACGAGGCTGATGCAGGTACGGTTCATGAACACGGAGCTGCGCAGGCCTGCACCGTAGTAGTCGATACGCTCGGCAAACTCAGCAGCGGTGTATCCTTGGCAGCCATAGCGCAGCATCTGGCTGGCATAGTATGACTGCAGGGGGTGTATCTCGTGTTGCTTGCCGGCAGGGAACACGATGTCGAGCCTCAGGGCACCCGTCCCAGGGGCCTCTATAATATATAAAGGTGTACCGTCCGGAAGGAAGTGCTCCTCGGGACGGCGCAGGGCAAACGATGTGGCTTGTATGGTGGGTGGTGTGGTGCGGAGGGACATTTGGTTGAGGGTAGTTTAGAGTTTAGAGGTCAACGGTCAACAGTCAACGGTCAACGGTCAACGGGTTGAGGGTTTAGGGTTGAGGGTTTAGTGTGTAGTGTTTAGAGTTTAGTGTGTAGTGTTTAGTGTGTAGTGTTTAGAGTTTAGTGTTTAGTGTTTAATGGGACGCAGATAACGCAGGTTTATCAGATTACCACAGATTAATATTTTCTCTCAACTTTCATCTTTATAAATGCTTTGCATTTAAGAAGACTTGCTTGCTCGGCATAATCCCGCAAGCGGTTTCTGCGCTCGCTACGCTGCGTCTTTCATCTTTATAAATGCTTTGCATTTAAGAAGACTTGCTTGCTCGGCATAATCCCGCAAGCGGTTTCTGCGCTCGCTACGCTGCGTCTTTCATCTTTCATCTTTCAACTGTCATCCATCAACCGTCATCCATCAACCGTCAACCGTCGACCATCAACCATCATCCATCATCCCTTTTCAGAAGCTGAACGACTCGTCGAGTTGCTGCTCATCGGCCATGTTGGTGACGATGGTCTGCTGCGCACAGGGGTCAAAGTCTTCGGGGATATTGAACTTCTCGTCCTGGGAGTAGCCCAGCGACTCGTCGGCATATACCTTCTGCATGTAGAGTGCCCAGATGGGGAGTGCCATGGAGGCGCCCTGTCCGTCGCTCATCGAGGTGAAGTGTATGTCGCGGTCGTCGCCACCCACCCAGCAGCCGCTCACGAGCGAGGGTGTATAGCCCATAAACCATCCGTCGGCATTGTCGTTGGTAGTACCGGTCTTGCCGGCTATCTCGGCCTTGAGCCCATAGCGGAAGCGCAGGCGGCGGCCGGTGCCCTCGTCGATGACGGCACGCATCATGTCTATCATCTTGTATGAGCTCTCGCGGCTTATCACCTCGTAGGTCTTGGGGGTGAAGGTGGCCACGATGTTGCCTTCGCTGTCTTCGATGCGGGTGACGAAGAGGGGTTCGGTGCGTATGCCGTTGTTGGGGAACGCGGTATAGGCGCCCACCATCTCGCCCACCGATATGTCGCAGGGTCCCAGGCACAGCGAGGGCACGGGCTGTATATCCTGGTTGCGTATGCCAAACTGGTGTATGAGGGTCTTGAAGGCATAGGGGTTGAGCTTGCTCATGAGGTAGGCCGATATCCAGTTGTTCGACTGTGCCAGTCCCCACCTGAGGGTCACAATCTTGCCATAGTCATCCTTGTTGCCGGTGTTGCGGGGTATCCATATCTTGCCGTCCTCGGTGAGGATGGTCTGCTCCACGTTGCGTGTCTGGTCGCAGGGCGAGAACCCGTTTTCCATGGCCAGGGTGTAGAGATACGGTTTGATGGTGGAGCCCACCTGTCGGCGTCCGGTCATGGCCATGTCATACTGGAAGTGGGTATAGTCGGGGCCTCCCACATAAGCCTTCACGTGGCCGGTGACGGGGTCCATCGACATGAATCCCGTGCGCAGGAAATGCTTGTAGTAGCGTATCGAGTCCATAGGCGAGAGCAGCGTGTCGCGGTCGCCGCCGTAGGCAAAGACGCGCATCTCGCGCTTCACGTCAAAGGTGTCGCGTATCTGTTCCTCGGTGTAACCCTCCTTGCGCATGCCGCGGTAGCGGTCGGTCTGGCGCATGGCACGCACCAGCAGGGTCTCTATCTCGGCGGGCTTGAGGTTGTCGTAGGGTGCATTGCGGTGGCCGCGCTTGCTCTTGAAGAAGCGGGGCTGCAGGTATCCCTTGATATGCTCGTCTACGGCCTCCTCGGCATACTGCTGCATGCGCGAGTCGAGGGTGACGTATATCTTCAGTCCGTCGGTGTAGAGGTTATAGTTTCCGCCGTCCTTCTTCTTGTTCTTGTTGCACCATCCGTAGAGCGGGTTATCGGCCCAGTCTATGGAGTCTTCGTAGTACTTCTGCATCTGCCATCCGCGGTAGTTCTTCTTCACGGGCTCCTTGGCCGTGAGCACGCCGCGCAGGTACTCGCGGAAGTAGGGTGCCGGGCCCAGCTTGTGGTCTACGGGCCTATACTTGAGCACGAGGGGAGTCTGCTGCAGCGAGTCTTTCTCGGCACGGGTGATGCAGCGGTTCTTCTCCATCTGTGCGAGCACCACGTTGCGTCGCTCGCGCGTCAGCTCCAGTCGGCGGCGGGGGTTATAGAGCGACGAGTTCTTGCACATGCCCACCAGCGTGGCGGCCTCCTCCACCGAGAGCTCGCGGGGCTCCTTGGAGAAATAGGTGTTGGCGGCTGTCTTGATACCTATGGCATTGTTGCCGAAGTCGTACTTGTTGAGGTACATGGTGAGTATCTCCTCCTTGGTGTAGTACTTCTCCAGCTTGACGGCGATGACCCACTCGATGGGTTTCTGGAACAGGCGTTCCAGCTTGCTGCCGGCCACCTCGGTGTAGAGCTGCTTGGCCAACTGCTGGGTGAGCGTACTGCCTCCGCCCGACGACGACTGCCCGAGCAGGCCCGTCTTCACGATGGCTCGCATGAGTGCCCTGAGGTCGATGCCCGAGTGCTGGGCGAAGCGCACGTCCTCGGTGCTGATGAGTGCCTCGATGAGTGCAGGCGAGAGGTCGCTGTAGTCGGTCCACACACGGTTCTCGCGGCTATACGAGTAGGTACTCAGCAGCTTGCCGTCAGAGGATATGATCTGTGAGGCAAACTTATAGTTGGGGTTCTCGAGCTCCTCTACCGGGGGCACAAACCCTATCCATCCCTTGGTGATGGAGTAAAACATCAGCACCAGCGCCAGCAGCCCTGCTGCCAACAAGCCCCATAGGGCGTATATGAGTTTCTTTATCATAAGTCGTTGCTGCTTCGCAGCGGTTTAGAGTTTAGGGTTTAAAGGTTAATCGCTCCTTCGTCGCTGGTTAATCGCCGGGGGCGGCTGGTTAAAAGCTGCTCCGCAGCGGTTAAAGGTTGAGGGTTAATTGTGAATTATGATACTTCGTATCAAGATTCCTTGCTGGCTCGGCATAGCTCAAGCAGGCTTGACTCTGCTCTCGCTGTGCTGCGGAATTGTGAATT
>JAGAQY010000044.1 GCA_017622495.1 Bacteroidaceae bacterium | reverse complement strand
TCTGGAGCATTGGCTACACCGACGGCATCCTTGGCCGCAAAGGCCAGCTCAACAACTGGCTTGCCTACCTACGCGACAACCCTCGTCGCCTACTCATGAAGCGCCTGCATCCCGAGTTCTTCCGCGTGCAGCGCAATGTGCTGGTAGGCTGCTATGAGTTTTCTGCCATCGGCAACCGCTACTTGCTGTCACATCCCGTACGTCTACAGGTGCAATGCTCGCGCCGTCTCACCCAAGAGGAGATTGCGCAGCAGACGAGCTACTACCTGGGATTGGCCAAGCGTGGGGCAGTACTCGTGTCGCCCAGCATCTCGCCCGGCGAGAAAGCCATCATGCGTGCCGCCTTCGATGCAGGCTACCCACTCATCCTCTTGCAGGAGAACGGCTTTGCCGAACTGGCCAAGCCAGGCGGTGCCCGCTTCGACGCCTGCGCCGAAGGCCGCCTGCTCATCCTCGCTCCATGGGAGCATCACAATCAGCGCCTTGCCATTAATCGTAGCCAATGCCTCTCGCTCAATGATATGGCTCGTGCTATTTGCGAGGGCGACTGACCTCGATGCCCTTTTATGCTGTCTTGCCAGTGCTTACATACGACTCTTCGCACTCTCGCCCGCACCTGTTCCTTTGTACTTGCTCTTCGTGGTGTTGAACTTATAGCGGATAGTGAGTGCGGCTTGGCGGGTGTCGAAATGGTTGTATTGCACGATGCTGTAGTCGCCTGAGCGTAGTCGCACACCGTCACGTCGTGAGTCGAGCAGGTCGGTGCCTTCAAGTTCTATGGTGAGGGCATCGTTCAAGAACGACTTGCGCACCGAAAGGCCAAGAGCATAGTTGTGCGAAAGCGTCTCATACACCAAGGTGTGGCCCTTGCCCTGGTAGCTCATGTCGAGCTGTATCATGTAGTTTTTGGGCAGTTGGATGATGTTGGTGAGGTAGCCGACCCAGATGGGCTTGTTCATGGAGATTGTCTCTCCACGGAAATCCATATCGAACCACTGTTTCTGCAACCCTACGGTGAGGCTCGGCATCCAGCATCCTATCTGGGGTGAGGCCACGAGGAAAGCACTCATCTGGGGAACGGGCTTGGCGTAGTTGATGGCGGTGAGCATCATGGCATCGGGATTCTCGGGTTGGGCGGTGCCCCACTGCACGAAAGCATCTTTCAGCAGGCTGTATGAGGCCGATAGCTGGAAAAACTGCCATGCACCGCTGAACGAGAGGTTGTGGGTAATCTGCTGGCGTAGCGTAGGGTTACCCTTGTCCAGTGAGTAGCGGTCGATGTAGGTCACTGAGTTGCGCAACTGGTGATACGAGGGGCGCTGTGTCTTTACCGCATAGGAGAGCTGTGCTTGCACGGGGCCGAGCAAGGCCGTGAGCGAAGCGTTGGGGAAGAAGTTGTCGAAGGCGCGACTTTGGTCGGCCTGCCACGCATCGTTGATGTAGTAGTCAAATGCCACGTGCTCGTAGCGCAAGCCTGCTCCTATGGCACCGAAGGGCAGCGCATGGCTGTACTCGGCAAAGGCCGTGGCGTTTTGCTCGCGGATGGTGCTGTTTGACGAGGGCAGATAGTTCTCGGGGTTCAGGTACACATCCTTGCGATAGGTATAGGTATATTCGCTACCTGCCGAGAGGCTACCGCCCCACACGGGGTAGGTGAGCACGAGCTTGCCGGCGCCCATCCGGTTGCGTGTGTTGCTGTATGAGTTCACGATGCGGTCCTCGTCGTTCGTGCTGTTCTCGTCGTACATGTCGTGTCCGTCCTCATCCTGCATCAGCCAGTCGGCATTGAAGTCGATGTTCAGTTTGCCCGCCGTACCATTATAATAGGCGTTGACCTGATGGTTGGAGTAGTCGTCATAGAGCATGGTCGACTGAGTGCGCAGGTCATCGTCCAATATGCCATCTAATGTAGCTTTACTGTGTCCATCCATGGTGCCCCGATAGTCTGTCAATGCCTTGCCCGTATACTTCACGCCCATGGAGTGGTTTTCGTTGAACTGGTAGTTGGCGCCCAACGTGGGGAGCAGCACTTGCGAATGCGTGGTGGCAGTGAGGGTGTTGTTCAGTTCGAGCAGCCGAATGGATTGCAACGATTGGGTGAGCGTGCCTTCTTGAATATCATTCATCAACCGATAATCAAGGTTGCCGAATACGTCCAGCTTGCCGTGGCGGTAGTTGAAGCTCAGTTGATCGATAAGGTCGGTGTTGTAGTCGCTCTGAAACACCGACGAGCGCAGGTTGAATCCGAAGCCGTCGCCCTGCTTGCGGATGGTCTGGATGCGGATAACGGCACTCACCGTGGCATCGTAGCGTGCACCGGGGTTGTGGATGACCTCCACGTGCTTTATCTCGTCGGAGTGGAGCTGCTCCAGCTCGGCATTGTCGCGCACGAGTCGGCCGTTGATATACACCACCGGCGTGCCCCTGCCCAGCACCTCGATGGACTCTCCCTTGTGTATCACGCCGGGAATCTTTCCCAGCACATCGTTGGCCGAGCCCAACGTGGCCAATACGCTGTTCTCCACGCTCGTCACCATGGCGTCGCCCTTGATTTGCGTCTTGGGCAGGGTGCCCTTCACCACCACCTCGTCGAGTAGCTGATTGTCTGCCGTGAGGCGCACGACCATGGTGCCGCTCTCCCTCAGTGCTTGCCACACGGGGGTGTATCCTATGTACGACACGTGCAGCAACGCCCCGTTGCCCTGGCCCGCGAGAGCAAACTGCCCCGCTTCGTCGGTCACCGTGCCGGCCACATAGGCCGAGTCGGCCGTGTGCATCACCACATTGGCGTACGCTACGGGGTTATCCTCTGTATCTACTACCTTACCGCTAATCTGCTGTGCCTGTGCACCGCCAAGCATACTTGTGGCCAGCATGGCCACCATCATCCATCTTTTCATTTTTGTTTTTATTCTTTTTCGTATTCGTTTTGCCTGTTTAGACGCACGCGAGCCGCAAAAACTACGTGCATCCTTCTATTAGACGTAACGAAAGCCTGAAAAGTTGCAAATGGTTGCAAAAAAAAGCGCAGACCTTCGTCATACGCCTCTTGGCTCACCACAAGCCATGCAAAACTATGCGAGTAGTCTACGCTTATGCGCACTACTCAACGTTTTGCCCTATTAGCTCGTTCATATTCCGAGGTGGTGATTCAGAGGCGATTGAGCTAAATATGAAATAATGTTTGATGAAACACAAGTTTCATCGCTGCAAAGTTAGTGCAAACCGAGCGAAATACCAAAATATGTTTTGAGTATTTCCGAGGCGCAGTCAATGTCTCTCGCTCAATGATATGGCTCGGACCATTTGCGAGGGGAAGTGAATATCCGTAATAATCTGATTGTTGTAGTTTTAGTTAAAATATCATAAAAAGAGGTGTGTGCGTCTGTCGTCTTGCCGATAATTGTTTGGTTTTACTATCTTTGCATCTGAGTATTAACCGTAAAAGCACGCGACTATGAGACTGAGACAAAGGCTGGCGCAGAGATTTACCACATTGTTTCGCGAGACGATACGCCTGACCGATTATATTGACACCTCGGCTGCCGAGAAGTCCATCCGTAGCAACATCTACTTCCGTGGGCCCAATGCTTGGATTCTAGCTATCGCTACGATTATCGCTTCGGTGGGTCTCAATGTCAACTCCATCCCGGTTATTATTGGCGCCATGCTCATATCGCCGCTCATGGGCCCTATCTTTGGCGTAGGCTTAGGGCTGGGCATCAATGACATGCAGCTCATCAAGTCGTCGGGAAAGAACCTCCTGGTGATGGTGAGCATCAGCTTGGTGGCATCATTTGTCTACTTCCTCATCACTCCGCTCAATCTCACCAATCCCAGCGAACTGCTTGCCCGCACCAATCCCACCATCTATGATGTGCTGATAGCTCTCTTCGGTGGCTTTGCCGGCATCCTTGAGCAGTGCCGTAAGGAGAAGGGCACCGTGTTTGCTGGTGTAGCCATCGCCACTGCCCTTATGCCGCCCCTCTGCACGGCCGGTTTCGGTCTGGCCAGCGGCAACTTCGGCTATTTCCTGGGAGCTGCCTACCTGTTTGTCATCAACTGCATCTTCATCATGCTGGCCACCTACATCAGTGTCAAGTACTTCGGCTTCCGCGAGGTGACCTTTGCCGATGCGCTTGCCCAGCGCCGCACGCGCACTTTCAGCACGGCACTCATCATCCTCTTCATCGTGCCCAGCATATGGTCGGCCGTCACCTTTATCCGTCAAAACAACTTTGAGGGCAACGCCACAACCTTTGCCGAACAGTGCAAGGTGTATGGACGCACCATCCTCTACGACTATAAGATAGACCATGCCGACGGCTCCGTCATCAGCCTCTTCTTCTCGGGCGACCCGCTGAGCGAACAGACGCGGCGCGACCTTCTCGCACAAGCTGCCGAGTATGGCATAAAGGAGGAGCAGGTGCTCATCAACGAGTATAGCACTACCGCTCAGGACAACAATGTGGAACTCGTGAAAAGCATTTACGATAGGATGGACACCGAGGTCTCGCGCCGCGATGCCGAGATCAGCCGCTTGCGTCAGCAACTGGCCGCCTCCGAGAAGGAGGAACTTCCCTACGTGCAGCTTGCCCGTGAGATTATGGGCATCTATCCCTCTGTAAAAGATGTGGTGCTGGCTCGTGGCGCAACTGTCAGTGCCGACTCTCTCTATGCCGCTCCTTGCCTCTCAGTCGTGGTGCATCGCGACTCGGTGTTTACTCCGGCCGAGATGTCCCAACTCTCCGAGTGGCTACGCGTGCGTCTTGCTACGGATAGGGAAGTGGTAATCTTGCAGCGATGACAAGAACCTGTGCATTCTCCCCGATTAGGATGACCGGCTGAGTAAGCAATAATGCGGGAACCTCTACGTTATACCTATAAATAATGGTATACTATGAAAAGTCTGCAGTTTCGTATCGGTTTGTTTGTGATGGGACTATGCTCCCTATTGCTTGTTGCTTGTAATGAGGATACTCCTCTTGGTGGTGGGGAAGAGGTACTACCCAACGATACCGTATCCATATCGCCCAATGACTCTTTGGCTTTTACAGGTGCATCTTCTACCGACACGGTGGTAGTGCATTGTAATGATACGTGGAACATCTATGGGTATGCCTACTGGGCGTCAGTATCGCCACAGAACGGCAAGGATGGTGATACGTTGATTGTGTCTGTCGATGCAAACACCACGGAGGATGAGCGCAAGGTGAGCTACTATCTGTATAGTGGCGAGGCAAAGTGTGAGTTGGCCGTTTCGCAACAGGGGGCGGCAGTGCCGACTATACCAGTAATCGAAGAGGTCAAATATATTTATGATTCCTTTGACTATGAACATATCGCTTTTGTTAAACCTCGATTGGAACTTGTTGTGAAAACCAAGAACATGACGAGCTTGCAGATTTGGGATTCGCGAATAGATAATATGATAGTTTGGAATTCAAGGAACTATAATTCATATGAATGTGTAGGCGAGGAAACGTATCGCCTCATCCTCACCGATTTGCAGTGGGCAGAGGTTCTCAAGATGCGGGCTTGCAATGAATTGGGAAAATCAGACTTCAGTGAGACTATTTATATTAAGGATTATATCGAAGATCCAGCCATAAAGGCTCTGATAGACAAAGAACTTGAGTCGTTGATGGGGTATATACCTGGATTGTAATCAGAGGAAGCACAAATGGCCAAGATGACTCCCAAGCAACTGGCAGATAAGCTGCGCTTCGCTGGCGAGGCGATACCTTCGATGACACGCCGTCGCGATGGGCACGACTACGAGGCGCGGCAGATGTACCTCATCACTATCACGGTGGAGGGGCGTAGGCCCTTGCTTGGGCGTGTGGTGGGCAATCCTGAAGCTGCCGAAGGAGCCCCCGATGCTCCGCACATCGAGCTGTCGCCTCTTGGGAAAGCGGTAGAGCAGCAGTGGATGGCCATCAGCCATTACCACCCCGAAGTAAAGGTGCTTGCCCTACAGATGATGCCCGACCATCTGCATAGCATCCTCTTCGTCAAGGAGCGCATGCCGCAGCACTTAGGACATATCATCAAAGGCTTCAAGGCCAGCACCAATAAGGAGTACCGGCGGCTCATAGCTCCCGCTCCTTCGACTGCC
>JAGAQY010000043.1 GCA_017622495.1 Bacteroidaceae bacterium | reverse complement strand
CAGTAGTAAACATCCACAATCTCCAGACGGAGAGAAGTACTGATTGTTCGTGACATAACTTTTTTTGTTGTGTCAACTTATTTAGTACATGTCACGACAAGGAAGTACTGGCTTTTGATAAGGTGAGTGTGTCATCCCCACAGAGCGTAGCGACGAGGGATCTCTGCCAAAGCCAACCGATTTATGAACTTTCGGCAATAGGGGAAGGATGTGAATCATCCGTCATCCATCAAACATCAACCGCAGCTCCGCTGCTCTTTGCCAGGCCAAAAATAAAACTTTTTTTCTCGGTAAACTGGTGCAAATCCTCAGAAAACGCCCTTTTCATCGAAAAATCGTGAATTATAATGCTCCGCATTAAGATTCCTTGCTGGCTCGGCATAGTTCAAGACCTGCCTTAGCACTTGGCTTGTCCAAGAAGCTTGACTCTGCTCTCGCTGCGCTGCGGAATTGTCAATTGTCAATTGTGAATTGAATGTCATGCACGCAGCATATCCATCACATGCATGTACGGGATTTGGCACATACATGTACCGCCCGCGTTTCATGCACGCAATCTTTGAAGGCGATTCGTTCATTGTTTAGTGTACTTCAGACCAGAAAAAATTTACACGTGGCACCCAATCTTTCTGTGAGAATTCTGCCTCTCCAGCATAAATCCATTTGGTTGCAAGGAAACTACAGGCAGCGGTTAAGGCATACAAATAGCTCGTTTGTTGACTTTGAATATAATGACCATATTCATACATATATGTCGTATTGTACGTTATGTATTCTTCAATGGGAAAAGATTTCCGGGCCCCCAAGCTAAGAGGTAAAGAAAACCATAAAAGGAAAAGCAATGCACATACCCCTGTCCAATACCTTTGGATTACAAGTGCCATTTCCATATGCTTCTCAGAGACACAGAAGACACTTACCCCTAAGATAACCAAGGTGGGAATATTTAGTTTTTTCACTCTGTCCAGTAATTCTGGGTATCCAAGAATTTCTCAAAATTCGGTTAAATACTTCTGGTTAAGTTTGTCACATCCACTAAAAGCTTCAGGATATATCTCGGTATTATTCCCCATTATTACAACGTCCGTCAGGTTTTCACAGTCTCTAAACGCTTCCCGACCAATCTCCTTTACAGAAGCAGGAATAATAATAGCATGCAGATTCTTATTACCACGGAAGGCTTCCGGATGGATATATTCAATCCCTTCAGGAAGAACCATGATACTAAGATTGTTGGTATAGGCATACTTTCCAATACTTGTAACTTCGGGAAGAATCTTTGTAGATGAACAGGCAATTACCATTTCATGAGATTCCTTGTTGACAACAGAATTGGAGCCATCAGACTTGTAGCGGAGATTTCCTTCATCTACAGTTATCGATCGGCACAATTCATTTTCCTTGAATGCTCCAGGATAGATTACCTCCACTGAAGCCGGTATATGAATAGACGTTATGTTGATACCCCCAAAAGCCTCCTCGCCAATACTCTTGATACCGTCAACAATAACAGTTCCATTGCACCCTGCAATCAAGCGATTGCTTGAAGTGTGGACGATTGCATTGCAGTCGTGGCGAGAATCGTAATACGGATTCTTCGGGTCCACCTTAACCTGCTGCAATGAAGCACAGTTCCAAAAAATGCGCCATCCTATTTCTTTCACATTCTGGGGGATGTCAATACTCACAAGCGAAATACACCCCTTGAAAGCAGCTCCTAGTAAACGTTCAAGTGAAGAAGGAAGCTTTACACACTTTAGGTTGCAACAGTCCCAAAATGCAGCGTGTTTAATAGATTTCACTCCTTCGGGAATTGTGATTTCATACAGGTCTATACAATAAGCGAATGCCATACTACCTATACTAAGCACTCCTTCGGGAATCTTGGTCGAACTGCAGCCCATACATAGTTCGTCATCCTCCTTGGATATAATTGCATTGCAACTACCCCTCGAATCATACCATTCATTGCCTTCATCTACTGTAATGGTAGATATGTTATAGCATGTCCAAAAAGATTCCGGTCTTATTTTTTCTACAGATGAGGAAATATGAATGCTTTTAAGCTTCTCACATTGACAAAAAGCATAACACTCAATGTTCACTACTCCTACAGGGATATCGATAGTTTCCATCATACACTCAATAAAAGCATAAGATCCTATAGTCACAACCGATGAAGGTATCTGTGTAGATTTACAGCCATATAAAAGTGTGTTATCCCTTGTCCGGACAATGGCATTGCACCCGTCTCTACTGTCGAAGACTGGGTTCCGCTTGTCAACCGCAATAGCTGTTAAATTGATGCAATATGGAAAGACTTTCTCACCTATGACGATCACACTCGAAGGCAGCGATATTGACTCAAGATTGGCACATGCCTCAAAAGCTCCGTCATGGATTTCCTCCACTCCCTCACTGATGAAAACACTCTTGATACCTGTACATCCACTGAAGGCATACTGTTCAATGCACTTTACCCTATATTTCTTGCCATCATGGCTGATGGTAGCCGGTATAGTCAGCAGTGAATCATTGAATGTGCGAATGTATGATTTCCCGTCAGCAAGCTTGACAACATTTACCGTGTGCGCTGACACAATCTTATACGCAACACCTGAATCTACAAAGATAGAATCGGCATGAGCCTTACCTAATGAGCAGAGCGTTACCAACAAGACAAGAAGATACTTTTTCATGATATGGATATATTTTAGTTTTCGTTTGCAAATGTAATCATAAATGTGGAAGTTGGCTCAACAACTTCCACATAAATATAATCTTATTTGAGAAGAACACCTACAATTCTCCATCCATTTTCACCGCCGACACTGATTCTTCCTCCATTGCCAAGAATATCTTCACCACCGAATTCTATTTGACTAGAATTACAACTCTTCACATGTGCTATATGTCCAGTACCTTCTGTATGCTGTAAAAATACAGCCGGTACACTATTAAATGTGTGTTTCATAATCTTGTCGTTTTATTAGGTTTTGTATGCCGCAAAGTTAAAGCTAATCCGCGAAAGCATGAAAAAAAACCGTCTTACAGAGACGGTTGCAAGTACACTGATTTACAACAATATAAGTAGCTGTAAGAAAAGCAAAAATCTTACAGAAAGAATAAAATCAATAAACAATTATTTATTCAATTGATTATCAGCTATTTGCCTACCCTGCAAACAAATAAGGTATTTTACCAGAGTAAGATAGCAAACAAACGATGCTGATTATGTGATGATTAAGGCATGCTATCTAAGAAAAAATCCTTGCTCGGTGCATCCGAAGCCTTGATTTCATCGCGCAGGCGGTACTTGATTTGGTAGATGTGGTTACGCTCCAGCCTCATAAAAGTGGCTATTGTCTTACCCGAGAAACGGGCATAAAGATAGGTAAGGAAAGTGTAGTCTTTTTCTTTCAAATGGGGCAGTTCGGCACGCAAGCGAGCCATGATATTATCAAGGTTGGTATTTAAGATGGCTTCCAGTTCGGTAATCATATTACCCTCGCTGATTCTTTTTATTTCTTTATCAAGCTGCTTAAATATTGCCGACTTGGAGCCTTGGTTCTCATAGTAAGTTTCACTCAGGTTATTGAGTAGTCTAGAGTATGTACCAAACAACTCGGTTATCTGCGTTTGCATGTGCGCTACAGAGCCTTCATGCGCATCTACGCGTTCCCTCAAATCATCCAATTGCGCATGTGACAATTGCAATTCCTCACTGATGCGTCCGATAGACTCCTCCTTATTGTATAATGTATGGCGCAAATCTTCGGCCAGTTCCATATATTCGTTCAGTTCCTCCTGCTTACGGCGAAAACAGTTGCGTATATAGATTCCCAATGCCACAGCCACCATCAATACTATCACTGCCGCACCTCTCATCAGATAGCGCTGCTGCTGATTGCGTAGTTCCTCGACCTTCAGGCGCGTCTCATAATGGTCACGCTGGGAGGCAATAAGAGGTTGTTGCAAGGTGATGCGCACCACGGAATCTTGATGGGCAAGCAATTGTTCGTGGCTGTGCAAGGCGTCATAAGGGGAATCAAGAGCCTTATATACTTGATAGCTCTTCTGCCATAACATAATACTATCTTCTGCAGCAATACAAATATTCCAAGCATAATCCAAAGCATCCTCAGCTACTGCCTTGTCTTCCCTTAATGCATAATAATGGGCGATGATTCCGTAAGTAGCTGCATTTTGAGGAAGTACATCAATAGGATATCGCATAATGAGCGAGTCTAAAGCTTCAGCATTTGCAGTTGCATCATATAAACAGAGTAATAAATCAAGTGCACTACTTATAATATAGGAATCATTGTGTGCTTCGCCCCATTCCAAGACTTCTTTTAGTAAGGGTTCTGCCTGAGGGAATTGAAGCATATTCAGATAACACTGACCAATATTACGCTTGGCAATATATTGCAAACGCTCTTTGCCAGACTTTTCATAATGAACAAGTGCATTATCTATATACTCCAATGCCTGAGGATAGTCATAATCATTACCATAGAGCACACCTATCTGTGCATACAGCAACCCCACTGGATATGGTGCATCCACCTTGTTTACAAACTCCTCAGCACGCGTGTAGGCGGTCATGGCTTCATGATGAAGACCTGCATTGGCATATACACGCCCATGGTAGTAGAAAGCCTGCAGACGACGGAGCGGCAAGCCTTTGCGGTCATAGTAGCGCGTAGCCACACTAATGAGCGAATCGTCCGCCACATCGACATAGCTCTTGTCCTGCGCCTGCACGGTAAGCAGCGCATAGAGCGCACGACGCTCGCCACACCGCGGCATGTCGGCAGCGGTGAGCACCGCCAGCACCGAGTCCGGCGCAACGTTCATCCGCGCCTCAAGATGCTCCAGCTCATGCATGGAAAGGTGCCCGCCACACCCCATGCAGAGGGTGGCAAGAAGGAGGGTGTATATCACTGTGCGGAACTTCATGGGGATGTGTCTCTCAATAGTTGTATTACAAAAGTAGGAATATTTTTCCGAATCGCCAAAAACAAAAAGCCTTCTCCCGTGTGGAGAAGGCTTTCCTATTTTTTTTGCACTGTGGCCCTATGCTGTAGCGAGCTCTACTACCTTGTCGACAGCGCTGATGATGCCGTCGGGGTTCTTGCCACCTGCGGTGGCGAAGTGGGCCTGTCCGCCGCCGCCGCCCTGGATGAGCTTGGCTGCCTCGCGCACGAGCTGTCCGGCATTGATGCCCTTGGCGGTGAGGTCTTCGCTGGCCGATACGGTGAGCAGGGGCTTGTCGCTATCGACGCTGCCGATGACCACGAGGAGGTTCTCGGGTTTCTCGCCACGGAGCTGGAACACGATGTTCTTCACGGCATCGGCAGGCATGGGCACTACGGCCTTGATGACGTTGATGCCATTTACGCAAGCCATCTTCTCCACGAGCTCGGCCTTGAGCGATGCGGCACGCTCCTTCATGAACTCCTCGATCTGTCGCTTGAGGTCGTCGTGCTCGGCGATGAACTTCACGAGGGTGCCCTTGAGGTCGGGGGCGTTGTGGAAGAGCTGGCGTATCTCGCCCATGCCATCCTGCAGGCGGTCGAGCATCTCCTCTACCTTGGCTCCGGTGATGGCCTCGATACGGCGTACACCGGCAGCAATGCTGCTCTCGCTGACGATCTTGACCATACCGATCTTACCTGTGGCGCTCACGTGGGTACCGCCGCAGAACTCGATGGAGTTGCCGAACTGCACTACGCGTACGTGGTCGCCGTACTTCTCGCCGAAGAGGGCGATGGCGCCCAACTCGCGGGCCTTCTCGATGGGCAGGTTGCGGTATTCGTTGAGCTCGACGTTGGCGCGTATCTTGGCGTTGACGAGGTGCTCTACCTGGCGCAGCTCCTCATCGGTGACCTTCTGGAAGTGCGAGAAGTCGAAACGCAAGGAGTCGGGTGTGACGAGCGAACCCTTCTGCTCCACGTGGGTGCCGAGGACTTCGCGCAGGGCCTCGTCGATGAGGTGGGTGCACGAGTGGTTGGCGGCACAGGCGGCACGCTTGTCGGTGTCAACGCAGGCCATAAACTCGGCCTCGGGATGTTCGGGAAGTTTTGTCGCGATATGTACGGAGAGTCCGTTCTCCTTCTTGGTGTCGATGATGTCGATGGTCTCGTATTCGCTCACGATGGCTCCAGTATCGCCCACCTGACCACCGCTCTCGGCATAGAAGGGGGTCTTGTCGAGGACAATCTGATAGAGCTCCTGCTTCTTCTGTGTCACCTTACGGTAGCGCAGGATGCGGGCATCGTGCTCGGTGAAGTCGTAGCCTACAAACTCGCTCTCGCCCTCGGTGAGGACTACCCAGTCGCCCAGGTCGACGGCAGCGGCGTTGCGGGCACGGGCCTTCTGCTTGTCCATCTCGGCGGTGAACTCGGCGAGGCACACGGTCATGCCGTTCTCGCGGAGGATGAGCTCGGTGAGGTCGAGCGGGAAGCCGTAGGTATCGTACAGGGTGAAGGCATCTACGCCGCTGATCTCCTGCTTGCCGGCGGTGCGGGCATCGGCAATGACCTTGTCGAGCAGGCGGATACCGGTGTCGAGTGTGCGCAGGAACGACTCTTCCTCCTCCTTGATGACCTTCTCGATGAGGGTCTGCTGTGCCTTGAGCTCGGGGTAGGCGTCGCCCATGCTCTCGATGAGTACGGGAAGCAGGCGGTACATGAAGGCTTGCTTCTGCCCGAGGAAGGTGTAGGCGTAGCGTACGGCACGGCGCAGGATGCGGCGGATGACGTAGCCGGCCTTGGCATTGGAGGGGAGCTGGCCGTCGGTGATGGAGAAGGCGATGGTGCGGATGTGGTCGGCGATGACGCGCATGGCAACATCGTTCTTGGCATCGTCGCCATATACCTTGCCGGACATGGCTGCGATGACCTTGATGATGGGCTGGAACACGTCGGTGTCGTAGTTTGACGTCTTGCCCTGCAGCGCCATGCAGAGGCGCTCGAAGCCCATACCGGTGTCGATAACCTTGGCGGGGAGCCCTTCGAGGCTACCGTCGGCCTTGCGGTTGTATTGCATGAACACGAGGTTCCATATCTCGATTACTTGAGGGTGGTCGTGGTTGACGAGCTGCACACCGGGTACGGCAGCCTTCTCCTCCTCGGAGCGGAGGTCGATGTGGATCTCTGAGCAGGGACCGCAGGGGCCTGTGTCGCCCATCTCCCAGAAGTTGTCCTTCTTGTTGCCGTTGATGATGTGGTCCTTGGGCAGGTGACGCTCCCAGATGGCTGCTGCCTCATCGTCGCGGCTCAAGCCCTCCTCCTTGCTGCCCTCGAAGACGGTGGCGTAGAGGTTCTTGGGGTCGAGCTTGAGCACATCAACGAGGTACTCCCATGCCCAGTCGATGGCCTCCTGCTTGAAGTAGTCGCCAAACGACCAGTTGCCCAACATCTCAAACATGGTGTGGTGATAGGTATCGTGACCCACCTCTTCGAGGTCGTTGTGCTTGCCGCTCACGCGGAGGCACTTCTGCGAGTCGGCCACACGCTTATACTTGGCTGCGGCATTGCCCAGGATGATGTCCTTGAACTGGTTCATGCCGGCGTTGGTAAACATCAGTGTGGGGTCGTCCTTGACCACCATAGGAGCCGAGGATACAATCTGATGACCCTTGCTCTCGAAAAAGGATTTGAATGATTCTCTGATTTCCTTTGCTGTCAACATAGCTGTGTAATATCTAATTATTTATAATATTCTGCCAAATAGTTTGCAAAGATACGCACGTTTTCGTACTTTTGCCCTACGAAACAGGTAAAATTTTCAATTTCATGGTCACAAAAACGTACCATGAGCACCTAAACGGACGATGAGAAACGTTTACTACAAGTATAATGACAAAACCAAGACGTATGACCGCGTGTATCCCAACATGCGCAGCCGCCTTCTCACATACTTGCGCAACACGCTCTTCTTCGTGCTGCTGGGCGTAGGGGGATACTTTGTCACGGTACTCATGCTGGGTACTCCCGAGAGCGCCGAGGACCTGAGAGCCGAGAATGCACGCCTGCAGACCCAATACACGGTGCTGACACAGCGGTTTGACGAGGCACTGGAGGTGATGGAGGACATACGCCAGCGCGACGACAACCTGTACCGCGTAATGTTTATGGCCGAGCCCGTATCGGATGCCGTGCGCAATGCCGACTATGCGGGCACCAACCGCTACGAGGAACTGGAGGATATGGACAATGCCGAACTGGTGATCTCTACCACACAGAAGATGGACATGCTGGCACGAAAGCTGTACCTGCAGTCGAGGTCGTTTGACGAGGTGGTGGAGTTTTACAAGAACCACGAAGACATGCTACGGCATCTGCCTGCCATACAGCCCGTGTCAAACAAGGACCTCAAGCGCACGGCTTCGGGATATGGATACCGAATACATCCAATATATCAGACACGCATATTCCACGACGGCATGGACTTCTCATGCGACATAGGCACACCGGTATATGCCACGGCCGACGGCGTGGTGAAGACTGCCAAGTGGGAACGCGGATATGGATATGTGGTGACTCTGGACCATGGATACGGATATGAGACACGCTATGCACACCTGAAGAGCTTCAACGTGAAGCGCGGACAAAAGGTGGTGCGTGGAGAAACCATAGCCCTATCGGGCAACAGCGGACGCAGCACAGGACCTCATGTGCACTACGAGGTGCTGCAGCGAGGAAGGCCTGTGAACCCGGCAAACTACTATTTCATGGACCTTGATGCCGACCAATATGACGAGATGATACGCATGGCCGAGAACCATGGCAAGGTGCTGGATTAAGTGGGTGACAGACTCGGTAGCGAAGTCACTTACGGACAACAGACGAGGATGGTGACTCATAACTTGGAATTAAGCACACAGCGCAAGCAGTAATGGACAAAGACCTGAAATTATACTATAGTATACGCGAGGTGGCCGAGAAGATTGGTGTGGCCGAGTCGACCCTGCGATTCTGGGAGAGGGAGATACCATCGCTACGCCCCAAGAAGACGGCTACAGGCGTGCGACAATACACGAAGGAGGACATTGAGCTGGTGAGGCTCATACATCACCTCGTGAAGGAGCAGGGACTCACCGTAAAGGCTGCCCGTAAACGCCTGAAGACGAGCAAGAGCCAGGTGGTGAACAGGCAGGATATCGCCGAGCGACTCAAGGGGGTGCGCAGCGAACTGGAGGAGATACTCATGAAACTGGACGAACTGTATATCGTGCCCGAGGGGGAGAGCAACATCCTCTGAGGGGAAAGGTGAAAGACAAGCGGGTGCGCCGATGGCGCACCCGCTTGCTGTATTGTCTCTTCTATTCCCGTGTGCTTACTTGACAGGAGTGAAGGTGAGCGTGGCATCCTCGAGAAGCGGAGTGCTGAAGGTGAGCGTCACGGGTGCATCGCCATTGACTTGCACGTAGGCTACGAGGTAGCCCTGGAAGGCGCGGCGCTGGCGTGCCTTGGGGTGGCTCATGTCGCTGTTGTCGGAGTTCTCGAGGCCCAGCAGGCGGGCAGGTCCCTCGACCTGGCAAGAGATCATGTTGTCGGCCAGCTTCACGATGGTGCCCTGCTCATCGAGCACCTCCACGAGCACCTGTGCGGTGCCTCCGGCAGCCGACACCTCGGGCTCGAGCAGTGTGGCGCGAAGCTGGTAGGGACGATCGCTGGTGGTGATGGCATAGGTGGCCTGCAGGTTGCCCTCAGCATCGAAGCCCTCGGCGGTGAGGGTGCCGGGACGGTACTCTACGTCCCAATGTATCATGCCGCTGTTGTCGTCGTAGGGGTGCATCTCGCCGATGACCTCGCCATTGAGCTTGAGCTGTGCCTTGGCGGTATTGGTGTAGCATACCACGCGCACACGCTGTCCGTCGCGGTAGTTCCACGTATCACCGGCATCGATGGAGAGCTGGTTGCCCCAACGGCCACGGCCAGTGCGGTAGGTACCGATGTAGATCATGGGCTTGTCGCTCCAGTGGGCCTCGCGGAACTTGCCGCGGCCCTTGGGATAGTTGGCAAAGTTGAGCAGACCGGTGTGGAGGCCGCGTGAGGGCCATGCGCCTGACTCGCCGAGGTAGTCGGTGCCCGTCCAGATGAACTGGCCGAAGATGTGTTCCTTGTCGCGCACGGCTTTCCAGGCACCGAAGTCGCTGCGGGTCTCGCTGCCATAGATGATGCGCTCGGGGTATTTCTTGTGGTCGGTGTCGTAGCGGTCCTCGGTGTAGTTGTAGCCTACCACGTCGACGGCTTCGGGGTACTCGGTCTCATTGCTCATGACCACACCTGCCAAAGCTCCCGTGACGGGGCGTGAGGAGTCAATGGCGCGGATGCAGGCTGCCAGGCGCTTGGCTATCTTGCCTATGCGCTCGGCATGCGGACGCTTGGGGTCGTAGCCGCCAAACATGGGCTGGCTGATGCTGCTGCCGTCGAGCACGGGGTGTGAGTAGGGGTCGTTGGGGTAGTCTACCTCATTGCCCACGCTCCAGAGGAACACGCTGGGGTGATTGCGGTCGCGGCGCACGATGTCGGTGATGTCGCGCTCTATCCACTCCTCGAAGAAGTCGGCCGTGCCCTCAAAGCCGGGCTCGCCCTTGTTCCAGCCCTTTATCCACTTGCGCTTGGGAAACTCCCACTCGTCGCTGCCCTCGTCCATGATGAGCAGACCCAGCTCGTCGCACAGGTCATACACGATGGGGGCTTGCGGATTGTGGCTCATGCGGATGGCATTGGCTCCCATGGCCTTGAGCGACTCGAGGCGGCGGCGCCATACCTCGGGAGGCACTACGGCACCCAGCACACCGGCATCGTGGTGGAGGCATACGCCCTTGACCTTCATGTTCTGTCCGTTGAGGGCAAAGCCCTTGTCGGCACTGAAGTCGAGGGTGCGCAAGCCGGCACGCACCTCGGTATGGCCTATCACCTTACCGTCGGCAAGGAGCTCCACCTGCAGGGTGTAGAGGTAGGGGTCGTCGAGGTTCCAGCGGTGAGGGTTCGAGATTTTTAAATTGAAAATTGAAAATTGAGAATTGAAAGTATTTCCTTCAATGTTTGCATTTTTTGTCGTTGAGGCTACCTTCTTGCCTTCGGCGTCGAGCATCGTGATGCGTGCCTGCACCTTCTGTGCCTGCGTGGTGTGGTTGTCTACAGCCACGTCGACCTCGATGGTGGCGCTGCGGTCGGTGAGCTTGCTGGCGCGGTAGGCCACGCCCCACTGCGAGAGGTGCACGTCGGGGGCGCTGATGAGGTAGACGTCGCGGTAGATGCCCGAGCCGGTGTACCAGCGCGAGTCGGCATAGCGGCTGTGGTCGACGCGCACGGCGATGACATTGTCGCCACTCTTATTTAAATAAGGTGTAAGGTCATACATGAACGATACGTATCCGTTGGGGCGGTGACCCAGGTGGTGACCGTTGAGGTATACGTCGCTACGGTTATACACGCCCTCGAAGTAGATGTAGTGGCGGGCGGCATCGTCGCCCACAGTGAAGGTCTTGCGATACCATCCTATGCCTCCGGGCAGGTAACCTGTGCAGCTGGCCAGCTCCTGCGAGGGAGCGCTCTCCACGCTCCAGTCGTGGGGCAGCTCCATGGGGCGCCAGCGGCTGTCGTCGTAGTCGGGCTTGCTGGCTGCACTGTCATCACGGAGGATGAAGCGCCACCCAGTGTTGAACTTGTCGGCTTGGCCGAACGATACTTGAGCCGAGGCACTGAGGCCTATGAGGCTGACGAGGAGGGTAAGTAATATTCGCATAGTAGCTATAGTGATGTGATTATGTTAATATATATATATGACTACACCCGCACAGAATGGTTTAATCTGGGGCACTGAATGTTTGGGCAGTGGCGGATGGATTAGTTGTCGACACGCACTACCGAGCGTACATTGTTGAGCCTCTTCAGGTTGTCGCAGATGACCTTAATGTCGTCCACATCATGTACGCGGAGGCGGATGGTGCCGTCGAAGATTCCGTCGTAGGCCTCGATGAGGATGCGCTCCATGTTTACGTTGAGCTCTTGGGAGATGACATTGGTAATTTGATTTACCACTCCCACACCATCAATACCCTTGATGTTGATGGATACGGAGAAGTGGAGCAGCTTGTGAGTACTCCACTGGGCTGCCACAATGCGGTTGCCATAGGCTGCCTTGAACTTGGCAGCTTCAGGACATTTACGCTGGTGGATGATAATCTGTCCGTCGCCATCAATGAAGCCCAGCACATCGTCGCCTGGGATGGGATGGCAGCAGTCGGCCATATGGTAGCTACTCTGCAGGGTCTCGTCGGTAAGGATGAGTGGACGCTTCTTGTCAATCTTCTGGGGTGCATTGCCAGGCAATGGTGCCGTCTCGCTGATTGGTTGCTCCTTCTTGCTGCTGCGGAAGAGACGACCAAGGATATTCGACGATGAGGAATTGCCCTTGAGGGCGCTGCGTTCGGCATCGCCGAGAGTCACACTGCCCTTACCGATGGCTATGAGGAGCTGGTCGTACTCGGTGAAGTTGTGAAGGCGGCATAGACGGGCTGTATTGTGCACGTCAAGGGAGAGACCTTCGCGCTGTACGAACTCATCCATCAGACGCTCGCCCTCTTTGTGTGCTGCACGCTCCTCGCGGCGCAGAATACCCTGTATCTTGCTCTTTGCCTTGGCGGTGGTGACCATGGCGAGCCACTCGGGCTTCACGTTCTGTGTCTTCGAAGTGAGCACCTCCACTTGGTCGCCGCTCTGCAACACGTGGCTCATGGGCACGAGCTTGTGGTTGACCTTAGCGCCTATACAGTGTGTGCCCAGCACAGAGTGGATGGAGAAGGCAAAGTCGAGCGCTGTGCAGCCTTGTGGCATGGTCTTGATGTCGCCCTTGGGGGTAAAGACGAAGATTTCTGAAGAGTAGAGGTTGAGCTTGATGGCATCAAGGAAGTCCATTGCATCGGGCTGTGGATCATCGAGTATTTCCTTGATGGTGTGGAGCCACTTGTTGAGGTCCACCTCATCCTCCTCTACGTAGCCGCTCTCCTTGTATTTCCAATGTGCAGCTACGCCCTGTTCGGCAATATCGTCCATGCGGCGGCTACGGATCTGTACCTCCACCCACTCTCCATGATTACTCATGAGGGTTACATGCAGGGCCTGATAGCCGTTTGTCTTGGGCTGGTTCACCCAGTCACGGAAACGGTCGGGGTGGGTACGGTAGAGGTGAGACAGGGCTATGTATATGTTGAAGCACTCGTTGGCTTCCTCTCTCGGGTTCTTGGGCTCGAAGATGATGCGCACGGCCAGTATATCGAATATGTCCTCGAAGGCGAGCTGTTTGTTCTGCATCTTCTTCCATATCGAGTAGGGCGACTTGATGCGCCCCATCAGCGTATATTGCACCCCCATCTCGTCAAGCTTGTCCTTGATAGGAGCGGTGAAGTCGGCAAAGAGTTTCTCGCGCTCGGCCTGTGTCATGGCCAGCTTTTCCTCTATACGCGCATACTCCTCGGGGTGCTCGTACTTGAAGCTGAGGTTCTCCAATTCCACCTTTATCTTGCTCAGTCCGAGACGATAGGCGATGGGAGCATATATGTAGAGTGTCTCTCCGGCAATCTTGTACTGCTTGTTGGGCGCCATGTGCTCCAAGGTGCGCATGTTGTGCAGGCGGTCGGCAATCTTGATGAGGATTACGCGGATATCCTCCGACATGGTGAGCAGCAGCTTCTTGAAGTTCTCCGTCTGTGCCGACGCCTTGTCTCCGAAGATGCCACCCGCTATCTTGGTCAGCCCGTCAACGATTTGCGCTATCTTGGGACCGAAGAGGTTGGCGATGTCCTCCACGGTATATTCGGTATCCTCTACCACATCGTGGAGCAATGCTGCGCAGATGGATGTAGAGCCCAAACCTATTTCCTCGCTCACGATGCGTGCTACGGCGATGGGGTGCATGATATAAGGTTCGCCCGAGTTGCGGCGCACTCCTTTATGGGCATGCTTGGCAAAGTTGAAGGCACGGGTGATGATGTCAACCTTCTTGCGGTGCTTCGAGGCAAGGTAAGTACTCAGCATTCCTTGGAATGCTTCGTTTATCATCTTCTCTTCGGCAAGTTCCTTTTCAGTGTTCATGTTTTCTTAATTCTGAATTCTAAATTCTGAATTGTTCTTTTTAGTCTTTGACTTTGGCCCCTTCGGGCGTCGACCTTCGGCTCATCTTTCAACTTTAACTTCGTTGAAGTTCGGCTGCGCTCACTGCAATAGTTCAAGTAAACTTGACTCTTGTTCGCTTGCACGAACTTTCATCTTTCAACTTTCATCTCGGATAAATCTTCAGTCTCTTTCCTGCCACGATGCGGCTGGTGCGCAGTCCGTTCCAGTTTTTCAGTTCTGTCACCGATACTCGGTAGCGTCGTGCGATTGTCGAGAGTGTCTCTCCGCTGCGTATCTTGTGGTAGATGAATCCACTGTTGGTAGCTTGGTTCTTCAGTGTCTTCACCTTCTCCTCGGAGAAGTATTTCTCGCGGTCGTAGTTGTATATCGAGTCGCCCGAGAGGATGAAGGTGCGTATCTTGTCCTCGGGGAGGCGCAGTGATCCGGGCAGGAACTTTCCGGGAATCACGTCCTCGCGGTACTGCGGGTTGAGGCCACGCAGCAACTCCATGTCGATATCGCATACGGCAGCTATCTGGTCGAAGTGGAGCAGACGGTTTACCATGATGGTGTCGGTAGCTATAGGCAACTTGGGCTCCATGGGGCAGATGCCATGCTCGGCATGGTAGGTCATGATGTAGGTGGCTGCGATGAAGGCAGGCACGTAACCACGAGTCTCACGGGGAAGATAGTAGTAGATATCCCAGAAGCTGGTCTTTCCACCCGATCGGTAGATGGCCTTGTTCACGTTGCCCGAGCCGCAGTTGTAGGCTGCTATGGCAAGACTCCAGTCACCAAAGCGGTCATAGAGGTCGCGTAGGTGCTTGGCTGCAGCCCAGGTGGCCTTCACGGGGTCGCGGCGATCGTCCACGAGGCTGTTTTGCTTCAGTCCGTAGAGCTTGCCTGTGCTGTACATGAACTGCCACAGACCGGTAGCTCCAGCGCGAGATACGGCCACGGGGTTGAGGGCCGATTCGATTACCGGCAGGTATTTCAGCTCGTTGGGCACGCCATGCACATCAAGTGCCTGCTCTATGATAGGCTCATAGTACTGCATCATACCCAGCATGTAGGATACCTGGTGGCGCAGCTTCGTGGCGTAGCGGTCAATACTGCTGCGCACGGGCTGATTGTATACCATCTGCACCAGACAGGGCAGGTTGGCCAGTCGCTCGGTGTATACCGTGTCGCTGAATGTGGGGTTGGTGGCTGTTGCCGTGCATGTGGTGTCCACCATGAGGTAGGTTTGCGCATACCAACTGTTGAGTAGGCTATCGAGTTCGCCCGACATGCTCTCAATCACCACCAGCGAGTCGTCCTTGATGGTGGTCCACTCTTCGGGGATAGGCTCGCGCTCCACCACGGGTTCTTCTGCCTGTACGGCCTCTGCTACTACTGTATCCTGCAGGGCAACGGCTTTGTTCTCTACTTGTGGAGCCTGTGTCTCCACCGTTTTCTTCACTCCTCTGATGGGAAAAATGTTCTGAGAACATCCGCACAGCAGCACCATTGCTGCCAGTGCTGTATAGATCATCTTTTTCATTGTCGTTTATGCTTTTAGTGAATATCTTACAAAGATACAACAAGCCGAGCGAAATGCCAAATTTCAAAGAGCGAATGAAAAGAGAAGGCTTGTATTTTGCTTTGGGGACCCACTTGATTGTGCTTGTATGTATCTGGAGAATGCTCTTCTACAACAAACTCCCGACCTCACTGAAGAGAGTCGGGAGTTTGTTGTTTGCATCCGAGAGGCATCACTTGCACCGACGGAGCAGCTCCTTGAGGCGGGCATGCAGGTGCTTGGCCCGTGTCCATTGCCAGTCGCTCCAGGTGTGGAGGGCGAAGGCGTTGTAGTCGTAGAAGAAGGCTACGGCAGGCAACAGCAGGAGGATAGCCAGCAAGGCGGGCACCAGAGGCAGGGCGCACAGGGCCACGATGCTCCAGATGATGATGAGCAGGGGCCACAGGGCGAGGTTCACACCCAGGCGGGCGGTGTTGCTGAAGGCCTTGTCCTTGAGTCCGCTTACGATATAGTGTGACAATGCCCATGAGGGGAGGGTCACCAGTGCACAGAAGAGATAGTAGGGCAAAGCGCAGAGCAGGGCCACGGTGTTGCCGATGGAGGCGATGAGGGGGTGCTTATGTCCGGTAGACGAGGGGTGTATGCGGCGCAGGCGACGCTCCTTCTTGAATGCCAGGGCATCGGTGTAGAGGGCTTGGGCGGCCTCGGGGTCGCTGTCGGTCTTCTCCACGATGTGGGCGATGGCAGCACGGTTGAGGGTGAGGCGCTCGGCAGGCGACAGGGGGGCCGACTGGGCGGTACATAGCTTGGTGAGCTCCCAGCGGGCATCATAGGCCTCGGTGTCGGGCACGAAGGCGATGAGCTCGCTCATGCGGCGGGCCAGCTCCTCGCGCAGCATGGCCAGCAGACGGGCTGGGGTGACCTCACCCTCGTGCTGGCGCACAAACTCGGTGACGTTGATGGGCTCGCCATAGGTGACCACCGCGTTGGAGCGGTAGCGGAAGTAGCGGCCATACTCTATGCCGGTGGGCACGATGTAGACGGGCTTCTCATGGCCAAACTGCTTGTTGGCCTCGAGGGCGATGTGAAAGATGCCTTTGCTCAGGCCCATGAGCGAGTGCTTGGGGCGGTGTGTGGCCTCGGGGAAGAGGGCCAGCGGGTAGCGGTGGCGGAGCACATCGACGCACTTGCGTATTATCTCCTCGTTTTGCTTCACGGCGGCATAGCCATCGCGGATGCGGTAGATGGGCAGCATCTTAAGGAAGGTGAATACCTTCTGCAGGAGGGGACGGCGGAAGATGTCGGCACGCGTCATGAAGACGGTGGCGCGGTTCATCGAGCGGAGTATCACCAAGGGGTCGAGCAACGCATTGGTGTGGTTGCTACCGATGATGACGGCCCCGTCCTTGGGCAGGTTTTCCTTGCCTCGCACGACGAGGCGACGCAGCGACAGGCTGATGATGGGGTTTACCCACAGGCTGCGCAGAAGCGTATATCCGATGTTTTTATTGTATACTTGCACGGAACGAATTGAAAGTTGAGAATTGAAAATTGAAAAGCCAGTGCAACAAAGTGGAGTCAAAGAAAACGACATGAACACTGCTGAGCAACAAGTCTCTTCAGCAAACGTATTTATGGAAAAATTGAAAATGGCGAGCTGAAAAAACTTTCAATTCTCCATTTTCAATTTTCAATTTATTTACCCTCTTTCCACTTGTACCTGTCGCGGAGGCGGAAGATGCCTGCGGCGGTGAGGCCTGCGATGATATGCCAGATGCCCCACCATGCGGTGATGATGAGCATACCGCCATTCTGCAGTTCGGGCGGGAAGATGTTGGGGTTGAACAGGAGGATGAGGCCGAGACCCGAGTTCTGGATGCCCATCTCGATGGTGATGGCGCGGCGGTCGGGGCGCGGCAGGCCCGAGAGCTCACCGAGCCAATAACCCATGAAGAGAATCAGTCCGTTGTGAATGGCTACGATAAGCACAATCCACTTGAGGTACTTGACGAAGATGTCGAAGTTGTTCCAGAACGAGATCAGCACCATAGCGAGGAACACCACAATGGAGAGGTACTGCAAGGGCTTGTTGAGCGCCTTGGCTACCTTCGGGGCGTAGTGTGTGGTGAGAATACCCAATGCCAAGGGCACGCCGAGCAGGATGAACACCGTGACGAAGATATCCCAGATGGGTATGGTGAGTGTCTGTAGTGCATCGGCCGCGTGGCGATTGAGGTAGCGCACGTAGAGGCTGCCCCAGATGGCAAAGTTGGCCGGTGTGGTGACGATGGCCGCCGTAGTGGTCACGGCCGACATCGATACCGAGAGCTCGCGGTTGCCCCTTGAGATGGAGGTGATGAAGTTCGACACGTTGCCTCCCGGGCAAGAGCCTACGAGAATCATACCCATAGCCACCATCGGAGTGATATGCTTGTGGAAGATGATAATCAGGAGGAAGGTGAGCGAGGGAATGAGTATCCACTGGCCGATAAGACCCACGAGAATGGACTTGGGTTCGCGGAACACCTTGGCAAAGGTGCCCGGCTTGATGCCGAGGGCTACACCGTACATCACGACGGCCAAGGCGATATTCAGCATATCCATACCAGACTTGCTGAAATTGATTTTTATGGGGTCGAGGTTTAGTAGTTGTTCGTACATGGTTTCAAGAATTATAAATTCTGAATTATGAATTCTGAAATAAGCTCCGCGACCCTAAAAACAGCATCGAGGAAGGATACTCAGAACTCAAAATTCAGAATTCAGAATTTACTTAAAGAAGGTTCATCGTATCAGTAGCGATCATCAGCTCCTCGTCGGTGGGGATGACTACTACCTTAACCTTAGAGTCGGGAGTAGAGATGATGGCCTCTTCGCCACGGACGGTCTTGTTCTTCTCCGTGTCAATCTTTACGCCCATGAACTCGAGGCCGCGGCATGCAGCTTCGCGTGTGTTGTCCTGGTTCTCGCCTACACCACCGGTGAAGAGGATAACATCAACACCACCCATAGCGGCAGCGTATGAGCCGATATACTTGCGGATGCGGTACTCATACATATTGAGTGCGAGTGTTGCACGAGGATGGCCTGCGTCTACAGCAGCGCAGATCTCGCGCATGTCTGAAGATACGCCTGAGACACCCTGTACGCCTGACTTCTTGTTGAGCAGGTTCGATACGCCTGTAGCATCCAAGCCCTCCTTCTCCATGATGAAGGTCACGGCGCCACCGTCGATGTCGCCACTACGGGTACCCATCATGAGACCTTCGAGCGGGGTGAGACCCATGCTGGTGTCTACACACTTGCCATCCACAACGGCCGAGATTGACGCACCGTTGCCGATGTGGCAGGTGATAATCTTGGTGCCTTCGGGCTTGATGCCGAGGTACTCACATACGCGCTGCGACACATAGCGGTGTGAGGTGCCGTGGAAGCCGTAGCGACGTACGCCGTACTTCTCGTACAGTTCGTAGGGAACGGCATACATGTAGGCATAGTCGGGCATGGTCTGATGGAAAGCGGTGTCGAACACGCCCACCTGAGGAATCTCGGGAAGCAGCGCGGTGATGGCAGCCACGCCCTTGAGGTTGGCGGGATTGTGCAGGGGAGCCAGGTCGTTGCAAGCCTCGAAAGCTGCCAACACCTCCTCATTGAGGAGAACCGACTGGCTGAACTTCTCACCGCCATGCACCATACGGTGACCTACGGCATCGAGCTCGTCGAGCGACTTCAGTGCGCCATACTCGGCACCGGTGAGTGTCTGCAGGATAAACTCCACACCAGCGGTGTGCTCCTGGATGTCTTTTTCGAGTATTACCTTCTCGCCATTGGGCAAGGTCAACTTAAGGAATGAGCCGGGAAGGCCAATCTTCTCGATACCGCCCTGGGCGAGTACCGATTGGGTGTCCATCTCGAAGAGTTTGTACTTGATGGATGAACTACCGCAGTTTAATACGAGGATTTTCATCTCTTCTATTATCGTAAATAGTAAATGGTCAAATTGTAAATTAGAATTACTTTGCCGCCTGTGCCTGGCAAGCGGTGATGGCTACCATGTTATATACGTCATCAATAGAGCAGCCGCGTGAAAGGTCGTTCACGGGGCGTGCGATACCCTGGAGGATGGGGCCGATAGCCTCGGCACCTCCCAAGCGCTGCACGAGCTTGTAGCCAATGTTGCCCACCTCGAGTGTGGGGAATACCAGTACGTTGGCCTTGCCGGCAATCTCAGAGCCGGGAGCCTTGCTGGCACCTACAGAGGGCACAAGAGCAGCGTCGGCCTGGAGCTCACCGTCGATCTTGAGGTCGGGAGCCAGTTCCTTAGCCAGGCGCAGAGCCTCAGTCACCTTGTCTACACACTCATGCTTGGCCGAGCCCTTGGTAGAGAAGCTCAGCATAGCCACGCGGGGATCCTCGATGCCAGCTACGGCGCGAGCAGTGTCGGCGCAGCATACGGCAATCTGAGAGAGCTGGGCTGCATCGGGAACGGGAGTCACGGCACAGTCGCCCATGATGAGCACGCCATTCTCGCCATACTGAGGAGTCTGGGTAATCATCACGAAAGCACCTGATACGCAGCTGATGCCCGGAGCGGTCTTGATAATCTGCAATGCGGGGCGCAATACGTTACCTGTAGTGTTCTGTGCACCTGCGAGCTGACCGTCGGCATCGCCAGCCTTGATGATAAGGCAACCCAGATAGAGCGGATTGGTCACCAGCTTCTGAGCCTCCTCGATGGTCATGCCCTTCTTCTTACGCAACTCGAAGAGCAGGTTGGCATACTCCTCCTTCTTCGGATGATTCTCGGGGTCGATGATGGTGGCCTTGTCCAGATGGGTGAGTCCCCACTGGGCAGCAAGTCCCTTGATCTCTTCCGGGTTACCGATAATAATCAGGTCGGCTACCTCATCGGCAAGAAGGCGGTCGGCGGCTTTCAGTGTACGCTCCTCGGTTCCTTCGGGGAGTACGATGCGCTGCTTGTTACTCTTGGCACGCGCAATAATCTGGCTTAACAAATCCATAGTACTTTAATATTTAAAATTGTTTATTATTTGCAAAAGTATTGCAAAGGTACGAATAAACGAGCGAAAACAAATAAAGCTTGCTTTAATTTTTTTCACGGCGAGTGCAAGTACCTTCTCGATTTATCGTAAAGGTACGAATAAACGAGCGAAAACAAAATAAAGCTTGCTTTAATTTTTTCACAGCGAGTGCAAGTACCTTCACGATTATCGAAAAGATACAAATAAATGAGCGAAAACAAATAATGTTTGCTTTATTTTTCTTGACTTCAGTGTGTAAGAACTAAAAAAATACTACCTTTGTAGTTATCCTAATAATAAATGAAAACAAAATGAAACGATTATTCTTGTTCTACATGTCTGTTTGCATGCTTGCGGTGAGTGGCAAGGCTCAGACTGCAGTACTGAGTGTGGATGCCTCGCAAGAGGGAGTTACCATCAGCCCGACCCTGTACGGTCTCTTCTATGAGGAAATCAACCACGCCGGTGAGGGTGGGCTATACGCTGAACTCATCCAAAATCGCTCGTTCGAGGATGAGGCTCGTCCCATCCGTAACCGCCGTTTCGGAGAGAATGGCGAGGGTGAGCGTTTCGGACGCCGTCCGTTGCCGGGACTAATTCCTGCTTGGGTGAGTGCCAACAGTGAGGGTGCTGCATCGAAGATGGAGATCACCACCACGAGCCTGCTCAACAAGGTGCAGCAGAAGGCACTCAAGTGGAGCATCACCGAAGCTTCAGCCGATGCACCAGCAGCCATTGCCAACACTGGCTTCTGGGGTATAAAGTCGGTAAAGGGCGATACCTATACGCTAACCTTCTGGGCACGTGCCGACAAGAGCTACAAGGGTATGCTCCGTGTAGGTCTACAGAGCAAGGACAGCGCGGTGTGGTATGCCGAGGCTGCTGTCAAAGGTAAGATTGGCAAGGCGTGGAAGAAGTATTCCGTTACCTTTACCCCCGAGGCCAATGCCGACTATGCCCGCTTTGTCATGGCGGCTGACATGCCCGGCACGCTGTATCTAGACATGGTGTCGCTCTTCCCCCCGACGTACAAGGACCGCGCTAACGGATGCCGCAAGGACCTTGCCGAGATGCTCGAGGCCCTGCACCCGAAGTTTGTACGCTTCCCCGGTGGATGCTTCGTGGAGGGCATGTCGAAGGAGAGCGCCTATGAATGGAAACGCACGGTGGGGCCGCTCGAAGAGCGTCCCGGCCACTACAATGCCAACTGGCACTACCCCGTCACCGACGGTATGGGCTATCACGAATACCTGCAGCTGGCCGAGGACCTTGGTGCCGAGCCGCTCTACGTGGTGAACGTAGGTATATGGCACGGTGGATTCGAGCCTTACGACCAGATTGACGAGTACATACAGAATGCACTCGATGCCATCGAGTATGCCAATGGCGACAAAAACACCAAGTATGGCCGTATGCGTATCGCCAACGGACATCCCGAGCCCTTCAATATGAAGTATATCGAGATTGGCAACGAGAACTACCAAGCCAATCCGCGCGAGCAGAGCGACCACTATGCTGAGCGCTACATCCAATTCTACAATGCCATCAAGGCACGCTACCCCGAGATGCAGATCATCGGCAATGTAGAGTCGTGGGGTACCGACTATCCCTCGTGGCGCAATGAGCACCCCGTAGACATGCTCGATGAGCACTACTACCGATCACCCTCATGGTTTGCCGGCAAATATCACCACTACGACAACTACGACCGCAAGGGTCCGAAGATTTACGTGGGTGAATATGCCGTGACCTCAAACTGCGGCGAGGGAAACCTCAAGGCTGCTCTTGGAGAAGCCATCTATATGATGGGTATGGAGAACAATAGCGATGTCGTGGCCATGTGTAGCTATGCCCCCGTGTTTGTCAACATACACGACAAGACCTGGATGCCCGATATGATACGTTTCGATGCCGCCCACAGCTGGGGCTCGCCCTCATACTATGTGCAGCGCCTTTTTGCCGAGAATGTGGGTACCACAATGGTGGCTTCGGAGGTGAAGCAGACACGCCGTCCGCGTCCCTCAAAGTTCAGCGTAGGCTTTGGTTCGTGGAATACGGAGGTGGAGTATAAGGATATTCAATTGACAATTGACAATGGACAATTGACAATGGATAATCCTGAATCAGCTATAGGAGACTCCGGTAGTTGTCAATTGTCAATTACTACTCCAGATTTGAACATCAAGAAGGGCAAGTGGCAGGTGAAGGACGGGATCATCAGCCAATCGACACAGACTACTGAGTGTGTGGCCATCTGCCCCGAGGTATTCGATGCTACCTCCTACGACCTCACCCTCAAGGCCCGCAAGCAAGCTGGCGATGAGGGCTTCCTCATCATCTTCGACTACTTTGACGAGGACAATTACAAGTGGCTCAACCTCGGCGGATGGGGCAATACCCAGCACGGCATCGAGACCACCATGGCAGCATCGAAGAGTACCACCATCACCGCAGCCGGCACCATAGAGAAAGGCCGCTGGTATGACATCCGCATCGAGGTGCGCGACGAGCAGATACGCGCCTTCGTGGATGGACAGCTCGTGCATGACATTACCATCGCCACACCCGACATGCTCTATGCCAATGCGATGGTTGATAAGACGACTGGCGAACTGATTGTAAAAGTGGTCAACTTTGACGATGTGATGATACCCTTGCAAATGAGCATCAAGGGGGCTGACATTGTATCGAGCACCGTCACCCTGCTCACCTCGGAGAGTGGCAAGGATGAGAACACCTTTGCCGAGCCAGAGAAAGTGGTGCCCACCAGCACAGAGTGTAATCTGACATTCAAGGAGAGTCTCTATATGACACCCGCCAACTCACTCACCGTATGGCGGATGAAACTGAAATAGGTCCTATAGCCTAAAATTGTTTAAATTATAGGGGGAGAAACTGACAAAAGCAGTTTGTCCCCCTTAGTATTGCATGATTTTGTCATCCCTGAAGTCGCTTGAAGTGTTACTTTTGCAACAGATTTTTTCAAAACACTCAAAGGACAACAGGTATGATGACCGTTATTTTTCAACAAGCGCTAGTGGATTCCAAGTCGGTATTGTTGGTACACACCTCCCGCCTCTCATTACCCACATTGCCACCTTCTAAGGGCTATGACACACCCTATCTCCGTCGCCGCATGCACCGTCGTATGCGCGGACTTTTTGGCTGAACTATTAGATTTAGATTAAACTATCTGCAGTAATAAAGAAACCTTTGACTCGAAGGTTCGGTGGGTTTATGTGAAACATTTTCATTTGTGTCGTAAAAAACTGCGATTTACTTTCGATTTATTTTGTTTGTACGCGATTTGTTTATATTTTTGCAGCCGAATAATATAAACAAGTACAAAAATGTATAGCCTCATTTCTCTACAGCTATTGGATAGCCTGCTACTGCAACCATGTGGCAAGGATGAGAAATGCGTTTATATATAAATAGGTATATAGGACAATGGATAAACCTTTCTCATCACGATGAGGAAGGTCTTTTTAATTTATTAATGGAAGGTTGGCAATGGATTGTTGATGATGGATTCTTTTCTGAGTAGCCGATTCTCAATTTTCAATTCTCAATTTTCAATTTGAAAAAAGACAATGGACAATAACAGATTGTACATCTTCGACACTACGCTGCGAGATGGCGAGCAGGTGCCTGGCTGTCAGCTCAACACGGTGGAGAAGATTCAGGTAGCCAAGCAACTGGAGGCACTGGGTGTGGATGTCATCGAAGCGGGTTTCCCAGTGTCGAGCCCGGGCGACTTCAACTCGGTCATCGAGATTTCCAAGGCCGTGACATGGCCCACGATATGTGCGCTCACCCGTGCCGTGCAGAAGGACATCGATGTAGCAGCCGAGGCGCTCAAGTATGCCAAGCACAAGCGTATACATACAGGTATCGGCACCAGCCCCTCGCACATCAAGTATAAGTTCAACAGCACTCCCGAGGAGATTATCGAGCGTGCCGTAGCGGCGGTGAAGTATGCCAAGCGCTACGTTGAGGATGTGGAGTTCTATGCCGAGGATGCAGGACGTACCGACAATGAGTACCTCGCCCGTGTCATCGAGGCGGTGTGCAAGGCGGGTGCTACGGTGTGTAACATCCCCGACACGACAGGCTTCCGCACCCCCTACGAGTATGGCGAGAAGATTAAGTACCTCTACGAGCATGTCGATGCCTTTGCCGCTGGTCGTGCTATCCTCTCTACTCACTGCCACAACGACCTCGGTATGGCCACGGCCAACACCGTAGCCGGTGTACTCAATGGTGCGCGTCAGGTAGAGGTGACCATCAACGGTATCGGTGAGCGTGCCGGCAATACCTCATTGGAGGAGGTGGCGATGATCTTCAAGACCCACCCTGACCTGGGCATCGAGACCAACATCAACACGCAGAAGATATACCCCACGAGCCGCATGGTGAGCTCGCTGATGAATATGCCCGTGCAGCCCAACAAGGCCATCGTAGGCCGCAACGCCTTTGCCCACTCGAGCGGTATCCATCAGGATGGCGTGCTGAAGAACGTATCTACCTACGAGATCATGGATCCCAAGGAGGTGGGTATCGACGACAATGCCATCGTGCTTACTGCGCGTAGCGGACGTGCAGCCCTGAAGCATCGCCTCAGCGTGCTAGGCGTGGAGCTGGAGCAGGAGAAGCTCGATAAGGTGTACGAGGAATTCCTCCGCCTGGCCGACAAGAAGAAGGAAATCAACGACGACGATGTGCTGATGCTTGCCGGTGCCGACCGCAGCGAGAACCACCACATCAAGCTCGACTACTTGCAAGTGACCAGCGGTGTGGGCGTACGCTCCGTGGCCAGCCTAGGATTGAAGATTGCCGGCGAGTCGTTCGAGGCTGCAGCTACCGGCAATGGTCCTGTCGATGCCGCCATCACGGCCCTCAAGCAGATTATCAAGCGTAACATGACCCTGAAGGAGTTTACCATCCAGGCCATCAGCAAGGGCTCTGACGATGTGGGCAAGGTACACATGCAAGTGGAATACAACAACCAACTCTACTATGGCTTCGGTGCCAATACCGATATCATCGCAGCCAGTGTGGAGGCATATATTGACTGTATAAATAAGTTTAAGTAAGGAAATGAAAACATTATTTGATAAAATCTGGGATGCCCACGTGGTACAGAAGGTAGAGGATGGCCCCACCCAACTTTACATCGACCGCCTCTATTGCCATGAGGTGACCACACCGCAGGCATTCGACACATTGAGAGACAAGAATATACGCGTGTTCCGCCCCGAACAGGTGGTGGCAATGCCCGACCACAACACGCCGAGCGACCAGCAGGAGCGCATCGATGACCCCATAGGACGCAAACAGGTGGAGACACTGGCACAGAACTGTGCCGAGTTTGGCATCCGCCACTTTGCCATGGGCACCAAGGACAACGGTATCATCCACGTAGTAGGTCCCGAGAAGGCACTCTCGCTGCCGGGCATGACCATCGTGTGTGGCGATTCCCACACCTCTACTCACGGAGCCGTAGGCGCCATTGCCATGGGTATCGGCACCAGCGAGGTGGCTCAGGTGCTCGCTTCGCAGACTATCTTGCAGAGCAAGCCCAAGACCATGCGCATCAATATCGAGGGCACCTTGCCCGAGGGTACCACCGCTAAGGACGTAGCCCTCTATATCATGGCACAAATGACCACTTCGGGCGCTACGGGCTATGCCGTGGAGTATGCCGGATCTACCGTCCGTAACATGAGCATGGAGGGGCGTCTCACGCTCTCGAACCTCAGTATCGAGATGGGTAGCCGCGCCGGACTCATCGCTCCCGACGACATCACCTTCGAGTACCTCAAGGGTCGCGAGTATGCCCCTAAGGGCGAGGCTTGGGACAAAGCCGTGGAGAAGTGGCGACAGCTCTATTCCGACCCCGATGCCGTGTTTGACAAAGAGGTCACCTACCGTGCCGAGGATATCGCTCCGCGCATCACCTATGGCACCAACCCCGGTGCCGGTATTGCCATCGACGAGTGCATCCCCACACTGGATGAGGTCCCCGAGGCAGACAGAGGTCAGTTCCTCGCCATGCTCGACTACATGCAGTTCGAGCCAGGCCAGAAGCTCGAAGGCACTCCCGTCGACTACTGCTTCCTCGGCGCCTGCACCAATGGCCGCATCGAGGACTTCCGCGCTTTTGCCTCCGTGGTGAAAGGCAAGAAGAAAGCAGACAATGTAGTGGCTTGGCTCGTACCCGGCTCATGGCTCGTGCGCCAGCAGATTATCGATGAGGGCATCGACAAGATTCTGGAGGAGGCAGGCTTCGAGCTGCGCCTTCCCTCATGCTCCTCATGCCTGGCCATGAACCCCGACAAGGTGCCTGCAGGCAAGCTCTCCATCTCGACGAGCAACCGTAATTTCGTAGGTCGCCAAGGCCCCGGTGCCCGCACCATCCTTGCTTCTCCGCTTGTGGTAGCCGCATCGGCCATAACAGGTGTAGTCACTGATCCTCGTAAAATGTAATTAATTATGGCAAAACAAAAATTTTCTATCATACAGTCAACCTGTATTCCTATTCAGATTGACAACTGCAATACCGACCTCATCATCCCTGCCCGTTACCTGGCCAGCACCACCCGCGACCCGCAGTTCTTTGGCGATGCCTTCATGCACGACCTCCGCTACGACGCCGAAGGCCGTCCCGTGGCAGACTTTGTGATGAACCGCCCCGAATACAGCGAGGCACCGCGTCAGGGCGTACACGAGATTATCATCGGCGGACAAAACTGGGGCTCAGGTTCCAGCCGCGAGCATGCCGCATGGGCTATCGCGGGCTATGGCGTGCGCGTAGTCATCAGCAGCTCATTTGCCGATATCCACCGCAACAACCTGCTCAACTGCTTCGTGTTGCCCGTCATCGTGAGCCGCGAGTTCCAGCAGGAACTGTTCGACACCGTCGCCGCCAACCCGAAAGCAGAGGTGAAGGTCGACGTGCCCAATCAAACCGTCACCAACCTTGCCACTGGCCATAGCGAGACATTTGATATCAACGGCTACAAGAAGTACTGCCTGATGAATGCGCTCGATGACATTGACTTCCTCTTGGAGAATACAGGAAAGATTGAAGAGTACGAGATTGGGATGGCACGCTGATGACGCTGATATTGCAGATGTTTACTGGAACCTCTTACGATTATGATATATAAAGAAGATTACTTGTATCAAAATGAAACAGAGGAGATTATCTCAGCATTTTATGAGGTCTATAATTCGTTAGGGTACGGCTTCCTTGAACGGGTATATCAAAATGCTTTGTTTAAGGAGTTACAGCATCGAGGATTCGATTGCAAAGCACAGCAGCAGATAAAGGTATACTATAAAAGTAATGAAGTGGGAGAATATTTCGCAGATATTTTAGTCAATGATTGCATTATCCTTGAACTGAAAGCTTGTGACAAATTGTTGCAGGCGCACGAATTTCAACTGATAAATTATCTGAAAGCAACGAAAATAGAAGTAGGACTGCTGTTGAACTTTGGTGAGGAACCTCAAATTCGCCGTAAGGTATTTTCTAATAATCGTAAGAAAAACTTGTGTTAATAATTTAGGCATTAAAGAATAAATCGCGGTAATCTCTAAGAATCCGCGTTATCTGTGTGCCATAACAACAAAAAATATGGATTTTAAGATTGCAGTGTTGGCCGGTGACGGTATCGGCCCCGAAATATCCGCCGTGGGTGTGGATGTAATGACCGCCGTATGTGAGAAGTTTGGACATAACGTAAGCTACAAATATGCCTTGTGTGGCGCTCACGCCATCGATGAGGTGGGCGACCCCTTCCCCGAGGAGACTTACCAGGTGTGCGAGGAGGCCGATGCCGTGCTCTTCTCTGCCGTGGGTGACCCCAAGTTTGACAATGACCCAACTGCCAAGGTGCGCCCTGAGCAGGGTTTGCTGGCTATGCGCAAGAAGCTGGGCCTCTTTGCCAATATCCGCCCCGTGCAGACCTTCAAGTGCTTGGTACACAAGTCGCCCCTGCGTGCCGAGTTGGTGGAGAATGCCGACTTCATCTGCATCCGTGAGCTTACCGGCGGTATGTACTTCGGCGAGAAATATCAGGACAACGACAAGGCGTACGACACCAACTACTACACCCGTCCCGAGATTGAGCGTATCCTTCGCGTAGGTTTCGAGTATGCCATGAAGCGTAACAAGCACCTCACCGTGGTGGACAAGGCCAATGTGTTGGCATCGTCACGCCTGTGGCGCCAGATTGCACAGGAAATGGCTCCGCAGTACCCCGAGGTGAATACCGACTATATGTATGTAGACAATGCTGCCATGCGCATGATTCAGGAGCCCACCTTCTTTGACGTGATGGTGACCGAAAACACCTTTGGCGATATTCTCACCGATGAGGGCTCGGTCATCAGCGGCTCTATGGGTCTGCTTCCCTCGGCCTCTACGGGCGAGAGCACACCGGTATTCGAGCCCATCCATGGCTCATGGCCACAGGCTAAGGGACTCAACATTGCTAACCCCTTGGCGCAGGTGCTCTCTGTAGCCATGCTGTTCGAGTACTTTGGCCTCAAGGAAGAGGGGGCTCTGGTGCGCAAGGCGGTAGATGCTTCGCTCGATGCTAATGTACGTACTCCCGAGATTCAGGTCGAGGGTGGTGCCAAGTATGGTACGAAAGAGGTAGGCGAGTGGCTCGTCGATTATATCCGTAAAGCGTGATAAATAATCTTAATAAATAAGGTGCATCGGGCCGAATGGCTTGATGCACTTTTTTTATTCGGGTGATTTGTGTATCTTCGCACCATGAAAAGATGTTTTCTTGTAGTCATGCTGCTGCCGCTGACGCTGCTGGCATGGGCTCAGTCGCAGAGCGAGTGGGCGAGTCGTGCCTATGCCTATATGGAGCAAGACAGCTTGGCACAGGCCGAGGAATGCTTCAAACATGCCGTAGAGGCTGCCCCCACCAGCAAGCAGAACGTGATGTTGCTCGCCAATCTGGGCACGGTACAGCGCAGTCGGGGCAAGGTGCATGAGGCCATCGACTCGTACACCAAGGCACTCGGCTACTCACCCCTCAATGTGTCTGTCCTCATGAGTCGCGCTACAGCCTACATGTCCTTGGGCAATGACGACAAGGCATATATCGACCTTTGCAATGTGATCGACAAGCAGACCGACCACGCCGAGGCGCTCTACTACCGTGCCTTCATCTATACCAACCGCCGCGAGTATGCTGCTGCCCGCACTGATTACAAACGCTTGCTGGCCTTGCAGCCCGACCATGAGAACGGTCTGCTTGGTCTTGCCCTGCTCGACCAGCGTGAGGGACGCTTGCAAGCTGCCGAGTTGCAGCTGACAGCTCTTGTGGAGCGCCACCCCGGCAATGCCACCTATCTGCAGGCAAGGGCCAATGTGCTCATCGAACGCCAGCTCTACGAACTCGCCTTGATTGACCTTGAGGGTGCCATTGCCCTACAGCCCACCGATGCCTACCTCTATGTAGCCCGTGCCGAGCTGTATCTGAAGATGAAGCGGCGCACAGCTGCCAAGGCCGACCTAAACAAGGCTGTGACATTGGGTCTACCCCGTCTATCTCTAAACGAACTATATAAGCAGTGTGAGTAGGTTTGAATTCAGCGGTCAAGGCACCTTCCAACTGTAATGAATTGAAAAATCAATAATCAATCATAAACAATCAATCCTCAACCTAAAGTACTTACCAGCCTGCTGCCATCGGGTTGCTCCTCTATATTGACGCGCACGGTATCTTCGGGCAGGAGTTCCTCTATGAGTTCGGGCCACTCGATAAAGCAGAGTCCACGGCCATAGAAGTAGTCCTCATAGCCCATGTCATATACCTCGCCCAAGCGCTTGATGCGGTAGAAGTCGAAGTGGTATATTGGTCGCCCCGATGGAGTGTCATACTCGTTCACAATGGCAAAGGTGGGTGAGTTTACCGTGTCGGTCACGCCCATCGCTTCGCACAGTGCCTTTACAAAGGTGGTCTTTCCTGCTCCCATAGATCCATAGAAAGCAAATATCTTATTGTCGCCCATTTGGGCGATGAACTCCTGCGCAGCGTCAGCAAGTCCAGTGATGTCCTTTATCGTTATTGTCATCGTTTCTTGGGTGTTAATGTTATCAATGGCACTATCATTTCCTCCATGGAGATGCCTCCGTGCTGGAAGGTGTCGCGGTAGTACGATACGTAGTGGTTGTAGTTGTTGGGATATGCGAAGAAACTGTCTCCCCAGGCAAAGATATAGGCTGTACTTACATTGGGCGATGGGAGGAAAACCTTGCGGGGATCCTTGATTTCGTACACTTCGCGTGCGTTGTAGCTGAGGTTCTTGCCTAGTTTGTAGCGCAGGTTGGTGTTGACGTTGCGGTCGCCCACCACCTTGACGGGGTTGTTCACGCGTATACTACCATGGTCAGTTGTGATTACCACCTTGTAGTCGCTCTCGGCAAGCAAGGTGAAGAGTTCGCGCAAGGGTGAGTGGCGAAACCATGTTGTCGTCACCGAGCGGTATGCAGCTTCGTCGGCTGCCAGCTCGCGTAGCGTCTTAGACTCTGTGCGGGCATGGCTGAGCAGGTCGATAAAGTTGACCACCACCACATTGAGGTCGTAGTTGGTAAACTGGCGGTACTGCGACACCAGGCGTTCTGCAGCCTGTGCATCATTAATTTTGTGGTACGAGAAGGTGTTGCGACGGCGGTAGCGATCTATCTGTGTCTGTATGAGTGGTGCCTCGTTGAGGTTCTTGCCCTCCTCTTCATCTTCGTCGACCCACAGTTCGGGAAACATCTCTGCTATCTTATTTGGCATGAGTCCCGAAAAGATGGCATTGCGGGCATACTGTGTAGCAGTAGGCAGGATGCTGTAGTAAAGTTCCTCGTCGAAGGCAAACTCCCCGCTGAGTTCGTGGCTGATGACTTTCCACTGGTCGTAACGGAAGTTGTCAAACACGATGAGTACCACCTTCTCCTTCTGGTCCAATAGGGGGAATATGCGGTCGCGGAAGAGGTGGGGCGAGAGTAAGGGCTGGCCTACCCTCACTTCTGGTTGAAGGCTGATGGATGATGGTTGATGGAAGACAGCCTTTGGCTGTAACGTAGGCGATGTACCTTTGGTCTCAGCCTCAAACCACCCCTCATAGTTTCTTCTTATATATTTGGCAAAGAGGCTGTTGGCTTCTTCCTTCTGCATGCGTAGCATCTCGCTCATGTTGTTGTCGGCATGCTCCAGCTCCAATTCCCAGTGCACGAGCGTCTTGTACACCTCTATCCAGTCGTTGTGCGATGCGGCGTCATTGATCTGCATGGCTATGCGCCCCATGTTTTGCTGATAGTTGGTATTGGTGGTCTCGGTGATGATATCTTTCTTGTGGATATTCTTTTTCAGGGTGAGCAGTATCTGGTTAGGGTTGACGGGTTTGATGAGGTAGTCAGCTATTTTGGCACCTATAGCCTGGTTCATGATGTTCTCCTCCTCGCTCTTGGTCACCATCACCACGGGCACGGTGGGCAGCATTTCCTTGATGAGAGTCAGCGTCTCCAGCCCCGTGAGGCCCGGCATGTTCTCATCGAGCAGTATGAGGTCGTAGACCCGTTCGCGACATCTATCTAACGCGTCTCGTCCGTTCGTAGCGATGTCTACCTCGTACTCTTTCCCCTTGAGGAAGAGGATGTGGGCACGCAGGAGCTCTATCTCGTCATCAATCCATAATAGGGTACCATTCTTTGCCATAGAATATCAATTTTACGTTTGCGAAGATAATACATTATTCGCAAAGACGCCCTTTTTTTTAGGTAAAAGTTCATAAAAGAAAGCCTCCCCTATTGTTAATATTATACACATTAATTATCTTTGCGCCGTTGGGATGAAAGTTGAAAGACGCAGCGTAGCGAGTGCAGAAACCGCTTGCGGGATTATGCCGAGCCAGCAAGTCTTCTTAAATGCGAAGCATTTATAAAAAAGATGAGGGATGACGATTATTTTTTAATTTTCAATTCAACGCCAAACATTAAACACGAAACACTAAACATCTAAAATTTCATCTAATACCCAAACCTAAATTCAAAGAAAAACCATGAAAAGAATTTCGACATTCCTTGTGGCGATACTGTGCACAGTCGCTGCAATCTTTGCCGGTGACCTTTACTATTTTGCTGCCCACACCCTTCAGACCGATGGCAGTTACGTAGACCGCTACCTTTATGTGAGTGCCAGTGGCTCGCTTGCCAGCAACCCCGAGTGCGCTATAGGTGACAGAAGTTATATGTGGGAGCTTGTCGAGAACGGCGCTGATGCCTGGTATCTCAAGAACGGCACAGGCAAGTACCTCTCGTATGGTCCGCGACTTACCCTCTCCGACAACCCCTACAGTTTTCAATTCAAGGCCGATGCCGTACATGCCAGTTCAGGCGCCCGGTCGCTATACAATCCCACCTCATCTGGCGGCAAGTATATGGTGATAAAGGCCGACGGCACCAGTTTTGACCAATATAGCGTGCCTGTCAACAACGGTTCCTGGTGCTCCGACTATATCCTCACCTCCGTGGCCGACCTCCGTGGCTACACCCTCAACGTGGTGAGCAATATCGCCGCTGCCGGTGCCCGTTTCAGTTGGAATGGCAGGGAATTTGCAACCTCTACCATGCTCGCCGAAGGAGCCGATGTCTCTGCGGCCACCCTATCGTTCGTCTCCAGCAATACCGCCTACCGTTTCGACGGTTTCTACGCCGATGCCGCCTTCAGCCAGTCGCTCGGCACTACATGCGAGATTGCTGCCCTCACTGCCGACACCACCGTGTATGCCAAGTTCACGATGCTCATCTTCTCTGCTTCGCTCGACGAGCCGGTCCCCGTGCAGATATACAATCATCGTGCAGGAAACTACACCATCCGCCTCAATGCAGCCGACAGCTATGCTGGCCATGCCATCAACAGCGGTGTCAACTCCTTCAGCGAAAACGATGTATGGTATCTTGTGGGCGATGCCACCTCCTTCAAGATGTATAGCCGTATGGCAGGCACCCACCTTGCCCTCAAGTTGGGCTCTGCCAGCCGTGACGCCGCAGCCACCATGGCCCCGGCGGCCGAGGCCACAGCCCTCATGCTCGTAGAGCAGGCAGGGTGCTACGCCATCTGCCCCGTAGGCACTCCCGCCCAGAGCCTCAACATGCACGGAGGAAATGGCCACGACATCAAGCTCTACAACACCTCCGACGGCGGCAGCACCTGGCTCTTCAATCTCATCAATGCCGAACCAGTATCCATCACCTTCGATGCCCACCTCGATGGCGGCTACCCGCTCAATACCCGTATTGCCGAGGTCACCATCAGCGTTAACGGCACCACAGGAAATGCCCGCTGGACTCGCCACAACCTCACCTCACAACATTACTTCCTACCCGTAGGCGCTACATTCAGCATGACTGTAGGCACCGTCTATCGCGGGTGGAACGTCCAGTTCCCCGGCATCAGTGAGCAGACCCTCCCTGCCAGTGGCCTCAGTGCTACCGTAGGTATCACCGTAGATGAGGACAACCTGTACCAATACCTTGCCTACTCCAATGACGACCTCTACAACAAGCCCTACCGCATACCCGCCATAACCACCGCCCGCAACGGGCACCTCATAGCCGTATACGACTACCGCCCCTGCGCTAACGATGTGGGAGCAGGTGAGGTCGATATCATGCTGCGCCGCAGCGAGGACAACGGCGCCACTTGGACCCCCGAGGAGTGCATCGCTAACGGTATGGGCGGCAGTCAGAATGTCTTCAATGCAGGTTTCGGCGATGCCGCCATCGTAGCCGACCGCGAGAGTGACCACGTACTCGTCATGCACGTCGGCGGCAAGCAGTTCTTCCCATACGCCACCGCCACCAGTCACAACGCCGTGGGCCGCATACGCAGTGCCGACAATGGACTCACCTGGGCTGCCCCCGAAGACGTCACCTCACAGTTTATGAGCACATCCGATCAAGTCACCCCCATCCTACCTGGTGCGTACAGCATGTTCTTCGCATCGGGGCGTATAATGCAGTCACGCGTATACAAGAAAGACCGCTACTATCGCCTCTATGCCGCCCTACTCGTGCGCGAGGTGCTCGACGGTGCCACCAACCCCTCACACAATAATCACGTGGTCTATTCCGACGACTTTGGCGACACATGGCACACGCTCGGTGGCGTAGCCGTGCCAGGTGGCGACGAAGCCAAGGTAGAGGAGCTCCCTGATGGCACCATCGTCATCAGCTCCCGCAAGAGCTACGGCCGCTACTTCAACCTCTTCACTTTTACCGATATAGCTACTGCCCAGGGCAAATGGGGCAGCGCAGTAGCCAGTCATAGTCAGACGGGCGGCATCGCCTTCGGTGCCAACAGCTGCAATGGCGAACTTATGCGCCTGCCCGTCATCCGCACCGCCGATGGCCAGGGGTGCGATCTCATGCTGCAGTCCGTGCCCACAGGCGACAGCCGCGAGCGTGTCACCATCTACTACAAGGAGCTGGACTACAGCCGCACCTACACCCCCGCCACCATCGCACAGCGCTGGACCCGTGGACTGCAGGTATCAGAGCGTGGCTCTGCCTACTCCACCTACACCCTCCAAGCAGATGGTCGCATAGGCTTCTTCTACGAGGAGGTGCCCAACGGCTACTGCATGGTATACGTGCCCCTCACCATAGAGGATATCACAGACGGAGCCTACCGCCTCGATGAGGACGCCACCAGCATAGCGACCTCACCATTCATAACTCATAACTCAAAACTCACATACGACCTCACGGGTCGACCCATAGCGCACCCCTCGCGAGGCATCTACATCGTAAACGGAAAGAAGATATTCGTGAAATAACAGGTTGCTACAAGGCACATCCATTGCTTCGTTATATTTACCTGTGTTCAAGCCTGAGGATTATACGAAGCATATCGGTGTGGTGTGTTTAGATAAATTAAAGCATTGAATATGTCGAATACAGAGTGATCAGTGAATAACTGGTCACTCGTTTTTTATATGTAAAGTTTTTCATATTCCCTTTTTGCTGTGTGGCGATTTATGCCTACATTTGCAGAAAATGATAGAGAATTTGCTTATGAAGCTCCGCACCGTGATATATAGCTTGCTTCTCGCCACCCTCTGCATGCTCTCGTGTAGCCGTCACTCGGTGCATTGGGGAACCTTGAGGCAGGTGGAGGCGTGCATTGAGGCTCAGCCAGATAGTGCGCTGGCGGCTTTGCAGCGTATCGATGTGCAGGAGCTGGCAGGCAAGGAAGAGAGGGCGAAGTATGCTTTGCTGCTGTCAATGGCTTTGGACAAGAACTATGTGGACAAGACAGACTTCGAGGTACTGCAACCTGCCATCGACTATTACCAGGGTCACGGCACGGCTACGGACAAGCTGCGCACCTATTATTATCAGGGGCGAATCTACCAAAACCAGCAGAAGCACGATGAGCTGGCCATGCAGTGCTTTGTAAAAGCGGTAACCGAAGGCACAGCTTCAGATGACATACTGACCAAGGCACGAGTGCTGTTTACCCAAGGCCGTATCTACAGCACCATCTATGAATGGGACAAATGCATCGCTACCTATCTCGAGGCGGCCGAGTACTTCAAGAGCATGGGCAGAACGAGTAGTTACGTCAACTGCATTGCAAACGTCATCAATGCATACACAATAATAGGCGATTCCGTACAAGCCGAAAAGTACATTGCTTTGGCACAAGAAAATTTAGATGGCTGTAGTGCTAAAATAAAAGCTCATTTCTATTCCATCCACCTCACCTTTTTAGTAGCTTACGGACAAGACAAGAATGACATTCGGACAGCAATAAATGATTATATCAGCATTTCTTCCACAAGCGCTACCGATTGGCTATCGGTGGCAAATGCCCATGTTAAGATAGGAGACACATCTGCTGCTATGGATGCCCTCACTCGTCATGGGGAGGTAATCAATACACCCCAACGTTTGAAATACCAAGCACTGCTTTCTCAAATTTATAAATCAGCGGGGAACTATAAGGAAGCTATGGATGTTTACGAGCACTATGTAGCACTTACGGATTCTTTAGAGTATGCAAGAGTAAAGTCGGACATACAGTTCGTAGAAGAAAAACATTCTTTGGAATTGAAAAATGTTCGTGAAAAAGCGAAGAATGACATTACCATATTGGTTGCAATTATTGTCGTAATTATAATATTTTCAATGCTCATCATCTCACGCTATAGATTGCGAATAAAGACCGCGGAGTCCGAACTAGCTAAGCAGGAGAAAGAGCGATACATGCAGCTGTATGCACAGATGGAGCAGGAGCGCGACAGCCTCACAGAACTATTGGAGCAAAACAAGGAGCTGAACCAGACGGCAAAGAATGCGCTGCTGGAGAGAATAGGCTTGCTCAACCGTTTCTTCTTGGCAAACATCACAAAGGATGCCAAGACATCCAAAGAGGTAGATAAGGAAAGAAGACTTGCTGGAGAACAAGGAGGTGTTCATGGCCTCTACACGCATGGCCTTTGCTGGCAGTCACCCCCATTTCATCAAGCATCTTGAGCGTTGCGGACTTACCGAGTGGGAGATTGGTTACTGCTGCCTCTATGCATTAGGACTGAAAGGCAAGGAGATTGGCGAATATATTCAGATGAAGAGCCACTTCAACAACAGTAGCGACATCCGCAAGAAGCTCGGTCTCCCCGAGCACGGCACCACATTGGGCACACACATCCGCCAGTTGCTCAGCGAAGCGTAAGTCAAAGTTCATATAATTGCTTGCACCCCATCAGACATGCAAAAGTCTGGTGGGGTGCAAGCATTTGCACCGCTTCAAACAAGACTTTTCAGAACCCCAGCCATGAGTTCTGAAATCGCAAAACTTAAATCTGAAATCCAAAATTTACCCCCCCCTGAAAATCAAGCAGTTACAAATGCGCAATCTGAAATAATTGTTTTCTCGATGAAATAATTGCAGCATACCTTTACAAGCGAAACCATTAAAAATATTTACGTATGAAAACAATTATTTTATCAGCAATGCTATGCTTAGCTACACTTAGTGCCTTCGGGCAGAACAGTGGAGATACTGAAACTCCAGTGCCTGTCGGTTTGACGGTTCACGAACAAGAAAGCATAGCCTCTACCGACACTCAAGAGCGCAGTCTCCAGTATTGGGAGGTGAGTGCCTATGTACACCCCGTATCAGAAGAAGTAGAGGTCAATCTGTATAATATAGGAGATGCAACCGTTTCGCTTGTTAATGCGAATGGTGAGGTGGTAGACACTGCCGAAGTAGACACAAGCATCCCGTCTACAGTGACACTACAAGTCGATGGCTGTAGTAACATCTATTACATTGTAGTAACATCTCCCACAATATACGCAGAGGGAAGTTTTGAAATATAAATCCATAAGACAATAATTATACCGGTAATAATTATAGTTCAGACCACACTGATAAAAAGGAGCGAATGCCGAAAAGCTAATAGAGTAGGCACCTCATTAAAATTCATAAACAATGAAAAAAATAGTCTTATGTGCAATGCTCGCACTAGCCGCAATTACACAAGCACAAGAGGTCGGTTCGCCACAATACATTATAACAGATTGTGGAACAGTCCATGTAGCACCTAGCCAATTACCAACTGATGCAATTATTTTTTGGCAAGAGTTTTGGACAGAACGCGATTGCAATTAATATGATTATTAGTTGCTTATAAAACAAAACTGTAAAGACGTCATATAGTAGGAGATATCTCCTACTATATGATAAAGTAATTATTTTTAATGAAACTTATTAAAATCAGTTATGAACAAACATTACATAAGCATCATAATCGCCATTGTGCTTATACCCCATTTGGGTAGTAAATGCTATGCTCAAGAAGTGGAGACTATACAGATGAGAATCCACTATGCAACACGATTCTTTATGTATGAAGGGCAAAAAACGCAGCAATTTGACGAGACCATCCTGGATATAGGAAAGAGCATGTCACATTTCTATAGTCTTAACAGCGTTCACAGAGATTTGATAACGGATAGTATTGCAGCAAAGGGCGGCAGTATGGGAGACATCTTGAATGCTTTGGAAATGTCCAATTACCCCAAAACAAACTGGCATTCACAAGTATGGAAGAATTACCCTTCGCCCAATATGCTTACATTCACCGACAAGGCCATAAACCGTTTCCAGTACACAGAAGCTATGGAAAGGCCCAAGTGGACTATGAACGCCAAGGATAGTGTGATAGCTGATTATAAATGCCAACAGGCAGAAACATTTTATCAGGGACGCAAATGGATCGTCTGGTTTACTCTAGAAATACCTGTCCGAAAAGGGCCTTGGAAGCTGTATGGTCTGCCAGGATTGATTTTACATGCCGAGGACAGCGACCACCTCTTCAGCTTCTCATGCATACAGATAGAAAACGTTGCGAGTACAAAGTTTCATTATCCCGAAAAGAAACATATACAATGCACCAAAGAAGAATATAAGGAACTAATAAAATTAAGTTGGAAAGACCCTGTCGCTTTCAGTGAAAAGATAACGGGGTTCAGAGGAAAATCATACGGAGCGGATGGCAAACCGATGTCTTACCCAGAAAGGACTGCTATACTTTTGGATAATTAATGCCGGTAGTATGAGACTCCTGACAATCCTGTTCATCACGTTGTTTGTACAATCCTATGCCAATGCTCAAAATGAATATAAGGGATGGGTTGTGGACGAAGCCAAGCGCCCCGTCCAAGATGTCAGTATAGTCATATCTAGAGAGAATGCTTCGGTAATTGATTATGGATTCACTGACGATAGCGGATATTTTGAAATCAAATACACGACAGACGCGAATCCATTTTCCATAAGCTTCATCCTGATGGGCTACGAGACGCTGCAAGTGCCTCTTGCAGAGTTCTGCAACGGGCAAACCTTTGTCCTTAAGAGCAAGGATTTCATATTAAAGGAGGTAAATATCCGGCCCGACAAGATTACTCAAAACAAAGACACTCTATCCTATAATGTGCTAAGTTTCAAGCAAGGGCAAGACCGCAGCATTGCCGATGTGATAGCCAAGATGCCAGGACTTGAGGTGAAGCCTAACGGACAAATTACTTTTGAGGGAAAACCCATCAATAAGTTCTATATAGAAGGAATGGACTTGATGGGCAACAAATATGCCCAAGCAAGCGAGAACCTGAGTGCCAATATGGTTCGCAGCGTACAAGTCATTCAAAACCACCAACCTATAAAGACCTTGCGAGGCATACAGTTCAGTGACCAGGCCGCACTGAATATTGTTCTGAAGGAGGATGTGAAGAATGCATGGGCCGGGACTTTGGATGCCGGTGCCGGCAGCAGTATTCAAGGGAGCAACAACTACATCTATACAGGGAGATTGATGAGGATGCTTTTCGGACGAAAGCAACAGAATCTTTCAATGTACAAGGGAGACAACACAGGCAAAGATATTGCGAAAGAAATTACAGATGTGACGATGCAGGTTAGGGACAACCAGCAAGAGGAGGGACTGCTCAAAGGACTCATCCTGCCAGCTCCTGAGATTGACAACCGAAGAGTGACATTCAACAATTCGCATCTAGTTGCAACCAATCATCTGATTAGAACCAAACAAGAGAATGATGTGCGTATCCAACTGGATTACCTGTGGGACAAGCAAGAGGCCTACTCATCAAAGGCTACGACCTACTATGACATGGACGGCATAGTCCTGTCTGAAGAAAACAATGTCACGTCTGACAATAATATATTGAAGGGAGATTTCACCTATAAGGCAAACAAAGACAATTTCTACATCAACAATCGCGTTCATGGTAATCTTGACTTTGACAAGAGTTGGGGAAACTCAACGCTAGAGAACGGACAAACAGAGCAAAACGTCGATATCAGGAGAAGCCATATCACCGAAGACTTCGAGATGATTAGCCGATTGAAGAACGGAAACAGCATAAACTTCTCTTCGCAAACAACATACAGCTATGTGCCGGGTACACTGCTGACTATAGGAGAATTTACCGAAAGGTTGGACGTATTGGCCTTAGAATCCCATAACTACGCTTCATTCAGCCATAAGATAATAGGGGTTACACTGAGTCATAGAGTAGGCTTCAAACACAAATCGCAGCAAATGGATGTAGAGTTTCAGGATGTGGCAGCAGAAGAAAAATATAGTCAACAGAACCTTTATGCATCTTCGTCCTTGAACCTTGAACGTAAGTCCATAAAGATGAGGGCAACCTTAAAGGCCGATGCCATGTATCGCTCGTATCAAGGGAATGATGCCATAAGGTTCACTCTTCAGCCCAACCTGAACATACAATATGAGCATAGCGCAACATCCACGACCTCTGCCAATTACAGCTACACCGAGAGGCCAAATGACTTGATGGACATATTCCGTACTCCATTATATACGTCATACCGTACTCTGATGTCGCATTCTGGGAGTTTGGAAAACAAAGGGATGCACACTGCTTACCTGTTCTGGAAATACCAGCAGCCCATTAAAGGAAATTTCCTGAACGCCATGTTCTCGTGGACTCACCGCACCAATGAGATACTTTACAGCAGTTCGTATGCCGCCCCGGTTTATCACAGGACACCTACCAATCATCGTTACAATGCAGACACCTATCTGCTCAGCGGCAACGCAGCCCACTCGTTCTATTGGGGCAAGACACTCATTTCACTTAATGCACAGCAGATATGGTCATCCTATTACCTTCTGCTGCAAGACGTAATGACTCCATGGCAAATGCGCAATACAGAAGTTTCGTTCAAGATGTCCATGCAACCAGTCAGAATCTTTTCATACGAACTCGCCAGCCAAATGCAGGCAAGCAAGCAAATCAACAAAAACAACAGTACCTTGTCAAGTGATGGGGTCATGTCCTTCAAGCATTCGGCCTCTTTATACCTCTTCCCATTCAAAAACGTCGAACTAGGAACAGAATGGGCCATTTATCACAGTTCAGACCACAGTGTGTCAAATAACATATTCACAGACGCACACCTGTCCTATCATTTCAAGCAGTGCGAGCTTCGCCTGAACTGCAACAACATCTTTGGCACCCACCTGTATGAACGCCAGATAAAGACTTCAATCACGGATGTATATTCCATCTATAGACTACGTCCGCGAGAGATTATGCTATGCTGCTCGATTGATTTTTGATGGTGAGGTATTGTTTTTATGTAATGAGGTAAAATGAACATATCAACAGATAATGAAATTGAAACGTAAACAATATGAATGGTAAGAAAAAAGTAGGGCTTACAGGCGTGGCCTATGTCACCGACAGCGATCTGAGAAAGCTGGAGGTAGGGATGCCCATCTTCTACCGCTTTGTGGAGTGTGAGTTCAAGGGGTGTATCGCGAGTCTCCCCCCCAAGTACGACCCAATGATGCGGATGAAGAGCGTGAAGCTCTACTTCGGTCCCGACGAGAAGGTGCACGACATCTACGTAAATGGCTACGGCGTGCCGGGCAAGGTGAGGCTGGAGAACCCTACGCTGTTTGAGAAACTGTTTTTACGTAAAAAGAAGTAATAACTCCCCCACAGCTCTATGGGCTGTGGGGATTTTTAGAATCGTTTTTTTAATCATTATAAAACTATGGGCAACAAAAAATTGTTGGCACGCATCACCGTGCTCGAACGTGAAGTGGAACAACTTAACAGCCGATTGGCGAAGTTAGAAAAAAAATGAAAGAGGGATGGCCTCCCCGATGGGGAAAATCAACGTTGACGATAACGATAACCAACCATTGACTGTAGTGTCGACCTACGGTTCGGAGGGTAAACACCGCGAAGCCCAGTTAACGTCAACGTTAACGTTAGCGTTAGAAAAGTTAATGCAACACCGCACGCCCGACGGGCGTTACCTCGTCACGCGCAAGGTGCACTGGCAGGCGGTGTATAGGGTGTTGGTCGATGAGGGGTGGTACGATGCCTCGCTGGGCTATGCAGGCTTTGTCGATTATATCCGTTCGGTGGCTCCACCGGGCGGATTTCGCATTATGCCCGATGTGGAGACCATACGCCACATATCGCAGACGCTCTACGCACGCCCCTTCCGTGACTGGCGCTACGATGCCGCCTACGGCACCAAGCGCTGGACATACGAGCGGATGAGGGCGGTGGCAACGACGCTGCTGGGCCTGATGGGGGAAGAAAAATAGATAATTCCTTTGCAGAAGTAAACTTTTTCGTTAACTTTGCCGTTGAATTAATAGCGATAGAGTTTATGGCTAAGCGTGAAATCAAGTTTTACAAGCACTATTTTAACGAGTTCTTCGTAGCGCAGAGCGATAAGGTAAGGCGTAAGATAGCGCAAACTTTGGTTTGGATTCAGACGATAGACCGATTGCCAGTCTCGATACTGAAAAGCATAGAGGGCAAAAAGGGACTGTATGAAATCCGTGTCGAGTATGCTGGTAACATCTATCGAGTATTCTGCTGTTTTGACGAAGGCTCATTGGTCATTCTCTTCAACGGCTTTCAGAAAAAGACACAGAAGTTGCCCACAAGCGAGATTGACAAGGCCGAACGGCTAATGAAAGAATATTTTAACAACAAATAGTTATGGATAAGTCAAAAGAAAATGCCTTGATGAATTGCAGTAGCCTCGATGAATTACTGGATGTAGAGTTCGGTAAAGTAGGCAGCGAAACACGCGAAGAGTTCGACCGTGAGACTGAGGCTTTTTGCCTTGCCCAGACGCTCAAGGAGGAGCGCAAACGTGCAGGACTCACGCAGGAGGAACTGGCCGAAAAGATTGGAACGAAGAAGACCTATATCTCGCGCCTTGAGAATGGAAAAGCCGACATCCAGTTGAGTACGCTATTCCGGATTTTTGAGGGACTTGGTCGCCGCGTCAGTTTGACCATCCTTTAAGGTATCCCCCCACCAAATCAGAGCCGTCCGTTAAGAAAATCGGACGGCTCTGATTTTTTTATCGCAAGGCTCTGGCAGATTTATCGGACGGCTCTGATTTTTGGAAAAAGTTGTGGCAGTGATTTCTTGCAGTGTATGTGTGAGTTACGGCGGATATGCCACATGTGCCACGTGATTGCATAGAGTACTATATACTAAAATTAAATAATTATATTTTAAAAATAATTTAATTAATTATTTATTTCCTTATAGGGTATGCAAAGTATGTGGCAGATGTGGCAGAATGGGCGTAAATAACAAAAGTTGTGACAGTTAGGTATGCCACAACTTTTTCTTAATCCTCCACGCTGCGGTGGGCATTGAGCCGTTGGTGCTCCTTGATGTCGTTGCCCGTGAGGATGACCACATTCCAGCCGCGCACATTGCGTATACGGCGTGCCTCAAAGCCGAGACGGTTCATGCAGAGGGCTACCTTCTTGGCCGAGAGGGGGCGCTTCACCGCGCCGCCGATGAGCTCGATGATGCGCGTGGCGGTGAGGAACTCGCCCACCTCGTCGCCATAGGGCACGCGCAGGTAGGTGGGCTGTCAGGTAATTCCCTGATGGTGTTAAATGGAGATAAGGGGAGATAGGAGGAGTTAAATGGAGATAAATGCTAATAGTTATTACGCGCGAAAGAGCTAATGGCCTTTATCTACCTAAAACGAAGCAAAGCGGAGTATAT
>JAGAQY010000042.1 GCA_017622495.1 Bacteroidaceae bacterium | reverse complement strand
GATAAATGCTAATAGTTATTACGCGCGAAAGAGCTAATGGCCTTTATCTACCTAAAACGAAGCAAAGCGGAGTATATCTCCATTTATCTTCCTTTATCTCCTAAAAATATATTTTTAAGGGTTGTCCCCGATTCCACGTGATGTGGCGTCGGGGATTTTGCATATTTCACCAATATACATGTTAAAATGCGCAGAAAAAGTGAATATGCGGAATAATATTTGTAATTTTGCGGAAATTTGCAAAAACGCTCAAGAACCAAGGATATTAATTACATTAGCACGATACGACAATGAAGACAATGAAAACGAATAAGTTTTGGATGTGTGCCCTGGCAATGATAGCTTTCTTGATGGGCGCTTGTATAGAGGAGAACGAGGCACCGACTCCCATATTCCCTACCGAAGTGGCCACACATACTGTAGCTGCCGGCGAAGAGGTGACTATCGCCTTCACGGCCAATACCGACTGGCAGCTCTCGTCCGATGCCATGTGGTGCAAGGTCGACGGCCTCTTTCTCGACACCAACGGCAAGGCTGGCGAGCAGCAAGTGACCTTTCATGTCAATGCCGACGGACAGAGTGTCGATGACAGCAAGGCCAATATCTCCCTTCGCATGGGCGAGGAGAGCCGTGTGATAGCTACAATCGTCCGCACAGGTATAACCAATGCCATTGTGCTGGGCAACGACTCCGTCAACTACACTCACAATCAGACCGTAACCATCGGTACCGAAGGAACGCTTACACTCGTCATCAAGGAGACGACCTTCGACAAGAACAACCTCTACATCAGCCAGAGTGCCGAGTGGCTCGACATACAGCGCGACGAAATGGTCATTACCCTGAGCGTGAAGCCTGAGTATCTGAAGTATAGCCAAAGCAATGCCACAGACTCCATTTGCTTCAGCGACCGCGAGACTCCGATGATGCGCCTTCACGTGACCTATACAGGCATGGATGCCCGGACTATCGCTTTGGAGCCGGCCACACAGTGGGGGCTCACGGTGGCAGCCGATGGACAGACCTATAAGAACTCCCTGTACGAGATGACACAAGAAGTGTATGATGCACCCATCGAAGTGACCGTGACTGCCCTCAATGACGCGTATACACTCTACTATGCCAATTACGACAAGAGCAACGGTTGCGTGCTTGCCGACACTGCAGGCTTGTGGGTCTCCATTGCTGATGACATGCAGGGCGGCATCACCCTCACTTTTGAGGAGAATACCGGCGGTGAGCGCACGGGCTACCTCTTCGTGCTCCCCAACGCCCTTTGTGACGAGGTTGCCCAGGGTGAAGGCGTTGCAGCGTTCCTGTTCGAAGACATGGATGGCATCCCCGAGTTGAAGGCCGCGTGCGAGCAATACCTCATAGCCGAGTTCACTCAGGAGAGCGCTTTAGCCGGTAGCTTCCACCTCATCGATGGCCCCACCTTCGAATATATGGAGGTTGCCCTCGAGACCGATGAGATGTATGTGGCTTTTGCTGAGTCTAACGGCGTATCGGCCAACAATGTCTTCAAGGCCGAGCTGGAGTTTGCCTATCCCTACATCTTCAATCCCATGCTCCCCCTTGAGCTGTGGGATCCCAGCATCGCTAACGGTACCATCAGCGTAATCAATATCACCACAGGTGAATATGCCGTAGAGGGTGAGGACTACTTTATTGAGCCCACCATGATGGAAGCCGAGGGCGACGACTACATGCTCCTCCAGTTCCGCTCCTACATCGAGTCAGACTATATCGTCTTCTTCGTCGATGCACAGAAGGTACACCACAAGGCCTTGGTAGTAACCACGAAATATTAAACTAATGATGAATATAAAGAATCAGATGAAGAATATCTTTCGCATCGCCTCTTTCGCGCTGCTCCTCTGTGTGGCAGCAGGCTTCACAAGCTGTGCCGAGGAGGATGACCTGCAGAACGTAGAGTATGGCTATGTGCAGTTCAAACTCTACAAGAACGACACTGCACCGGCCAAGAGTGCCACGCGTGCTACGTTGGATTTCCTGTCTGACGCGCATAAGGTGAAGGTGTATATGCAACATGGAAGCTCTACGATAGAGCAGACACTGGTGCTCAACTCCTACAATGCAGAGAATGCCGAGTATGGCCTGCGCAGCGATAAGCTGCAGTTGCTGGCGGGAGACTATCGTGTGGTGGGCTATACGCTCTATGACAACTTGGATGAGGAGATTATGACCGATGAGGCTTCGTCGCAGTTTACTGTCGTCCCCGACGGACTGGTATACCATAACCTCTCCGTTGATGTCACGCCGCGTGGCAAGGCTTCGTTCCGTCTCGTCAAGCCCGAGGCATTCACCGCCACTCGTGCCGGTGAGGCAGGGGCCTATCCGTTCTGCAATATCAAGGCGGTGAGCCTCACGGTGATGAATGTCAACACACGGGAGAGCGTAGACATCAACAAGGTGCTTGTGGCGTTCCGGGAAGATTTTCATGACCACGCTATCGACGGATCGGGCTACAATGCTCAGACAACCTACTATACCGTAGATACCGTGGTGTGGCTCAAGGCTGGTGAGTATGCCGTAACGCACTATACTACCTATTCGGACAAGAAGGCACGCACGGTGCTCGAAGCGGCCAGCGTGGCTGATGGAGCGAGATTCACCGTTGCTGACAATGAGCTCACCGAGGAGGTGCCCGTCACCATCCAGCTGAGCGAGACGGCCGAGCACATCAAGGACTATCTTGCCCTGAAGGAGATTTGGCTTGCCCTCGACGGACCCAACTGGAGCTACTATGGCGAGGCCGAGGCTCCCGGTTGCAACTGGGACTTCAACAAAGACCTCGATATGTGGGGCGAGCAGCCGGGCGTAACCCTCGACGGTGACGGACGCGTGGTGTCGCTATCCTTGGCCGGTATGGGTGCCCGTGGTGTAGTGCCCGACGCCATAGGTCAGCTCAACAAGCTGGTGGTGCTCTCTCTCGGCACACACGACGAGAAGTTGGGCGGACATCTCTTTGAGGATGCCGGTGCCAACATGAGTGCCGAGCAGCGCGAGCGTATCCGTATGGACTACCATAACCGTTTCCTCAAGCGCGATATCCGCGAGGGACTCTCCGACATCCTCCAGGAGGGTGTCAACCGTGATGGCAAGCAGGCTCCCATCCTGAAGAGCACTCGCATAGAACTCAAGGATGTGCAGTCGGGTAACCTCACCAACCAGATTACCGGAATCTCACGTGCCATGATGCGCCTTACCGAGTTGCAGCAGATCTACATTGCCAACTCGCCCATCACCGTAGAGAACTTCTTTGTCGACGTCAAGGAGGACTCTCCCTTCTATGGTGAGCGCGAGACGTGGAGCTGGGAGAATATGACTGCGCTGACCGATATAGAAATCTACAACTGCCCTAAGCTCACGGCACTGCCTCTGGACCTGCTGACCAATGTGCCCGAATTGCAGTCGCTCAACATTGCCTGCAACAGCGGCATCAGCGGCGAGCAGCTCAAGAGCGACTGGGAAGCCATCATCGACGGCAAGAGTGGCGACCGCCTGCAGATTCTCTATATGGGATACAACAATCTGGAGGAGTTCCCCAAATACGAGTACCTGAGCCGAATGAAGAAGCTGGCCATGCTCGACTGCACCAACAACAAGATTAAAACCCTCCACCCCTTTGGCAAGGGTATCAACCTCACCAAGGTATACCTCGACTATAACGAGATAGAGACCATCCCCAGCCATAGGGAAGAGGATGGCTACGACTACTTCTTCGGCTATTTCGATGTGGAGCTCTTCTCTTGCACGCACAACAAGCTCAAGGAGGTGCCCGACATCTTCAATGCCAAGTCTGTCAATGTGATGGCTTCGGTGGACTTCTCCTACAACGAGATTACGGGTTTTGAGCACGGCGACAACCACCACGGCATCAATGCCACATCGGTATCGCTCTCGTACAATCGCTTGGAGGCCATGCCGGCCGTACTCTTCAAGACGGGGTCGCCTATGGTTACGCTCATCCTCTCGGGTAATGGTATGAAGCGTATTCCCGAAGGCTCCATGACGGGTAAGTATGCTCATTTCTTGCAGACGCTCGACCTCAGCTACAATAAGCTGACCGACCTGCCCAGTGACTTGTGGTCGAACAATATCCCCTATCTCTATGGTATCGACCTCAGTTACAATAGCTTCTCGGAGTTTCCCTACGAACCGCTCGATGGCGGCTACCTCTCTACCTTCGGCATTCGTCACCAACGCGACGAACAGGGTAACCGCACGTTGAAGGAGTGGCCCACAGGACTGTATACCTGTCCCAGCCTCGGCGCTTTCTACATCGGTTCCAACGACCTGCGCAAGATTGAGGACACCATATCGCCCTATATCCGCTACTTCGAGATTAAGGACAATCCCAACATCTCCATCAACCTGTCTGATGTGTGTGACTATATTGCAGCAGGCCTATACCTGCTCATCTATGACAAGACGCAGGACATTCGTGGATGTGATTACTTGGATTTGGAATGATTTTTATTAAGGAGATAAATGGAGATAAAAGGAGGTAAAAGGAGTTAAATGCCGAATGTCCTTACGCGCGAAAAAGCTAATGGCCTTTATCTCCACCAAAGCGAAACGATAACTTCCTTTAACTCCCTATAACTACAAAAGATAAAAGATAATAAGAACATATGCTAAAGCACGCTAAACTATTATTCGTATTTCTTGCCACCACCCTTTTCTTTAGTGCTTGTAACGAAGAGGAAGGAATGATACAAGGCTTCGAGATGGACAAAGATACCATCAGCATTGCTGCCGAGGGTGGTACAGAATATCTACGGGTGAACTCGGCATCCGAATGGGTCGCCGTATCCTCTGAGCCATGGATAAGCATCTCGCCGGCCAATGGCATAGGCAGCACCGTGTGCAGTATTGTCATTGACTCCACCCTTATCGCCGGTTCGCGCGATGCCTCTGTCTACTTCAGGTCCGATTTGGGCACCTATACGGTGCAGGTATGCCAGAGCGGTTTCGGCAAGCAGATTACACTTAAGGAACCAGAGCTCACCATTGCCTCCTCTACCAACAGCGTGGCCAACCGCTACTTCGAGGCTACGGTCACTACCAACGTCCCCTTTACCGTCAGCGTAGAGTATGAGGAGGGTGAAGCTATGGAATGGATCACTCCGGGCAAGTATGATGTGGAGCTTGATCGCGGTTCGCGTCCGCGCACTACCACCCTGCGCTTCGATTGGAAGATCAACACCCGCTTCGCCCAGCGTACCGCCCGGGTTCACTTCCTGCCCCAGAGTGCCGACGATGTGCTCGACTTCCCTGCCGTGCTCACCGTGACCCAAGAGGCTGCTCCTACCATCACCGATGACCGTGCCGGCGACTCGCTCGCAGTTATCACCATCGCTCAGCGCCTGCAGCTGATGAATGAGTGGGATGTGACGGAAAACATGCAGCACTGGGACGATGTCACCCTGTGGGAAGCCACCGACAAGGCCATCGTCAGTGGTGAGGTACCCCGTGAGGCTGTTGGCCGTGTACGCACAGCCAACTTCATGATGTGCTACACCAAGGAAAGCATCCCTCAGGAGGTGCGTTATTTGAAGTATATAGAGACGCTGAACATCTACAGCAACGTCAACACGATGCTCCTCAGCATCGAGCTGGGCAGCGAGGTGTGCGAACTGGAGTACCTCAAGCACCTGCAGATTGGTGCCTTCGGCCTCGTGTCGCTACCCGATGATTTCGTCAAGTTGGGCGACAAGCTCGAAACGCTCGACCTCAACTCAAACAACTTTACCGAGATTCCCGCTGTGCTTACCAAGGAGAACTTCCCCCACCTGAAGTCGCTCAACCTACTCGCATGCCGCCGGTGGTCAGTGTACGACCTGCGCAAGAAAGATACCTATGAGAACGGTATTGGACTCCATTTCAACACGGCCGACAACGATGCCCTCAAGCGCCTTCTCCTGTGGGACACCCTCGAAGAGCTGCGCCTTTCAAACAACTACATCGAAGGCTCGGTGCCCGACTTCACCGTAGGCCAGGATGGGGTAGAGGCCTGGACGGCCGAGGAACTGGCCGGTAACGACACCCTGCAGAACCTCATCGGACGTCCCAAGATATTGCCCAAGATGAAGCGCCTGACCCTAAACCTCAACTTCTTCACCGGCAATGCCCCCGACTGGTTGCTCTACCATCCCTATCTGCTCGACTGGTACCCCGAGTCGCTCATCTTCCTGCAGAAGGAGAACGGCCTCGACTCAAAGGGCAAACTGGCAAAATTTGACAACGAACCCACCGACTTTGAATACTACTACGACTTCTTCCCCGGCTATCGCGAGAAGTATGAGATGAAGGAAGAAATCGAATAAATGAATATGTATTTATGAAAAGAAACATCCTATATGCCCTGTTCTTAGGGCTGATTATCACAGCTTGTAACGATGCAGACCTCACCACACCGGGTGGTCAGGAGACCGAATCGGCCGATATCTTCATCCCTGAAGATGCTGCCGAGGGCGAACTGCTCGTGAAGTTTGTTCCCGAGATGACCGAAATCCTTGACCAGGTGGCTGCCGAGGCTCCTGCGATGACACGTAGCGGAATACCCTCTACCGATGAGGTGCTGCGTATCCTCGGTGCCTACCAGCTGGAACGTGTGTTCCCCGTAGACCCGCGCAATGAGGAGCGTGCCCGCGAGGCTGGCCTTCATCTCTGGTATATCGTGCGTTTCAACCCTGAGGCCGACCTCAAGGTGGCTATCGGCAACCTGCGCTTGCTGGGCGAGGTGTCGAAGATCCAGTGCAACACGACCCTCAAGCGCGTCGACAACGAAGGCCGTAAACCTGTAGCCATCAGCAGCAATCGCCTGAAAGGCGCTCCCCGATTGGCTGATGCTCCCTTCAACGACCCGGGACTGTATCACCAGTGGGGCTACATCAACAAGGGTGGCTATGACTTTGCGCAGGAATGGGCACCTACCGTGGCAGGCTCGGATGTCAATTGCGAAGAGGCATGGAAGCTGTGCACGGGCGACCCCTCCATCATCGTGGCTGTGCTCGATGAGGGCGTTATGTGGAGCCATCCCGACCTGAGTGCCAACATCTGGGTGAACGAGGCCGAGGTGCTGGGCTCCAAGGAGGATGCCGATGGTAACGGCTATGCCGGCGATCGCTATGGATTCAACTTTGTGAAGAACTCACCCATCATATCGTGGTCCGATGCCCACGACACTGGTCACGGCACACACGTGGCTGGAACGATTGCTGCAGTGAACGGCAATGGCGAAGGTGTATGTGGTGTGGCTGGTGGACGCGACGGACAGGGTGGCGTGAAGATCATGTCGTGCCAGGTTATTGATGGCAGCTATTCGGTGAGCCTTGCTCAGGAGGCCCGCGCCATCAAGTATGCTGCCGACAACGGTGCTGTCATCCTACAGTGCAGCTGGGGATACAACAGCGCACTGGCCAACATTATGATGGGCTACACGCCCGGTCCTGGCAGCGAAGAGGAGTGGGCAGGCCTGTATCCGCTGGAGAAGGAGGCTATAGACTACTTCATACACAATGCTGGCTCGCCCAACGACGTTATCGAAGGCGGCATCGCCATCTTTGCCTCGGGCAATGAGTATTCGGCTATGCCGGCATTCCCCTCGGCCTATTCCAAGTGCCTGAGCGTGGCAGCCATCGCGGCCGACTACACTCCCGCAGGGTATACCGATTATGGTGCGGAGGTGGACTTCTCGGCTCCGGGCGGTGATACCGAGTATTATGGTGCCATTGGCGAGAACAACGACGGTACCGACTGGGAGACCCCCAACGGCAGCATCCTCTCTACCCTTGTGCTCAATGGTCAGCCCGCCTATGGCTACTATGAGGGTACCTCGATGAGCTGTCCCCACGTGTCGGGAGTAGCTGCACTGGGCCTTTCTTATGCAGTGAAGATGCGTCGTCACTTCAAGGCAGAGGAGTTTATCGAACTGATGAAGTCGACAGCCCGAGAGCTCGACCCCTATTATGTGGACCAGACGAAGGTGTATCACTATAACCACTCCACACCGGGCTACTCTACAGTGCAGATGAACCTCAACGAGTACCGTGGCAAGATGGGCCGCCTCATTGATGCAGGTGCCTTGCTCCGTGCCATTGGCGATGGGGCCGGTAGCGAGATGCGTGTGCCCAATATTACTGTCGCTCCCGAGGCAAACTATACGATTGACCTTGCCCGCTACTTCGTGAATGGCGAAAACCTCCAATACAACGTGACAGGTGTGGACGAGAATATTGCCACTGCCGCCCTGCAGGGCACCATACTCGTCGTTAGAGGCCTTGCCGAAGGCACTACAACAGCTACGATAGAGGCTGGAGAAGCGAAGCAAACCATCGCCATCACGGTTCGCAAGGGTAATGGCAATGGATGGATGTAAATTCAATTGATAATTGCGAATTGAGAATTGTAGCCAACATATTCGCCCTTATGCTATTGAGCACTATCAGCCTTAGTGCGCAAGTCGCTATGCAGCATATGCGTGGGCTCACCCGTGCTCAGATGGACTCCTTGGTGCATCCTACAGTGCATCCCCAGGGGAGCAGTATAGTTTCAGTTGATACTGCCTTCTATGAACTGGGGACACTCTACGAAGATGATGCTCCGGTGAAGCGCGTATTTATGTTGCACAATACAGGTAAGGCTCCTATATCTATTGCACGGGTTCGCACCACCTGTGGATGCACCGTACCCGAGTATAGTGACCAAGCCATTGCCCCTAATGGAACGGCACCGATTACGCTGACCTACAACCCAAAGAATCGCCCCGGCACTATTGATGTAGATGCCTTTGTCTATATCAAGGGAGAGGACAAGCATCCTATGGCGCGTCTCTCGCTCTACGGCGAGGTCATCGACAAGGATGTGTGGAGTCATCTGCCCCATGCAATGGGGGCATTGCGCATAAAGCGTAAGGAGGTGACGATAACGGAACTCCCTCGCCAGGGGAAGCCTTCTGTGCGCATTCTTTGTGCCAACAGTGGTGAGAAGGCATTACGCCTCAGTTCGCGCTTGTTGCCTACCTATGCCTCGTTCCGTACCGAACCTGCAGAAATTGCTCCTGGTGTCGAAGCCGATATCGTCATTACTATAGACGTGGCCAAGCTCCCGACATCAGAGCAGAATATACGGTTTCCCTTGCTCATTGATGGTATAGGTGGCAAGCCATCAGCACGCACCATACACGTGACTGTAGACAAGACAAAATAAAATCTGAATAAGAAAAGGACAAACGATATGAAAAAGATTATTCCATTACTACTTCTTACCTTGATGACTGCTTTTACCGCTTGCGAAGAGCCCATAGAGGAGATTCCTGCGCTTGAAGTCAACTACATCAACCTTGATGGCACGTGGCAGCTTGCTGAGTGGCGCGGTGAACCTTTGGCAGAGGGCACTTGGCTGTATGTGACACTGGATCGTAAAGAACATATATTCAAGATATACGACAACATCAGCACGATGTATCCCCACCTCTATACCGGTGTGTTTGAAATCACGAATGATTGGCGCGTGGGCGATATCATCAGTGGCACTTACGACTACGAAAACGGAGTCTGGAATCACGACTATATCGTTACCGACCTCTACCAGGAGTCCATGCTGTGGACAGCCAAGGATGATGCCACCGAAGTGCAGAAGTTTGTGCGTGTAGCCGAAGTTCCAGCAAGCATCATAGAGGCTGTACGCCAATAAAGAGTGTAGGGAAGAACTTCTAGCGTATTTTCTTTTGATATTTTTTGATTTGTCGATTGCATGTGTTATCTTCGCAAAAAAAGATAACTATCCATAAAATACCGACAATGAAACGCTTTTCTCTTGTTCTGATGGTGGCTCTTCTTTGCTGCCTTCACGTAATGGCAAGCCATCGCCATGTGCAAACCTTCAAGACGGGTTGGAAGTTTACCCGTGTAGATGATACAGCCGCTTCGCAACCAGCCTATGACGATAGCAAATGGCAGTCAGTAACCGTACCGCATGATTGGGCCATCTATGGTCCCTTCGATGCCAATAACGACCGCCAGAAAGTTGCCATCGAGCAGGACGGACAGAAAGAGGCCTTGTCGCACGCTGGCCGTACGGGCGGACTCCCCTTCGTGGGTGCAGGATGGTATCGCCTGCAGTTCGAGGCTCCCGAGTTTACCGAAGGACGCCGCGCCACACTGCTCTTCGACGGTGCCATGAGCCATGCCCGTGTATGGGTCAACGGACAGGAGGCTGGCTACTGGCCCTACGGCTATAACGCCTTCTACTTCGACATCACTCCCTACATGAAAGCCGGCGAGGTAAACACGCTGGCCGTACGCCTCGAGAACTACGAGGAGAGCTCACGCTGGTACCCCGGTGCTGGACTTTACCGCAACGTACACCTCATCGTCACCGATGAACTGGCCGTCAAGATGTGGGGAACCTATATTACTACGCCTGTCGTGCGCGAAGGCTTTGCCAAGGTCAACGTGCAGGTAGAGCTCGATATGCCCAAGGGCATTGACCCCAACACCGTGAGCGTAGCCACCGATATCTATACCGCCGACGGCACTGCTGTAGCCGGCACCGTGGAGGAGCTGACATCCTTTGACGAAGGGGTGAAGACGCTCGAACTTGTCGTGCAGCAACCCCAGCTGTGGAGCCCCGAGACTCCTCATCTCTACCGAGCCGTGACCACCATCATGGACGGCAAGGGAGCTACTACCGACGTATACGAGACCACCTTCGGTATCCGCACCATCGCGGTAGTCCCCGACCAGGGCTTCTTCCTCAATGGGCAGCGCACCGTCTTCAAGGGCACCTGCAACCACCACGACAATGGTCCGTTGGGCGCTGCGGTCAATGCTACTGCCGTACGCCGCAAGGTGCGTCTGCTCAAGGAGATGGGTAGCAACGCCTACCGCACCTCGCACAACATGCCCGAACCCGAGCTGGTGGAGGCCTGCAACGAGATGGGTATGATGATCATGGCCGAGAGCTTCGACGAGTGGAAGCGTGCCAAGATGAAGAACGGCTACAACCGCGACTTCAACGAATGGATTGAGAAGGACATCGTCAACCTCGTGCGCCGCTATCGCAACGACCCCTCTGTGGTGATGTGGTGTACCGGCAATGAGGTGCCCGACCAAGGTACGGGCGACGGCATCAAGGTGTGCCGTATGATACAGGACATCTTCCACCGCGAAGACCCCACACGCCCCTGCACCGTGGGCATGGACCGCGTAGACATCACCTTGAAGAATGGCTTTGCCCATATCCTCGACGTGCCGGGGCTCAACTACCGCAGCCACAAGGTGCAGGAGGCCTACAAGCGCCTGCCGCAACAGGTGGTATTGGGCAGCGAGACGGCCTCTACAGTAAGCTCGCGCGGCGTGTATAAGTTCCCCGTAGAGCGTCGCTCCATGGCGATGTATGACGACAATCAGTCATCATCCTACGACCTCGAGCACTGCAACTGGAGCGACCTCCCCGAAGACAACTTCATCCTCTACGAAGACCTCCCCTATGGCATGGGTGAGTTTGTGTGGACAGGCTTCGACTATCTGGGCGAGCCTACTCCTTATTATACCAACTGGCCCAGTCACTCATCGCTCTTCGGCATCATCGACCTCGCCGGTCTGCCCAAAGACCGCTACTGGCTCTACCGCAGCCATTGGAACAAGGAGGAGCACACGCTTCATATCCTTCCCCACTGGACATGGCCCGGACGCGAGGGCGAGGTGACTCCCGTATTCGTATACTCCGACTATCCCACCGTGGAGCTCTTCATCAACGGTGTCAGCCAGGGTAAGCGCACCAAGGATCTCACCGTGAAGATTGACGATACAGAAAACGACGAGAGCCGCAAGGCACTCGCACGCCAGCAGCGCTACCGCCACATGTGGATGGACACCAAGTACGAGCCGGGCACCCTGCGTGCCGTGGCCTACGATGCCGACGGCAATGCCTGCATGGAGACCGAGGTACAGACAGCCGGCAAGCCCTATGCTATTGAATTGGTAGCCGAGGAGAACCGCCCCTTGGTGGCAGGCACCGAAGACCTTGCCTACGTCACCGTGCGCATCGTCGATAAGCAGGGCCGCCTCTGCCCCGATGCCCAGAACCAGGTGCGCTTCACTGTCAAGGGCGCAGGCCACTACCGTGCCGGAGCCAATGGCGACCCCACCAACCTCGAACTCTTCCACGAGCCTCAGATGCACGTGTTCAACGGCATGATGACCGCCATCGTGGCTGAGCAGGGCAAGGCTGGCGAAATCACCCTAACAGCCCGTGCCAAGGGCCTCAAGAGTGACAAACTGGTGATTAAGGTTAGGGAATGATGGTTAATGAGATAGACATATAAGAGAGAGACGCGCCTGAGGGTGCGTCTCTCTCTCTTAAGGTTGGTTCTATAAATTATCTTTGCCGAAAAGTCGGAGTTTATCCCAAGGCCTGCTCAATATCGGCGATGAGGTCCTCTACATTCTCGATACCTACAGAGAGGCGGATGAGGTCGGGAGCTACACCTGCTTCGCGCAACTGCTCGTCGGAGAGTTGGCGGTGAGTGTGACTGGCGGGGTGGAGCACACATGAGCGGGCATCGGCCACGTGGGTGACGATGCAGATGAGCTTCAGGCTGTCCATGAAGCGGATGGCCTCCTCGCGCGAGCCTTTGAGGCCGAAGGCGATGACACCGCACGAACCGTTAGGCAGGTATTTCTGTGCCAGGGCGTGGTAGGGATTGTCGGGCAGACCGCTATAGTTTACCCAAGCCACCTTGTCGTTCTGGCTCAGCCACTCGGCTATGCGCTGGGCATTCTCGCAATGGCGCTTCACGCGGAGGTGTAGCGTCTCGAGTCCGAGGTTGAGCAGGAAGGCATTCATAGGAGCCTGTATCGAACCCAGGTCGCGCATCATCTGTGCGGTAGCCTTGGTGATGTAGGCCATCTTGCCGAAGCTCTTCGAGTAGGTGAGCCCGTGGTATGAGGCATCGGGGGTAGTGAGCCCGGGGAACTTGTCGGCATGGGCGTCCCAGTCAAAGTTACCGCTGTCGACGATAGCTCCACCTACTGCTGTGGCATGGCCATCCATATACTTGGTGGTAGAGTGGGTCACGATGTCGGCACCCCACTCGAAGGGGCGGCAGTTGATGGGCGTAGCGAAGGTATTGTCCACGATGAGGGGCACACCATTGCGGTGGGCGATGCGGGCAAACTTCTCTATATCGAGCACTTCGCAGCCAGGGTTAGAAATCGTTTCGCCGAAGAGGCACTTCGTGTTGGGGCGGAAGGCCTTCTGTATCTCCTCCTCCGAGGCGTTCTGGTCAATGAAGGTCATGTCGATACCGAGCTTCTTCATCGTCACGCTGAAGAGGTTGTATGTGCCGCCATAGATGGCGGTGGAGCATACGAAGTGGTCGCCGCTCTCGCAGATGTTGAACACGGCGTAGAAGTTGGCCGCCTGGCCCGACGAGGTGAGCATGCCTGCCACGCCACCCTCGAGGGCTGCAATCTTGGCCGCTACGGCATCGTTCGTGGGGTTTTGCAGGCGAGTGTAGAAGTAGCCGCTGTCTTCAAGGTCGAAGAGGCGGGCCATCTGCTCGCTGTTGTCATACTTGAATGTGGTGCTCTGATAAATGGGCAGCACGCGCGGCTCGCCCTTCTTCGGTGTCCAACCCTCTTGCACGCAGAGGGTCTCGCGACGGTATTTCTTTTCCATATTGTTGTGTTATTAATCTTTTACCTTTCGAGGACAAAGGTACAACAAGCCGAGAGGAGAACAAAATAAATTCATTTATTTTTTATCCCGAGGCGCGATGTACCTTCAACGACATAGTTGTTAAAATTAGTGCAAGGCGAGAGAAAAACCAAAACTTGTTTTGAGTTTTTCCGAGTCGCTACCTAATTTCTTCTTTGTGCAGCAAAGATAAAATTAGTGTAAAATTTCGGTTATATGAAATTTAGCGCTATCTTTGCAGCATCCGAGGGGAGAAATCCTTGGGTCAAGAATGCGTTTCTTGCTTTATCCTATACGATAAAATCGCCAAATTTTACAAGGAGGGATGAAGAAAAGAGTACGCTCATTCTGTTATGTATATGTACGCGTACAGCCCGCGCTGTACTTTGCAAAGTGTATACAAACAGCGTGGGGTATTTGTTCTTCTGTTCATTTCCTTGATGGTGTTTGGCGATACCAATCGTATGATGAGCGTGACAAGTCTCTACGCTTTTCTTGTATCCGTTAATTAAACACCTTATTAACGCTGACTTCGGGAGACTCATAGGCAAAACTAAAGCATTTCAAACATTATGAAAAAGTTTTACTTAGGTGCTCTCTGTTGTCTGTTGGCAATGGGGTCAAGTGCGCAAATTCAAACAATGGAGCCAATAGCTACGTTAAATGGATTCTTCTCATTGGAATTTATTCATGGTAAGTTTACAAAAAATGGGGAGGGAATGCCTTTTACCGGTGTGAAAGAAGGTAATATTTACAAAATTCACTTTTTTGATAAAGCTTTTAACATCTTTAAAACAATAGAAATGCCAGCAGCAGAGAGTGATGAATACATTTACTTTTTGGAGAATCCCTATTTCATAGATGTTGAAAGCGGAGCTGAATTTTCAGATTATTCTGAGATGTATGTCACACAGACTCTTTTTAATAATGATGAAAAATGGGAGTTTTTTCGTGGTAAGCGTGATAAAGATTGGAACATTTCAGAGCTTGATATAGTTTCGGAAGATGGAACGATAATAGCCTCATTCCCATACATCGGCCATGACGGAGAGGCTGAACTGCAAATTGTTTTATGGGGCGAGAACACCTATCTTATCATAAATAACTCGACTAAGGCTCCAGGGGAAGATAGGGTTTGGTATTCTGATATATACCTAATAGACAGGGAAGCTAACAGCGTGAAGAAGATTGCTTCTACTCCTGCAATGCGTGCAATCCCAGCACTCGCAGAGCGTAACAGCACCGTAAACGTAACTCTCGATGCAGAAACTGCAAAGAATGGTGGCGAACTCATCATCACCGATAGCAATGGTCGCACCGTAGGCCGTAGCTACGTAGAGGCAGGGCAGACCTCAGTGCCCGTGACTACCGACCGCATGGGTTCGGGCGTCTACAACATCACGCTGACCGAGAAGGGACAGAAGGTGGAGAATGCACGCATCATCGTGAAGTAAGCAACACACATAACAATATATAATATGATCAATCGCAGTAGGCTCTAATGTCTACTGCGATTGTTTTGCGCACGATTTTGCGCATGATTTTACGCAAGGTTTCGTGCCCTAACTTCCATGATGCTCAGCGTTGTAGAGCGGAATTTACGCACGCTATGCAGCGTGCTTGGTTTTCTTGTTTTTGCGCGATGCTTTGCAGTATACTCCCTGTCTCACGCGCTCTATGTATCCCTTGAGGCAGAGGGTACGTAGGTGCTTGCTCACGGTGCGTGTCTTCATGTCCATCTCCTCACCCAGTTTGTTGGCGAGGGCGGTGGTAAACTGTCGGGGCAGGAGGTTCAGGAAGGCTAGCGGACTGATACACGTTACGGTCTTGGGCTCCTCGCGCTCCTCACAGCGCAGGCGGTCGTATATCGTGGAGGTCTGCATCATGCAATAGAAGATGTACGCGAGGCCCCACTTCAGGTCGGCCTCCGCGATGGCGAAGCGCTTCTCCCCGAACATTCCTTCTACACTGCCCAGCTCCTCATAGCGGCGCAGCACGGCAATGATCATCAGCATGCGGTAGAGGTTAAGGCGCGAGCGCAGGATGGGTGCACGCAAGTCCTTGTCCGGCAGGGCCAAGGCCACGAACGATACCAGCTGGCGGTAATACTCGTCGATATACTCACGCTGCTCATCCGAGATAATCAAGCGTGGAAGCTCCTCATCGGCCTTGCCCTCAAACGGACGCAGCTCCTTCCATATATCGGTAAGCACACCGCGGTGATGGCCATACACATCCATGAAGGCCTCGGCCGTAGCCTCGTCCATCTCGCCACGCACCGTGCTCTTGGCTGGCAGGTTATGGTAGAGGAAGCGGGTGGAGAGTCCATCCTCAAGATTGGGAATAAACTCACGCACCGACGACATGGTGCCTGTAGCGGCCATGGCGAGTCGGGTATGCTCAATGAGGTAGTCCTCATCATCGGTCTTGCGGCCCGTGTGGAGTTGCTCCTCATTTTGTGCGGCAAGCAGGATGTACATGAAGTCACCGAACGAACCCTTGTTGGCCGCACTCATCTCGGCCAGCTCGGGGATATGCAGGTAGGAGATATTCTCTCCATTGGCATAGAGCAGGCGGTAGTAGTTCGCTGCCGTGGTCTTGGCCGGTAGCTTGTGCATACGGCGCAGAGGTGCTTGGGGTTCGTCTACCTCACTGGCAATGTCGTTCACATCCACGAGTTGCGATACATCGCCCTTGGCGGCAAAGTTCAATTGGCTGCTTAAACGCTTGTAGCGCGTGTGGCGCTTGCGGTGGTCGGACTTCGCTTGCAGACTCTCCTCGCAGATAATCCTGTTGATGCCATCGACAAGGCTGGCTACATCGCCCACGCATCCCTTGCCCGAGGCAGAGGGGCCTACACAGATGTTCATCATGCCTAATGAGTAGAGTCGCTGGCCGTGGCGCACGCGTACATTACTCATGGCCGAGCCGAGTGTGGGCATCAGGGCCATCAGGAGCATGCTGCGGATGTCTGCATCATCATACAAGGACAAGGTCTCGCTCATCATCTGTGGCAGATGCTTCCACATAGCATCGGGCAGGGCACAGGGCACTACCACGCCATCCTCATCGTAGATGGAGTTCATCAAGGTAAGAGGGTCTTCCACGACCCCTAGGGTCACTTCACTGAGCAGGGGAAACTCCTCCTGCTGGGTCTCACGCAGCACGTCGGCGTAAGACTTGGATTGTTGGTTTACATTAGATTCTTGCATAGCTTGGTTTGTTAAGTTGTTTTCCATAATAAACAGGGGCCTCCCCTAACCCCTCCAAGGAGGGGGACTCCAATCCTCGCGATAGATTAGAGGAGGACTTTTCTAAAAGTCATT
>JAGAQY010000041.1 GCA_017622495.1 Bacteroidaceae bacterium | reverse complement strand
TTCCCTTCTATAAAAAGGCAACGGATAGGTAGCAATTCTTTCTCTAATACCCACCATATACGGCTATTTCTGCCGAAATTAGAAATATGGCGGGGTAACACAAAAATGGTATAAGTACCAACCACTTATCATATTTTGCCCTCATTCTGCCATTTTTACGCAAGTTCTTTGTATCTTTATGATAAAAACATTCCTTTTTTATAGCATAGGTCTGTAAATTCACTTTTTTTTCTTAAGTTTGCAGTAGAAACAATTATTAATGTTTATACCTATGAAAAAGCGAATACTTCACGTCTTGATGCTGGCGTTGGCATCCGTCATGAATGCAACTGCTGCAATCACACCTACCGAGTCGCAAATGTGGTGGGGCTATTTGAGCGAGTCTGATACTCAGGGTATGCCCTACTCGGGAAACCTGGGATACAATGCTCCGTGTACGATAGATGCAGCCATCTATGTGCCTGCAGGCGATGACTTCGTCGGTGGTAGCACCATCAAGGCCGTGCGCATCTGGCTGGGCGATAATGTGACGTCGGTAAACAGTAATATGAAGGTATGGATATCTGCCGTGCTGCCTACTGATGTGGACAAGTCGGCCTACGTGCAGACGGTACCTCAGTCGGCCTTGACTAGAGGTGTCAACGAGGTGGAACTGGCTACACCTTTTGAGGTGAACAATCAGGGCATATATGTGGGCTTCTCCTTCTCGATACGCGAGAGCGCTTTTCCCATTATGAGTAACGGTGCCGATGCACCCCATGCCTTCTATTACCGTGTGACCAATCAAGGGTGGAACGACTTCTACGGAGCAGGCTACGGAAAATTGGCACTACAGCTCCTCATTGATGGTGGCGACTATCCTACCCATAGCGCCGTGGCAAATGACATGGGGCAGTACATCGTGCAGAAAGGCGAGAGCGTGACCGTACCCGTAGTGATTACCAATAAAGGCAAGAACGCTATCAGTAATATCACCTATACCATCGCTACTGAAGGTGGAGGCACTACTCCCGAGACAACGATACAGGTAGGTAACCTCGCTTTCAACGATTCTTACACGGCATTTGTGACGCTCAAGTCTGACGAGGAACCGAAGAAATATACCAAGACGTTTAATATCACCAAGGTGGATGGCGAGGCCAACAAGTGTGCCGCCAAAGCTGGCATCTGCTATCTGATCACCATCACCGAAAAGCTGGCAGCTGTACCCGTGGTAGAGGAGTTTACTGGTACCTGGTGCGGATATTGCCCCAATGGTATTGTGGGGATGCAGAAGGCTCGCGAAACCTATGGAGACCAAGTGGTACTGATAGCTGCCCATGCCAGCGATGCGATGGAGTGTGCCGACTATTATCCCATACTGGCCTCGGTGACGGGATTTCCGAGTGCCAGGATGAACAGGGAGAAGGATTTCTATCCTTCTGCCTCTACTATGCTTAATACAATCAAGTCTTCGCTTGACCGCGATGTACAGGGAACCATTGAACTTAGCGCCATGTGGACAGACGAGGAAAGGAAGGCTGTAAGATTTGACACGAAAACCAAGTTCGTATACGGTGAGAATGACGGACGATACGGCATCGCCTATGTGCTCGTGGAGGATGGCATGACGGGTTCAGGCAACGGCTGGGCGCAGAGCAACTACCTGAGTGGCGGTACTGGGGACCCTGACATGGATTTCTGGTATAAGGCGGGATCGGTAGTGCCGGGGCTGGCATTCGACCATGTGGCTGTGGCTGCATGGGATATAGACTGTGGCGTCAGTGGGTCGGTGCAGAGCGAGATCGTGGCTGGAGCGATTCAGGAGTATACACATATAGGAGATATATCAGGCAACTCGCTGATTCAAGACAAGAGTAAACTCAAGGCCATAGCGCTGCTCATCGACGGTATCTCAGGGGCTATCGTAAATGCAGCGCAGACTACCATACAGGACTACTCTACTGGCGTGGATGCCTCCACGTCGGCTCCCCATGCTGTGGCATACTACACGATAGATGGCCGCCAGGTGGATGCTATGCAGAAGGGACTGAATATCGTGAAGATGAGCGACGGCACTTCGAGAAAAATTCTTGGAAAATAAGAAATGCAAGATATAAGCAACGAACTCAATGAGAACCAGCTGGCTGCTGTGACCTATAATGATGGACCCTCGCTGGTGATTGCCGGTGCAGGATCGGGCAAGACCCGTGTGCTCACCTATAAGGTGGCCTACCTGATGGAACTGGGCCTGGAGCCGTGGCGCATACTGGCACTCACATTTACCAATAAGGCGGCACGCGAGATGCGTGAGCGCATAGGTCGTAGGGTGGGGGAGCACCGGGCACGATACCTGTGGATGGGTACCTTCCACAGCATGTTTCTGCGCATACTCAGGGCCGAGGCCGAGCATATTGGCTTTGCTCCCAACTTCACCATCTATGACCAGACCGACTCGAAGAGTCTGCTCAAGAGCATCATCAAGGAGATGCAGCTCGACGATAAGGTGTACAAGCCTAGCGTGGTCCAATGTCGCATATCGAATGCCAAGAACCGCCTTATGACCGCACAAATGTATGCTGCTGATGCTCTTGCTGTAGCCGATGACCGACATGCCAAGGTGCCCGAGACGCGCGAGATATACCTGCGCTATCAGGAACGCTGCCGACAGGCTGGGGCGATGGACTTTGACGATATACTGCTGTATACCTACCTGCTGTTTCAGAATCATCCCGAGGTGCTGGCAAGGTATGCCTCGCAGTTTGCCTACGTGCTGGTAGACGAGTATCAGGATACCAACTATGCACAGCACAGCATCGTGTGGCAGCTCACACGCGACAATCAGCATATATGCGTGGTGGGCGACGATGCGCAGAGCATCTACTCGTTCCGGGGAGCCAATATCGACAATATCCTCGGCTTTACCCGCCAATATACGGGAGCACGTGTGTTCAAGCTGGAGCAGAACTATCGCTCCACACAGATGATCGTGGGAGCGGCCAATAGCCTGATAGAGAAGAACAGCGAGCAGATACACAAGGAGGTGTACTCGCGTGGCGATGTGGGTACACCCCTGCAGGTGGTAGAGGCATACTCCGATGTGGAAGAGGGCGAGATTGTGGCACAGCGCATAGCCAAGCTCAAGCGTAGCGAGGGACTCGGCAACGACCACTTTGCCATACTATACCGCACCAATGCGCAGTCGCGTATCTTCGAGGAGGCGCTGCGCAAGCATGGCATTGCCTATCGTATCTATGGCGGACTGTCGTTCTACCAACGCAAGGAGGTGAAGGATGTGATATCTTACTTCCGCTTGGCGGTGAACCCGCACGATGAGGAGGCCTTCAAGCGCGTCATCAACTATCCTGCACGAGGCATCGGCGACACCACTGTGGGTAAGATTATGGCTGCGGCATCGGACCATGGGGTAAGCCTGTGGACAGTGATTGGCGACCCTGCAGCATACGACCTCGCTGTAAACAAGGGAACGCTCTCTAAGCTTGCCGGTTTCTATAATCTCGTAAACCGCTTCATAGAGCAGGCCGACAAGGTAGATGCCTACGAAATGGGGCGTATGGTGGTGCAGGAGGCTGGCATCATGACAGATCTCATGCAGGACCGCACTGTAGAGGGTGTAAGCCGCCAAGAGAATGTGCAGGAGCTGATGGACGGTATGCACGACTTCCTGCGCTCACGACAGGAGGAGGGCAATGAGGAGGTGATGCTTGCTCACTTCCTCAGCGATGTGGCTCTGCTCACCGATCAGGACAATACCGAAGAGGATGATACGCCTAAGGTGACCCTTATGACGGTGCATGCTGCCAAGGGACTGGAGTTTGACACCGTATTCATCGTGGGCATGGAGGAGCAGCTGTTCCCCTCGATGATGGCCTACGACAGCACACGTCAGATGGAGGAGGAGCGCCGACTGCTCTATGTGGCTATCACGCGTGCCGAGAAGCGCTGCCTGCTCTCTTACGCCAAGAGCCGTTTCCGCTACGGCAAGGTGGAGTATGGCATGCCCAGCCGATTCCTTAAGGACATAGACCGCGGATATATAGAACAGTCCTCTCAGGGTGGGCAGACTGCACTCTTCGGTACCGACCGCTCTGCAACGCCATGGGGACGAAGCTCATCGCAATCGGGCATGTGGGGCGCATCAGACGCTCCGCGATTTATGAGCAGTCGCACGCAGTCTGCATCGAGAACACAGACTATTCAGCCCACACAGCGGAGGACCGTTATTTCGGCGAAGCCTGCAGCCTCCCCTTCTTGGGAAAGGACAAGGAGTGAGGCTTCTCCCTCCTCACGTCGCCTTGTATCGCCCAATGCCAGTGGTGGTGCCACGCGAGTGGCGCAGCTCACGCCCGGACAGCTTATCGAACACGAACGTTTCGGAGTAGGAGAGGTTATCAAGGTGGAGGGCACTGGAGAGAATACCAAGGCACTCATCCGCTTCAAGAATGCAGGCGAGAAACAGCTGTTGCTCAAGTTTGCCCGCTTTAGAGTGATATGAGTTTTGAGTTTTTAAGTTTTTGAGTTTTTGAGTTTCAACCATAAACCCTTAATCCATCAACTCTTATCTCTAAAGCTTTCAACTCTACGTGTCATCCCGAGCTTGTGCGAGGGATCTCTCACTTCCGTTCGAGATGACACATAACCCTCAACCCTCAACCCTCAACCCTCTAAAGAAGGTCCTTGTCGGTAATTGTAATATTTCTGCCTTGAGCCTTCATTAATACTCTGTTCAAGGTCTCTTTGGCAGCCGATATGCCTTTGTCGTAGGCTTTCTTGTAGTATCTTGCTGCCGATAGCAGATTGATGGGCGTGCCAATGCCGTATTCGTAGCAGTTGCCGAGGTAATAGTAGGCAGAGATCTCGTTCAGTGAGGCTGCCTTGCTGGCACATTGGAAGGCGGCAATGTCGTTCTTGTACTTCTTGTCATTCAGGTAGATGTATGCAGCTCTTGTCAGTGCCATCGCATGCTGTTGCTCTGCAGCTTTGCGCAGCCAGTATAGTGCAATGCGGTTGTCTACCTTGAATCCGGGTGCACCATCCATATAGAGTTTGCCCAACTCATACTGCGCATTCATGTGTCCATCGTAGGCTGCACTATACAATGCCTTGAAGGCCTCGTCGTAGTTTTTGGTCTTCAGGTACTCCTTGCCTAAGAGGAAGTTGGTTTCGCTCTCGCTGTTGGATGCACTGGCCTTCCTGAATTTGATGGGGAGGGTGAGTTCGCTGTCGTTGATGTCGATTGTTCTCAATGGTTTCATGGTGTTGCTGCTCGTGCTGCTCCCTGTTTCAGCGGACTTCTGGGCAGTGCTCTGTGTGGAGGTCTGCTTTGCAGCGGGCTTGGGTGTCGCCGTAGGGGGCATTACTGCGGGTTCCCTGTACTCGATGCTGGTTGGGATCTTCTGCAGGTAGTCACCGCTCTGCTTGCCGCTAAGTCTCTTGTATGCCTCCTTGGCAGGTTGTAGATCGGCAGCCGCCGCTACGTAGTAGTGCTCGAGGGCCTTCTTGAGGTCTTTCTCGCCGGCTATCCCGTTTTCGTAGTAGTGTCCTAAGCGGTAGTGCGAGTAGGCGATGTCGGCCTCGGCTGCCTTCTCGTAATAATAGCGTGCCAATGTGTAGTTGCGCATGCTTTTCCTCTCCTCGTATATCATGGCAAGCGACTGCAGGGAGAGTCCGTGGCCTGTGGCGGCCGACATCTGATACCAGTAGATGGCTGCGAGGAATTGGTTTTTCGCTTCGTAGCAGGTGGCTACGTTGTATTGTGTCTCGGTATCTCCTGCCCGAGCTATCTCTCCCGTCAGCTCAGCGTAGCGTGCCTTGTCGTTGGCGTTGAATGCCTTGTCTCTTTCGACTTTCAGGCGCTGTATGTTTGCCTTCTGCTCTTGGGTGAGTGTCGTCTTTTTGACGGGTATGCGCGTATGCTTTACCTGACTTGACGGGGTCTCGGGCAACGCATCCGAGGGATAGAAGTTGGGCGGTGTGTTCGGGTTGGCCGTAGGGATTGACGGGGTTTTAGTGCCTGATGATTTGGTGCTTGACGATGTTGTCTTGGTCTTGCGTGTTTCGCGCTCGGCATTCTTCTTGCGTGTTTCGGCGTTCTGCTGCTCTCTCCTTTTGCGTTCAGCGACCTCTTGCTCCTGACGTTTCTTTTCTACCTTCTCTTCGTATGTTTGCTTGGCCTCGCTCCACAATGTGCTGTTGTGGTAGTGGGCAGTGGAATAGAGGCAAATGGTGACGAATCCTACGACGGCTGCAATGGGCACGACGTGTCCTAATCGCTTGTCGGTCTTCAGGTAGTAGCGGTACTGCAGTATGCGGTAGGCTTGTGTGAGATGCGCCTCGGCGCTGCGGTAACGGTTGTAAAAACTGATGAGGCCTTCCTGTTTCTTGCGGTTGAGGTAGGGTATAAGTATTCGTGAGCGCAGCATGGGCACTGCGAAGATGTATAGGATGAAGCTGAGTGTATGGATGCCCGAGACGATGATGTCGGCTGTCAGGTAACTTACTCCCAAATCGATGAGCCAACACCCTATGGCGGGCTTGTAGAAGCCTTGGGAAAACTTGCAGAAGAGGGCTATGCCGAGGAGTATTGCCAAAAGGTAGTACCAGTTGCTTACCTTGGTGGCATTGTATGCGTGGGGTACGTTCTTTTCTTGGGACAGTACCCCGAGGATGTTGGTAAATAGTGTGCGGGCATCGTCCCAGGTGCGGGGCACATCGTGGTCGTAGAGCCGGTAGCTTCCCTTAAACCTTTTTCTGACAATGAATACACATTCGTCTTCGGGGGATGTCCACTCTTTGGGTGGGGTGTCAAACTTGACAAACCCATATATGCCGTGCATCTTGACGATGGGCAGCAGGTAGAAACGCTGATCGCCGCAATAGACATATATCAGCTCTTTGATGGGCTCGCGGGGCTTCAATATACTATTCCCTTCATCTTCACCCCGTTTCTGCCACTTCCTCAACTGCTCTTCGTATTTCTCCTTCTCTCCTATATCGAACATCACGCGCTGCAGTACGCTCCATTCGCCATGGGTAGTGCCACGTGGCTTGGTGATATGTACCCTATTGTCGACGGTAAACTCAATACTACCTGTACTGATACCATTGTCGAGGATAGTATAGACACCATGTAGGTCGTCTGCAATACCTTTGATGCCTCCATAGGGGTCTATGAGGCTGTGGTTGCGTAACTGGTGAGCTATGTTGAGCGTAGAGGCAAACATTGAGGTAGAGGATATATAGATAGAGGTGGCTTATGCAAGAATTTTCGGTCCTCTGTCATAAGCCACCTTGGGTATGTTGATGATTACTCACCTTGGAGTCTCTTGGCCATGGCTGCTGCAGCACGGCGTCCGTCGCCCATGGCAAGGATTACCGTAGCACCACCACGCACGATGTCGCCCCCGGCATAGATGGTGGGTATGTTCGACTGCATGTCGTCGTTCACGGCAATGGTGTTCTTGCGACCCAGCTCGAGTCCCTTCACCGAGGTGGGCACGATGGGGTTGGGGCTCACACCTACGGCTACAATGGCCATATCGATGTCGATGGTCTCGGTAGCTCCGGGGATGGCTACGGGGCTGCGGCGTCCGCTGGCATCGGGCTCGCCCAGCTCCATCTTCTGCAGCACTACCTGCTTCACACGGCCCTTCTCGTCGGCAATGTACTCGATGGGGTTGTGCAGGGTGAGGAACTCTACGCCCTCCTCCTTGGCATGTTTCACCTCCTCTACACGGGCGGGCATCTCCTCCTCGCTGCGGCGATAGATGATCATGGCACGCTCGGCACCGAGGCGCAGAGCTGTGCGCACCGAGTCCATGGCAGTGTTACCGCCACCGATGACGGCCACGCGCTTGCCGAAGATGACGGGAGTGTCGGTCTCGGGGTTCGAGGCATCCATGAGGTTGACGCGGGTGAGGTATTCGTTCGATGAGAATATGCCTGTGCTGTTCTCGCCGGGGATGTTCATGAAGTTGGGCAGGCCGGCACCTGAGGCGATGAAGATACCCTTGTATCCCTCGGCCTCGAGCTGCTCTACGGTGAGTGTCTTACCGATGATGCAGTCCTTCACGAAGTGTACGCCAAGGCGACGCAGACCCTCAATCTCTACATCCACGATGTGGTTGGGGAGGCGGAACTCGGGGATACCATACTTCAATACGCCACCAATCTCGTGCAGCGCCTCGTATACGGTGACGTCGAAGCCCTTCTTGGCCATGTCGCCGGCAAAGCTGAGACCTGCGGGGCCTGAGCCTACGACGGCAACCTTAATCAATTCTGAGTTTTGAGTTTTGAGTTCTGAGTTGGTACCTGCAACTCCATGCTCTCTCTCATAGTCGGCAGCGAAGCGCTCGAGGTAGCCTATGGCTACGGGCTTGTGGCCCATCTTGAGGTGTATGCAGCGGCTCTCGCACTGCTTCTCTTGCGGACATACGCGGCCACATACGGCGGGCAGGGCCGAGGTGAGCTTGAGCACGCGGGCTGCTTCGAGTATCTCGCCGCGCTCGATGTTCTTGATGAACGAGGGGATGTTGATGCTCACGGGACAACCTTCCATACAGGTGGGGTTGGCGCAGTCGAGACAGCGCTTGGCCTCGGTGAGTGCCTGCTCCATGGTGAGTCCCTGGTTTACCTCCTCGCGCAGCTTGTGGCGGCGATAGGCGGGGTCGAGCTCGGGCATCACGCAGCGCTCTATGGCAGTGCGCTCCTTCGGCTTCATGCTCTTGCGCAGGGCCTCGCGCCATTCGCTGTTGCGGTCGATGTCAACTGGCGTTAATTCTGAATTCTGAATTTTGAATTCTGAATTGTCATTTGTCAATTGTGAATTGTCAATTATTACAGGATGCACATGTTCGGGCTTCTCCATTTCATGTACTTCGATGTCCTTGAAGGCACCCATGCGCTTGAGCATCTCGTCGAAGTCTACCTGATGGCCGTCAAACTCGGGGCCGTCGACACATACAAACTTGGTCTTGCCGCCTACGGTGACACGGCAAGCACCGCACATACCCGTACCGTCTACCATGATCGTGTTGAGCGATACGTCGGTGGGTATCTCGTATTTCTTGGTCAGTAAGCATACGAACTTCATCATGATGGCAGGGCCGATGGCAAAGCACTTGTCCACCTTCTCGCGCTTGATGATGCTCTCTATACCCTCGGTCACGAGTCCCTTGGTGCCGTATGAGCCGTCATCGGTCATGATGACTACCTCGTCAGAGCTCTTGCGCACCTCTTCCTCTAATATAATAAGGTCTTTGGAGCGGCCTGCCAGCACTGAGATGACGCGGTTGCCCGCAGCCTTCAGGGCCTGTATGATGGGGAGCATGGGCGCTACACCTACGCCACCACCGGCACACACTACCGTGCCGAAATTCTCGATGTGGGTAGCCTGTCCGAGCGGACCTACGATATCGGCAATCTGGTCGCCTACGCCCAGGTCACAGATGGAGGTCGATGAGTGGCCTACCTTCTGGATGACCAGTGTGATAGTGCCCTTCTCTACATCGGCACCGGCAATGGTGAGGGGTACACGCTCGCCCTTCTCACCGAGGCGTACTATAACGAAATGGCCCGCCTTGCGTGAGCGTGCAATGAGCGGAGCGGTAATCTCAAGTTTGAAAACCTTCTCAGAAAACTGTTGTTTGCTTACTACGGTATACATAGTGTTATTCCTTATATATGTTAGTCTTTTCAGTTTGTGCAGGGTGTATCTTTTTCCCTATAAAGGCGCAAAGGTAAACATTTTATACGATTTTTGTTGGTAAAGCATCTAAAAAGGTGCGAAAAACCGCAAAAAATAAAATTTTTGTAAAATAATGCGAAAACTTTTGGCAGTATATAAATAAAAAACACTAATTTTGGGTCACTTTACTTTATTAATAATCTAAAGCTATGGGATATATTAGATTCGACAAGACGTTAATGACGAACTTGGAAGAGTCACTCCCTCGCGAGATATTGCGTACCAATAGGTCGGGTGCATACCACTGCTCCACCATTATTGACTGCAATACCAGAAAGTACCATGGACTACTCGTCATCCCCATCCCCGAGATGGACGATGAGAATCACGTGCTACTCTCTACCCTCGACGAGACGGTGATTCAGCATGGCGCCGAGTTTAATCTGGGCGTACACAAGTATTCGGGTGCAAACTTCAGTCCGCAGGGACATAAGTACATCCGAGAGTTTCAATGGGAGCGTGTGCCGACCACCATCTACCGTGTCGGTGGCGTAATCCTCAAGAAAGAGAAGGCTTTCGTGCATCACGAGAACCGTATCCTCATCCGTTACACTTTGCTTGAAGCCCATTCGGCCACTACCCTGCGCCTGCGCCCCTTCCTGGCCTTCCGCAGCGTGCGTCAGTTTACTCATGAGAACTGGCAGGTGAACAAGGAGTATCAGGTAGTGGACAACGGTATCAAGACATGCATGTATCCGGGCTATCCCGAACTCTATATGCAGACCAACAAGAAGAGCGAGTTTGTATACAACCCCGACTGGTATCGTGGCATGGAGTATCCTAAGGAGCAGGAGCGTGGCTACCACTTCAACGAAGATCTCTACGTACCCGGTTATTTCGAGGTACCCATCAAGAAGGGCGAGACCATCGTCTTCTCTGCCGGTGTGTCTGAGGCCTCTTCACGCAAGCTCAAGCAGATGTTCGAGCACGAGTACGAGATTCGTCCTCCACGCGATACATTCAAGAATAGCTTGCTCATTGCGGGACATCAGTTCCACAACCTTCAGGGCGACCGCCACTACATCCTTGCTGGCTATCCTTGGTTCAAGTGCCGCGCTCGCGACATGTTCATCTCGCTTCCGGGCTTGACCCTTGTAGTAGATGAGATGAACGAGTTCCAGTCGGCCATGAAGACCGCTGCCGAGGCTATCAACGACTTCATCAATGAGCGCCCCAGCGAGTGCAAGATCTACGAGATGGAGCACCCCGACGTGCTGCTCTGGGCTGTATGGACACTGCAGCAGTATGCCAAGAAGACCTCGCTCAAGCAATGCTGGGACGAGTATGGCACCCTGCTCCAGGATATCATCGAATACATCCGTCGTGGCAAGCACGATAACCTCTTCCTCCACGACAATGCTCTGCTCTATACCAATGGTAAGGACAAGGCAGTGACCTGGATGAACTCTACCGCTCACGGTCGTCCCGTAGTGTCTCGTACCGGATATGTGGTAGAGATCAATGCTTTGTGGTACAATGCCCTGCGCTTCGTATCAGAGCTCTGCCATGTGGGTGGCAATGAGGAGATGTCAGAGACATTGAACGACCTCGCTCAGCGCTGCCAGCTCTCCTTCGTGGGCAAGTTCCTCAACGAGCATGGCTGGCTCTACGACTTTGTGGATGGCGATACTCCCGACTGGAGCGTACGCCCCAACATGATCTTTGCCGTTGCTCTCGAGTACTCACCCCTCGACCGCAAGCAGCAGAAGAGCGTGCTCGATATCGTTACCAAGGAGCTCCTCACCCCGAAGGGTCTCCGCTCGCTCAGCCCCAAGAGCTTCGGCTACAACCCCAACTATGTGGGGCCGCAAGTTGAACGCGACTATGCCTACCATCAGGGTACCGCATGGCCTTGGCTCGGTGGCTTCTACATGGAGGCATACCTGCGCATCCACAAGATGAGCGGTCTGTCGTTCGTAGAGCGCCAGCTCATCGGCTTCGAGGATGAGATGACCTCGCATTGTATCGGCTCTATCCCCGAGCTGTTCGATGGCAATCCTCCGTTCCGTGGACGCGGTGCCGTAGCCTTCGCCATGAACGTGGCCGAGATACTGCGCATATTGGATGTATTAAAGGAGTATGACATTTAACGAATAGGAGGAACGAAAGTATGAAAGTATTAATGTTCGGTTGGGAGTTTCCTCCTAAGATATATGGAGGTCTCGCAGTTGCCAGTTATGGTATTACTAAGGGATTAAGCCTTCAGGGCGATGTGGGAACCACCTTCTGTCTGCCCAAGCCCACGGGCGAAGAGGAGCGGTTCCTGAAAATTATAAACATGAGTCAGGTTCCTGTTGTATGGCGCGATGTCAATTATGACTGGATTAAGGATAGGTTCGTAGGCCACACGGCCGAGGACTACTATCGTTTCCGCGACCATCTCTATGCCGATTTCAACTATCTGCAAGGACTTGACGATATGGGCTGCATACAGTTTGCCGGCGGTTATCCCAGCAATCTGCATGACGAAATCAATAACTTCAGCATCATTTCAGGCGTTTTGGCCCGTAGCGAGGAGTTCGACCTGATTCACGCTCACGACTGGCTCACATACCCCGCAGGTGTACATGCCAAGATGGTAAGCGGAAAGCCATTGTGCATCCATGTTCATGCTACCGACTTCGACCGCTCTCGTGGTAAGGTCAACCCCACGGTATATAGCATCGAGAAGGACGGTATGGACCATGCCGACTGCATCATGTGCGTGTCAGAGCATACCCGTCAGACCGTCATTCATCAGTACCACCAAGACCCGCGCAAGTGTGTGGCCATGCACAATGCCGTTTATCCTCTCAGTCAGGAGTTGCAAGATATCGTCCCCAATAAGAACCCCAAGGAGAAGGTGGTTACCTACCTGGGACGTATCACCATGCAGAAGGGTCCCGAGTACTTCGTTGAGGCTGCTGCCAAGGTGCTCCAGCGCACCCGCAACATCCGTTTCTGTATGGCCGGTAGCGGCGATATGATGAACGCGATGATACGTCTGGCTGCCGAGCGCGGCATTGCCGACCGCTTCCACTTCCCTGGCTTCCAGAAGGGACGTCAGGTGTATGAGGCCTACAAGAATTCCGATGTATTCGTGATGCCGTCCGTATCTGAACCCTTCGGTATTGCCCCCTTGGAGGCTATGCAGTGCGGTTGCCCCTCCATCATTTCAAAGCAGTCCGGTTGCGGCGAAATCCTGGACAATGTCATCAAGGTCGACTACTGGGACATCAACGCCTTGGCCGATGCCATGTATAGCGTATGTACCAACGAAGCCCTGTACAACTACCTCTCTGAGGAAGGCATCAAGGAGGTCGACCGTATCACCTGGGAGAAGGTTGGCTTGCGCATACGCGAGTGCTACAATCAGCTTTGTGGTCGTGGCTATTTCAACAATGACGACTACCTTAATGCGGTAAAACATATAAGATAAGAGGCGATTACGCTTAAAACAAAAGAATTCAAAAGATTAAATATTCAAGTTATGAAAACTATATGTCTTTATTTTGAGATACATCAGATCGTTCATCTGAGACGGTACCGCTTCTTTGATATAGGTACCGACCACTACTACTACGATGACTATGCCAACGAGAGTAGTATCAGCGATATAGCGGAGCGTTCCTACGTGCCCGCTCTCACCACCCTGCTCGACATGATCAAGAGCAGCAACGGATACTTCAAGGTAGCCTTCTCACTCTCAGGTGTAGGCCTCGAGCAGCTCGAGCGCTATGCTCCCCAGGTAGTTGAACTCCTTCAGGAAATCAACAAGACAGGCTGCTGCGAATTCCTCGCCGAGCCCTACTCACATGGTCTCTCTTCACTGGCCAACGAAGAGTGCTTCCGCAGCGATGTTGACCGCATGTGCAAGAAGATCAAGCAGGTATTTGGTAAGACTCCCAAGGTGTTCCGTAACTCAAGCCTTATCTACAGCGACGATATAGGTGCTCAGGTTGCCGCTATGGGCTTCAAGGGCGTGCTCACCGAAGGTGCCAAGCACATCCTCGGTTGGAAGAGCCCCCACTACCTCTATCACGCCAATACCAACCCCAACCTCAAGGTGTTGCTCCGCGACTTCAAGCTCTCTGACGACATCTCACTCCGCTTCTCCAACACCTCTTGGGACGCCTATCCCTTGATGGCAGGTACATACATGGATTGGATTGCCGCTACTCCCGCCGAGGAGGAGGTAATCAACATCTTCATGGAGCTCTCTGCCCTCGGTATCTTCCAGCCCCTGAGCTCCAATATCCTTGAGTTCTTCAAGGCGCTGCCCGAGTGTGCCCGTGAGCGCGGCATCTCGTTCTCTACCCCGAGCGAGGTCATCAAGAACTACAAGTCGGTAGGTCCCGTTGACGTTCCTTACCCCATGTCGTGGGTCGACGAGGAGCGCGACATCAGCTGCTGGCTGGGTAACACCATGCAGCGCGAGGCCTTCAACAAGCTCTATAGCGTGGCCGACCGCGTGCTCATCGGTCTCGACAAGCGCATCAAGCAAGACTGGGACTACCTGCAGGCAAGCAACAACTTCCGCTTCATGACCACCAAGGAGAACAGCGTGGCTATGAACCGCAGCATCTACGACTCACCCTACGATGCCTTCACCAACTACATGAACATCCTCGGCGACTTCATCAGCCGTGTCAACTCACTCTACCCCATAGACATTGACAACGAGGAACTCAATGCCCTGCTCACCACCATCAAGAATCAGGACGAGGAGATCGAGGCACTCACCAAGGAGTTGGAGAAAATCAAGGGCGTCACTCTCCCTGCTGCTGAGGAGAAGCCCAAGAAAGCTCCTGCCAAGAAGCCCGCTGCCAAGAAGGCTCCCGCCAAGAAGAAGGCTGAGCCTAAGGCCGAGTAAGGCAATCGGTGAATAGAAAGAAAGCACGTGCATCTCGCACGTGCTTTTTTCTTGTCAACAGTCAACGGTCAACGGTCAACGGTCAACAGTCAACTGAAATTATAACAGGCAGTTTCCGTTCACCGTTCCTCGTTCACCGTTCCTCGTTCACCATTAATACACTTTGCCCTCCGTGCAGCGTATGCGCAGGCTCTCGCGGCCTACCGCCACGTGGAAGTCGCCCTCCTCGAGTGTCCAGCGGTTGCCCATGCCCACGAATGCCAGGTCGCGGGCTGCGATGGCGAGCTTCACGGTGCGTGTCTCGCCCGGTGCCAGGGCCACCTTCTCGAAGTCGCGCAGGCGCTTGTTGTCGGGGCTGATGGTAGCCACCAGGTCGCTCACGAAGAGTAGCACGCTCTCCTTGCCGGCTACGGTGCCCGTGTTGGTCACGTCGATGCTGAAGGTGATGCTGTCCGCCGCCGCAAACTCCGTCTTGTCGGCCCGCAGGTTGCTATACTCGTAGGTGGTGTAGCTCAGTCCGTAGCCGAAGGCATACTGCACATCCATCACTGCATCGTAGTTGTAGCTGCCCGCCATCTGTCCGCGGCTCTCGCAGGGCTTGTAGTCGTAGGTCACCAGTGCTCCCGTGTGGCGAGGGTAGGTGTAGGGCAGTCGGCCGCTAAAGTTGGCCTCGCCCGCCATCAGTCGTGCCAGCGCCTCGCCACCGTAGTTGCCCGGCAGGAAGGTCTGCACCACAGCCCCTGCCAGCGGCTCTATGTCGGCAATCACGCGGGGTCGTCCCTCGTTGAGCACCAGCACGATGGGCTTGCCCGTAGCGCCCAGCGCCTTCACCAGCTCGCGCTGGTTGGCGCTCAGCGTGAGGTCGTCGATGTTGCCCGGTGTCTCGCAGTAGGAGTTCTCGCCCACCACAGCCACTATCACATCGGCATTGGCGGCCGCCGCTACGGTAGCCTCTATGTCGGGCTTGTTCTCGGCTTGCCAGTTGCCCCTGGCGGCCCATGTCGTGCCCTCGCAGAGTGTCACGTTGTCGTGCCCGAACTTATCGGCCAGCGCGGCATATATCGTCTTGTACTTGCCTATCTTGCGTGCCACCTCATCGGTGCGGTCGCCCTGCCAGGTGTAGCTCCATCCGCCATTGAGCGAGCGCATGCTGTTGGCGTTGGGTCCGCATACGAGCAGGCGTGTGCCCTGCTTCAGCGGCAGCAGATTGTCGTTGTTCTTGAGCAACACCATACACTCCTCGGCAATGCCTATGGCCTCGGCGGCCAGCTTGTCAGAGCCGAAGTCGGGAAACTCCTTGGCCAGCTCCTCGGGTGCGATGTCCCACGTCTTGCGGTCCATCAGCCCCGTGCGGTACTTGAGTCGGAGTATGCGGCGCACGGCATCGTCGATACGCTCCATGGGCACGCGTCCCTCGTGCACCAGCTCCAGCAGCAGGTCGCAGAACTCCACCTCGTAGGGCACCATCGACATGTCTATGCCCGCATTGATGGCCATGGCTATGGCATCCTTCTTCGATGCGGCCACGTGGTCGCGCTCATACATGTTGTTGATGTCGGCCCAGTCGGTCACTATCATGCCGTCCCAGTTGAGGCCCTCCTTGAGCCACACCGTGAGCAGCTCGTGGTTGGCATGCATGGGTATGCCGTCGTTCACGCCCGAGTTTACCATGAGCGACAGTGCCCCTGCCTGTATCGCCTTGCGGAAGGGCTCGAAGTAGCGCTCCCTCATCTCGCGGTCGGTCACGTGGCTCGGTGTGCGGTCCTTGCCGCTCACGGGCACTCCGTAGGCCATGTGGTGCTTCAGGCACGCTGCCACATGCTGTCTGTCTATGTGGTTGGGGTCGCTGCCCTGGTATCCGCGCACGGCGGCAGCAGCCATCTCTCCGTTGAGGTACACATCCTCGCCGTAGCTCTCCCACTGGCGGCTCCATAGCGGGTTTCGTCCCAGGTCCATCACCGGTGAGTACACCCACGGTATGAGGCATGCGCGGCTCTCGTAGGCCGATACCTCATTCACGCGGTGCGGTATGTCGCGGTTGAACGATGCCGCCTGTCCCACCTCCTGCGGGTACAGTGTGGCGCCCCACGTGTAGCTCGCCCCATGTATCTGGTCCACGCCATAGATCTGCGTCACCCCGCAGGCCTCCATCGAGCGATGGTTGAGCGTGCGTATCAGCCTTGCCCACGACTCGGGAGTCTGTGCCAGTCCCAGCGGCACGTTCAGTATGCTGCCCACCTTGTAGCGGTCTATCACCTTGGCCACCGCCTCCTCGTTGAGCACCACGGAGTCGCGGTGCCGGTTGTCGGTGATGACGTCGATGGTGAGTTCACACATCTGTCCCACCTTCTCCTCCAGCGTCAGCTTGCGCAGCGTGCGCTCCACCTTGGCTTCCAACTTCCTGTCGTGCGGTATGGCCGGTGCCACCCCCTGTGCCACCACTGCGGTAGCCAGCAGCATCGATGCTGTCCATAGCAAATGTCTTTTCATCGCGCGTGTGTATTAATGGTCGTTAAAGATATTCCCTACAAATGTAAGGATTCTATGTAAAAGATGCAATATGTCTTGCAGACAATTTTTGAATGTGTCGGGGCCGATGGACTGATCCTTTTAAGAGTATTTTACGAAACGCAGAGAAATTCTGTACAAAAATTTTGTAGCATAATGTAAGGCAAACCCTGCGGTTTGCTTACACGGTGTTGAAATCGGAAGTATAGAATTACTCAACTCTAAAACTTATAAACTCAAAAACTCACGTTTCGCTTACTTCTTGCTTTTTCCTAATGCCTCGTGGCTGCGTTCTTTTCGTCTAGCTTGGGGATTGGGCGGAAAGATTGCAAGGATTCCCTTATTCCTTTTCTTTTGTGAACATAAATTGCTGTATATTGGGCAGTAGTTTGAACTGGAGTCAATATCGCCTTAAGGTATTTAAGTTTGATTGATTAGTATTACAACCAAAAAACTTTTATATCTTCGTAGTTGGTTTAAGCAACAAAGAGGTAATACAATGAAGGATTTAACCATCTATCCTATTATCAAATACTCCCTCAAACAAACTCATTTCTCTCTTGGCAATACCTAATCTATTTGCTAATACTCTCCAATCCTTGACAGCAGTTGCAACCTCATAGATGATACTCTTTGCAACCTCTGGGGTGAGCATATACTCCTCACACGAGTCAAGCAGAATTGACAAATCTGCTTTGTTGGTCTTGCTGTTAATGAGCAAACTTTGATGGTCATTCAGTGTCGGGTTCATATCGTAAGCAGGCGAAAGGGTCCAACCTTTTGCAGTGAGCAGAAAACCGTGATTACGGAAATGATCATCGCTGTTGCCTACGCATATATTGAATGCAACTCGGCGGAATAGTTCTCGCAAGTTCGCATCAACATCGGTACAACCGCTAATGATAAAATCAACAATGTCAATATATCCGTGTCCTGTTGTAGCGTTGTCGCCATCATTTAACCCGAGCAGTGTCATTGCCGA
>JAGAQY010000040.1 GCA_017622495.1 Bacteroidaceae bacterium | reverse complement strand
TTTTATAGAATGACGGTTAGTTCATTTACCCTGTCTCGTGACGACATCACAAGACAGCTTCTTGTACTACTTGTCTGTATGGAAAATATTTTCAAAGAACTCTCTTTCAATGCATTCAAGAAGAACAACAAATGCGTTACCTCTCGAAAGCGGATGCAAAGGTAGACACTTTTTCATTACCCACCAAATCTTTTACAAACTTTTTTCGGAGATTTTTTCACTTTTATAATAAGTGTCTGATTTACACCCATCGCAAGGGAAAGGAAAAAATGCACCATTACGGGATTTTGACATCCATACTTGGCAAAAGGCATAAAAGGAGCGAAAAGAGAAAAAAGCCAAACACAAAAGAAAACTTCATCTCCTGCACCAGATAGATGCAAGTCAATAAACCGGAGGATAGAATGCGTCTTCAATATGCTCCACCACTTGGCTGCCGAGTTCTCCTGTAACAGTGATGACATCAAAACGTATAGATAAATTCAGGCGATGATATCTAACGTAAGCATTGGCTGCATGTATGAGGTTACGGATCTTATTGTCTGTTATCGCATCTATAGCATCACCGAAATGGTCATTTCTCCGTGCTTTTACTTCAACAAAAGCAATCACTCCGTTTTTTTGCGCAATGATATCCACCTCTTTCCTGTCGAAACGCCAGTTGCGCTCACGTATAGTATATCCACGCGCCATCAAATAGGCAGCTGCGCGATCTTCGCTTATTCGACCAAATTCGTTATGTTGTGCCATAAACTCTCTGTATATATATAATAGGTATATAAAGTGTATCGCAAGTTCGTCAATACTTTTTTCTTTTCAGACAATTGCGCAATACAGATTTCAGGCCAGCCGAGTAATAGTCCTTTTCCATATTGCGTAATATACAAAGAAACTCTTCTTGTAAATCGGAGTCCACACGACTCATTCGGCAAGCCAGTTTCATTGCCAACGATTGTACTCCCGGAGGTGATTGCAAATCGCACATTCTGCCGAGAAGGAAATTATAAAAATCCACATCAAGTTCACTGTCTACAGCAAGGCTATACAAGATGCTGAGCAGTAGCCTACGAAGGCCATCAGGTATATTATCCTGCATACATAATTGCATCATTTTGCTCCGCTCACCAACTACACACTGAGGACACCGTGCAGTCACTTTCTCTATTGCCCAAGCTGCACGCCAGCGCAACGGGTCCTCGCCCGAATAGACAAAGCCGAACAATGCTGCAAGCATAGCCTCATCGGCGACAGCTTCAGCAGCTATAATCTCAATCATCGGCTTGCCAGGCCGTTCCAGCAGTCGTTCCCTCAGCTCGATTTCCTTCGCCATCATCAATCCATCGGTTTACGTCCGTTTCTTCCAACCATGCTCAGCCAAATAGATGCCCGACAGGATGAGCACAGTACCCCCAAGTGCAATAGGCGTTATAGGTTCGCCCAGCACCGCCACAGAGCAGGCCAGCGACACCAAAGGCTGCGTATACATATAGTTGGATGCACGTATAGTGCCTATCTTTTCCAGCACAAGGTTCCACGAATAGAAGCAGAGCATAGAAGCCACCACCGAGAGAAAGAGCACATTGCCCAGCACCACAGGGATAGTGAGTTTGTCGAGATGCAGGCCACCGCCCATGCCCGCAGCGATGAAAGGAATCATCGTGACAATACCATAGAAGAACACCTTACGCGTGACAAACCAGGTAGTATAACATCCGTCGAACCGACGGATGACCACGCTATAGACCGCCCATGCCATAGCAGCCACGAGCGCCAGCGCATCACCCAACGGGTGTATCTTCAGCACCGTGCCGTTGAGCACAACGAAGCCCACTCCTGACAATGCCACCACCGACCCTACGACAAGGCGTGCCGTGATACGCTCTTTGTAGCAAAGGCTGGTGAGAAGGGCTGTGAGCACGGGAGTGACACACACCACAAGAGCCACGTTGGAGGTGATGGAGTAATCGAGGGCGGTATTCTCGGCCAAGAAGTAGAGCGTGCCGCCCGTAAATCCTGCTAAGGCGAGCAGGAGTTCGTCTTTCCACGTATCGGCCCACACCTTGCGAGTGAATATCCACGTCAAGGCATAAGCGATTATAAACCGATAGAACATAATCTCGGGTGGAGTAAGCCCATGGGAGAGCAATACTTTAGTAGAGACAAAGGTGGTACCCCACACAGCAATAGTGACAAGCGCCAGTATATGATAACCAATCGAAGGTCGAGTGGACGGCATAACAATACTATTAATAAAATCTATACTTTATATGAGCGGTTGCACAAAGTCCACCATAGCAATCAAAAAATCAGAGATTTCAATTTACCATAGAAGCCTTTCTGCTTCAACGACTCAACAAAAATAATGCAAAATTTCGTTTGAGCGAAATTTTACGCTACATTTGCATCAATGTAATTCAAAATATGAAAAGATTCAAAGCCTTGCAGCTATTAGCTGCGCTATGCATACTGAGCACAGGCGTTGCTCTATCTCAAGAGACTGACGACAGCTGTTTTGTATACGCTCGCCACCGATACAAGATACTCAATGATCAAGAAGTAGAGTTGACCGAAGCCCCATCGGCAAGCAACGAACTCATCACACAGCTCGGGAAAATAGGCAAGTCCTTCGACCCCAGCCAAATCTACCCCATGGAGCAGGCATTACCCCAATGGGTATTCCATCCCGAACGCGAAGAACCTTACAATGTGACCTCTATTGCCGATTCAGCCTACCATGGTATGAAAAACATACACTTCCTGTTGAGGTTGCATAACGATGTTAGACATATTGGCAAAGGCAATGAGTTATCAGAGCTGAAAGTCTCAAAAAACAATCCACACTTCGAAGCACATGGTGCATTCCTGACAAGGCCAGGAGGCGACAGTATCGTATATGCCTACGAAGGTGCCCGTAGCGTGTATCTATCGCCCTATCTCTTCAGGCTACCTACAAACTTCTTCCAATACTTCGAGAGGTGTGAACGCATCATACTGCCCAACGTCAAGGATATAGACGTCTACACCAACCGACTGTTTGGCGATGCCGAACTGATTAAACTCGATAAGGAGATATATGTAATCTGTTCTCCTGTAGAGAAAGAGCCTATATGGATAAGCGCTTCCCCAGAACAGATTTACGCCATAGAATTGCCCCCTGCATTCAGTCCCCAATTTATCGCCCAAGTGGAAAGATACTTACCCAACATTGAATATGCCTACGGCGTGACGGAAAGAGACATCTACACACACTCCAACGGACAGAGGGTCAAGACAGGCAGCAGAAAGATACTCAATGCTGCACCCTACGCCTATGCAGACGGCCACATCTACGATCAGTCTACAGGACGCCTGCGTACATACCTGAAACATGACACGCTCACCATATCTGTCGACAATCTGGCTTACCTGCCGACAGAATTCTTTACTGAAGTTTCTCCCAAATACCTGAAGATAAGGCCAAGCAGAATGACGCACATGCAAAGCGCAGGAATAAACAAAGCGATGATAACCTACATAAAGAAGCATTACAACCCTGCCAAAGGGAAGCTCATCATCGAGGACGTACAGACAATGCCTGTCGCCAACACTATCACCCGAAGGATAGAGGAATACCAGTACATGGACGGACATCTCTACCACAAGAACACGAACGACCTCATCACCATCATCCCCAATGACAACCTACACCTCACATACAGCCAAGCCCACCACATCACTGACGGCTTCCTGCAACAAGTCAAGCCACAGAGTATATCCATCTCGGCCACTACCCCCGAGGTACTCTATGCCGAGGACATCGCATTCTTCGAGGACATACGCAAGAACGGTATAGCAGTTGACATCGCCGCCAAGAACATTACATACAAGAGCGACGTATACAAGAGCCCTACCCGACGGGCCACGCCACCCACAGAGACAGCCGCCTTGGACTCTATCCTGAATGTCATCAGCCACAACAAGATGGCTACCGCATCGCGCACAAGCGGCAGTGACCTGGACCTCACGTTTTACACCTCCGACTATGGCCTGCATAACAACACCATGCGCATAGGATTCGTCGTCGACACCCACGGAGATATTAGCGACATAGCACTGCATCGGCTCTCACCCGAAATAGACAGCACCCTAACCCAGACACTCACCAAGATGCCGCACTGGACTCCCGCCACGCACCTTGACAACACCGTAAACTCGGTATGCTTTGTAAGAGTACACTTTGCCTACAGAGTGCCAGAGGGAGAAGCTGCCAAATTCACGAACCTCAAACCACTCTCGGCCTATGGCAGAAATGCACTGAACCCGCATGTTCCCAACATCATTGAAAACCGCGAGAGCGCTGTGAGCAAGAGAGTATTCGAGTTGGTCGAAGACAACCCCGACACGACCGACACCTCCGACATTCCCGACACTCCCGACACACCCGACACACCCGGTATACAGCCTATACCCATCATCACAGAAGAGTCCGAAGAAGAGGAGGAGGAGACAATCTATCAGACGGTAGAGGTACAGCCCCAGTTCCCGGGCGGATTTGACAAGTTTCCCAAATACCTGCAAGAAAATCTCAAGTATCCCGATATCTGCGAAAAAGAAGGCATACAGGGCCGCGTCCTTGTGCAGTTTGTGGTAGACACCGACGGCTCTATCACAGACGTACAAGTAATCAAGCGTGTAAATCCCTATCTCGACAGAGAGGCCATTCGCGTCATATCACACATGCCCCGCTGGACACCGGGCATGCAGAAAGGCCAGAAGGTGCGCGTACGATTCACCATGCCTGTAACCTTCCGATTAGAGAGCACAATACCGCCCCTACAGCAAAAGAAACGCAAATAGGCACACGATTGCGCACAATTTTACGCACGATTACGCAACCTAACCTACGTGATGCTCAGCGAGGTATAGCATAAATTAAGCACGCAACGTAGCGTGCTTAACTTTCAGATATACCAAGAAACAGTTGCCCGAAATGTACTCCGCGCCCCGTCACCTCCCGAAGTGCCCCGGTGTAGGACGGAAGCAGCCGTTGACACGAGGCACACGCTCCATCTCGCCGTGCGCTACATAGTCGTTGAGCTTCTGGTACGAGGTGCTGGTAGCATAGTGGCCGATGCGGCGGCTGGTCAGTTTGCAGTTTACCACAGGGGTGTAGCCCCTGCCATGATGCACATGCTTCGATTTCTTGATTTTCATAGGCGATAGGGATTTTCCTATGGTTTAGGGCAGACGCATCAGAAATATCTATGTAGATGTTGATTTCTATTCTCAGAAAATCAATTTATTAGTCTCACACAGATCTCACGAATCTCACAGAGAACGCATCGTTACACTCGCGTTTGCCATCCGGTTGCAAACACTC
>JAGAQY010000039.1 GCA_017622495.1 Bacteroidaceae bacterium | reverse complement strand
GATATCCCATATTTCTTACAGATATCCGTTTTTTTCATGTTGCTGTGGTAGTAAACATCCACAATCTCCAGACGGAGAGAAGTACTGATTGTTCGTGACATAACTTTTTTTGTTGTGTCAACTTATTTAGTACATGTCAAGAATTGCTTCATACATCAACGCCTCGGAGAATACTCCGAGGCATCTTTTCATCTCTCCTTATCTGAGGGAATTATCTCACGGAGCAAGGCATCACGCGTGCGTCCCGAATAGACATCCACGTTGGCGCAGTGGGAGAGGTAGGGCCACATATATAGAGCAATGAACTGCTGTACTTCGGCATCTCCTTGGCGGAAGGCGGCAGGCACGTCGTACTTGTCCATCCACGGCTTCAGATGGGTGTTGTCAGGGATATAGGGATAGTTTTCACTACAATAAGGGTCGAGCAGCAGACGCATATTCTCCATGTAGGGAACCGCATGTGTGGTGTCGGCATATTGGTACAATTGCTGCAGGAAGGGGTGCTTGGCTTCGGATAGTGCGCTTTGCAGATAGCTGTGCGCATCGGTGCGCAAGGGCAATGTGCGGAAGAGGGCAAACTGAGCAAAGATGGAGCGTAGGTGGCGGCCCATGAGTTCCTCCTGCGGCTCCCAACGCTCGGCATCAATGTAATAGTCAAACAAGGTGCCGGCATACAACGACTGGTTGATGTCGAGCAATTCCCTCTGATCCACACGCAGTATATAGGCGGCGTAGTAGCGCTTGTAGTGATGCCAGAAGGTGTCGAGCGCCAAAGAATCGCCGTAGTTGTCGTAGAGCGTGGACTTCACGAAGGTGAGCATGCGCTGTGTGTCGCTCGCTACTTGCTGCTTGCTTGGATGGGCACACGCTACAAGGAGCAGTGCCATAAGCAGGGGAAACATAGGTCTAATCAATGTCTTCATGTCCTATATATATATTATAAAGGTGGTAGTTTGAATTCGCGCATAATGAACGTGTCGGGCACCTCTTCCTTGGGCTTGCTGCAATAGACGTCAATATTGCCGCAATGGCAGAGATAGGGCCAGAACCTAAAAGTGAGCCACAACTGGACTTCCTCATCGCCAGCGTGAAAAGCCTGAACAAGCCAATCGTGATTTATCCAGAAGTCGTTGACATGATAGCTTGGGAAAGCCCAAGCCTTTAAGGCATGGTCATATACCATTTGGAAGTAGGGACGTTCGGACCTTGCTATTACGCGATGGAGATAACTGCCTTGCGTATGTGGATTGATGGATTGGGCACGTAGGCCCGGGGAATACTGCACCCAACGGACATCCCATTTGGGATTCTGCTTATACCTTGATTGCCTTTCATCGTACCCACCCAGCAGATAGTCGCGCCAGGTGCGCTCGTAGATTTCGGCAAACAGCACCTTCAGCTTGTTGCGGTCTACCTGTATGATGTAGTTGTCATCGTAGGCACGGTATGCATTGATGAAGGTACCGAACGCCAGTGAGTCGCCGTAGTTCTCATAGAGGGTGGCCTTGAAGAACTGTACCATGCGTCGACAATCATTGTCGATGGTAGCCGTATCGGTCAGTTCGGCCCTAATGCCGAGAGTGCTCAGTGCACATAGTGCGAAAAGAATCGTGTATCGTTTCATACGTGTGTGTTGGTTTTACGGTCGCAAAGTTCGCATAAACCATCGGAAACTTCAAAAAAACAGCGTCCCAAAAGCGTTGCAAATACCTAAACCGCAGATCTACTGTTCATAAAAGAAAGCACCATACATGTACTCAGGCAACTTATTGCGTAGCCGTGCCTTACGCGAACGTAGGGTCGAGAGTGTCGTGAGCAGGCAATCGGCCATGCGGCGAGGCGACATGCGCAGCCCCGAGCAGATACAGTAGAGCGTCTCTTCGCGGTTGGTGTGGGGTGCCTCTTGGCGAATGTGCTGGATGATGCCGATGAAGCACGCTTCGATATCGGCGAGCAGTCGCTTGCGCTCTTCGCCCGTGAACGCCTCGTTGTCGTCAGCAGTCAGTATCAGCCGCCCCGATGCTGTTGCAGCGAATGCACGCTTCGCCTGCTCCCACTCCTCCTTGAAGGAGCAGGCGGTATCCCTCGCCGCATCGGCATTCTTGCGATGCCGTGTATAATACCCCACCGAGCCGAAGGTCAGCAGCAAAGCCATGCTGCCTACAATCCACGGCGCAGTCATATTTTGTCGCTCCTCACTCGCCAGCTCCACGTGCAGCTTCATGTACTTCGTGGCGCGGTAGGGGTCTTCGTCGCGCAGCTGATGCAGCCTCGAGCGTAGCAGATAGACCATGCTGCGCTGTTCCTTTGTGAGAGAGGGAGCACGGTGCATCGAGTCGATACGTGTCTCGGCCTTCTGGTATTCGCCCTTGAGGAGCAGTTCCTGCACGGAAGTGTACACCTCAGTTGCCGATGCCGCATCCGCCACGCCACCCTCCTCCTTGCCACATGCAGCAAGAGCGAGAAGCATTCCCGCGAGTATGATATATAGGATTTTTCTCACCTGTCCTCTTCAATAGCCTTATCAATGACTTTCATCAGGGAATCAACCCTGACGGCCAACACACTGTCAACTTCCGTGTTGCATTTCCTCAGACACTCTTTTGCGAAATATGGGTCCCCAGCTTCCAACGTGTCTTTAGCCAAATAATACCGGCTCCAAGCGATGGAACTGGGAGTGTCACATGAACTTAATGCAACACCCATAAAGGCTACAAGCCCCATACATGTTAAAAGTTTTCTCATTTCCCTTCAGTTTTTTTATAAATTCATTATTTCATAAATCTCTTCTCGAATATGTTCACATAGAGCACCGCTACAATCCCAAAAATCAGGAGAGGAGACACCAACATTGCCTCAAAGAGTTTCAGATTCGGCATAAACGGGGCGGCAAGCATAAATGGTATCGTAGCAAACATCATGTTGGAGATGAAACGCCCTACACGAGGAAGGTCTATCTTGGCAAGCTTGTCGCGCGACATCGTATTGTAGCCAGACATCTTCTCGGGATGACGACGGACATAGAGGCCGCAAAAAACAATCACAACAGACATAAGCAGTGCGACAATTAGATTGACGACAACAACAGTTGGTTCCATGAGGTTATTTTTTTGCAAAAATAAACATCTTTCTTTTCATTCGCAAATCAATCATTCACAATCCAAAGCGACATTGTTGAAGAACATTTTTTCGTTTTTCCCATCTGCAGTGCAAATAAGAATAGGGGCCTCGGGAAATTATCGGTGTCCAATAGCCATTTTCTTGAAATGACACTATTGATTTATCCTTTTCACAAAGCAAATTCTTAAATCATAAGCACTGAATATTAAATTAAAGGCTATGATTTATTATTCGTAAGCTATGAATATTAAATCAGTGCTTATGATTTATCTTTTCGAAGAATGGGAGATAGTAATTTCCACCTATGATTGGGATTTGTTTATTGTCCGAACGAAAAAATAGAATTATTTTTGTCACAAAACTGCGGCACGACTCGTCTGTATAAATGAAAGCACTAAAAACAGAAATCAAAAAACAACGATAGAATGATGAAAAAGATTATTGTAGCAATGGCTTTGATGCTCGGCTTCCAGATGAGCCAAGCGCAGACGGTGAATGGAATCTTTAGGGAGTTTCGCTATAAAGAAAATGCGGAATATGTGAATGTTCCCAAAATCTTGATGGATGTAGTGAAATGGGCTCAACGACGCACATTAGAAGCTGAAGAAATTAATCCCATGGTAGAAAAGATAAACTCAGTGGAGGTGCTAGACTTGACGGAATGTGATAAGAGAGTACAAGAACGTTTCTCGACAAAGGTGGAGAAGTTGAAGATGAATGGCTATGAACCGTTGATGGCGATGAACGATGACGAAACTCATGCCAAGATATGGGCCAAGATAGAAGACGAGAAGGCGACTGATATAGTAATAGTCGCTAGCGGCAATGGTACATATGTACTTTGCAGTTTCAAAGGCGAATTGAGCATGAGCGATATTCAGAAATTGGTGGAAAGAAAATAACACACCGTACCTATGATGCCCGCCTCCCTTTTCAAGCAACTGTTGCTGCCGCTTTACCCACGGCTTCAGCACGTGGCTTTGCGTATGCTCGGCAATGTCGAGGATGCCGAGGACATGGTGCAAGAGGTGTATATGAAGTTGTGGGGCAAGCGCGAAGAGTTGCCCGACGTGCAGAATATGGAAGCCTATTGCGTAGCACTTACAAAAAATATGTGTATAGACAGGCTTCGCCTTGCAGAGGTGGATAGGGTAGATGTGGACGATGTCCCGCTATCACTTGCGGCAGCCGACGATGTAGCGAGCCAGCTAGAGAGGCAAGATGCCGTAGAGCAAGTGAAGCTAATAATAGAAACTTTACCCGAGAAGCAACAGCAGGTGGTTACCTTGCGCGACATAAGGGACTGTACCTTCGAGGAGATAGAAGAACAAACAGGGCTGACAGCCGTAAACGTAAGAGCGCTGCTGAGTCGTGCCCGAAAGACCATACGAGAGAGATTCAAGAGAGTATAACAATATAAAAAGGTATACAACATGGATGCCAAGATACTGGAACAACAGATAGAGCGGTACTTTGATGCTACGCTCAATGCTGACGAAGAGCGTGAGCTGGTGCGATGGCTGACGGCGAGCGAAGTGCCTGAGCATCTGGAGCACGACAAGCAGGTGATACTTGCCCTGCACGACACAGCTGCAAGTGACCATACAGAAGCTATGGAGCGATTGTCGCGCAAGATAGATGCCTGGGAAGCCGAAGAGCACCGCCCCATACGCCGAGCGCTCACGGTGCGCCTATGGAAGGCGGCAAGCGTAGCGGCATGTGCCGTGCTGGTTGTAGGACTGAGTCTGCAACTTCTTCGTCCGTCCACGCCACGCGACACATTCGACAATCCCGAAGATGCCTACACAGCCACATGCGAGGCGTTGCTGGCACTCTCATCGGCGCTGAACAAAGGAACTGAATATGTCGGTATGGCTATGGAGACTGGCGGCAAGGTAGAGCGCAGCGTCAACCATCAACTGGAGATATTGAAAGGACTGAATAACAACTAAAATAAAGAGTATGAAAAGAATGATTCTATCGGCACTCGTTGCCATCAGCGCGTTGGTAGCCAATGCCCAGCACGAATACTTCCACAAGTATGCCGACATGGAGGGTGTCACCTCAGTGTATATATCGAAAACCATGTTCCGCTTTATGAAGGGACTGCCTATCGAAGTGGACGACGTGGATATGAGTACAATCATCAGCAAGCTTGACGGGTTGTATATCCTCACAACAGACAGGCCGGAGATAAAGGAAGCCTTACGAAAAGAGACGGAATTTATCACCAAGAAGGGGGACTTCGAATGTATCAAGTCGAAGCAAAAGACCAAAGAGTCTGTTAGCCGAAAAGAGGTAAACGGCTACGAGGAGATAGTGCGCATCAAGGAGGACGGACAGAAGATGGCCGTATATATGAAAGAGGAGGAAGACGCACGCACCGAATATGTGATGATAGTAGACAGCCCGGAGGACGAATATGTAATCATGATATTCACCGGGGAACTGCAGCCACGCGATGTGCAGGGGTTGATTAGGGTTGAATAGGAGTTTGCTCTTGTGGCTAAGTTTCTGTAACTTTATGGCGCAGAAAGGACGCTGCATGCATACGCCCCCTTTGCCACAAGCACCTATCAGTAAAGTAACGAACGGAGCAGCAATATATTTGCGTTTTCTCATACGCGAGACAACGGCCGAAGGCTTGCGCCAAAGCTTTCGGTCCTACTCCACAAGCCTCTCAGCCACGCGGCTGACGATGGAGCGGCCATCGGTGAGGCGCTCATACACCTCGTAACTCGTGCCCGTATCGCGCATGGCCTCCATTATCATCACGTCGCTCCCCATCAACCTGATAGGATACGCCTTGCCGCCGTATGTGACAGAGTTTTTATTATCGTACTTCACGTCGACCATCATGCCCACACCGCGTCCCGTGAGCACCATAAAGAATTTCTCGGGGGTGAAGACTACCATCGGTGTAGTTGCAGTCATGATTGGATTTTCATCTTTCATCCTCTCCACTTGCTTCTTCATATCCTTCATGTCGTGTGTTATACCAATGATACGCCATTCGCCCAATAAGTCGTTCTTACGGTCGCGTGCTTGCTGCTTGGTTATCACCGGAAATATCTTTGAACCATAATTCGAGTATTCTCCAGCGCGATAACGCTCTACCACCCATGCATTATTAGGGAATAAGCTATGGTTCTCGTAAGTGCTCCACCATTTTAGAAGAAACTCCTGTTCGTTGCTGTCATATACCCTCACACGGGTGTCGGTGTCGCCCTCGGTCACGTCGCCCGTGTAGTTGAGAATATCCCTGTCATTGCGCACGATCATGAAAGCGCCATCGCCCTCCACCACCACGGTAAGCGAGATGCTATCGGTACATATCTTGTACTGGTCGAACGGCGAGGGCCTCTCCTCGCCATACGAGGTAATGGTCATCAGTTTATACACTCCACGCGGATCTCGTTTATCCACATCCGACTGGCTCCGTGCGTTCATCGGGTACATCAGAAGAAGCAGTACGACTGCTTTCCCAATCATAGCTTTCAGACACTTCATGTTATTGAGATATTGAGTTCTTAAGTTTTTAAGTTTAGTGTTACCACCCGGCAGGCAGTTTTCGTTATCGTTACAGCTTGTTCTCTTTCTTACTGGTGTGTTGCAAAGTTAACGATTTATTTGCATAAATACCAAGAAGGAGGGTTTCAAAATGAAACAGCCCTACCGCGGTAGGGCTGTTATAGTATCTATTCAAAGAAGCCTCTTAGTCGTTGAGCATCATGGGCATGAGGAGCATGAGTAGCTCTTCGGCCTCGGCCTGCTCGGCAGGAACGAGGACACCGGCACGCGAGGGGTCTGACACCTCGATGATGACGTCCTGGCCATTGATGTTGGAGAGGATGTCCATAAGGAAGGTGGCCTTGAAGCCGATGCTCATGGGGTTGCCCTCGTAGCTGCAGGCGAGCTTCTCCTCGGCAGAGGTGGAGAAATCGATGTCCTGGGCCGAGATGAGGAGCTCACCAGCGGCCATGCGCAGCTTGATGAGGCTGCTGCTCTGCGATGAGAACACCGATACGCGGCGCAGGGCGCTGAGCATGGCGGCGCGGTCGATGGTGATGCGGAAGGGGTTGCTCTGCGGTATCACCGAGTTGTAGTTGGGGTAGCGGCCCTCGATGAGGCGACACACCATGCGGTGGGTGGGCATCGCGAAGGTGGCGTTGCGGTCGTCAAAGGTGACCTTGATCTCGCCTGCCTCCTTGGCAAGGAGGTTCTTGAGCAGGGCGGCGGGCTTCTTGGGCAGGATAAAGGCGGCCTTCTCCTCGCCCTTAACGTTCATGAGTTTGTAGCGCACGAGCTTGTGACCGTCGGAGGCTACAAGGGTGACATACTCGGTGAAGATATCGAAGTAGATGCCGTTCATCACGGGGCGCAGCTCGTCGTCGGCGGTGGCGAAGACGGTGCGGTTGATGCCCGTGAGCAGGGTGTCGGCCTCGATGGTGAAGTTCACGGCATTCTCGCCCATGAGGGCTGCCATGGGGTACTCGTCGGCCGACTGGCCCATGAGGGCGTACTTGCCGTTCATGTACTGGATGGTAACCTCCATGGTGGTGGGGTTGATATCGAAGGTGATGGGCTGCTCGGGGAGCTCCTTGATGGCATCGAGGAGGGTCTTGGAGGGGATGGCAAACTGGTAGTTGCCGTCGCTCTCTACAACCTCGAGCTTGGTATCAAGGGTGGTCTCGTTGTCTGATGCGGTAATGGACAGTTGGTTGCCCTCCAGGCTGAAGAGGAAGCAGTCGAGGATGGGCAGTGTGCTCTTGGAGTTGATGACACGGCCGATAGCCTGCAGATGGCCGTATAGCGCAGCGCTTGATACAACAAATTTCATAGCAAATATATTTTTTCAGTTAGTATGCGATATATTTTCACAAAAGTAGCATAAACTGCTCGGCCTGCCAAAAAAAACGACAAAAAAATTAGCAAGGTATCAAAGAAAAATGTATCTTCGCGCAACATTTGCCATGGCGGCCCCGATGACGCCGGCAATAACAGGCATGGAATAACAAACCAAAACAATAAGAATCATTTTTTATGGAACTGACAGGTAAGATTATAGCAGTGCTCCAGGAGCGTGGCGGCATATCAAAGGCCGGCAACGAGTGGAAGATACAGGAGTATGTGCTGGAAACTATGGAGCAGTATCCGCGCAAGATGATGTTCAACGTGTTTGGCGCCGACCGCATAGCACAGTTCAACATCCAGGCAGGAGAGGTGCTCACCGTATCATTTGACATTGACAGCCGAGAGTATAACGGCCGCTGGTACAACGACATCCGTGCATGGAAGGTAGACCGCAACGTGGCAGCCCCTGCCGCAGCACCCGCCGCCCCTGCCGCTGGCGCACCGGTGCCGCCGCCCGTAGCCGACCCCTTCGGCGCTCCGCAGATGAATGCATCGAGCGAGGCCGATGACCTGCCCTTCTGAACAACAAAAAAAGCTACCCGCGGGTAGCTTTTTTTGTTGAGTTTTTAAGTTTTTGAGTTTGTGAGTTTGTAGTACTTGAGTTGTTGAGTTTTTAAGTTCAGCCAGCTTCGTCTAACAAACTTAAAAACTTACAAACTTATAAACTTACAAAATACCTTATTACAATTTCGGTGCTATGGTCCCTATATGCGAGAAGGTCACCAGGTTCATGTCGAAGATGAGTGCCGAATGGGCAGGGATGTCGGTCTGCTTGCTGCTGCCATAGGCAAGGTGGGCAGGGATGTAGACTCGCCATATATCGCCCTTCGTCATGTGCTGCAGCGCAGTGCTCCACCCTACGACGACACCTCCCACGCCAAACTTGGTAGGCACATTGGTGGCAGGGTTGAGCTCGCCCTTGTATGACTGGTCAAACACCCTACCCTCGGGATAGCTGAGCGTGGGGATGAGACGGCCACGATAGTTCACGAGTACGGTGTCGGTAAACAGGGGGTGCACCGTGTCGGTGCCCTCGACCTCGATATGGCAGTAGATGTACTCCTCATTGTCATACTCTACTGGCTTTCCGTTGGCATCGGTGTCGTTGAGCTTGAAAGAGAGTATGCGCAGCCATTTGCCGTCGGCATTGGCCTTGGCCACCTCGGCAATGGAGTCAACAAACTCGATGTTGCGTGCCTTCCAGTCGGCATACTCGTCAATCTCGGCAGTCTCTTCACACGAGTTGAGGCACAGGCTGCCCATCATCGCCCCCAAGGGGAGGATGATGGTGAGTGCCTTGTGTAACAATTCCTTTATATTCATATATACAAATTCTATTTTCGGCGATGTTCGCAAAGCCCCCTTCTCGGGAGGGGCTCCTTACAAGGTTTTAAGTATGCCGGTGATGCTCACCTTGTCGGCAAGGAGGCCTACGAGGCTATCGATGCTCACGCGCTCTTGCTGCATGGTGTCGCGGTTGCGCAGTGTCACGCAGTTGTCCTTGAGGGTGTCGTGGTCGATAGTGATGCAGTAGGGAGTACCGATGGCATCCTGACGGCGGTAGCGCTTGCCGATAGAGTCTTTCTCGTCGTACTGGCAGTTGAAGTGGAACTTCAGCATGTCCTGTATCTCGCGTGCCTTCTCGGGCAGACCATCCTTCTTCACCAGCGGCATGATGGCCAGTTTCACGGGTGCCAGGGCAGCAGGCAGGCGCAGCACTACGCGGGTGTCGCCACCCTCGAGCTTCTCTTCCTCGTAAGAGGCGCAAAGCACGCTGAGGAACATACGGTCTACACCGATAGAGGTCTCGATAACGTAGGGCACATAGCTCTCGTTTAGCTCGGGGTCAAAGTACTTGATGCTCTTGCCCGAGTACTTCTCGTGCTGCGAGAGGTCGAAGTTGGTGCGGCTGTGGATACCCTCTACCTCCTTGAAGCCGAAGGGCATGAGGAACTCGATGTCGGTAGCGGCATTGGCATAGTGGGCCAGCTTGTCGTGGTCGTGGTAGCGGTAGTGGTCGTCGCCGAAGCCGAGGGCCTTGTGCCACTTCAGACGGGTCTCCTTCCACTTGGCAAACCAGTCGAGCTCGGTGCCAGGGCGTACGAAGAACTGCATCTCCATCTGCTCAAACTCGCGCATGCGGAAGATGAACTGGCGTGCTACAATCTCGTTGCGGAAGGCCTTACCTATCTGAGCGATACCGAAAGGAATCTTCATGCGGCCGGTCTTCTGCACGTTGAGGTAGTTGACGAAGATACCCTGTGCCGTCTCGGGACGCAGGTAGATCTTCATGGCGCCGTCGGCGGTAGAGCCCATCTCGGTAGAGAACATGAGGTTGAACTGGCGCACCTCGGTCCAGTTGCGTGTGCCCGAGATAGGACATACGATCTCCTCGTCGATGATGATCTGGCGCAGCTCGTTCAGGTCATTAGCATTGAGTGCTGCAGAGAAGCGCTCGTGCAGCGCGTCGCGCTTGGCCTGGATGTCGAGCACGCGGCCATTGGTGGCGCGGAACTGAGCCTCGTCGAAAGCCTCGCCAAAGCGCTTGGCAGCCTTGGCAATCTCCTTACCTATTTTCTCATCATACTTGGCCAGCTGGTCCTCGATGAGTACGTCGGCGCGGTAGCGCTTCTTGGAGTCCTTGTTGTCGATGAGGGGGTCATTGAATGCATCCACGTGGCCCGAAGCCTTCCAGATGGTGGGGTGCATGAAGATGGCCGAGTCGATACCCACGATATTGTCGTGGAGAAGTACCATTGACTGCCACCAGTATTGCTTGATATTGTTTTTCAGTTCCACACCCATCTGGCCGTAGTCATACACGGCACCCAGTCCGTCGTAGATTTCTGATGAGGGGAACACGAAGCCGTATTCCTTACAGTGCGATACAATTTTCTTGAAGGTTTCTTCTTGTTGTGCCATAATTATAATAGTTTATGTTTCGTCTGATACTTAAGAATCAAAGTGCAAAGTTAATGCAAAGTTTCGGTTATCCGAAATCAAAGTTTGCATTATTTCTATTGTTTAACAAATAATTCGCTTGTCACAGCCCCAATCGCCACACCCTTTTTCGCTCCTCTTCACGGAGGTTCAGGGCCTTCGATGAAAATAAACTTGGTTTATTCGATTGTTTATGCTACCTTTGCCTATTAAAAATAATACCAGATATACTCTATGAGCGAAGAAGATTTCAATAAAGACGCAGAGGTTTACGAAAACGATAACGTTGACGCTGACGATAACGTTGACGTTAACGCTGACGAAAACGTTGACGTTGACGATAACGTGCCAGAGGGCCATGCCCACTACCAGCCGAAGAAGAAGAGTGGCAAGGACGATACCGTGAAGTACCAGCTCTCGGGAATGTATCAGAACTGGTTTCTCGACTATGCCTCCTACGTTATCCTCGAGCGTGCCGTGCCCCATATCAACGACGGCTTCAAGCCGGTGCAGCGCCGCATCCTTCACTCGATGAAGGAGAAGCATGACGGACGCTACAACAAGGTGGCCAACCTCGTGGGACATACCATGCAGTATCACCCTCACGGCGACGCCTCCATCGGCGACGCCCTCGTGCAGCTCGGGCAGAAAGACCTGCTCATCGATTGCCAGGGTAACTGGGGCAACATCCTCACGGGCGACGGGGCTGCCGCTCCGCGTTACATCGAGGCACGCCTGTCGAAGTTTGCGCTCGAGGTGGTGTTCAATCCCAAGACCACGGAGTGGAAGCTCTCGTATGACGGCCGCAACAAGGAGCCCATCACCCTGCCGGTGAAGTTTCCCTTGCTCCTCGCTCAGGGTGTCGAGGGTATTGCCGTAGGTCTGTCATCGAAGATTCTTCCACACAACTTCAACGAGTTGTGCGATGCCGCCATCAGCTATCTCAAGGGCGAGGACTTCGTGCTCTACCCCGACTTCCAGACGGGCGGCTTCATCGACGTGGCCCGCTACAACGACGGCGAGCGTGGCGGAGCAGTGCGTGTGCGTGCCCGCATCAACAAGTTGGACAACAAGACGCTGGCCATCACCGAGATTCCCTATAGCAAGACGACGACAACGCTCATCGACTCCATACTGAAGGCTGCCGAGAAGGGTAAGATAAAAATCCGCAAAGTCGACGACAACACGGCTGCCGAGGTGGAAATCCTCGTGCACTTGGCACCGGGCGTATCATCGGACAAGACCATCGACGCGCTCTATGCCTTCACCGACTGCGAAATCAGCATCTCGCCCAACTGCTGCGTCATCGACGACAACAAGCCCCACTTCCTTGGCGTGAGCCACGTGCTGCGCAAGTCGGTGGACAACACGCTTGCCCTCCTGCGCCAGGAACTCGAGATTCGCAAGAACGAACTCCTCGAGCAGCTGCACTTCGCCTCACTGGAGAAAATCTTCATCGAGGAGCGTATTTATAAGGATAAGAAATTCGAGCAAGCGCCCACGATGGATGCTGCCTGCGAACATATCGACGAGCGCCTGACACCCTACTACCCCACCTTTGTGCGTGAGGTCACCAAGGACGACATCCTGCGCCTGATGGAAATTAAGATGGCCCGCATCCTCAAGTTCAACAAGGACAAGGCCGATGAGCTGATGGCCCGCATGCGTGCCGAGATAGAGGAGATCGACAAGGAACTCTCCGATATGGTAGGCGTCACCACCCGCTGGTTCACCATGCTCAAGACCAAGTACGGCGCCGCCTACCCCCGCAAGACCGAGCTGCGCAACTTCGAGAACATCGAGGCCGCCAAGGTTATCGAAGCCAACGAGAAGCTCTACATCAACCGCGAGGAGGGCTTCATCGGCACATCGCTCAAGAAGGATGAGTTTGTGTCAAACTGCTCGTCCATCGACGACATCATCCTCTTCTACAAGGACGGCCGCTACAAGATTGTGCGTGTGGCCGAGAAGATGTTTGTAGGCCCCGGCGTCATCCACGTAGGCATCTACAAGAAGAACGACAAGCGCACCATATATAATGTGGTATACCGCGACGGACGTGGCGGCCCCCACTACATCAAGCGCTTTGCCGTCACCGGCACCAACCGCGACCGCGAGTACAACCTCACCCAAGGCAAGCCCGGCTCGCGCATCGCCTACTTCACAGCCAACCCCAACGGCGAGGCCGAGATTATCAAGGTACAGCTCAAGCCCGTGCCCAACCTGCGCAAGACCGTCATCGAGAAAGATTTCAGCGAGATAGGCATCAAGGGACGCGGCTCCATGGGCAACCTGCTCACCCGCCTCGAGGTGCAGCGCATCGGGCTCAAGGCCCACGGAGCCTCCACGCTCGGCGGCCGCAAGGTGTGGTTCGACCGCGACATCCTGCGTCTCGACTTCGACGGGCATGGCGAGTACCTGGGCGAGTTCCACAGCGACGACCGCATCCTCGTGGTACTGAAGAACGGCGAGTTCTACCTCTCGGACTTCGACGCCAACAACCACTACGAAGACAATATCCTCTATATCGAGAAGTACTGCCCCGACAAGGTGTGGACCGCTATCGTGCGCAACGCCTCACAGAAGGGCTTCTACTACATCAAGCGCTTCTTGATGGAGGCTACGGCAAAGAAGAACACCTTCGTCGATGAGCACAAGGACAGCAGCCTCACCCTGCTCACCTGCGAGGCATACCCGCTCATTCAGGTCAACTTCGGTGGTGGCGACAGCTTCCGCGAGCCGCTCGTCATCGATGCCGAGGAGTTTGCCCTCATCAAGGGCTTCAAGGCCATAGGCAAGCGCGTCACCAACTTCGAGGTGGCCAGCTTCGAAGAGCTGGAGCCCACACGCCATCCCAAGCCTGAAGTCACCGAGCAGCCCGAGGAGACAGAGGCAGCCGATGAGGCGGCCAACACTCCCGAGGAGCCCGCAAGCGAGCAGCTCAACTTGTTTGAGGAGGAGTAACCACATATAGGAATAAATGAGAAGGCAGGAGACTCGCGTAGTTTCCTGCTTTCTTTTTATATTATAGGACGAAACGAATGCAAATCTCGTACAAAGTTTGTGCAAGCCGAGCGGAAATGTAAATTTATTTGTAATTTCCTGAGGCGCAGCCAAGCTTCTACTTGTTCCACACAAGTTAAAAATTTTGTAGCATAATGTAAGGCAAACCCTGCGGATTGCTTACACGGCACAGAAATCGGAAGTATAGACTTTTTCGTTCTTGTGGCAGATTGTTATCGTTTCCTTTTTCTTGCTAACGCTTTGCATTTCTCTAATCGCCCGTGGTTGCATTCTTTTCGTCCGCCTTGGGGATTGGGCGGAAAGAAAGGGAGGAGCGCAAGGCGTAAGGAGGAGAACAGAAGTTAAGCAGCGCTTTCATATCGCGCTGCTTACGCCTATTCTTCGAAACCTTCTGTGGAGTTTGTGCTAACATCGCGGAGCACAGACCCTGATGTCTCTGTTACAAGAAGCAATGCGCGATAATGCGTCCAAGTAAGCGACAGGAATTTTGTACACACTGAGTCCAAAATCTGAGGAAAGGCCTTATAGGACCGAATATACTTATACAAAAATTGGTTGCAACTTTAGGAAAAATGATTATACAACGCGATTAACATCTTGAGCACTTGATAACGGAGGTTATTCAAACAAATCGTCCAGTACTACATTTCCTTGTATTGCAGACGAATATTTCCCCAATTTGATGCCACCAGAAGAAACCATTGTTAGGCGAAGAGATTTTCGTGTGCCTGTTTTCAGTTTGAAGAGCTCGCGTCGTTCGCGCATCCATTCCACATACTCTTTCTTCAATTCAAACTGATGGTCACAGTATTTCATTTCACATAAATCTATCGACTTGTCGCTACGGTCAATCACAAGATCTATCTGCGCTCCCTGCTGGTCGTCTTTGCAATACCACGCACTTACATCGCTTGCGATTCCACTAATCCCAAGTGCTTGACGAATCTGATTGATATGATGAATGCATACTTGTTCGAAAGCATAGCCGGCCCAAACGTTGCGACGGGCGTCATTCATTTTTGACCACGCATGCTCATCCAAACCATAATAGTTTTTTACAAAACGAAGATAAAACAGCGTGTACATATCTGCCAGCTGGAATATTGCGCCTTTCTCCTTCTTCCCAAAAGCCTGATAGCTACGTATAAAATCGCACTTTCTGAGATTGTCCAACACTTCGGACATTAAACCATTGTCTGCAACTTTAAGTGCCTTAATAAGTTCCTCGCGGGTCATACCTCTAAGTTTAGAGGCGAGTGTCTCTACCACCCGACGATATAGCGCAGCATCGTTGAATAGCGAAGTGAACAAGAAATCATACTCTGCATTTAATGTCGCATTTTGGCTATAGAAGAGTTCGTCCACATTCTGCGACAGACTAAGTTCGGGACGTAATAGTGACAAGTAAAATGGAGTTCCTCCCAATATCATATAAGCGTCCAATACCTCAGAACGCGCCCATTCTATACCAATGCTTTTCAAATACTCCTCTGTCTCTTTCAGAGTAAACGGAGATAATCGGATAGCCCTCGTTACACGATTATGCAGGCCTCCTTTATCTCCCAGCAATTTATTAGTCATCCATGTAGTGGCACTGCCACATACCACAAGTTTAAGGCCCCTGCGGTCTGCAGCCCAACTATTCCAGAACAGTTCCAAGGCACGTATAAATCCTGATTTGGGAGTGTCTAACCAAGGTAATTCGTCTATAAAAATGGACACGCACTCTTTATCTGATAAGGACTCTACAAATTCCTGTAACTGCATAAAAGCCTCAAACCAGTCTTTGGGCCGTGTCCGTTTTGTACCACTATACCGATATAGCTGCTCTTGCCAACGTTTCAGTTGCTCAGCTCTCGACACATTATAGATTCCTGTGGTGTAAAAGTCAAACTTCTCTCCAAAGAATTGCTTCACCAAATATGTTTTCCCTATACGCCTACGTCCGTATACTGCAATAAACTCAGCTTTGGGAGAATCTACGCACATTTGCAGAATCTCCTGCTCATGCTTTCTTCCTACAATTGACTTCCTATATTCCATAATTGACAATGAAAGAATTCTTCGGCAAAAGTAATGCACTTTTCTAATAAAAACAAGCGATATCACTGCGGAAACTCAAAAATTTTACCATTTTCCGCAGCGGTATCGATATTTTTCGGCAAAGTTGATAATTTGGGTTGAACTTGATTAACCAATGAACCTTTAGGTCGCTGGCCGAAGGCGGCAGCCTTAGCTAAAAGGCCGAAGGCAGCAGCCTTAGCTAAAAGGCCGAAGGCGGCAGCCTTGACGAAAAAGCCGAAGACGGCAGCCTTGACGAAAAAGCCGAAGGGAAAGGCAAACGAATAAGGGCTGTTAAGGCCATAACTCCACAGAAGGCCTTTGAAGTAAGCCTGCGCCTATTCTTCGAAAACCTTCCGTGGATTTATGTTTTTATCGGGTCAAAGACCCTGATACTCAAATACGGTGGATAGGGGTATATCCGCTGTGACGAGGGAGTAATCAATACAGCATAAAAAGGAGCAGGAAACTCAATGGATTCCTGCTCCTTTTTTATTGCTATATGCTAGCCTTTATCCGTCTTTCACTTATCTTACATGCCCACTTTCACGGTTCCATCAGCAGTATTTACCACATATATGGCATCAGTGGGCAGACTCACCTTCACGGTGCTTGAAGAACTGTTGAACGAAGTTTCCAGTTTACCCTCCGCAGAATAGATATATACTTGTTCGCCTGCGGTCAAGCCCTCAATCGTCAGCACACCCTCTTCTCTCGAATAGGCCTTCAAGCGGCTGATGGTTCGATTGGTAACGCTGTTCACAAGTTCGAACGATACGCTAAGAGTAGACTCGCCTGTTATCATCGGTGTAGTATAGCCATCAGTAGCGTTCCACTCTGCAGTCACATCACCTCCATTGAAGAGTACAGTATTTATACGCCATCCCTCCTCTTCCTTGAAGTTGCAGGTAAAGCGACTTCCTTTCTCAATCAGCAGTTCGATGCTTCCGCCCTGTCCTGACACCAAATGAAGCGTCACGGGCTTTTCCTTGTAGTAAACCTCAAACTGATAGTTGGCTTCTACAGAGGCAATTTCATATTGCAACGCTTCGCCCAGTTCCGCTGTAATGTCCCCTCCATTGCAGAGCACAGTCTCTATCATATACCCTTCGGCAGGAGTGAAGGTGACGATGACAGCGGAGTTAAGCAGTGTGTCCACCTTATTATATACAATATTCTCATCGCCTACAGTCACCGAGCCTTTGCCCTTGGCTACCTTTGCGCTAAGTTCGTAGTATACGTTGGGGACATCTTCTTCTACGATAGCCATAAAATTGTTCCATACAGAAGATTCCTCATAAGTTGCTTTGGCCCCACGAGGGACGTAAAGAGTCGTTTCATTATTATCGTCTACAATCTTCGGATAATTAGCCATGCCATCAATACCCGGAAGGATAGCACGTTGGTAATGTACCTCCGTTAGATTGGGGCAGCCGCTCAACATGTACTGTCCAACTATAGCTGTCTCGTGGGGTATTATTATCTCTTTCAGCAAATCACAGTTTGCAAAAGCATATTGCTCTATCTTATTCACCTTCGAGGGTACTTCTATTTTCTCAAGCGAATCACAGTCACCGAAAGCTCTTTGACCAATAAAATTCAGTTTTGTGGGCAGAGCTATCTCTTTCAATGATTTACAACCATCAAACGCGCTTCTCTCAATACTTGTCACCGATTCGGAAAGATTAACAACAGATAAATTTTCACAATCTTCAAAAGCGCCATTACCAATTTTTGTTATTGTGCTTGGCATGCTGATTTCGCTTAAGTAATTGCAGCTACGGAACATGCCTGTAGGAACTGTTGAAATATTCTTAGGAAATTCAAATGCAACAATTCCTGAACTCATAAATATTGCATCCCCCAATCCAACTACACTCTCAGGCAATGTCACATGCGACAAGCGACTGCAATAAGAGAATGCTCCATACTCTATAGTTTCTATACCTCCCGGAATCTTCACATCAACCAATTGCTCGCAATAAGAACAGACATCTTTAGGCAACACCTTCATCCCTTTAGAAAACGAGATAGAGGTCATCTGTCGATTTTGAGAGAACGCGTATTCTCCAAGAGTTACTATATTATCGGGTAAAATAACTTCTAGGAGACTGCACTTGCTGAAGGCTTCCTTGCCAATCTCTTTCAATGAGGAGGGAAAATTCACAGTTTGAAGTCCCGATTCGCTAAACGCATTTGCTCCTATTACTTCCAGAGATTCGGGAAGCACTATTCCTTTGAGGCTCGGACAATACTGAAAGGTGCCAGTTTTTAATTCTTTCAAACCCTCAGGAAGCGTCACTTCATTCAACTTGATTTGATAAGCAAAAGCCCTTTCACCTATATCTGTCAGTGAATTAGGAAGTGATACTCGATGTAATCCTGGATTGTTATAATATCCACCAGTCTGGAATGCATAAGCACCGATGCTTTCCAAACCCTCATGCAAAACGACAGAAGTAAGTTGCTCTGCGCCATTAAACGCATAATCCCCAATGGTTTTTAGATTTGTAGAGAATCGCACACTATCTACACCACTACTTTTAAAGGCATAATCCTGCACTTCAATAATAGTATTCGCCATCAACACAATTCCCAAATCACTGCTTTCAAAAGCTTGGTAACCGATGGTTGTTACGGTATAGGTATTGCCGTTCCATTCAACCGTCTCTGGTATGGAAACAATGTCCGCATCATACGCAGAGGGCCCCTTGGTTACAGTCACAGTCTTCCCATCAGGATTGATAGAATAGTAAAGCGTCACCTCATACGTCAACGGCTCTTCCACATAAGTTGCCACTGCCGAGAAATCATACGCCGACATCCGCACACACAGCAACATGGCTGCGAGTAGTGTAAACAAACGTGTCTTTTTCATGTATCTACATTTTAGTGTAGCCTATAGACTCCCCCGATTCGGCATTGTCGTGATACCATATATAATAAAAGAAAAAGCGCGGGAATCTGTACTGTCACTCGTCCCACACTCTGAGGCCTTCGCATTGCCCTGTCTAGTAAAACGAGCAACGCCGAAGCCCACGCCGATATGTATACATCCAATCAGCAACAGCACTAACGCACAGCCACGATGATTGTTTGGTATAAACATACCCATGAGCATCTACCGTTGCTTTGTCTTAACTAGACATTGAAAGTTGCGAAGTTTCAGAATGTTAAGAACAAAGCGCTAAGTAAACGCTTTTCCATTATGTCATCCCCGCCCTACCACCTTAACTCGTACAACTGATGTTAAGGTATCGGCGCAAGGATGCCACAAAGGTAGATATTAATTTCGAAATTTGCATAATGAGTATTAAAAAAATCTTCACGCTCTGCCACTTCGCCACTTCTGCCATTGGTTTTCATGGAGGAAATGTGTATATAAAAAATAATTATTCAGGTGCGTGTAGGTAGATAATTATTTTTTATTTCTTACATAAGCTCCTATATTTATCTGGCAGTGGCGGCAGAAATGACAGAAAATAGAGGGCGTTTTGCAATCTTGCAGTTTGCAAAACATCAAAAAGGCATTTTATTGCACAAATAATTGCTCATAAATTATCGTTTATTAATTCTACGAAAAAGAAACTATACTAACACATTTACCTTCACATATTATAGCCGTAACTTATACAAATATTCAGAGAAAAGTGTTATCTTCGCATCGTAAAAGAATCTTGTTCGCGTAATATGAATCTATATCCTACAGACCACGCATCGTTATCCTTGGAGGAAGTGTATTGTTCTATCCGCGACAATGGATTCTCGGAGTATACGCTCCAATTGATAGATAGCTATACAAATTATATACTTAATGGAAAAACAAACCTTACTCAGTTCAATCAGCAGGAGCATGCAGGTCTCTGCCTTGCAGGTGAGATGCTCATCGGGGCGTACATCGTATGCAACTACGCGAGAGCAAGCCTTGAAGCAGGTCGCAATGCTGCAGCAGGCGAAGTCGGCCCAGCAAACTGGAAGATAGACGAGACGCAAGAAAAAATGGTAAAGCAATGGGCCGAAGCCAAGCAATGCTGGTTCGCGGAAGCGGAACAGACCATTGAAGCGGAATATGGCCCAATGATTGCCCAAGGTGCAGAATCCAAAGTGTATTACAAAGAAGGGGACACCTCTGTGATTAAGGTGCGTACGTCAATCTACGCAACTTTAGGCAGGGCTTTGGAATCTATCGTGCTGCACAACTCTTTATTTCCCGAAACGCAAATGAATATCATAGGCTACACGCGTGACGCAGACGGCCTCTTCCGCACTATTCTCACACAACCATACATCGGATGCCAGCGATTGGCAACAAAGGCAGAAATAGATGAAATGGTTGCCAAGAAAGGGTTTACAGACAATCGTGATGGGAATGGCGTAAATTATATCGGTCAGCGACTCTATTTGGAAGACATGCATCCCGCAAACGTCTTTGTTGACGTCATTTCTGACACTCCTATATGTATTGATTGTATCGTTAAATTCATTTAGCCTTTTTTAGCCGTAGGTGTCGGTTTTTACACATAACGCATTATAGTACAGAAAGCTATCGACCGACACCTCCGTTGAGGGGTGTCGGTCATAGAGATAGAAAAGTAATGGGAGAAAACACGAACAGCTCAACTTGTTTGAGGAGGAGTAAGCATAGGAATACATGTGAAGGCAGGAGACTCGCGTAGTTTCCTGCCTTCTTTTTTCATGTTAATTTGCGTTTACTGCAGAATCTTAACCGATAAGCTCATTCAACACATATTCTATAATCGTATCCTTACCATCTAAGAAATCCGCAACTGTCTGTTCAACCTCATGGTGAGGCTCTATGCACGTTCCTTCCATTGGAAAGCCTTTGGGAGATACCCCTGCTTCTCGCGTTGGAATATAAAAGCAGATACCATATTTAGAGGTGAAAACTTTTGGGCCACAACCTGTGTCGCCAGCTGTTCTCTCTCCCACTAACGTAGCAAGCCCACTCTCTTTCAGGTCGAGAGTAAAGCTTTCGGCAGCAGAGATGGTCTTATTACTTGTCAACAAAAACAATTTGCCTGTATATGCGTTGGGCTGTGGTGTAATATTCCCACTTACACAATGTTTCTGCTTCTTGCAAAGGAGATATTCAGCAATCTTTCGACCGTTATTGCTACTCCCTCCACTGTTGTAACGATTATCGACAATCAAGTACGGCAGATGGCGCACTTGCTCGTATGCCCGTTTGAAATCCTCCACAACAGTATGCATCATTGACTCCAAATAAATATATCCAACACTGTCGTTTATTATCCTATGATATGCTTGGGATTCCTCGATGGGCATCGTGCAGTTTAATGGAAGATCGAGCGACAAAACTTCACCATCTCTTCGTACACTGCACGTAATCAAGGTGTCGGTCGGCGATGTAAAGATTCCGAGCTGAGCCTTTCGCAACCGATACTCCTCGGTAGAGGCAAAAGTGTATCTCTTCTTATTCTCAATATATTGGCCAATAGGAACATTGTTTATGGCAATGATTTCATCTTTATCGCAAAAGCCACAATGAAGTAGATGCTCGCTCGGATTGGATATAAAGATTCTATCCTCTGCGATTGTAGGATGATACTGTGCCGCATGGCCTCGAAAGAAGGGCCATGCATGACCTATCTTTAGCGCTGCAAAATACTCATTGAGCATTATGCCGTAGTCCTCCTTTGTTTGCACCTCACTTCCTATGCGGTTCGAGAATGTGGTATAAAGAGAATCCATATCATAACCTTTTTGCTTGCAAAGCGAACACTCTTCTATAACTTGGTCATGAATGCTCTTGAAATCCTCGGCAAACTGCTCGGGTTCAACAGGGAGTTCTGAAATATAATAGGATTTCATCTCTTCCTGCTGGCTTTTCGTTAAAAGCTCTATCAGTGCATCTTTGAAGACAGTAACAGATAACACAATTGCTATCCCCAATAAACCAACAATAGACAATATGGAAACAATGAGATATTTGAGAAACTTTTTCATAATCGTAATGCCGTATTCTTTTGTTTACTTATCTATTAGACGTAACAAAACACCTTCTAGTTGCAAAGATATGTATTTTTTTGAACTTTATTGTGTTATAAGTGAATTATAGGCCACGAACGAAGGTAAAATCACTCGCGATAGCCTATAAGGTCTGAAAAGAATAGGCGAAGACGTACTTTGAAGGCCTTATAGGGTTTGCGCAAGCCATAAGATTCTTATAATCAGCAGTGCCATTTCTCCCGAACACCCTGTCTATTTTTCCGTTTCTACTAACCAAATTATTAAATCACAAGCCTTGATTTAATATTCAATGCCTATGATTTATTATTCACAGCCTTTGAATAGTAAATCAGTGCTTATGATTTGGATTTTCGGCAAATATTTTGTATCTTTACAGTGGTAATAAAGAAAGAAATAGAACCGACAATCAAGGATTATGGCAAAGTATATCAAGCAGGAGATGCCCGACATTGCGGGCAAGGGTGAGCATCAGGTGTATTACCGCATGCAGACGGAACGGAATATCGGTGCTGCAGAGTTTGTGGAAGAGGTCGCAGGACTGGGTACGGGACTCTCTGAGGGAGCGGTGACGCACGTGCTGGAACAGATGGTACAGACTATGGCCCGTCTGTTGGCGGATGGGCATACGGTGACAATAGGTGGACTCGGAACCTTCCGCACTGCCATAGGCGTGATGGAAGGTAAGGAGCAGGACACCTTCGACGACGATGAGCCCAAGCGCAATGCGCAGAGCATTGAGGTGAAGGGAGTGAACTTCCGTGCAGACAAGGCACTGGTGAAGGATATCCGTGTGCAGTGCCGCCTCGAGCGTGGCAAGGAGAGCCGTCTGCACCGCTCGCCCTACACGCGTGAGGAGCGACTGGCGCGAGCACTTGCCTTCATGGAGGAGCACACGGTGTTGCGCGTGCCTGACTATGTGAAACTGACGGGGCTGTCGCGCACCACGGCTTCGCTCGAACTGCGCGAGCTATGCCAAGACCCCACCTCGGGCATCCGTTCTATGGGCCAGAGGGCAAGCAAGGTGTATATCAAACGATAAGGTATGAATATTCCCTGCACGGAGGATTAACACGATAGCTACTCCATAACATTATTATCGACCGACACCCCGCAACGGGGGTGTCGGTCGATACAAGTCAGATATTCAGCATATTAAATACAACTACCGATACCTACGCCCCGAAAAGGGGAAACAAGTTATTTCGCTTTACTCTTGGGGATAATCAAGTTGAGAATTACGCCTACCAGGGCTGCGAGGCCAATGCCACCGATGGTGAAGTCGCCAAAGGTGAGCTCGGCACCACCGATGCCCAGGGTAAGGATGAGCGAGGCGATGACCAGATTGCGCGTGTCGCCCATGTCGATCTTGTTCTTGATAAGGCTGTTGATGCCCACCGAGGCGATGGTGCCAAACAGCAGGAGCATGATACCGCCAAGCACGGCGCTGGGGATGGTCTTGAGGATAGCGCTCACCTTGCCCAACACGGAGAAGAGGATGCCCGTGATGGCGGCGATGCGGATGACGGCAGGGTCGGCAATCTTGGTGAGCGAGATAGCACCGGTAACCTCCGAATAGGTGGTCACGGGAGGGCCTCCGATAAAGGCTGATACCATACAGGCCAAGCCGTCGCCCAGCATGGTGCGGTGCAAGCCGGGGTCTTTGACAAAGTCCTTTCCGGCCACTTCGTTTATGGCATACACATCGCCAATATGCTCGATGACGGGAGCGATGGCTACGGGTATCATGAAGATGATGGCCTCCCAGGAGAACTCGGGGCGCACGAAGGCGGGCAAGGCAAGCCATGAGGCATCGGCTACGGGCTGGAAGTCTACAAGGCCCATGATGGTGGCTGCAATATAACCCACTACAATACCCGAGAAGATGGGGATGAGGCGCAGCAGTCCCTTACCGAAGAGAGAGACGACGATGGTGGTGAGCAGTGAGATGATGGCCAGCAGCCAGTTTTCCTTGGCCATATCGACGCCTGTGCTCGCCAGCGACAGACCGATGAGCATGATTACAGGGCCCACCACTACGGGAGGGAAGAGGCGTGAGATGAAGCTTACCCCACGGAAGCGCACCAGTGCGCTCATGATGCCGTAGACGGCACCCACGGCTATAAGTCCCGAGAGTGTGCCGGGGAGGCCGTATAGCTCGGTGGCCTTGATGATAGGTGCGATGAAGGCGAAGCTGCTGCCCAGGAAGATGGGTACCTTGCCTTTGGTGACGAGATGGAAGATGAGCGTGCCGACACCTGCGGTGAACAGGGCTACCGAGGGGTCCATGCCCACGAGCAGCGGCACCAGTACGGTGGCTCCGAAAGCGACAAAGAGGAATTGCACGCCTACGATGGTCTTCTGCACGGGGCCCAGTGTCTTGTTGTTGTTCATAGTATTAGATTATTTAAGGTGAGAAAAAAATTGGGGAATATTTCAAGAAAAGCCTTAATCTGGGAGCGACTGAGTCTCGATTCCACTTTTTTACTCATTCACAGACCTTATTTTTGCCTCACACAGATCTCACGAATCTCACAAAAATGGACGCATCGTTTCACTCGCGTCTGTCGGCGTTGCCGAGTGTATTCAGCCGGAGGTACACACAAGCGATAGCGCGTGTGCTTTTGTGAGATTCGTGAGATCTGTGTGAGATAAACATAAGATGTAAACTCTGTGTGAAATGAAAACAATGGTATAAAGTATCGTTGTGAATCGATAGATTATTACTTTGTCCCGAAGATGCGGTCACCGGCATCGCCCAGTCCAGGGAGGATGTAGTTCTTATCGTTCATGCCTTCGTCAATGGAGGCCACGTAGATGTCGACATCGGGGTGACGCTCCTGGACCACCTTTACGCCCTGCGGAGAGGCCACGAGGCACAGCAGTCTGATGTGGGTGTAGCCGTCGGCCTTGAGGCGTGCTATGGCATCGCACGCACTGCCTCCCGTGGCCAGCATGGGGTCGGTGAGCAGCACGAGGCGGTCTTTATGCTCGGGCATCTTGTAATAATAGAACACGGGCTGACAGGTCTCCTCGTCGCGATAGAGGCCGATGTGGCCGATGCGTGCCGAGGGCATGAGGCGCATGAGTCCCTCCACCATGCCGAGTCCCGCACGCAGGATGGGTACTATCACCACCTTCTTGCCCGCTATCTTGGGTGCCTTCATGGGCATCAGGGGTGTCTCAATGTCTTCGTAGGTCAAGGGGAGGTCGCGAGTGATCTCGTAGCCCATGAGCATGGCAATTTCTTCGAGCAGGCCACGAAACTTCATGGTAGATGTGTTCTTGTCGCGCATGATGCTCAACTTGTGCAGCACCAATGGATGGTCAATGATATGTAAAGCCATAATAACAGATTTATAAAGTTTAATATTTAAGGTTATGCCACAAAGATACGAATAAAAGAGCAAATAAAAAGGGCAACGAGAAGAAAAGCTTGCTTTTATTTCTCGCTGTATTATTTATTTTCAGCGAGCGCAAGTATCTTCGCGGTTAACCGCAAAGATACGAATAAGCGAATAAAAAATATAGAGCTTGCTCTGATATTTTTCACAATGAGCGCAAGTATCTTCATGGCGTATCCATAAAGATACGAAAAATACCATACAATCGTTTGCATAGCTCGGAAAACTTAGCGAACTTTGTCGCATAAGTTTATACCCAAATTAATGTTATGGAAAAAACAAAAGATCCACTGTCGTACAAGATTATAGGTTGCGCTATGGAAGTGTACAATGCGTTAGGCCCAGGGTTGTTGGAAGCCGCCTATGAGAAAGCATTGATACATGAGTTGCAACTCAGTGGATTATCTGTAGCCTCACAAGTGCCTGTAGAGATGAATTACAAAGGCGTAAATCTTGGCGAAGGGTTACGATTGGACCTACTTATTGAGGACTCTATCGTTGTTGAACTGAAATCTGTGGAGGAGCTTAAACCGATACACTATAAACAGCTGCTCACATATCTTAAACTGACAGACAAACGAATAGGACTACTCATTAATTTCAATGTGAACGACTTTCGTGATGGCATCAAGCGTGTCATTAATGGATATTAAGTGTTTTATTTTGCCTCACACGAATTTATGATTTTCTCACACAGATCTCACGAATCTCACAAAAATGGACGCATCGTTTCACTCGCGTCTGTCGGCGTTGCCGAGTGTATTCAGCCGGAGGTACACACAAGCGATAGCGCGTGTGCTTCTGTGAGATTCGTGAGATCTGTGTGAAACCAAAGTTTTCCGTGTGAGATCAAACGACAAAGAACGAAGATTGACATGAAAACAAGATACTTATCAAGCATTATTATGCTTTGTTTCGTCACCATTTTGTCAGGGCAGCCGCTCCGGAGCGACCGCTTCGAGGAGCGCACTTTCTCCTTGGGTGGCGGGTATACCAGTCTGCTCGACACCTACCTGTCGCCCCTGCGCTATGGTGGCGGACAGGTGTCATTGCAGAGCGAGCGATTCGGGCAGCTCACGTGTGAGAATGGGCGGTGGTTTGCCCAGTCACTCTTTACGCTACATGCCGACTACACCACGCCTCGCACGGGCAGCGGACTCACCATTGGCGGCATGGCCGACTATAGCTATACCTATTATTATGAGGCCCCCCTCTTATCCCCCCAAGGGGGGAAGTTCCGCCTATTCATAGGCCCGCAAGGACAGCTACGCATAGGAGGAATCTACAACCTACGCAACTCAAACAACCCGGCCCAGCTCAAGCTCGGCGTCAACCTGGCCGCTTCAGCCATGGGCAAGTATGCCTTCACGTTGTGGGGCACCCCGATGAGTGTGCGCCTGCAGGCCGACGTACCCCTCTTCGGCTTTGCCTTTGCGCCCGATTACGGGCAGTCGTACTACGAGATATTCTACCTCGGGCACGAGGAGAACTGCGTGCATGTGACTGCTCCGCACAATAACCTCTCCCTACGCACCGGGCTCAGCTACGACGTGCAGTTCCGCTCGTGCACCATGCGCCTCAGTATGCTCAGCGACCTCTACCAATGGCAGCTGGGCAATCAGCAGTACCGCATGTTCGTCCACTCTGTGATGCTGGGCTACGTGAGCAATCTCTACCACGTATGGCGCGACGATGAGGCGAGGCAGTATATACCGTATTGATTTACTATTAGACGATGAAGAATAATTTTCAATTTTTAACTTTCCATTTTCAATTTCTCATAGCGCTCTGCGCCGTGTTTCTCTCTTCTTGCACAAGAGTAGAGACCTATGAAGATACTCCCACCGGCAACTTCGAAGCCCTGTGGAGCATCATTGATGAAAAATACTGCTTCCTCGACTACAAGGCCGAGGAGTATGGGCTCAACTGGAACACGGTGTATCGCCGCTACAAGCATAAGATTGACGACGGCATGAGCAATGCCGGACTCTTCGAGGTGCTGGGCGATATGCTCGACGAACTGCGCGACGGGCACGTGAACCTCTATGCCGCGCACGACGTGGCACGCTACTGGGACTTCCGCGAAGGGTATGCCGCCAACTTCAGTGAGGAGGTGCAGAAGCAGTACCTCGGCACCGACTACAAGATAGCCTCAGGCCTGCGCTATACCATCCTGCCCGACAACATCGGCTATATTTACGTGCCTTCGTTCTCCAACTCCATCGGTGAAGGCAACCTTGACGAGTGCCTCCATGCCCTGGCACTCTGCCGCGGACTCATCGTGGATGTGCGAGGCAACGGAGGCGGCAACCTCTCCTATGCCGAGACGCTGGCCGCCCGCTTCACCAACGAACGTGTGCTCACAGGCTACATCTGCCACAAGACAGGCCCCGGGCATACCGATTTCTCCACGCCCGAACCCGTATATCTTGAGAGTTCCGACCGCATACGTTGGCAGAAGCCCGTGTGCGTGCTCACCAACCGCAGCTCGTATAGCGCTACCAACGATTTTGTGAAGATCATGCGTACCCTGCCCCTGGTCACCATCGTAGGCGACCGCACTGGCGGTGGCTCCGGCTTGCCCTTCTCATCGGAACTGCCCAACGGGTGGAGCGTACGCTTCTCGGCATGCCCCTCCTTTGATGTAGATATGCAGCACACCGAGTTTGGCATCGACCCCGATGTGAAGGTAGACATGAGTGATGAGGACTGCGCTCGCGGAGTAGATACCATCATTGAGGCTGCACGTGCCTTATTAGTACGATAAATATCCAAACAAGATGGTATTATTTCGCTCACTAAAATTTGGCATTTCTCTCGGCTTGCACTAGTTTTAGTCTGCTTTTCAGACAGAAATTAGGCGGCGCCTCGGAATGCTTGCGCTTGGCTAGTCCAAGAAATGCTCAAATAAATTTAACTTAGTTGAATTTCTGCCTCTCTCAGTAAAGAAAACGCAAGCTTTTTCTATACATTCGCTCGTTGAAATTTGGCATTTCTCTCGGCTTGCACTAATTTTAATGTCCGCTTTGCGAACACAGAAATTAGGCGGCGCCTCAGAAATGCTCAAATAAATTTGGCATTCCGTTCGGCTTGCACTAATTTTGCAGAGAGTAAGACATTGTCATATGCAGCAGTACACGAATTATTCCTTGCTACAGCACAACACTTTCCAGATGGATGTACGTGCAGCACTATATGTAGAATACAACTCGGTAGACGAACTGTGCAAATTCCTGTTATCGCAGGAGTTTGAAAACCATCGCAACAAATTTATCCATATCGGGGCTGGCAGCAATCTGCTTTTCGCGGGTGACTACAGCGGCTTGGTGCTACACTCTGCTATACGCGACTTGGCTGTGGCAGAGGACACTCGGGAGCATCAATTACTGCGCGTAGGAGCAGGCTACGTATGGGACGACTTTGTAGCCTACTGCGTTGGCCACGAGCTTGCAGGCGTGGAGAATCTCAGCGCCATACCAGGCGAGGTAGGAGCCAGCGCCGTACAGAACATCGGAGCCTATGGCGTGGAGGTGTGCGATGTGATTGAGCGCGTTGAGGCAATCGACCTCCAGGGCAACCCACGCATATTTACCAAGGAAGAATGCCAGTATGGCTACCGCGACTCTATATTTAAAAAGGAGTTGCGCGGACAATATATCATCACACATGTGGTGTACAGGCTGATGAAGTCGCCCACATTCAAGCTCGGCTATGGCGACCTCCGTGCTCGTGTGGAAGCAGAGGGAGAGCCCACGCTAAGTGCCGTGCGCAAAGCCGTCACGGCAATACGCGACAGCAAGCTGCCCGACCCAAAGAAACTGGGCAATGCCGGCAGTTTCTTTACCAATCCAGTAATCCCCAGTGAGCAATACGAAGTACTCAAGACACAATACCCCGACATGCCCTCATACCCTATCGACGACACTCGCGTAAAGGTACCTGCAGGATGGCTTATCGAGCATGTAGGATGGAAAGGACGCGCACTGGGGCGGGCCGCCGTACATGATCGCCAGGCACTGGTACTGGTCAATAAAGGCGGAGCCACAGGTAAGGAGGTCATGCAGCTGGCACACCGCATCAGCGAAGACATCTATGCCCAATATGGTATACGCGTAGTACCCGAGGTCAACTATATCCAATAACCCACATAACCAAGCAGGACGCATGAAACTGACATTCTTAGGCACAGGGACCTCCACGGGGGTACCAGAGATCGGATGCACCTGCCCTGTATGTACCTCACACGACCCTCGCGACCGCAGGTTGCGCGTGTCGGCCCTCGTGGAGACCTCTGACTCCCGTATTCTGATTGATTGCGGGCCAGACTTCCGTGAGCAGATGCTGCATGTGGCTTTCGACCGCCTTGACGGTGTACTACTCACCCATGAGCACTACGACCATACGGGAGGCATTGACGACCTGCGCCCCTTTTGCCGCTTTGGCGATATCGACATCTATGCCGACAATCTGACGTGTACCCATCTGCGCGAGCGGTTGCCCTACTTTTTCCGCGAAGTACTCTATCCAGGAGTACCGCGCCTACACTTCCATAGCATAGAGCCTTATCACGCCTTCAGTATCGGCAACACAGAGGTCACGCCCATTCAAATCATGCACGGCTCACTGCCCATCCTGGGATACCGCATAGGAGCCTTGGGCTTTGTCACCGATATGCTCACGGCCCCAGCCGAAAGCTACGCAGCCTTGCAGGGTGTAGACACACTTGTGGTCAATGGTTTGCGACACTACGCCCATGGTTCTCATCAGACAATCGACGATGCCATAGCATTCTCACGCAAGGTAGGCGCCCGCGAGACCTACCTTATACACATGAGCCATCAGGCCGGATTACACGCAGAGGCCCAGCTTCCTGCCCATGTGCATATGGCCTACGACGGACTGGAGATTACTATCTGATAACCTTTACACCTGTATCATACCTAATAGTGGGGAGCAGCACATAAGAAAAATCCCCATTATTCGGTATTGCATGCTTGCGTCTGTCATCGTAACTTTGCACCGATGAAAATAAATGATTAACCATAATTACCACGTAGCCAAACTATTGATTTAATAGGAACAACATCCGCCTCCCGATGTGAATCGCGAGGCGGATATATATTATTCACCTTGGTGTGCAGCAAGACCTACCGCTCAGCACAGCTACAATTTGATGTCAGTGAGTTCTACCAGCTTGTTTACAATAGCATATATAGTGAGACCAGCCGGTGAGTGTATCTGCAGCTTACGGGCAATATTGCGACGATGAGTGATGACAGTGTGTATGGAAAGACACAAACTCTCGGCAATCTCTTTGTTTGTCATACCCTTTACCACACAAGCAATGATTTCCTTCTCTCGCGCACTGAGCGTCTCTTGCTCACTTGACCTTTCCGGGGCATCGGCACCTGTCAATGGTTTACCCTCCAACTGCACCCGACGCTCCAGTGCAGACACGGCAGGCACCAACAGATAATCCTCCACATCACAATGCGTGGCAAGATCCTGCTCGCAATTGTAGATATCAAAGAGCACCGCGTTGAGCAAGTTATTATTCTCCTTTCCTGGATAGTACTTTACGATGATATTCTTCAGTTCAGTCAACTTCGTATTCACCTGGCCATGCTTGCTGGCAAAGGTGGCAATATCGTATGAATCTGACACGTTGCCCTCAATCAACCCCTCCACATAGGTGAAAACCGAGCGGTTCTCGTACTCCATATGCCGGCGTACCTCACGGGCATACTCATCAAAAAATTTGAGTATGAGCGTAGACACCTCATCAGAGCCAGAGCAATCAATAGTCTCTATCAACTTGCGGCGTATGCTGGGAAGATTAAAGTCGAGGAAGTAGGTGTGGGCACGCTTCAGATAATCAAGCAAGGCAGATAGCGAATAGTCGCTATCACTATAGTGAGTCGCCTTGTGGCGAGACTCACTTATAAAGTTTGCTACGGTGAGGAATGTAGGACAATGTACCCCCTGTGACTTGCACACCTCGGCCACAGTCTTGTCACCAAAACCGAGCGATAGGCCAAAACGGCTCATCACCATCAGCAATGAATAGTTGTCACTGATGAGATCGCTCATCTTGTCTGTTTCACTATATCGCTTCTTGTTATTCATCATATTCAATGCTACGTCATCAGAGTCTGATGGCAAATTTCTTCAGTCGGGCATCGAGCATCTCGTCAGGAATGATTGCCTTTACCGCATCAGCGACAGCATTGACCAAGCGTTCGCGCACATAGTCCTGACGTATGACGAGCGAAATCTCGCGCACAGGAGTCGGCGCAGACAGATAGCGCACATGCTGCTGCTGTTTCTCATGTAGCAAGGGGAGGTGCAACTCGGGGATGACAGTGTAACCTCCGTTCTCATCTACTATCTTTATCAGCGTATCTATGCTGCCCGCCTCGTACGTGGTGGAGTAAGCCGACTGTGTCTGACAGAAGTTGAACACCTGGTTTCGCATACAATGGCCCTCCTTCAGCACCCACAGATGCTCGGTAGGCATCTCGTTTGCTACAATCTCCCGCTCACCATACAATTCTTCGGTGGGCGACACGTAGGCAGCGAACTTCTCATAGTAAAGCGGTATCTCCAAGAAGTCGGGCTGCTCGAGCGGTGTGGCCAGTATGGCCATGTCAAGTTCTGCTTTGCGCAACTGCTCTATGATGACTGCTGTACGCAATTCAAAAGCACGCAACTCAATCTGCGGTGACATACGTTGCATCTGCTTAAACAAGCGGGGCAGGATGTAAGGTGCAACTGTAGGGATGACTCCTATGCGCACCGTACCACTCTCCATCTCTTTTTCCGAGCGCGTCAACTCCTTAAGCTGTGCTATATTATATAAGATTACACGAGCCTGATCTATCACCGTACGCCCACTATCTGTAGGACATATAGGATGGCTCTTGCGATCAAAGAGTATAAGGTCGAGCTCTTCCTCCAACTTCTGCACCAATGCACTCAATGTCGGTTGGCTTACTCCACAAGCTTCAGCAGCTCGCTGGAAGTGGCGATGCTTGTCAAGCGCCACGATGTACTCTAATTGCTGGATATTCATAGTATATTATATATTCTTAAACTTAATCCCATCCAGGGGGCGTGCACACACATTGATTTGCACATGCAAAGATAACAATAGTTTTTATAAATTAATCAATAAACAGCATCTATTTGCACAATAAAAAAGCTTGCATTATCTTTGCAACAGAAAAACGAACAATAACCTATTAAATTAATAAAATCATTATGGCAAAAAGTATTAAAGGAACACAGACCGAGAAAAATTTGATGATGTCATTCGCAGGTGAGTCACAGGCACGTATGCGCTACACCTACTTTGCCAGCCAGGCAAAGAAAGAGGGCTATGAGCAGATTGCTGCTATCTTCACGGAGACTGCCGAGCAGGAGAAGGAACACGCAAAGCGTATGTTCAAGTATCTTGAGGGTGGCATGGTAGAGATTACTGCAAAGTTCCCTGCCGGTGTCATTGGCACCACAATGGAGAACCTCCGCGCTGCTGCAGCAGGTGAGCACGAGGAGTGGGTAGACGACTATCCCAAGTTTGCCGACATTGCAGCCGAAGAGGGATTCCCCGCCATTGCAGCTATGTATCGTAACATCGCTATCGCCGAGAAGGGGCATGAAGAGCGTTACCTCGACCTGCTGAAGAATGTAGAAGAGGGTAGTGTATTCAAAAAAGACGGCAAGGTGTTCTGGCAGTGCCGCAACTGCGGATTTATCATCGAGGCCGAGGAGGCACCCAAAGCCTGCCCCGCATGCCTGCACCCACAGTCATACTTCGAGGTACAGAAAGAAAACTATTGATTGAAAAATTCCACATAAATATATTCCAACTACACGTAAAAATCTAATACTATGAAAACCTGAAGCAGGGGCACCGTGAGGTACCCCTGCTTTTCTTTCGATTCATATTTATCTTAAGATGTTTAGATACGGGAACGCACAAAGCTGCACTGCATCCATCATCGCATGTCTATCACCTCATCTGCGGGAAAATCTTTTTCTGAATAGACAAACGTATTCTTAGGGAAAGTAAGGCCATTGCGCATAGAACGTATCTCTATCCTGTAGACACGATCATCAGGAAAGACCAGATGCAAGGCAGCCAGTTCGGCATTATCCTTAAAATAGACATTAAGCCGCGACAACTCCTGCCCATCGTCTTTAGCCGAAAGAACAACCTCATGCAGCAGACGCCCATTAATACTTTTCTCGCCTCCATCAGAAGGAATGAACCCCTCATGATAATTCTTCAGCAACAAATAAGGATTGACACTCTGCTGATCTTCGGGAGAAGGATTACTGATATACAACTCATTATAATCCCCGTCGGTCTGTAGAGTCCATTGGGTAGTACCATCATACCACACTTTCATTTCATCGGTATCAAACAGGAAACGGTCCTCTGACATCAACAGTTTACCACCAATACGTATACCCTCCTCATTGATACGAAAGACAATTTCAACCCCTTTCTGCTGGAACAGTGAAGAGGCCTTATCCAACCAGACCTCTGCAGGCCCTTGCGCGGCAAGGGGCATCACGCAGCCCATTGTAAAGAGCAAAAGAAGTACGGATTTCACACGTTGCATAAGCATAATCAATCTATAATCTAATTAATAATGAACCCTCATAATCTACTTACACTTCAACTATTCAAACTGTTCAGTTTCATTTCCAAATCCATCTCATCAGAACACAAAACTTGGCGTGGCTTACTACCATCAACAGGACCAACAATACCTGCCTTTTCAAGCTGATCCATGATACGTCCGGCACGGTTGTAGCCAATGGAGAACTTACGCTGGATGAGCGAAGTAGAACCCGACTGGTGCACTACCACCAGACGTGCAGCATCCTCAAACATGGGATCGAGGCGCTTGAGGTCGACATCATCGAGATTGCTGCCATCACTTGCATTTTCATCAACATACTCAGGCAAATAGAAAGCAGAAGGATACCCTTGTTGCTCACTGATGTACTTACTGATACGCTCCACCTCAGGAGTATCGACAAAGGCACATTGCACACGCACAGGATCGCTACCCTGAAGAAAGAGCATGTCACCTCTACCAATAAGTTGGTTGGCACCAGGACGATCAAGAATAGTACGAGAATCAATCATCGCAGATACACGGAAAGCAATACGGGCTGGGAAATTGGCCTTGATAGTACCTGTGATAATGTTTGTCGTAGGACGCTGGGTAGCAATAATCATATGAATACCTACAGCTCGGGCCAATTGGGCAATACGAGCAATGGGGACTTCGATATCCTTGCCAGCCGTCATGATGAGATCGCCAAACTCATCAATGACGACCACGATATAGGGCATATATTTGTGCCCCTTATCGGGATTAAGTTGACGCTTAATAAACTTATCATTATACTCCCGTAAGTTACGCACTCCAGCTTGCTTAAGCAAGTCATAGCGTGTGTCCATCTCAACACAAAGCGACTTGAGGGTTTGCACCACCTTGGTCACATCAGTAATGATAGCATCTTCACCATCAGGCAACTTGGCCAAAAAATGCTTCTCTATGGAGGAATAAATGCTGAGTTCTACCTTCTTAGGGTCTACCATCACCAACTTCAATTCTGCAGGATGCTTCTTATATAATAAGGAAGTGATGATTGCATTCAAGCCCACAGACTTACCCATACCAGTAGCTCCGGCCACGAGCAAATGCGGCATCTTGCAAAGGTCAAACATGAAAATCTCATTCGTAATGGTCTTACCCATAGCCACAGGCAAACCATAGTCACACTCCTGAAACTTACGACTACCAATGACTGAGTGCATAGATACTATCTGCTTATTGGCATTCGGAATTTCAATACCTATGGTACCCTTACCGGGCATCGGGGCTATGATACGGGTACTAAAAGCAGATAGAGTCAAAGCTATATCGTCTTCAAGATTCTTAATCTTCGAGATACGAACACCGGGAGCAGGGGTAATCTCATACAATGTAATGGTTGGCCCCACAGTAGCCTTAATGGAGGAAATCTCAATACCAAAATTGCGCAATGCCTGGATAATACGATCCTTATTGGCATTCTGCTCTTCCCGATCTACTGCCAGTGAATCCTCACTGCCTTTATCCAACAGGTCAATAGTTGGGAACTTATATCGTGAAAGATCAAGACGTGGGTTATAAGGTTCTATTATCTTTCGTGCTTCTTCCTCTTCCTTGACTTCGATAACAAAGTCTGCTTCTGGAACGCCCTTCTCGGGTGTCTCATGGATGTCATCTTCTTCAGATTGAGCTACAATCTCCAATTCCAAATTTTCCGGCTGTTCTATCTTGTCGGTCCCCTTATCGTCCGTATTCCATTCGATTTCAGTAGGTTGCTCCGCATTGGATAGGTCCACATCGTCGTGCTGGTCAGAAACACCTTCTCCGGCTACAGGTTGTGTCACCTCCTCCTCATCTTTTCCGGGCAACAATGATTTCGGATGGAGCAGTTTCCTGACAAACTCTATTGTATTATTCGTCAGATACATGCAGAAGAGAATTGCAATCACGGTAAGTAATATAATGATACCTGGGAGTCCGAATTGCCCGTTCAGCCACTCGGCAACATTATGTCCGTGATAGCCCCCCCAATAGATACCGGAGTCTGAGAACCACCGATCTACAGTAATACTCAAGAAGAGAGAGCCCCACACCAATATGGTAGCGCAGCAAATCCCCCAATGCTTCAGATTAAATCTATAGGTACGCATCAGATTAAGGCCTAACACCAACATAAAAATGGCTATACAATATGCAGATATACCAAAACATCCATTAATAAGTGTCTGAGCAATATGTGCACCACTGCGTCCAGTAGCATTTGCCACCTCGTCAGTCGCAGCATTGGCCAATGCTTCAGTTACGCTTTGCTGCTCCAAGGCACTTTGATCTACACCTCCATTAAGCACAAACGAACTGAATGCGAGAATCATATAAAGAGCCACCATAACACAAAGCAGGCCTGCGACAAACTGCACAGTCTCATTCTTCATTGTGGCACGGACATCCTGTATCCACTTAATCTCCTTCTTCACCTTAAGGGTCTTTTCCTTCTTTGTTGTCTTCTGCGTTGCCATTATTCTGTAGTTTTCAATACACGTGAATTGCAAAGATACAAACAAACGAGCGAAAACACATAAAGCTTGCTTTAATATTTTTCACAGCGAGTGCAGAGTATCTACGCTATGCATAGCAAAGATACAAACAAACGAGCGAAATATCAACGTAAACTTTAAATTTCGCCCATTTATTCGTATCTTTGCTATCTCTTAACACAATATCATCAGATGAAACAAGAGTCTCAAATCATATTCGAACGCAATTCTGTAGAATTTGTCACCGTAGCCGCAGAGTTCTGCGCATTTATCGAACGTTGCGAAGGACAAAAACGAATCGAGTTTGTAGATACGCTACTCAAGATTTTACCTTTATTGTACATAAAGGCCTCCATGCTGTCCGAATGTGAGGTTATGGGTGATGACGGATTGGAGACATTTGTCACCGAAGATGACTATGAAGTAATACGCATCAACATCCAAGAGCTGCTCGCCGACCGAGACGACTATCTCGACGTATTTGTTGACGATATGAAATATAGCGACACTCCCATACGCAAAAGTATAGCAGAAGACCTAGCAGACATCTATCAAGTGACAAAAGACTTTGTATGCCAGTTCCGTAGCGGACTTAATGGAACCATGCACGATGCACTGGCACAATGTAGAGATCTCTTCATGGAGTATTGGGGACAAACTTTAGTCAATACTATGCGTGCTCTCCATGAGGTGAAATATTGTAAATCCGATGAGGAAGAAGAGGATTTCTTATATAACGACTAACCATCTTCACTTATGATTGAAATCCCAAACAATATCACCAAAGCCGAAATTGCCAAACTCCCCCCCGTTCTCTTCAACGGACGTATCATCGTGATACACAACATCGCCGATGTGGAGAAGGCTGTAAGCTACCTTAAAGGCTTCCCCATACTTGGCATCGATACCGAGACACGCCCAAGTTTTGCTAAAGGAAAGAGCTATGAAGTATCGTTGATGCAAATCTCAACCGAAGACACCTGCTTCCTTTTCCGCCTCAACTACATCGGGATGCCCGATGCCCTTATAGATCTCCTGCAAGATGCACGCCAACTCAAAATCGGTCTTTCACTGAAAGACGATATCCAGAGCCTACACCGCAAACACAGTTTCGAGCCTCGCGGATTTCTTGACCTCCAGAACTATGTCAAGGAAATAGGCATTGAAGCACAAAGCCTACAGAAGATTTATGCCTTGCTATTCGACAAGAAAATATCCAAGTCGCAACGCCTGACAAACTGGGAAGCCGACGTTCTTTCAGACAAGCAGAAAGGATATGCAGCCACAGACGCCTGGGCATGCGTACGCATATATAAATATATGGAAGACATAAAACACAGAGAAGGATTCCACGTAGTGAAAACAAATATCTAAGTTCTTTGCCAATAAGCCTAAAGATACCCACAAGCCTATTGACAAAAACCCTATAAAAAAACAATAACCACACATACTCATGTATAAAACCGTATATCTTAAGAAAGGAAAAGAAGAATCACTCGGTCGTTTCCACCCTTGGGTTTTCTCTGGTGCCATCCACCACATAGATGGACGCCCCGAAGAAGGTGACGTAGTACGAGTAGTTAATGCCGATGGTCGTTTTCTTGCCGTAGGACATATACAAATAGGTAGCATAGCCGTACGTGTGCTCTCATTTGAGGACATTATCATAGGCAAATCCTTTTGGGAGGAGCGCCTAAATGCAGCCTACAATGTACGCAAAAGTATCTTCAATTCACAATTGGCGAGTTCGCATCAAGACAACACACAACAGACCAATGCCTTCCGCCTCGTTCATGGTGAGGGTGATGGTCTGCCTGGCCTTGTCATAGACATATACAACCGCACAGCCGTAATGCAGGCACACTCAGTGGGTATGCACGTAAGCCGTCGCGACATAGCTGACGCCTTGGCAAAAGTACTCGACGGTGTTGTTGACAACATATACTACAAATCAGAGACCACCCTTGCCTATAAAGCATCTGAAGACGGAGGCAACGGTTTCCTTAAAGGAAATTTGGCCTCGGCAGACGACATCGCCACGGAGAACGGATTGCGTTTTCATGTAGACTGGCTCGGTGGACAAAAGACCGGTTTTTTTGTTGACCAGCGCGAAAACCGCGCACTCCTTGAGCACTACTCGCAAGGCCGTAAAGTACTCAACATGTTCTGCTACACTGGAGGCTTCTCATTCTACGCAATGCGCGGTGGAGCGGAGTTAGTTCATTCTGTAGACTCTTCTTCAAGGGCCATAGACATCACCCGCGCAAATGTGGAGCTCAACTTCCCCGGCGATACCCGCCATGAAGCCTTTGCAGAAGACGCATTTAAATACCTCGACCGTATGGGCGACCAATATGATCTAATCATCCTTGACCCTCCAGCCTTTGCCAAACATAAAGACGCCTTGCGCAATGCGCTCATGGGTTACCGCAAGCTTAACGCCAAAGCGTTTGAGAAGATTCGTCCAGGAGGTATACTTTTCACTTTCTCATGTTCACAGGTAGTAAGCAAAGACAATTTCCGCACAGCCGTATTTACAGCTGCAGCTATGTCGGGACGCAGAGTGCGCATACTGCACCAACTAACGCAGCCTGCCGATCATCCCGTCAGCATATATCATCCCGAGGGCGAATATCTTAAAGGACTCGTTCTATATGTAGAATAGATTCATTAATGCTAACTTCCCCTTACATTTTCATAAAAAAACCGGGGGACAACAAGTGGAAAAAACAAAAGGAAAGTGTAAAAAGTGTATTTTTTACACTTTTTCTTTATCGAATGCTTGCAGATTCAAAAATAAGTCGTAACTTTGCATCGTGTTTTTCATGGTATTAGATTTTTAAAGTTGGAAGATTGGTCGTCGGGATGACGACCTTCTTTTTTTAATACACCTACCCCACCCTTTCAAACTACAATTCCTTGAAACGAGAAACACATATTATTTAATCAACCACTCATCACCCAAAACCCTTATCATCCGTTATTTTATCAGCCAAAAATATTAAAAAATGAAAGCTTCAACAACAGAATCCACTATAAAATGTTAAAAAGTGTGCGCTATACACTTTTTTCTTGGCAAAAAATTTGCAGGTATAAAAATAAGTCGTAACTTTGCATCGTGTTTTTCATGGTATTAGATTTTTAAAGTTGGAAGATTGGTCGTCGGGATGACGACCTTCTTTTTTTATACACACTCACAAACCCTCCCATCATGTTTTTCTGGCTATAGGAGTCATGCTATCACAAGTCACATCGTGCTATATTATCAGGCATGGCTAAATCATAATTGCAGAACAGTATCATTCATCTCATACTTATCACTGAAAGAGAAGAAGGTCACTAAATAAAAAAAGGAGGTTACCATGGCAACCTCCTTTTCATCTTTATCGATTCATTACTTTTTGTTACGTTGTTGCTGTTGCTGTTGCAGCTTCTGCTGCTCCTCCAGTTCCTTCTGCATAGCCTCAAGGCGAGCCATCATGCTGCTCTTCTTGACGGGCTTCTGCTGGTTCTTGGCATAGTTGGCCTCAAGCTGCACGAGGAGTTTCTTCTCGTCGATCGTTTGGCGGAGCACAAACATGATGATGATAGACGAGAGGGTAGAGATGAAGTAGTAGTAGTTAAGACCTGCAGAGTAGTTGTTCAGCGCGAAGATGAAGATGACAGGCATCAGGAGCATCATCCACTTCATCATCTTCTGCTGCTGAGGATCACCACCTGCGGGCTGCTGCTTCATCGTGTAGAGGGTGTTGAGGATGTTCACCACACTGAAGAGGAGGCAGAAGAGTGAGATGTGGTCGCCAAGCAAGGGAAGGTCGAAGTTCCAGTGCAACAGGTCGTCGTATGCCGACAGGTCGTTGGCCCAGAGGAACTTCTGTCCGCGCAGTTCGATGGCGTTAGGCACGAAGAAGAAGAGGGCCATCCACACAGGCATCTGTATCAGGGTGGGCAAGCATCCGCTCATGGGGCTCACGCCATACTTGCTGTAGAGCTGCATGGTCTCTTGCTGCTTCTGCAGGGCATCCTCGGGATTGGGATACTTGTCGTTGATTTTATCGATGTAGGGCTTGAGCGCACGCATCTTGGCAGTAGAGAGGTACTGCTTGTAGGTGAAGGGGAATACGATAGCCTTCACGATGAGTGTGAGCAAGAGGAGCACGATACCCATGTTCATACCCCATGAGTTGAGCCAGTCGAAGAGGTACACCACGAAGAAGCGGTTGACCCAGCGAACGATAGGCCATCCGAAGTAGATGAGCTTGTCGAGGTCGAGGTCCTTGCCACTGGTAGAGAGGCGGCTGCTCTCCTTGAGTGTCTGGAACTGGTTGGGGCCGTAGTAGAACTGGAAGCCTGATGCTTTCTCGCCCGAGGGGTCGAAGAATACGGTAGTTTCGGCTGTCATATTCTTAAGGTAGCCACTGCCTTCATTGATAGGCGATGAGCTTACCTCGGCGCTCTTGAACTCCTGGTCGGCGATGAAGATGCAAGAGAAGAATTGATCCTTGAAGGCAATCCAGTCGAGGTTAGCCAGTTCTTCGGTCTCGGCCTTCATCTCGTTCAGATGGTCGGTGCCCTTGCCATTAACCTTATAGGTGAGGGTGGCGTAGCGCTGCTCGAAGGTGTAGCCCTTCTCCTGCTGACGTACGCGCTGTTCCCAATCCACGTTCATCGTCTTCATGGATGAGGGGAAGAAGTTGGCCATGCCGTGAGCCTGTACGCTGAGGTTGAGCATATAGCTCTCGGGGAGCAGGCGGTAGCTGAAGTCGATGTAACCGGCTCCGTTGGTGGGGAGGCGGAACACGAGGGTGCTGTCAGATACCTCGATGGGTTGGAAGTAGAGCTTCGAGGTAACGATATTCTCGTTCTTGCCATCGAGCATGAAGCTGAGGCTCTCGTCGTCTTGATTGAAGAGCTCTAAGGGCAATCCCTCCTGGTTGTTATAATCCTTGAGTATAGCTGAGGTGACGCGTGCACCGCGGTTTGAGAAGGTGAGGCGCACCAGCTCGTTCTCCAATGTGAAGTTCTGCTCCTCGCCCTGTGCGGCAAGGAAGAGGGTAGAGGTGCTGTCCTGCAGCAGGATTTGGTTGTAGCGTGCTTCGGCCATCGACTCATCGAGCTGCTTCTGTGCTTCAACGGTAGCGATAGAGTCTTGCATGGCTCTCATGCGTGCCTGCTCGGCAAGTTGCTCCTCAGAGGGTTGGTTGAGGTAGATGAAACCTACCATCACGGCAAATATCAGTATCCAACCGATAATTGTACTTTTGTTGTTGTTCATTCTTTCTTGGTTGCTTTCTATTATCTTATTATTACTAATAGTAAGCGCAGACAGCGTCTGCGCCTACTTGTTTTCTTTTATTTGTCAATTGTGAATTGTCAATTGTCAATTGTCATTTACCCTCAATCGCTGCCTTGATGAATGCAAGGAACAGGGGATGGGGCTTGAGTACGGTGCTGTTGTACTGAGGATAGTACTGCACACCGATATACCAAGGATGCTCTGCTACCTCAACGGCCTCTACCAGCTTGGTGTCGGGGTTGATGCCCACGCACTTCATGCCGGCCGCCTCGAGCTGCTCCTGATATCTGTTGTTGAGCTCGTAGCGGTGGTGATGGCGCTCCTGGATGCAGTTGGCGCCATAGATTTCCTTGAGCTTGCTGCCCTCGATGAGTGCGCAGTCGAAGTTACCCATACGCATCGTGTCGCTGAGGTGAGCCTTCTGCTCCTCCATGATGTCTACGACGTTGTTGGGAGTAGCTTCGTTCATCTCACGAGAGTTGGCATCGGCAATGCCGAGTACGTTGCGGGCAAACTCTACTACCATGCACTGCATGCCGAGACCGATACCGAAGGTGGGGATGTTGTTCTCACGGGTGTAGCGGGCTACAACGTTCTTGCCCTCGATACCGCGCTGACCGGCTCCAGGGCCGATGATGATACCGTCCATGCCTTCGAGTGTCTTGGCTACATTATCAACAGTGATGTTCTCGCTGTTGAAGAATTGCATCTTCAGCTTGCGGTTGTTGTATGTAGCGGCTTGTGAGGCTGCTTCGAGGATTGACTTATAGGCATCCTGCAGGTCGTACTTGCCTACGAGACCGATGTGTACCTCTTCGGTAGCATTGGCGCGGCGGTCGAGGAACTCCTTCCAGGGGCCGAGAGTGGGTTTGGGACCCGGTGTGATGTCGAGCTTGCGCAGGATGATGTCGTCCATTCCCTGATTCTGCAGCAACACGGGTACCTCGTAGATGGTAGAGGCATCGATTGACTGGAATACGGCGTTGGCATCCACGTTGCAGAACAGGGCTGTCTTCTTCTTCAAGTCTTCGGGAAGTTCGTGCTCGGTGCGCAGTACCAATACGTCGGGTTGGATACCGAGCGACTGCAACTTCTGTACAGAGTGTTGTGTAGGCTTGGTCTTCAATTCGCCGGCTGCTGCGAGGTAGGGCACATAGGTGAGGTGTACGCAGAGGGCGTTGCGGCCGAGCTCGAACTTGAGCTGGCGTACACTCTCCATGTAGGGCAGCGATTCGATGTCGCCCACGGTACCACCAATCTCGGTGATGATGAAGTCAAACTGCGACTTAGTGCCGAGCGCCTTCACGTTGCGCTTGATTTCGTCGGTGATGTGGGGAACCACCTGTATAGTCTTGCCGTGGTATTCGCCGCGACGCTCACGGTCGATAACACGCTTGTAGATACGTCCTGTAGTGATGTTGTTGGCCTTGGTCATGTTCACGCCGAGGAAACGCTCGTAGTGGCCGAGGTCGAGGTCAGCTTCGTGTCCGTCAACGGTCACGTAGCATTCGCCGTGCTCGTTGGGGTTGAGCGTACCGGGGTTGATGTTGATATACGGGTCGAACTTCTGGATTGTCACATTGTAGCCACGTGCTTGCAGCAATTTACCTATTGAAGAGGAGATAACGCCCTTTCCGAGCGAAGAGGCTACGCCACCAGTGACGAAGATGTACTTTGTTTCAGCCATAACACAAAAAATTAAAAGTTCTGTATTGAATTTACCAAGCTGCAAAGTTAACGATTTTCGGTTATATGTACGAATAAAAAAGGATTTTAGTTTCTAAAATTGCAAAAAAAACGACAGGATTACGTTTACTATTGCTTACTATTGCAAAAATATGTATCTTCGCATTTTTATATTCATCAACTTATTTTACTCAATTTATGAAAAGAAGATATTTATTGGGAGCAGCTATTGCTTGCTACGCATACATAAGCATGGCCCAAGTTCAAACGGACACACTGCAACATGTACCCCATTCTAAAGACTCATTGCTAATTGTCCCCAACGACTCGACAAGCCATCGTATAACTTCTGATTCATCAATTATACACGTATCGTCAGATACGACATCAACGGTTTTCCCCGACTCAAGTTTCATTGCACTCCGACCATTAGCCAAAGTGGACTCTACCGCACTTATCATGGAGAAGGTTAAGAGTGTTACAAATATGATTTCAGAGCAGTCATTCCTAAACACTCAAAGAGTAAGAGAGGTATTTTCGGACACTGCGATTGTTAACAAGTACAACCGCCTATTAGACAAGATGGTAAAAGAGTATGCAATAGCCGTCGACAATATTAGTGCAGACGATTCTTCACTTGTCAGCCCCTACTATTTCCGCCTGTTCGCTCCGCTTACTTTGTATAAGACCCCCGTAAGCAATGCCATAAGCCTTGACAAAACGGCGGAGATAACATTGGAAGATAGCCTGCGCCAGTCAGCCATGTCAAGCGGTCGGGATCTACGCTTAATCAACGAACTCGACAGGATTTTACTGTCCACCTATTTAGCCACACCCGAGAAAGTAATAATGACCGAAGACAAGTTGAAGGCAAGCCAAAGTCTTTCCGAGGAAACAATCAAAAGCACTACCGGAAACGCTCAGTTCGACGTGCCCTCAACCATTGTCACTCCCATCACAAGTTCCGAAAAGGCCGAACTCGTCACCCAAATGGTCGTTCAAAAGCCCAACTTCTGGAAGACTTTGGGTAACTTCTCTACTCAATTGACCGAATCATTCTTCTCCCCCAACTGGTATCAAGGTGGTACGAACAACATCAACGTACTCTCTACCATGCGCCTTGAAGCAAACTACAACAACAAGAAGAAAACACAGTGGGACAACAAGTTGGAAGCGCGTATCGGTTTCTACCAAAATATTGGCGACGAGATACAGTCCAACCAAGACATGTTGCGTTTAACATCAAAGCTCAACCTTAAGGCCATTCGCAACTGGAACTACACCATTGAGGCCCAGGGCGAGACACAGATGATGCAACACTTCAATGGGGACAACACCCTGAAGTCGCGTTTCATGACACCATTCAACGGTTCGCTCACCGTCGGTATGGACTACAAGAAGAATTTCAAGAACGGCAGCATATCAATCTTCCCCGGTCCGCTCTCTTACAAGATGAGCTATGTAGCAGTCAAGGATTTAGCGTCCAAGTATGGTATTGAGGAAGGCCGTATCCGCAACGACATCGGTTCGAAATTACAGGTAGACTTCAACTATAAGATAACCAAGAACATCAGCTATCGCACCCGTTTCTACTACTACACTCCGTACGACTATGTGCAGATGGATTGGGAAAACACATTCAGTTTCCAGGTGAGCAAGTATATATCTACCACATTGTTCTTCCACACTCGCTTCGACGACCACGTGGCACGCAACGACGAATGGGGATTCCTGCAATTCAAGGAATACCTCACTTTCGGACTCAACTATTCGTGGTAACACACGACTGAGAGTTAAGAAAAAAGACGGTTAAGAGCCTTGAGTGAAGAGTTCTGCCCAGCGATAGAACTTTTATCGCCATTTATGGGTTAACTCTTCACTCCTTTTTTTATTATAACTCTTCATTATGATAAACAAACAAAGCGTACAGCTTGCGCTCCACCTTTCAGCCTTTGTCCTCAGTTTATTGCTTGTCATCAGCATATCTATCGATACATTCGCAGGGACACCCTTCTACAATGACACGAATTATCTCGACCTTCAATTTTGGATATGTATACTACTGATAATACTATTCTCTATTGAGGTATATAACGCCGAGCATTCGTGGCAATACTTTGGCAATCATTTCCTATTCCTACTCCTTATCATCCCCTACCTCACCCTATTCGACTGGTTTGACGTCACCTTGTCTTCAGAGATGGAATTCCTCTTTCGGTTCATCCCCCTCATTCGTGGGTATATTGCATTCACCATCATCGCCTATGGCCTGCTACGCGACCTCACAGCCGGACTTCTCATCACCTACATCGTAATACTCTTCTCCTTTATATATTATAGCAGTCTCATCTTTTATGTTTTGGAGGCCAATGTCAACCCGATGGTGCACAACTTTTGGGATTGCCTTTGGTACTCATGTATGACTGCCACAACTGCAGGATGCAGCATACAAGCTGTCACCACGGTAGGTAAGGTCATCTCCGTGCTACTATCTTTATCAGGCATGATGCTACTCCCCGTCTTCACCGTCTACCTCACTGATATCATCCGGACAGGGCATATAACAAAGAATAGCGAAACTTAAAGTCCCGCTATTCTCCATATCATATTATTAGTAACTATTACCACACCTGTGCACGCTTCTCGGCAGGGATGTAGAGCTTGTGCTCGGGAGTAATGCCGAATGCCTCGTACCAAGCATCGATGTGGGGCAATGTGCCGTTCACGCGCCAGCGGCCCAGTGAGTGAGGATCGCTCTTGGTGTACACACGGATCTGCTCGTCGCGGATGTTGCCGGCCCATACTGCTGAGTAGGCAAGGAAGAAGCGCTGCTCGGAAGTGAAGCCATCCTTCACGGGGAGCGGAGCATCCTTGGTGGCGTTCTTGAATGCCTGGTATGCTACCATGATACCACCATGGTCGGCGATGTTTTCACCCAAGGTGAGCTCACCATTGGCCTGCAAGCCAGGAAGTACCTCGATAGCGTTGAAGTGGTCAACGAGCACCTGAGTCTTGGCCTTGAACTTATCACCATCGCCCGGAGCCCACCAATCAGAGAGGTTGCCCTCCTTGTCGAACTGACGGCCCTGGTCGTCAAATCCGTGAGTCATCTCATGACCGATAACCACACCGATGGCACCATAGTTGAAGGCATCGTCGGCATTCATGTCGAAGAAGGGATACTGGAGGATACCTGCCGGGAAGCAGATCTCGTTGGTTGTAGGGTTATAGTAGGCATTTACTGTCTGCGGAGTCATGTGCCACTCGGTATTGTCCACGGGCTTGCCATACTTGCGGGCAATCATATCGTTCCAGAAGAATTCGTTGGCAGCCATCAGGTTCTCAGAATATGTCTTCGCGGGGTCGATAACCAAGCCCGTATAGTCCTTCCACTTGTCGGGATAGCCCACCTTGACGATGAAGGAGTTGAGCTTCTCGTGAGCACGCTTCTTGGTGTCGTCGCTCATCCAGTCCTGCGCATCGATACGCTGTCCGAGAGCCACCTGTAGGTTCTTCACGAGGGTAAGCATACGCTCCTTGGCCTCGGCGGGGAAGTACTTCTCCACATACATCTGACCTACAGCCTCGCCCAACACACCGTTGACAACATCCACAGCACGCTTCCAACGAGGTTGCTGCTCCTTGCGGCCGCTGAGTGTACGGCCATAGAAGTCGAAGCTCTCGTCAGCAAAGGCATCGCTGAGTTCGTTGGCCGAGCCATCGAGCAGGTGCCATTGCAGATAAGCGATGAGGTTCTCCACCGGCTCCTCGTTCACGATACGCGCTACCTCTTGGATAGGCTCCAGCTGCGATACGCTGAGTTCCTGCAAGCCGTTGATGCCCAAGATGCTGAAGTAGTTCTCCCAATCGATACCGGGGAACTGAGCCTTGAGCTCCTCCATCGTCATCTTATGATAGTTGGCAGCAGGGTTGCGCTGCTCGGTTGCGCTGAACGACTTGTCGGCCAGTGCAGTCTCAATCTTCATCACCGCCTCCATCTTCTTGGTAGCAGCAGCCTCGTCAAATCCTGCCAACTTGAACATATTCACGATATGCTTCTTGAAAGCCTCACGGATGGCTGTCGTTGCCTCATCGGTGTCGAGGTAATACTCTTTCTCGCCCAATGAGATGCCACCCTGATACAGCTGCACGAGGTTCTGCTTGCTGTTCATGATGTCGGCATCAATATATACGTGGAAGAATCCGCCCATGCCCTGACGTGAGAGTTCAGCCACCAGCGGCATCACCTCGCTGTTCTTCTTGAGCGCCGCGATACGGTCCATCACAGGCTGTATGGGAGCTATGCCACGTTCGTTGCGTGCAGTGCTGTCCATAGCCATATTGTAAAGGTCGCCAATCTTCTGAGCCACAGTGCCGGGCGCATTCTCAGCCTCTGCGATGCCTGTGATGAGCGTGCGCAGCTGCTCGCGGTTATCCTCGGCCAGCTTGTCGAAGCTGCCAAAGCGTGAATACTCGTCGGTGAGCGGGTGACTGTCCATCCATCCGCCACATGCATAGCGGAAGAAGTCATCACCAGGGACGGCTTTCGTGTCCAGATTCTCCAATTTAATTCCTGATTCCATTGTTTTGTTGTTGGTGCAGGCCACGGTGGCAAATGCCGCAATGACCAGAGTTGCTAAAGTTTTTGTTTTCATATTATATATAGAAGGTTATTGCTATACGACATTATTTCCAAGATACATTAATTAATCATAGTCCAAAGGACTGCAAAGATACACAAAAAAATTGTATCTTTGCGAATTAATTTGTTAATCGCAATAAACTAGTATAATATATAATGATAACGACTGTAATAATTCTTTTGATCTCTGCAGCGCTGTTTGTGAGCGGCAAGGTAAGGTCCGACTTAGTGGCTCTGTGTGCCTTGTTGGCACTGCTGCTGTTCCAGATATTGGTGCCGAGCGAGGCGCTGGCTGGATTCTCCAACACGACGGTAATCATGATGGTGGGACTGTTCATCGTGGGAGGCGGTATATTCCAGACGGGACTCGCCAAGATGATTGGCGGACAGGTGATTAAGCTAGCGGGCACAAGCGAGACACGACTGTTCTTGCTGGTGATGCTTGTGACGGCACTTATTGGTGGTTTCGTGAGCAACACGGGTACCGTGGCGCTGATGCTCCCCATCGTGGTGAGTATGGCTGCCTATGCAAACACTTCATCGCGCCGTCTGTTGATGCCGCTGGCCTTCGCAAGCAGCATGGGTGGTATGATGACTTTGATCGGTACGCCGCCCAACCTTATCATTCAAGAGACCTTAGCGAATGCCAAGGCAAACGGGCTGGTACCGGCATCGCTGCCCGACATATCGTTCTTCACCTTCCTGCCGGTGGGCATCATCACATTGGTGGTAGGCATATTGGTACTGATGCCGCTGACGAAGATGTTCCTGACACCGAAATCGAGCGAAAGGAGCAGCAAGCAGGGCGGAAAGTCGCTGGGCGAACTGGTGAAGGAGTATGGCTTGTCGGAGAACCTGTTCCGCGTACATGTGAACGAGGCTTCGAAGGTCATCAACAAGACCATCATCGACCTCGACATCTACCGTAAATATGGCGTGAACGTCATCGAGCTGCGCCGCAGTGCCGGACACAACAAGTTTGTGCGCACGGTAAACCAGCAGCTGGCATCGCCTACACTGATGCTGCAGCAGGGCGACGTGCTGTACCTCTCGGGCGAGATTGAGAAGGTGCAGCAGTTGGCCGAGGACTTCTCGCTCCGCCTCATCGACAACCACACCGACGAGATAGAGGGCAGCTCATCAAATGCATCGCTCGACTTCTACGATATCGGTATTGCCGAAATCCTCATCATGCCCTCATCATCGATGATAGGCCGCAAGATTCTGGAGATAGGACTGAGAAGCAAGTTCAACATCAACGTGCTGGGCATCAGACGACAGAACGACTACCTGCTCCACAACCTGAGCAACGAGAAGATACACGACTCTGACGTACTGCTCGTGCAGGGAGCATGGAAGGATATTGCACGCCTGCGCAACGAGTCGAACAACTGGGTGGTGCTGGGCGAACCGCTACAAGAGGCGGCCAAGGTGACACTCGACTACAAGGCTCCTGTAGCGGCACTGATCATGATAGCAATGATTGTGATGATGTGTATCGACTCCATTCCCGTAGCTCCCGTCACGGCAGTGCTCCTGGCTGCAGTAATGATGGTCATCACGGGATGTGTGAGAAGCGTGGAGGCTGCCTACAAGACCATCAACTGGCAAACCATCGTGCTCTTTGCCGCCATGCTGCCCATGTCGACGGCATTGGAGAAGACGGGAGTGTCGTCGATGATTGCCGACTTCATCGTCAGTACCTTTGGTGCCAGCAGTCCGCACGTGGCCTTGGCTGCGGTGTACTTCGCCACATCAATTATGACTATCTTCATCAGCAATACGGTGACCGCCGTGCTAATGGCACCCATCGCCCTGCAGTGTGCGATTGGCATAGGCGTGAGCCCCATCCCCTTCCTCTTTGCTGTCACCGTGGCGGCCTCGATGTGCTTTGCCTCACCCTTCTCCACTCCGCCCAATGCCCTGGTGATGCCTGCTGGACAATACAGCTTCATGGATTTTGTCAAGGTGGGCCTTCCGCTACAAATCCTCATGGGCGTAGTGATGATATTTGCCTTGCCGCTGCTGTTTGCGTTTTAAGATTTATGCTATATATAATAATAGGTGTCCCAACATTGGACACCTATTATTATATACATTGTCACTGTACTCATCCCTCCAATGCCATCATAGCCTCTTCCCATTCGGCCTCGGCCTCGGCAAGGGTATTCTTCAGTTTGCTATACTGCTCGAAAAGAGCCGCATTAGCAGCACCCGCAGGTGTGGCCATCCACTCCTCGAGTTCTCGCAGTTCGGCCTCTATCTGGGTTACCCGTTTCTCACACTCCTCTACCCTCTTCTGTAACTTACGTTGTGCCTTGGCCTGCTCTTTGCGGGCTGCATAGTCGGCAGCACCACCTCCAACAATCTTTTCATTGGGATCCTTTGAAGTGGATTGGGCAGACTTAGTAGTGGTCATCACTGAATCAAGCGAACGGGCTGAGTCGGGAGAAGTAACACCACCCTTGCTTTGCAAGAAGTCGTATATACCACCCAAGTGCTCTTTCACCTTGCCGTCGCCAAACTCATATACCTTGGACACAAGGCCATCAAGGAACTCACGGTCGTGGCTCACGAGGATAACGGTACCGTCAAACTCACGGATAGCCTCCTTGAGCACATCCTTGGAGCGCATGTCGAGATGGTTGGTAGGCTCGTCGAGAATAAGCAGATTGACCGATTCGAGCAGCAGCTTGATCATGGCCAGTCGGCTACGCTCACCACCCGAGAGCACCTTGACCTTCTTATCTGAAGCCTCACCGCCAAACATGAAAGCGCCCAAGATGTCACGTATCTTGAGACGAATATCCCCCACTGCCGCACGGTCGATAGTATCAAAAACGGTAAGGTTTTCATCAAGGAGCTGAGCCTGGTTTTGTGCAAAATAGCCTATCTCTACATTATGACCCAAGGTGAGCTTTCCTTCAAAAGGAATCTCACCCATGATGCACTTCACGAGTGTGGTCTTGCCTTCACCATTTCTTCCCACAAAAGCCACCTTCTCGCCACGACGAATGGTGAGGTTCACATCCTTGAATACAAGATGATCGCCATAGCTCTTGGCAGTATCTTCACAAATGATGGGATAGCTACCGCTACGCTGTGCAGGACGGAACTTGAGCCGTAAGGTACTGCGGTCCTCCTCATCAATGACCACGGGCACCATCTTCTCCAACTGCTTGATACGGCTCTGCACCTGTATGGCTTTGGTGGGCTTGTAACGGAAGCGCTCTATAAAGTCGGTGATATCGGCAATCTCTTTCTGTTGGTTCTCATATGCACGGAGCTGCTGCTCACGACGCTCACGACGCAACACCACATACTCATCGTATTTCACGCGATAGTCGTGAATAGTGCCGCAAGTAATCTCTATCGTACGATTGGTGACATTGTTGATGAAAGCACGGTCGTGACTGACGAGCACCACCGCCTTGCCATTACGTGCGAGGAACTCCTCGAGCCATTGTATACTCTCTATATCGAGGTGGTTGGTAGGCTCGTCAAGTAGCAACACATCGGGGTGCTGCAGCAGGAGTTTCGCCAACTCGATACGCATGCGCCAGCCACCCGAGAACTCCGAAGTGGGGCGGTCGAAGTCTTCACGACGGAAGCCCAAACCCACCAATGTCTGCTCCATCTCGGCATGGTAGTTGGCGCCACCGATAATTTGGAAACGTTCGTTCTCGCGAGTGAAACGTTCGATGAGTTCGTGATACGACTCACTCTCATAATCGGTACGCTCGGCCAACTCTGTTGCCAGTCTGTCGAGCATCTCTTTCTGCCGACTGATATGGGCAAAAGCCAATTCGGTCTCTTCACGCACGGTACGTTCATCGGCCAGCTTCATCACCTGAGGAAGGTAGCATACCGAAATATCCTTGGGCATGCTCACCGTGCCATCGGTAGGCTGTTGCAGCCCTGCCAATATCTTTAGCATAGTGCTCTTGCCTGCTCCATTCTTGCCCACAAGAGCTATGCGGTCCTTCGGATTGATGATATAGCTGACTCCCTGAAACAGCGGCGTAGCGCCAAACTCCACTTTTAGGTTCTCAATACTGATCATAATGAATTAAAAATATCGTATGGAGTATTATCTGCGTCGCGGCAATGTCTTGTTCAAGAAATAGCAACCGAGAACGGCTGAGATGATGGAACCGAGGAGCACACCCAGTTTAGCTTGGGGGAGCAGTGCTGCACTGCTGGCTCCGAGTCCCGCATAGGACAGTTCGGCGATGAACATGGATACGGTGAACCCAATGCCGCACACAACACATACGCTCACAAAACTCTTCCACGTAGCTCCGGTAGGTAGGGTAACGAGACGGAACCGCACAGCAAGCCATGAGAAGGATAGCACACCAGCAAACTTACCTACCACAAGGCCCAGCATCACCGCCAGGCTTACTCCAGAGAACACATCACCCAGGCTCATCTGTGAGAGGTCAATACCTGCATTGGCAAAGGCAAAGAGGGGAAGGATAACGTAGTTGATGGGCGCATGCAGAAGGTCTTCCATATCTTGCAGCGGGCTAATCATGCGGTCGGCAGCCGACTCAATGCGCTTTAGAGTACCAATCTGTTCGTTGGTGAGCACAATGGTACTGTGTCGCTTGCTCACCTCAATCACAGGAAATCTGTTGACGCAGCTACGGATACGCTCAAGGTAATACCCCGTGCCCTTTTGCAGGTTCGACGGGATACAGAACGCCATGACAACACCGGCGATGGTGGCATGGATGCCCGAGTTGAGCATCAGGTACCACAGCACGATGCCTATGGATATATAGAAGGTCTTGGTGCGTACGTTCAATACGTTGCCCACTATCATGCCTGCCACACACAGAGCCGATAGTCCAAGATAAACCAGATGGATGTCTGAAGAGTAGAAGAGGGCTATCACGAGTATGCCGCCCAAGTCGTCGGCCACAGCAAGAGCAGCCAGGAATATCTTGAGTCCGATGGGCACACGCGAACCGAACACTGACAATATACCCAACGAGAAGGCTATGTCGGTTGCCATCGGTATGGCCAGACCACGTTGCATGGCTGCATCGCCAGGGCATACGAGATAGAAGATGAGGACGGGAACTAGCATACCTCCACAAGCACCTATGACAGGAAGCAACGCCTTCTCGCGTGATGAGAGTTCACCCACCATAATCTCACGCTTTATCTCCAATCCTACCGAAAGGAAGAAGATGGCCATGAGGAAATCGTTGATCATCTGTCCCAAGGTGATAGCATGGCCATTGTGACTGAAGAAATTGAAGTCGCCTATCGCAAGGCTTACCTCCTGTGTCCAGAACGAAGCATACCAATCCTTCACACCTGGGATGTTGGCACATACCATGGCGGCAACAGTAAAGAATATCAGCACCACACTGGAGTTGATATACATCTGGAGCTTTCTTTTGAAACTATAGTTCATTATTCTCGATTTTTGATGTCGTTAATAATTTAATAAGACCTTTATGTTTTTTTAGAACGTGCAAAATTACGGCTTATTTTTATTCGTTAACTATTTTTCGAAAAATAATTGTTGCTAAAAGTGAATTCCAAAGCCTTCAGTCCTCAGTTAGACCTACAAAGAGAGGTAAAACATGCCTGTTAACTTGCTTTTCTCTCGGCTTGCACTCACTTTTGTCTGCTTTGCAGACAGAAATTAGGCGGCGCCTCGGAAAATCGCAAGTAAACTTGCATTTTCTCTCGGCTTGCACTAATTTTGCAGTTTAATAAATCGACTGTAACACTATGATCGACAAGAACGAACTCATCTTTGGTACCCGTGCCGTCATCGAGGCTATCGAAGCGGGCAAGGACATTGACAAGATACTCATCAAGCGCGGCTTGCAGAACGAGCTTTCGCGCGAACTCTTCGATGCACTGAAGGGACACCTCATCCCTGTGCAGCGTGTGCCCATCGAGAAGCTCAACCGCCTTACCACCAAGAACCATCAGGGCGTCATCGCCTTCACGTCGGCTGTGACCTATCAGCGCGTCGAGGACCTTGTGCCCATGCTCTATGAGGAGGGCAAGAACCCGCTGTTCGTGATGCTCGATGGCGTGACCGACGTGCGCAACTTCGGAGCCATTGCCCGCACTTGCGAGTGTGCCGGAGTGGATGCCGTCATCATCCCCACACACGACAGCGTGAGTGTCAATGCCGACGCGGTGAAGACTTCGGCCGGAGCACTTCACACACTGCCCGTATGCCGTGAGCCGAACTTAGGCAATGCCATCAAATACCTCAAGAACTGCGGTTTCCGCGTGGTAGCTGCCACCGAGAAAGCAAAACACACCTACACCAAAGCCAACCTCACCGACCCCGTGTGCATCGTGATGGGAGCCGAAGACAAAGGCATCCCCAATGAGCACCTCGCCCTGTGCGACGAATGGATATCCATCCCGCAGTTCGGACATATACAATCGCTCAACGTATCGGTAGCTGCTGGCGTGCTGATTTATGAGGCGGTAAGGCAGAGGATGGCAGAATAGCGGCCCCTCTAACTCCCCCAAGGGGGAGAAACACAACCCTATGAAAACAAATGACATTTCAACCACAATGAATAGCATATTCAAACGCATACTTTCTTATCTCCCTTCCCTTGGGAGAGGTTTGGGGGTGGGTCTGCTCTTGCTCGCCCTGCCCTTATCAGCCCAATCTCCCAAGTCGCTGAAGCAGGTAAAGAAAGCAGTCTACACCCTGCAGACCTATGATGCTGAGGGCAACGTGCTGAGCACAGGCAATGGGTTCTTTGCTAACGATGCAGGAGATTTCATTACCTCCTATGCGCTGTTGCCCAACTGCGCCAAAGCAGTAGTCGTAGACAGTAAGGGGAAAACGCATGACGTAGTGAAGGTGCTGGGCGCCAATGAGACCTACGACATCGTACGTCTCCAGACTGCTCCCATCAAGAAATTGGCAAGCACGCCTATCGACACCACTTCTACGTTGGAGCACACGAGCCTTTTCCTTCCTGCCATCGGCAAAGAAAAGAAGGTGTATGACACGTGGATTCCCGTATTGAACACCGAACAGGCTGCAGGTAACTACAACTACTACACCTTGCACCATGCGGGTAACCCTGCGCTCAGTCATCGCCCCCTGTTGGATGCCACGGGCAATGTAGTGGCCATCGTACAGCCCTCCGTAGAGACCGACACGGTGCTCTATGCCCTCGATATACGCTATGCCCTTGACCTCGCGGTGAAGGCACTTTCCGTGAATGACCGTAGCTACCGGGCATTACCGCTACGCAAGGCATTGCCAAGAGATATCGACCAGGCATTGGTAAGCCTTTTCCTTGTATCCGACCAAGACGATGCAGCACTGCGCAGCGAGGTCATCGATGAGTTCATCCTTTCCTTCCCCGACAGCCACGAAGGCTACCTCAGTCGCGCAGCACACCATATCGCCCTCAAGAGCGACAGTGCCTATGCACTGGCAGAGGCCGATCACGCCATGGCACTTGAGCATGCTGCAGACAAAGCCGACGAGGTACACTTCCAGATTGCCAAGCAAATGCTCTCGGTAGCCCTCGACACGCTGCAACAATACAAGGACTGGAACTGTGAGCGTGTACTTGCCGTAATCGACAAGGCCCGCGCCATCAATCCCCTGCCCATCTACACCCAGCAGCAGGGCGATATCTACATTACGTTGAAGGATTACACTTCCGCTTACGAGAAGTATATGGAGGTCAACCGCAGCGACATCGGCAGCCCCGACACCTGGCTACGCACTGCCTACATCATAGAGCAGCGTGCCGGTGAGGGAGACGTGGAGCTTGCCATTGCGCTCTTGGATAGCGCGGTAAACAAAGCAACCATCAACTCTCAACTTTCAACCCTCAACCAAGCATCTCCTTACGTATTAGAGCGTGCATTGCTCAAGGCACGCCACGGACTACATCGCCCTGCCGTGGCCGACTACAACCTCTATGAAGAGCTTGTAGGCACCATCAATACCGACCGCTTCTATTACTTGCGCGAGCAGTCCGAGGCTGCCGGCCGCATGTTCCAACAGGCGCTCGACGATATTGACCGCGCCATCGCTCTTGCGCCACGCCAACCCGTGTATCTGCTCGAGAAAGCATTGCTCAATGTCCGTGTAGCTCGCTATGCAGAGGCGCTCCCCATCCTTGCGGTTCTCATCAATGCTTTTCCCGACGACATGGATTGCAATCGCCTACTCGGTTTTTGCTACATTCAATTGGGTGACAAGCAGCGCGGACTCCCCTATCTGGAAAAGGCAGCAACAATGGGCGACAACAATGCAGCAACATTGCTGGAGCGATACAAATAAATCATTATCAGTATAATAATCGAGGTCGAGGGGCAAGTATAAGGAGTAGGCTGAGATATTAAATACAACTCACCTAAAGAGCCTATAAAACCATGCGGTAGACGTTGGTCTCTTTCTGCTCGAACCCCAACGAACGGTATAGGGCATTAGCGGCAATACGCTTAGGATTGGATGTGAGCATGAGCGTGTCCACCTGTTGCTGACGACAAAAGTCTATGGCGTGTGCCACTAACATACGCCCAAGCCCGAGCCCACGAGATGCCTCATCTACTACCACATCTTCAATCCATGCTTTGCTTCCCGTAGGGCTTAGATAGATGCCTACGGTGAGCATCCCTACTATGGACCCTCCATGAAAGAGCAGGAAGAGATGGCTGTGGGGCGCCTCTATCAGCTGGCGATAATCATCTTCAGCGAACACAATGGAGCGCGAAGTGAGTTGGCTCAGCAACTGGTTTACCGCCTCATAATGCGATGATTCAAACGTTGTAGCGCATATGATAGAAAGATTGTCCATAGATATACATATTGAAAAAGAGCGGAGCCCGAAGGTTCCGCTCTACATTTTTATGAATTCGGGATTACTTGAACCAGTCTACCAACTTATCCTTTGCATAGAAGTAGTAAACAGCCAGACCTACCCATGAGCAGCAAAGTACCAACACTGAGCTGATAATCTTACCTACCATGCCAATAGGCATCTTCAGAATCTCCAATACGGCCTTGACAGCAAGAATAGCGCCAACAAGCCAAATCAAAAAACTAAGCATAATAACTTTCTCTTATTGTTTAAGGTTTATAATGTATTTCAATGATAGCCGGGCACAAAAGCACCCAGCTATCATCTAAGTTTCAATTGTCAACTGTCAATTATCAATTGTCAATTAATCAATACTCCATCTTGGTCATGCGCACATAGCTCTGGTAGCGCTTCTTGGCCATCTCTTCACAAGCGGCAAAGAGGTCGGCAGCCTCGGCAGGATACTGCTTCATGACAGACGCGAAGCGTACCTCGCCCTTCAAGAAGTCCTGGAAGCCCTCCCACTGCGGCTCCTTAGAGTCGAGTGTGAACGGATTCTTACCCTCAGCCTCGAGTGCGGGATTGTAGCGCCACAGGTGCCAGTAGCCGCATGCAACGGCAGCTGCCTCCTCGGCCTGAGCCTTGCCCATGCCCTTCTTGAGACCGTGGTTGATACAGGGAGCGTAGGCGATGATGATGGAAGGACCGGGATAAGCCTCAGCCTCGCGGATAGCCTTGAGGCACTGGCTCTGGTCGGCACCCATAGCAATCTGTGCTACGTATACATAACCGTAGGTAGTAGCAATCATACCGAGGTCTTTCTTACGGATGCGCTTACCTGAAGCAGCGAACTTGGCGATAGCGCCGAGCGGAGTTGCCTTTGATGACTGGCCACCGGTGTTAGAGTACACCTCGGTGTCGAGCACGAGGATGTTCACATCTTCACCCGAAGCAATCACGTGGTCGAGACCACCGTAACCGATATCGTATGAAGCACCATCACCACCGATAATCCACTGTGAACGCTTCACGAGGTAGTGGCTGAGTTCCTTGAGCTGAGCACATGCGGGGCAGCCGTCGGCAGCACCCTTCTCGATCATCGGGTTGAGCTTAGCAGCTGCAGCCTTAGATGCATCGGCATCGTCCTGACCGGCAATCCACTCCTGAGCAGCCTCCTTGAACTCGGCAGGTGTAGCCTCATCGGCGATAGCACCTTCGAGGATAGCCTGGATGCGTGCCTTCATCTTCTTGTTGGCCAATGCCATACCGAGACCAAACTCGCAGAAGTCCTCGAAGAGTGAGTTGGCCCATGCAGGACCCTGACCCTTCTCGTTAGTGGTATAGGGTGTTGAGGGAATTGAACCTGAGTAGATTGAAGAACAGCCTGTAGCGTTGGCTACCATCTGACGGTCGCCATAAAGCTGAGAGATGAGCTTCACATAGGGAGTCTCACCGCAACCAGAGCAAGCGCCTGAGAACTCGAAGAGCGGAGTAGCGAACTGTGAGTTCTTGGGGTTAGACTTGATGTCTACGAGGTGCTGCTTGGTCTTCACGTTCTTCACGCAGTAATCCCAGTTGGCAGCCTCATGAAGCTCGCCTTCGAGCGGAACCATCTTGAGGGCAGGGCCACCGAGCTTCGGATTGCCAGGACATACGTCGGCACAGTTGCCGCAGCCGAGACAGTCCATCACACCTACCTGGATACGGAACTTCATACCCTTCATAGGAGCGGGAGCTTTCATATCGATCATTGCACCATTTACGCCAGCAGCTTCGGTATCGTCCATCACGAACGGACGGATACAAGCGTGAGGACAAACGAATGCACACTTGTTACACTGGATACACTTCTCAGCGTCCCAAACAGGCACGAAGGGAGCTACGCCACGCTTCTCATAAGCGGCTGTGCCCTGAGGCCAAGTACCGTCCTCGTAGCCCTTGAAGGCCGATACGGGGAGCAGGTCGCCATTCTGTGCATTGATGGGGCGTACTACCTCATTGATGAATGCGGGATCATCGTTAGCAACTACCTCGTCAGCGGGGAGGCTTGCCCAAGCAGCGTCAACGGGGAGCTCCTTGTACTCGCCACCGCGGTCAACGGCTGCGTAGTTCTTGTTCACGATATCCTCACCCTTCTTGCCATATGACTTCACGATGAACTTCTTCATCTGCTCGATAGCCAAGTCAACGGGAATCACCTCGGTGATGCGGAAGAAGGCGCTCTGAAGGATGGTATTGGTACGGTTGCCGAGACCAATCTCCTGAGCAATCTTGGTAGCGTTGATATAGTAAACCTTGATGTTGTTCTCTGCGAAGTAGCGCTTCACGTTGTTAGGCAGGTTGGCGGCCAGCTCGTCGCCCTCCCAGATAGTGTTAAGGAGGAAGGTACCGTTCTTCTGCAGACCGCGTGTCACGTCGTACATCTTCAGGTAAGCCTGTACGTGGCAAGCCACGAAGTTAGGTGTATTCACCAGGTAGGTAGAGCGAATCTCGCTGTCACCGAAACGGAGGTGAGAGCAGGTGAAGCCGCCCGACTTCTTTGAGTCGTATGAGAAGTATGCCTGGCAGTGCTTGTCGGTGTTGTCACCGATAATCTTCACGGAGTTCTTGTTGGCACCTACCGTACCGTCAGCACCGAGACCGTAGAACTTGGCCTGGAACATGCCTTCGCCACCCATGGCAATCTCCTCCTTCTGGGGGAGTGAGGTGAAGGTAACGTCGTCGACGATACCCACGGTAAACTGGTTCTTGGGCTCTGCCATAGCGAGGTTCTCGTATACGGCAAGGATCTGAGCCGGTGTGGTATCGTTGGAGCCGAGACCATAGCGTCCGCCCACGATAACGGGAGCGTCGGGCTGGCCATAGTAGCAATCCTTAACGTCGAGGTAGAGAGGCTCACCATTGGCACCGGGCTCCTTGGTACGGTCGAGCACAGCAATGCGCTTGGCTGTCTTGGGCACAGCAGCAAGGAAGTGCTTGGCCGAGAAGGGACGATAGAGGTGTACGGCCACGAGACCAACCTTCTCACCCTGTGCGGTGAGGTGGTCAATCACTTCACGGATAGCCTCAGTCACAGAGCCCATGGCGATGATAACGCGCTCAGCATCGGGAGCACCATAGTAGTCGAACAAGCCATACTTGCGGCCAGTGATCTCTGAGATCTTCTCCATGTACTCCTCTACTACAGCAGGTACGTTAGCGTAGTAGTTGTTGCAGCTCTCGCGGTGAGCGAAGAAGGTGTCGGGGTTCTCGGCCATACCGCGTGCTACGGGATGTTCGGGAGTGAGTGCGCGGTTGCGGAACTCGGCGAGTGCCTGCTGGTCGATGAGCGGAGCGAGGTCCTCGTTCTCCAGCATCTCAATCTTCTGAATCTCGTGAGAGGTACGGAAGCCGTCGAAGAAGTTGACAAAGGGTACGCGGCTCTTGATGGTAGCGAGGTGAGCTACACCGGCGAGGTCCATCACCTCCTGTACAGAGCCTTCAGCCAACATGGCGAAACCTGTCTGGCGAGTCGACATCACATCCTGATGGTCACCGAAGATACACAGGGCATGCGAAGCCAGTGTACGTGCCGACACGTGGAATACGCAGGGGAGGAACTCGCCTGCAATCTTGTACATGTTGGGGATCATCAGCAAGAGGCCCTGCGATGCGGTATATGTAGTTGTCAGTGCACCGGCTTGGAGTGAGCCGTGTACGGCACCTGCAGCACCACCTTCAGACTGCATTTCCTGTACGAGTACTGTTTCGCCGAAGATGTTCTTGCGGCCCTGAGCTGCCCACTCGTCGACATACTCAGCCATTGTTGATGACGGTGTGATAGGATAGATAGCTGCTACCTCACTGAACATATAGGAGATATGCGCAGCTGCCTGGTTACCGTCACAGGTAATAAACTTCTTTTGTTTAACCATAGTTGTAACTTGTTAAAAAATAACGTTATTCTATTATCTTTATTCCAGCAAAAAGTTCTCATCATTGTGTCATTCTGAACGAAGTGAAACAACCTTTAGGTCGCCGTTAAGGCAATCTCTCATCACCCACAGATTCTCGGACAAGCCCTTCGGCTTTGCAGCCAAGGCTTGACGCCTCGGCTTTGCAGCCAAGGCTGACGCCTCGGCTTTGCAGCCAAGGCTGACGCCTCGGGCGTCGACCTGAAGGTTTGCGTTGCTCAGGATGGCACATGAGTTCTATATACATATTTAATATAAGAAACCAAACAGCCAGAGTGGTATTTGGTTCTCACGTCCCAACTCACGTCGATGCATGATGTAGTACACATCGGGATTGTTCTTTACACGGATACCTTCAGTGCACACACGCATCTGCAACTTTTCGTCAACAAGGAACGAGAGTCCCTTGCCGCCCTTGTTCACCGTATGGTCCTTCCACAGCGCATTGGCGAGGAATGTCTCCAACACATCCTGATCGTCCACCTTCACGGGATAGATGCCATACACGAGGTTGGTATTGTGCATCATTATCTTAGCCGGTTTCTTGGGGAAGGAGTCACCGGGGTTATACACCATATTGATGAGTCGCGCATCGGCCAGATACTTGATATAGTTCATCACCGTAGCACGCGAGGTTTGTATGGCCTCGGCCAGCTTGCTCACGTTGGGTGCCTGCGGACCATTCACCGCCAACAGGTAGAGCAGCTTCTTGATTTTGGCCAGATACTTGAGCTCTATCTGCTGCACGATGAGGATATCCACCTCCATCATGGCATTCATGGTCTTGAGGAGGTTCTCCGAGAAGTTGCGTTTCTCCAGGAAGAAGGGATAGAACCCGTGGTGCAGATAGTTCTGGAAGAAGGCATTGGGGCTCACCTTGGGCAATATCGTGCGGGCTATCTGCTCGTGATTGGTGAGTATCTCCTCCAGCGTATAGCTACGGAAGTTATTGCCCGTCTTCAGGTTCAGGTACTCACGAAACGAGAATCCGCGCAGGTTATAGGGCTTGGCAATGCCGTTGAGCTCGGGGTTCTCCTCCTTGAGGCGCATCACCGAGGTGCCTGTAAACACCATCTTCAGCTGCGGGAAGCGGTCGTAGCACTCGCGCAGCTGATGGCTCCAGTTGGGGATTTTGAACACCTGATCTATGAGCAGCACCTTACCCCCACGGCGGATAAACTCCTCGGCGAATGCCGTCAGGCTCTTGCCCTGGAAGTAAAGATTGTTCATGTTCACATACAGGCAAGAGCGGTCACCCCGAAACCGCTCCTGTGCGTATTGTATGAGGAAGGTTGTCTTACCCACCCCACGGGTACCCTTGATGCCAATGAGACGATCGTTCCAGTCTATCTCATCCATCAAGTCGCGGCGCACCGTAGCTTCGGTATGCGTCAGCAGATATTCGTGAATCTTATAGAAAGCCTCCATAATTACCGGCCTATTTTATATTTTGCCACAAAGTTACTCCATTATTTACTATTTTGCAAACCTAACTTTGCAATTTTTTTATTTTTCTGCTATAATCTGTTTCTATATTATTTTGGGCAATAATATAGGAGTTGTCCGAGCCTAGGTATTGTCCCCCTAGATTAGGGGGACGAGCGAAGCGGAGGGGGT
>JAGAQY010000038.1 GCA_017622495.1 Bacteroidaceae bacterium | reverse complement strand
GAGTGTTTGCAACCGGATGGCAAACGCGAGTGTAACGATGCGTTCTCTGTGAGATTCGTGAGATCTGTGTGAGACTAATAAATTGATTTTCTGAGAATAGAAATCAACATCTACATAGATATTTCTGATGCGTCTGCCCTATATATGAGTTTACGCTTTACAAAGGTGCTATCCCGACAGGGAGCAGCGACGAGGAATCTCTGCCAATATAAAGTTACGCTTTAAGATGGCTTGCTTGCTCTGCCAAAGCCAACCGATTTATGAACTTTCGCCATATAGGGTATTGGGGTACACTTGCGAGCCGTGACGGGTACACCAGCGGTATAGGACTGTGTGTTGCAAACGGGCTCAGTAGGCCAAGTGTTTCTCCCCTTCCACGATATAGAGTCCACGCTGCGGCTTCTGGACGGGACGTCCCTGAAGGTCGTAGATGAGTGGTGCGTGGGGAGTGGGGAGTGGGGAGTGGCTGATGCCTGTGCCTCCGCGGAAGTGGAAGGTGGTGTGGCCGGTGGCCTTGTCGTAGTGGATGTCGGTGAGGGGCTTGTCCATGGCAGCACCGAACTGGGTGATGGAGGCGGGCGTGGTGGTGAGGGTAAACTCGTGGTTGGCGGTGCCGAAGAGGTGTTTGTTGGCCGTCTTGTAGTTGTAGCTGTTGTTGGCCGGCACTATGCAGTGGCGGTGACGGGAGTCTACGTTCACGGTATTGCCCCGCCATGCCGACTTGAGGTAGGTGACCTCGGAGATGAGCAGGCCGCTGGCAGGGGCATAGCGGTTCCACCCCTCCTGACGGATGGTCTCGATGAGGTAGTACGAGGCGGTGTCGGCCTCGGTGATGAGGCCGTCGGGGTCAAGCTCGGAGGTGAAGATGCGGTAGCCTGTGCCCTCTTCCTCGGTGGTGCCGAGGCTGATGGTGGCTGGGGCATCGAGCGTGTGCATGGGGAGCCACCCGAGCGAGTAGCGCTCAAAGGCGGTGTAGGCGCAGGGCACGAAGCCCTCGGCATTGTACATGCCGTAGTCCATCACGCTCCACATGTCCATGGTGAAGTCGTCGGCACGGGTGTTGTAGAAGTCGGGCAGACCGAGTATGTGGCCAAACTCGTGCACGAAGGTGCCTATGCCTGCCACTACGGGGAGGTCGATGACCAGTTCGCTGGAGCAGGCATAGCGCCTGATGCGCATGTTGCCCAGGGTGAGCGATACGGTGGCCGACTTGGCCCACACGCACTCCTCGATGCCTGTCTGCGCTTCATCGCTGCCGGCATATACCACGTACACGAAGTCTACGGCACCGTCGCCGTCGTTGTCGTAGTCGGTGAAGTCGGTAAGTCCTTGGTTGTATGCTTTCTCGCAGGCCTCACGTATCATGGCCGAGGTGTTGGTGTCGTCGCCATTCTCGTTGTTGGCACCATAGTAGGCTCGGGGATTGTCGAGCGTGACGGGGCCTATGACATCGAACGAGGGCACAAAATGCCCCATCGACTGGGTGCGGAAGTAGTCGCGGGCACTGCCGGGAATGGTGGCCTGCAGGGGTAGCTCACGGCCAAACACGGCGCTGTACTCCTTGAAGTTGACCTCCTCGCTGTAGTCGTCGGCATTGTAGCGGTGGCTCAGGAGCTCATGGATGCTGTCGGCGCTGACGGAGAAGGGCACATCGGCAAAGGCTGCCAGGATGACTACCCCGCGGGCTTCGCCTGTGGTGGGGAAGTCGCTCATGACATACTCGCCCGAGATGCGGGTGGACAATTGAGAATTGACAATTGAGAATTGACAATTGTCCTCCGGCTGTTGACCGCTCGCCGTTGATTGCTTTATCTTATGACGTATTTCTCTGCGCGGCGGAACATTATACAATTGAGAATTGACAATTGAGAATTGACAATTATCATCTGACCGCTGCCCGTAGGCCACAGACTGCATCTCGCACAAAAGACATAGTGCAGATAGCAATATCTTTATCTTCATAGTTGAAATTCCTTCTTGCGTAATACGAAACTGTTGCTCAGGTACTTGGCGCGAACGGTGGCGTTGGCTGCCAGCTCCTCGGGTGTGCCCTCGAAGAGGATGCGCCCCTCGAAGAGCAGGTAGGCGCGGTCGGTGATGGAGAGGGTCTCCTGCACGTTGTGGTCGGTGATGAGGATGCCGATGTTCTTGTCCTTGAGGCGCCACACTATCTGCTGGATGTCTTCCACGGCAATGGGGTCGACACCGGCAAAGGGCTCGTCGAGCATGATAAACTTGGGGTCGATGGCCAGGCAACGGGCTATCTCGGTGCGGCGGCGCTCGCCACCAGAGAGCTGGTCGCCCAGGTTCTTGCGCACCTTCTGCAGGCGAAACTCGGCTATGAGGCTCTCCAGTTTCTCCTTCTGGTACTCCTTGGGCCTGCCCGTCATCTCGAGCACCGAGGCGATATTGTCTTCTACACTCATCTTGCGGAATACGCTGGCCTCCTGAGCCAGGTAGCCGATGCCTACACGGGCACGCTTGTACACGGGCTCTTTGGTTATCTCCTGATTGTCAATGAAGATACGTCCTCCGTTGGGCACCACCAGGCCGGTAGTCATATAGAATGAGGTAGTCTTGCCCGCTCCGTTCGGACCGAGCAGCCCCACGATCTCGCCCTGCTTCACATCGAACGTCACGTCGTTGACCACCGTACGCTTGCCATACTTCTTCACCAAGTGCTCGGCACGCAGCACCATCTTTTCCTGTTCGCTCATTAGCTTATATTGTATTTGGCGACAAAGTTAGTGCAAGACGCGGAAAATTGCAAGTAAACTTGCATTTTCTCATGTATGCACTCTTTAGTCTACGCTTCGCTGAGACAGAAGGTTCTTGGATAAACCAAGCGCTTCGCATTCTTGGATAAACCAAGCGCTTCGCATTGGCGGCGCCTCGGAAATGCCCAAAAATATTGGTAATAATATAGATGTTGTCCAAGCCTCGGTATTGTCCCCCTAGATTAGGGGGACGAGCGAAGCGGAGGGGGTATTATCTACGAGAAGCGTACCACCTCCCCCTCTTCGAGGGTACTCCTCCTAGCCTAGGAGGAGAATTTTAAGAATGTGGACAACTCCTATATTATTGCCAAAAATATTTAATTGTGATTATATTGAATCTCTGCCTCGCTCAGTATAGAAAATGCAGCCTTTTCTATACTTTCGCTCGTTGAGATTTGGCATTTCGCTCGGCTTGCACTCTTTAGTCTACGCTTCGCTGAGACAGAAGGTAGGCGGCGCCTCGGAAATGCCCAAAAATATTTGGCATTTCGCTCGGCTTGCACTCTTTAGTCTACGCTTCGCTGAGACAGAAGGTAGGCGGCGCCTCGGAAAACTGCAAATAAATTTGCGTTTTCTCTCGGCTTGCACTACCTTTGTCCTTATGCTACTCAAATCGCTACACTCTTTGGGTAAATACCTGCTCCTGATGGGGCGTACCTTTACCCGTCCACAACGCAGCCGCATATTCTGGCAGCAATATGTGCGCGAGTTTTATCAGTTAGGATATAACTCGCTGTTCATCGTCATACTGATGTCGTTCTTCATAGGTGCATTGCTCTGCGTGCAGATCAAGCTCAATATATGGTCGCCCTGGATGCCACGCTTCACCATCGGGTATGCCATGCGCGAGGTGCTGCTGCTCGAGTTTGCCTCAAGCATTATCTGCATCATACTGGCAGGCAAAGTGGGGTCAAACATTGCTTCGGAGATAGGCACCATGCGTGTGACCCAACAGATTGATGCGCTCGACGTGATGGGGGTCAACTCGGCCAACTACATCCTGCTGCCCAAGATATTGGCCATGGTGAGTGCTGTGCCCCTCTTCGTCACCTTCAGCATCGCCTCGGGCTTTATAGGGGCGTATGTGGTGTCTTGGATGGGAGGCATGCTCTCCACAGCCGACCTTACACTCGGGTTGCAACATTGCTACGAGAGTTGGCATCTGTGGACAGCCTATATCAAGTCGTTTGCTTTTGCATTCATCATAGCCAGCGTGAGCGGATATTTCGGATATACCGTCAAGGGTGGCAGCATCGAAGTGGGTAAAGCTGGCACCAACTCGGTAGTCGTGAGCAGTGTGCTGATACTCTTTACCGACCTATTACTGACCAACCTGTTGATGGGATAACGAGAAGTCCGGAGTGATTTGTTATGAGTTTTTGAGTTTTTAAGTTTTTAAGTTTTCAACCCTAAACTCTAAACTCTAAACCCGTCGACCGTTGACCTCTAAACCCTAAACTATAAACTCTAAACTCTAAACCCTAAAAATGATTACCATTACCGACATACACAAGCATTTTGAGGACCAGAAGGTGCTCCACGGCATCAGTGCCCGCTTCGAGGAGGGCAAGACCAACCTCATCATTGGCCGTAGCGGCTCGGGCAAGACCGTACTGCTACGCTGCATCGTAGGTCTGCTCACTCCAGATCAGGGAGAGGTACTATACGATGGTCGTGACATACATCAGCTGCCCAAACGCGAAGGTGCGCTCCTGCGACAAGAGATGGGCATGCTCTTTCAGGGTGCAGCGCTGTTTGACTCCATGGACGTGTTGCACAACGTGCTCTTTCCGCTTCAGATGTTCTCTTCCAAGACCTACCGCGAGCAGCTCGACCGCGCCCGCTTCTGCCTTGACCGCGTAGGCCTTACCGATGCCGAGAAGAAGATGCCCAGTGAGCTCAGCGGCGGCATGCAGAAACGCGTGGCCATAGCCCGTGCCATAGCCCTGGAACCACGCTACCTCTTCTGCGACGAGCCCAACTCGGGCCTCGACCCCATATCATCGCGCATCATCGACAGCCTCATCAGCGATATCACTCATGAGTATGGCATCACCACCATCGTTAATACACACGACATGGCATCGGTGCGCAACATAGGCCAGCAGATACTCTTCATCCATGAGGGGCATGCCGACTGGTCCGGCAACAACACCACACTGGAGTCTACGGCCACTCCTCGCCTGCGTGAGTTTCTCGATAGCGACAAATAGTTCACAGCTCACTGCTTAGGAGCAATAAAGCGATACAGGTTGCACCCCACAAAGTTACCCACCACAAGGCAGGGGTAAAGTACGAGAAGTTGCGTCAGATGTGCCCCGGTATAGGCTACGGGCACTGTGAGGTAGTAGAAAGCATCGGCCAGGCAGTGCGGGAACCCGCAGTTGATGAATAGGGGTACGCCGAAGAGCAGGGGCAGCATCTTGCCCTCCCGGGCAAAGGTCACCACCGTGGTCATGATAAACCCGCATCCTATAGCCAATAGCCCGGCACGCAAGGGACCGATAGCAAGGCGGCTCTCGAGAATCTTCTGTGCAGTAGCCCCCAACTCTATGGGCGAAAGCCGCGAGAGCAGCGACACAAGCAAGCATCCTATAATATTGCCCATAAGGATGAAGAGCAGTTTGCCTATAGCACCCGGCCAGCAACTGCGGCCCTGCTCATCACGCAAGGGAATGAAGCCTGCAGTGCCCGTATATAGCGGCAGCTTATAGCCCACCACCGTGAGCAAACCAAACGAGAAAAGTATGGCACCAATGATATTGTTGTAGGCCAAATACCCCCATCCGGCTATGCCGATGGCGATACCCGACAGGATGGCCGAACGTAAAGTAGCAATGTTCATGTATCAAACAAAAAAAGGAGTTAAGAACTACGACATGCGCCCAACACATGTTTTTGTGAAAATCACGGTGCAAAGGTAAAGAGATTCTTTCATTTTTACTACTTTTGCAAAGAGAATTCACAACTCATAACTCATAACTCATAACTCATAACCCATGCTTCTCCCTCCCCACAAAGACCCCATGGGCACAGCCATAGCCGATTATCACCGCAGAGGGCGTGCCGGTACACTCAGCGTGTTTTCCTCACAGTTCGATGAGGACGAGATACCCGTAGAGCAGCTCTTCCGCTCCTATCGGGAGATGCCCGCCATAGAGCAGCAGGCCCTCACATTGGCCACAGGGCGCATCCTCGATGTGGGTGCCGGAAGCGGGTGCCACGCACTGGCACTGCAGGAGATGGGTAAGGAGGTCACCGCCATCGACATCTCTGAACTCTCGGTAGAGGTGATGCAGGAGCGCGGCGTCAAGGATGCCCGTGCCACCGACCTGTACGATGAGCGCTTTGCCGAACAGTTCGACACCATACTGCTGCTCATGAACGGCTCGGGTATCATAGGCAGCATCGAGGGTATGGAGCGCTTCTTCTTGCGCATGAAACTCCTGCTCAAGCCCGGAGGCTGTGTCTATATGGACTCCAGCGACCTGAAGTACCTGTTCGAAGAGGAGGATGGCTCATTCCTTATCGATATTGCCGACGACTACTACGGCTTGGTAGACTTCCGCATGCAATACAAGCAGGTCAAGGGCGATGTCTTCGACTGGCTATACATCGACTTCGACACCCTTGCCTACTATGCCGAGCAGTATGGCTTCTCTGCCGAGATGGTATGCCAGGGCGAGCATTACGACTACTTGGCAAGGTTGAGCCATTCCCTTTAGCCTCCTTCACTATTTCAGGTCCTCCACGAAGAGCAGCAGGCGATTTACCACGTTGACCTCGCTCACGTTGCTGTCAAAGTCGAGCGAGAGCAGATTGAGCTCGGGGAGGTAGCGCTTGAGCTTGTTCTCCACACCACGGCACACGATATGGTTGGCTATGCAGCCGAAGGGCTGCAGGCTCACCACATGGGTGGCGCCACTGCGCACGGCACCGATGACCTCGGCGGGGAGCAGCCATCCCTCGCCAAACTGGGTGTTGAGGTTGATGACATGGCTGGCCTCGCGGGCTATGTCGAAGATGTCGTGGAAGGGATGGTAGTAGCGGAAGGAAGCGCAGAGCTTGTCGGCACGGCGCATCTGTCGGCGCAGGTAGCTGTAGGCCCACTTATATATAATAGGTGATACGGTGGAGGTGTCGATGAGCGCCTCGCGGCGTGCCTCCTTGTTGACGAAGGTCTCAAGGAAAAACTCGGTCATCAGCGGGGGCAATACCTCAATGCCGCGCTCCACGAGCCAGTCGGTGACGCCGCGCTGGGCATAGGGGTGAAACTTGAGCAATATCTCGCCCACCACACCAACCTTAGGGCAGTGCTTGTCCTGACAGATGGCATCGAAGTCGCGTGCCGCCTCACCAAGCGTGGCATAGAGGCGGTCGGGGTTGTTGTGCTCTACAGCCTTGCCTAACAGGGCAATATAGTGGTCGCGCAGGCGTGCCGCCTCACCCTGACGGGTCTCGCGTACCACGGCGGCATAGTACATCTTGGCAATGGCATCGCTGCACAGCACGGCCGCTATGGCCACACGGATGACCTTGGCCCAGGGAATGGTAAATCCGGGTTGGTCGTTCTGTATGCTGTCGGTCATGGCAAAGGAGATTACGGGTACCTCCTCGAGGCCCATCTGCACGAGCGCACTCTTGATCATGGGCACGTAGTTGCTGGCACGGCATTGTCCGCCCGTCTGCGACATGGCCACAGCCGTGTTCTTGGGGTCGTAGCGATGCTCCTTGAAAGCCTTCACGATGTCGCCGATGACGAGCGTGGCGGGGTAGCACACTTCGTTGTTGGCATACTTGAGTCCCCACTCGTCGGACACCTTGTCACTCACGGGCAATATCTCTACATCGTATCCTGCCAGCCCGAACAGCTTGGGTAGTAGGGGCGAGATGAAGGGGGTGAAGAAGGGTGCCAGCACCTTGCGGTGGCGCTCATCCTTGGTGAACCTACGGGTGGTGGTGAAGGGAGCAGCCACCTTCACAGGCTTGTCCTGGAGGGGGACCACCCTTTCCCTACTCTGCAACGCAGAGCGTATGCGCAGCTTGAGCGAGCCCACATTGTTCACGTCGTCTACCTTGATGAGGGTGAGTGCCTTGCCGTGACGGGCAAGGAAGGTGGCTATTTCATCGAGGAAGAAGGCGTCGGGGCCGCAGCCAAATGAGGTAATCTGCATGAAGAGTATGTCCACAGGTTGCTCCACCGCCCATTTGGCAGCACGCACAATGCGGTTAGGGAACGACCACTGGGCCAGGATATGGGTCTCGCCCATGGGCACATCGAGCTCACGGGCTATATCTTCGGTGATGACGTAGGCACCTAATGAGGCTGCCACGTCGGAGAGTTGGTGCTGTATGAGCGGGTCGGTATGGTAGGGGCGTCCGGCGAGCAGGATGACGGGGCGGCCCAGTTCCAAAGCCTCGGCATAGATGCGGCGGTTTATCTCCACCACCTCGTGCTCATAGTCCTCCTGTACCTTGATGGCCTCAGCAAAGGCACTGCGTATGCAGCTCTCGTCTACTCCGAGTCCCAGCAGGTAGCGGCGACACTGGCGGTACAGCGTCTTTTCATCCTTAAAGGAGAACACCGGTGCATCGATGGGCACATCGGTGGTCTGCACGCTCTTGATCACCTGCGAGTAGCCTGTCACCACAGGGCAGTTGTAGCTGTTCTGCTCGCCCCGCGAGCGCTCATACACCACGAAGGGCATGAACACGCGGTCGACACGCCTGTCTACCAGTTCCTGCACATGTGCATGGGCCAGCTTGGCTGGGAAGCAGATGTTGTCGGACATGATTTGCCGTGCCACACGCTCGTAGCGCCCATAGTCGGAGGGCGATGACAACACTACCTCTATGCCACACGCCGTGAACAGCGCATGCCAGAAGGGGTACTCCTCGAAGAGGTTGAGGCAGCGGGGAAGACCGATTTTTAATTGAGAATTGAGAATTGAAAATTGAGAATTATCCTTCCACAATAAACTCCTCTTCTCCTCATACGCATTGCGGCCATTCTCCACGGCGGTGGCGCCATTGGTGTAGATGCGTTCGCAGCGGTTGCCCGACACGTAGCGGGCACCGTTGGCAAAGGTATAGCGCTGTATGAGGCACTGGTTTTCGCAGCCATGGCATTGCGCCTGTCGGGTAGTATAGGTGCAGGTGTCGAGGAGTTCGTCGAGCCATATTGTGGTGCCCGAGGCATGGGCAATGGCGTAAAGGGCACAGCCTACGGCACCCATGAGTTCGGGAGTGTTGCTGCGCAGCACGGATTTGCCGGTGAGGAGTTCGAAGGCACGCACCACCGAGTCGTTCTTCATCGTACCTCCCTGCACCACGATGTGGTCGCCCAGCACGGCGGTGTCGGTAAGCCGCAGCACCTTGAAGAGGCAGTTCTTCACCACCGAGTAAGAGAGTCCCGCAGCGATGTCGGCCACGGTAGCCCCCTCGCGGAGCTTTTGCTTCACCTTCGAATTCATGAATACGGTGCAGCGTGTGCCGAGGTCGCAGGGGTGCTCGGCGATGCAGGCCTCGTGGGCAAAGTGCTCGAGCGTGTAGCCTAAGGATTGTGCAAAAGCTGCGATGAAGGAGCCGCAGCCCGAGGAGCAAGCCTCATTGATTTCGATGCGATTGATGATACCCTGGTCCACGAAGATAGCCTTCATGTCCTGTCCGCCGATGTCGAGGATGAACGATACGTCGGGCGTGAGGTATGCCGCTGCCATATAGTGCGCCATGGTCTCTATGATGCCATGCTCGGCACGCATGGCCGCCTTGATGAGGTCCTCGCCATAGCCTGTGGTACAGCACCCTGCTACACGTAGACGTACGCCACGTGCCTGTGCCTCTCCGTCGAGTCGGCGCAGTCCCTCTACCACCGTGGCGATGGGGTTGCCACGGTTCACGCGGTAGTAGGTGTAGAGCAACTCACGCTCGGGAGTGAGCGCCACAATCTTCGTGGTGGTGCTGCCCGAGTCTATACCTATATATATAGTCTGCTCGCCATCGTGCTTCCACGCCGCAGCACGCATGGCACAGCTGTCGGCCTTGGTGCGCCACGCATCGTAGTCGGACTTGGACGTAAAGATTGGCTGGAGTGAAGTACTCAATTGGCTATCGTGAATTGTCAATTGTGAATTATAATGCTCCGCATTAAGATTCCTTGCAAAAGAGCAACAAGTTGCAACTCCTCGGGGAGGCTGAAGCCTCCTTCGTCGCAACCGACACTCGTTCGCGTCGGCGGCATAGTTCAAGCAAGCTTGACTCTGCTCTCGCTGCGCTGCGGAATTGTGAATTGTCAATTGCTCTTTCGCTCTCAGTGCTGCACCCCAAGCCGGTATGAGGGCACCCTCTTCGGGAAGTATGATGTCGGATTCGCTCAAGTGGAGGAAGTCGATGAACGACTTGCGCAGCGAGGGTATGAAGGTGAGCGGACCGCCCACCAGCATCATTGGCGCCCGCAGCTCGCAGCCGTGGGCAAGGGTCGACACCGTCTGCACCGTCACGGCACGGAAGATGGAGGCCGCGATATCGCTCTTCGCTGCATTCTTGGCGATGAGGTTCTGTATGTCGGTCTTGCAGAATACGCCACAGCGCGAGGCGATGGCATAGGTCTGCGTGGCCTCACGTGCCAGCGCATCCAGTGCTGCCACATCCACATCGAGCAGCACCGCCATCTGGTCGATGAAGGCACCCGTACCGCCGGCACAGTTGCCGTTCATGCGCAGATCCTTCGCCCTGCCCTGCTCGAAGAGCACAATTTTGGCATCCTCACCGCCGATATCAATCATCGTGGCCACCTCGGGGTGGCAGTGCTTCACATACTCTGCTGCCGCCACCACTTCCTGCACGAAGTCCAGCCCTTGTCGCTCGGCCACGCCCATGGCCACCGAGCCGGTGAGGCAGATGCTGTACTGCACCTCCTCACCCAGTTTCTGGCGCAGCTGCCCGAAGCAGTGCTCCATGCGCCCCAGCACATCGGCATTGTGGCGTTCGTAGTAGGTAAACAGCGGCTTCGCGCTATCATCAATGGCTATCGCTTTCAATGTCGTGGACCCTATATCCAGTCCCACTCGAATATTCTTCATAATCATCAATCATACTCTATGGGCACAACACATAGTGCCCCAAATTACACCGCAAAATTAACTTGTATCCACTGATTGCAAAAGACCAAAACATTCGAATCTTTGTGCAATTTCTCAAATGCTATTCCTTACATAAACAGTATCGACTCCATAAGTATGACTACTATGCCGGCCATGTAGCCTACGAAGGCCATCAGGGAGATATTCTTCAGATACCATGCAAAATCTATCCGCTCGAGTCCCATGGCAACCACGCCTGCTGCCGAGCCTATGATGAGGATGCTGCCACCCACACCGGCACAGTAGGAGAGGAGCAGCCAAAACAATCCGTCGGGTGCAAACAGCTGCGCATACGCAGGGTCGGCACTGGCAGCGATAGCCGCCACGTCGGGCATGGGATACATGCCTATGCAGGCTGCCACCAACGGCACGTTGTCGATGACCGAGGAGAGCACTCCGATGATTGAGGTGATGGTAAACACCTCGTGGATGCTCCTGTCGAGGAAGTTTGCCGTATCGCTCAGTATGCCGGCCGTCTGCAGCCCTGCCACCGACATCAGTATGCCGAGGAAGAACAGGATGGTGGGCATGTCGATATTCTTCACTATCTGCGACACACGATGCTTCGAGTCTTCACTTATGTTCAGTTTCCTGTGCCCATATATCCACTCCGTGACTATCCATACCACGCCGAGCGAGAGCATCATGCCCACATAGGGCGGTAGTCCTGTGAGGCTCTTGAACACGGGCACGGACAGCAGTCCCGCCACGCCCAGGCACAGCACGCCTCGACTAAATCGCTTCCCCACGCCGCGGGGCAGTGGCGTGGCTGCATCTACCTGAGGTAGCATCAGCGTGCCTCTACGCAATTTCCTCATGGCCATCACCACGGGTATCACCATCGACACCAGGCACGGCACCATGAGGTAGAGGATGAGGCTGCCGGCTGTCACGTTGCCGCGCATCCACAGCATGATGGTGGTGACATCGCCTATGGGCGACCACGCGCCACCCGTATTGGCTGCAATGATGATGACGCCCGCATATATCCATCGGTCGCGCAATGTAGGCACCAGCTTTCGCAACATCATGATCATGATGATGGTAGTAGTCATATTGTCCAGCACGGCCGACATGAAGAAGGTGATGAAGGCTAGCGTCCATAGCAGCGTAATCTTGTTACGCGAGGTGATGTGGTCGGTGATGATGCTAAATCCACCATTCCGGTCTATCAGGTCCACGATGGTCATGGCACCGATGAGGAATACGAGTGTCTCGCAGGTGCTGCCCAGGTGCTCCAGCAGCTTGCTGCCCGTGTCGGCATCGCCCGATGCCAGTGCATATACCGACCATATCACGGCAAACATGGCCAGCGCCGTGGCCGACTTGTCAATCTTTATTCTATGCTCCAGCGCAATGCACATATACCCTAGAGCAAACAGGATTATCATTGTCAGTATCATAAGAATCTAATACCACTTTTTTTATGTTAACATACGGCACCCCTATGCCGCGCAGAGGAGGCCCCGATGAATAAGGAAAATATATGGATAAACCGCAGCCCCGAGCCACCTACAGGTGCCTCAGCGCCACAAACGAGCACATCCGCCAAGGGTGCATGCACTCACGATACTACGATACGTATGCTAAATGATAATATGCCTGAAGGCATACACATAGTGGTCAATGGCTCTGGCAAAAGCCGCCACGCCCGAACGGCACAGCGCAGCTTCCTCGAAGCCCCGTCCTGAATGCCCGCGCAGCCTGCCGGCACACACCTTGCACCACTTGCTGCAGTTGCTCTTCGCCGAGGTCTTGCCAGCAGCCATATCGGCACTGGGCACGATGATTGCCACCTCATCGAGCAGGCGCTGCAGCGTCAGGCTGCCATCCTCGGAAGCTGTCAGGGCATGGAGAACCGTAGAACTGTCGACCGTTGCAGCCACCATGCATGCCGCCTCACTTGCAGAGCGCTCTGCCCCGCCATCTGCCACTCGATGAACGGCCACCAGGCCACACACCAATAAGGCAAAGATGAGTCCTATCAGCCTCTTCATATGCTCACGTGCTTGCTGTACTGTACGCAACTATCTCTGCAAAATTACGCAATCTAACACTAAAACAAAAATTTTAGGAAAAGTATTTAGAAGGGAGGCTGTGAAGGGAGCGGAGCGGACGCCATAACGATATAGAATGACCTGCCGTTTTCAATAAACGTCCTGTGGCTGGCTGCCATCATCTGCGGTGTATGCGGGTAGGCCTCAGGTAGAAGATGTATGATGTCTGTTCCTAACAAAAACAGGGATGCTTCTCAAGGCATCCCTGTTTTGCTGGTTTGGCTTTGGGGTAGGGTTAGTCTACCTGCCCCAGGCTGTTGCCATATTCCATCTCGGCCTGTACCACGAGTTCAATGTCCTGGGGCAGCCAATCGCCAATCTTGTCTTTCTTGGCCTCCTTGATGATGTAGGCTACGATCTTGTCGGTATCGATCTCAATACAGCCGTCTGCATCGGGCTTGGCATCGAGCAGGCCGCTGCTGAAGTAGTAGTCGGCAATGACGTCGATAATGTAGTAGAGGTCGTCATCGGTGAACTTATCTTTAAGCTCTACGGGGAGAAAATTGTGGATAAACTCTACGGTCTTGTCGTCGTCGAGGTCATCGATGAGAAATTCGTCGTCCATATTTTTTTTGAGTTTTTTAGTTTTTAAGTTTTTTGAGTTTGTCAGACGCAAGCCTACTGAAGTAAGTTTTAAGTTTGAGTTTTTAAGTTTTTTGAGTTGGTGGTTGCGTCTGACAAACTAAAAAACTCAAAAACTTATCAACTTACTTCAGTAATGCCTCGATTTTTTCGGCAAAAGCGGCCTTGGTGGCTGCGCCTACGGTCTTGTCTACTACCTCGCCGTTCTTGATGAAGATGACGGTGGGGATGTTGCGTACGCCAAACTTGCTGGTGAGGTCATCGTTGTCGTCAACGTCGCACTTGCCTATGATGACGCGGCCATCATACTCCTCGGCCAATGCTTCGATATCGGGAGCAATCTTCTTGCAGGGGCCGCACCATGTGGCCCAGAAGTCTACTACGACGGGTTTGCCCTGAGCGAGGATCTCCTCGAAATTGCTGTCTGTGATTTGTAATGCCATAATGTTTTTATGCTTAAAAATGTTATTGGAATGTTTTCGTGACTACAAATGTACGATTAATTTATCTTATAATCCAATCCTTCGTGGCTTTTTATGTAATTTATGAGTTCTTTTTGTATGGAGGCTTTCATGTTCCTTGATTTGAGCTCGGCGTGGAACTGCCCCTCGGCATCCTTGACGTGGAAGCATACCTCGCTGGTGCCGGGGCTATCGCGCAGCATGGTGTAGAGGTCGTTCACCACCTCGTCGTTGAGGTCCTCGAGCTGTATGGTGATGGTGATGCGCTGTAGGAGGGTGTTCTTGACATCGGGCAGCAACTCGATGCTGCCTACCTTGAGTTCGTAGGCTTCGGAGCCCGATTTACCATAGGAGAAGCGGGGTGCGATGCGTCCCTTTATATATAGGAAGTAGCCCTCGGCCATGTAGTTGCTCCAGCGGAGCCAGTCGTCGCCAAAGAGGGCTATCTCGTAGGTGCCTGAGAAATCCTCTATCTTGGTGATGCCAAAGGGCTTGTTGGTCTTGGTAAAACCGCTACGTGTGCCAGTGACTACGCCTCCGAGGGTCACGTCGCGTTCCTCTTTCTTGTCGATTACCTCCTGCAGGTCGGCCAGATGTACCGAACATACGTCTTCGAGGATGATGCGGTACTCGTCGAGCGGATGTGCCGAGAGGTAGATGCCCACGAGGTCGCGCTCCTTGTTGAGACGCTCGATACTGGACCATTCCTGTACGTTCTCGGGCAACTTGGGTTGGGCTATGGCATCGGCCATGCCGTCCATGCCGAAGAGGGAGTTCATGGCCTGTGCACGCTCGGTCTGCACCAAGGTCCCGTAACGGATGAGGATGTCGAGGAAGCCCTCTTTCTTGGCGTTCTCGGCAAAGTAGTCCTCGCGCTTGAGCTCGGTGAAGCAGTCGAAGCCGCCCGAGAGTGCCAGGCACTCGAGGTTCTTGCGGTTGCAGGCCTGCAGGTTGACACGCTCTACAAAGTCGTAGATATTCTTGTAAGGACCATTGGCTTCGCGCTCACGGATGATGGCCTCCACAGCTCCTTCGCCCACACCCTTGACACCTCCAAGCCCGAAGCGGATGTCACCCTTGGCGTTGACAGAGAACTTAAGGTAACTCTCGTTCACGTCGGGACCAAGTACGTTGATGCCCATGGCCTTGCACTCGTCCATGAGCTTGGTGATTTCGTCGATGCGCGAGAGGTTGCGCGAGAGGTTGGCTGCCATGTATTGGGGTGGGTAGTTAGCCTTGAGGTAGGCTGTCTGATAGGCTACCCAGGAGTAGCAGGTGGCGTGGCTCTTGTTGAAGGCGTAGGAGGCAAACTTCTCCCAGTCGCCCCAAATCTTGTCGAGAATCTTGGGGTCGTGACCGTTCTTCTGTCCACCCTCGATGAACTTGGGCTTCATCTTGTCTACGATGTCCTTCTTCTTCTTACCCATGGCCTTACGAAGCGCGTCGGACTCACCACGGGTGAAGTCGGCCAGCTGGCGCGAGAGGAGCATCACCTGCTCCTGGTATACGGTGATGCCGTAGGTGTCCTTGAGGTACTTCTCCATACAGGGAATGTCGTACTCAATGGGCTTGCGGCCGTGCTTACGGTCAATGAAGTCGGGGATGTAGTCCATCGGCCCCGGACGATACAGCGCGTTCATAGCGATGAGATCCTCGAAGGTGGAGGGCTGTAGCTCGCGAAGGTACTTCTGCATACCGGGCGACTCGAACTGGAACGTACCGATGGTCTTGCCCTCGCAGTAGAGTTGATAGGTCTTGGGGTCTTCGATGGATATGGTATCTACGTCGACATCGATGCCGAGGCTCTGCTTGATGTTGGCCACTGCCTCCTTGATGATGGAGAGGGTCTTCAGACCGAGAAAGTCCATCTTGATGAGTCCCGTGTCCTCAATCACGCTACCCTCGTATTGTGTTACGAGAAGCTTTTCGCCCGTCTCCTTGTCGTCAGCTGTGCTCACGGGAACCCAGTCGGTGATGTCGTCGCGGCAGATGATGGTGCCACAGGCATGTACACCAGTTCCGCGCACGTTGCCTTCGAGCATCTTGGCATACTTGATGGTGTCGCGCAGTATGGGGTCGGGCGATGTCTCAGCCTCCTGCAGTTCGGGAATAGCCTCGATGGCATTGGGGAGGTTGAGCTTTTTGTCGGGCAGCTTGTCGGGGATGAGCTTGCAGAGGTAGTTGGAGCGGTCGAGCGGCAGCTTCTGCACACGTGCCACGTCCTTGAGGGCCATCTTCGTGGCCATGGTGCCATAGGTGATGATATGGGCCACCTTCTCGGCGCCATACTTCTCGGTCACCCAGCGCAGTACCTCGCCACGGCCGTCATCGTCGAAGTCCACGTCGATATCGGGGAGAGAGATACGGTCGGGGTTGAGGAAACGCTCGAACAGCAGGTCGTACTTGATGGGGTCGATGCGCGTGATCTCCAGGCAATAGGCCACGGCGGAACCCGCTGCCGAGCCACGGCCCGGACCTACCGATACGCCCAAGAGGTTGCGTGCTGCCCAGATAAAGTCCTGCACGATGAGGAAGTAGCCCGGGAAACCCATCGTCTTCATGATGTGCAGCTCGAAGATGAGGCGTTCCTCAATCTCGGGCGTCATGTCGGGGTAGTATTTCTTGGCACCGTCCATGGTGAGCTTCTTCAGATAGTCGGCCTCGAGCTTGATGCGGTAGAGCTTGTCGTAGCCGCCCAGCTTCTCTATCTTGGCTTCGGCATCGTTCTGCGAAAGCACCACATTGCCCTTTTCGTCGCGAGTAAACTCATTGAAGAGGTCCTCTTCGGTGTATTTCTGACGGTAGCCCTCCTCGGTACCGAAATCCTCGGGAATCTCGAAGTTGGGCATGATGGGGGCATGGTCGATGGAGTAGAACTCCACCTGATCGCATATCTTCACCGTGTTGGCCAAGGCCTCGGGGATGTGGCCGAAGATTTCGTTCATCTCGGCCGTCGTCTTCATCCACTCCTGCTTGGAGTAGAGCATACGGGTGGGGTCGTCGAGGTCCTTGCCCGTGGAGAGGCAGATGAGGCGGTCGTGAGCCTCGGCATGCTCTTCGTTTACGAAGTGCACGTCGTTGGTGCACACCAACCCGATGCCATATTTCTTGCTGTATTCGATGAGCTTCTCGTTCACCTTCAGCTGCAGCTCGTACGCCTCGTGGTTGGCACGTGCTACGGTAGCCTTGTGCAGCTGCAGCTCCAGGTAGTAGTCTTCACCGAAAACGCTCTTGTACCACTGTATGGCTTCTTCGGCATCGGAGAGCATGCCTCGGGTAATCTTCTTGGGTACCTCGCCACCAAGACAAGCCGAACATACGATGAGTCCCTCCTTGTACTTCTCCAACTCCACGCGGTCGGTACGGGGGCGGTTGTAGAAACCCTCGGTCCACGCTTTTGACACCAGTTTGATGAGGTTGTGGTACCCCTTCTCGTTCTTGGCCAGCACCACCAGGTGATAGTTGGCACCGTCGGCCTCCTTACCCTCCTTCTGATGAAGGCGGCGCGGAGCCACATACATCTCACATCCGATGATGGGCTTGAAGCGCTTTGCTTCCAACTCCTTCACCTTAGCCTTGCACTCGGCCACGGCAGCTGCGGGGTCTTCGCACTCCTCTTTGCCGCCCTCGATGGCTTTGATGCGCTTCTTCAAGTCCTTGATCTCGCCATTGATTCCACCGTTCTTCTTGTTTACATAGTTCGTGAACTCCTTGATGGCCATCATGTTCCCATGGTCAGTCACGGCAATACCACGCATGCCGTCGGCCATAGCCTTGTCTACCAACTTGGACACACTTGCCTGCCCGTCAAGTATTGAATATTGTGTATGTACGTGTAAATGAACGAAGTCTTCCATATTCTTTTTCTTAGACTGACAAAATTAGTGCAAGCCGAGAGAAAACGCAAATTTATTTAATTATATTTTCTTCCTTGTCACTCGGCTAAGATAACTTATCTTCGCTCTCGTTCCTGCGTCAGTTGCAGTTTTCCGAGGCGCAGCCTAATTTCTGTGATTGCGCAGCAAACACTAAAGTGGGTGCAAGCCGAGAGGAGAACAAATAAACAAGATTGCAGTTGTCTTCTTTGTTTCTATGAAAACAGATAAAAAAACATTAAATTGACTTTTTTCTTGCACCATTAACAGATAAAGTATAAATTTGCATAATTTAAATAAAGAATACTATGCGAAAACTCCGCAAAATACATCTGCATCAAGAAGGTACACGCCAACTCACTATCGGTTTTTTTGTTTGGGCTGCTATCTGTGCTTTGGCTTGGTGGTTTGCCTATCCCGAACATCGTTGGCTCTTCGTCATTATCACTGTGATTGCTACTACAATTTATGCGTTGCTTGTAAACTTCTTCCGTTGTCCGCCGCGCCGTTTCCCTGGGGAGGAGACAGAAGGCATCGTGGTGGCTCCTGCTGATGGCAAGATTGTTGTGATTGAGGAGGTAGAGGAGCCCGACTACTTCCATGATAGACGATTGCTGCTCTCTATCTTCATGAGTCCGCTCAACGTGCATGCCAACTGGTATCCAGTGGATGGTGTGGTGACGAAGGTGACACACGATAATGGAAAATTTCACCGTGCCTTCCTCCCGAAGGCCAGCACCGACAATGAACGTTCAATGGTAGTCATCGAGACTCCCGATGGCAAGGAGGTTATGGTGCGTCAGATTGCAGGAGCTATGGCACGCCGTATCGTGACCTATGCCAAGCCGGGCGACGAGAGTTTCATTGACGAGCACTTTGGATTCATCAAACTGGGATCTCGTGTAGACGTTTACCTACCTATCGGCACCGAGGTGTGTGTCACTATGGGACAGAAGACTACCGGTAATCAGACTATATTGGCAAAGTTGAAATAGTTTCTCTGTAGCATGAATATCAAGAAGTATATACCCAACACCATCACCTGCTGCAACCTCCTCTCTGGATGTGTCGCTGCCGTGTATGCTTTCGAAGGAGTCTATCCCCTTGCGTTTGCATTCATCATTGCAGGCGCGGTGTTCGACTTCTTCGACGGGCTCTCGGCTCGTGCCCTCAAGGTGAGTTCGTCTATAGGAAAGGAACTTGACTCATTGGCCGATGTCATCACCTTTGGCTTTGCGCCTGCCACGATGGTGTTTAGCTGGCTACGCGAATGTGCTGATGCTCATCTTGATATGTTGATTGCTTTTGCTATGCCGTTTGTGGCATTTCTTTTGGTTGCCTTCTCGGCATTGCGTCTTGCAAAATTCAATGTCGACGAACGACAGACCAGTTCGTTCATCGGACTCCCCACACCAGCCAATGCTCTTTTCTGGGGCGCCCTTGTTATCGGTTCGCACGACGCAATCGTGGGGCAGCCCTATGGCTGGGTTCTTGTGCTCGGATTGGTGCTGCTATTCTCTTGGCTATTGGTCGCCGAGATACCTATGTTCTCACTCAAGTTTAAGAACCTTTCTTGGAAGTACAACCGCATAGTCTATATTTTCCTCCTTGTCAGCCTTGTGCTGCTCATTGTGCTGGGGCTCAATGGCCTCTCTGCTGTCATAGGTTGGTATATCATTCTGTCAATTTTGACACAAAAGCGGGCTTGATGCCGTGTGTGAACATTTTGGCATGTCATTTGTGTATATGTCACCGTAACCATAACTTTGAAAATAGATGTTTGCAAGTATATTTTTCTTCTTGTTCCTGTTTTTCCTATTCCTTATTATAATAGGTGGCTCTTTGTTGCGTGGCATCATCAATCTTCTTTTCGGACGTCGTGAACCTCGCTATTCTCACACAGGTCAGGCAACCTCATCTGCCCATTCTGATACTCGTACCTCCCATTCCCAGCAGTCGGCCTCCAGCTCTAAGAAACGGGAAAAGATATTCGATGAATCTGAGGGCGAATATGTGGACTTTGAGGAGGTAAAGGAATAAATCCGTTTCTTTTACAGTCCGCACGATTCTCTTGGAGCAGTCATTGTGCACTATAAGTACTTGTTATAGAGTGTGCTGTGCTGTTTGACTTCTATGTAGATAGTAGCGTAGCGTTTTTTTTCTCTTCGGTGACTAAGGTATACGATAAAATTGTATCTTTGCGCAGTAAAGATATAATTTGTGAAGACTATGAACAACCGCTATGCTTTGCTGCACTCTCTGCGTGCAGTCTTCTTATGCCTCACCTTCTCATTAGGAACTTTGCCACTGGTGGCCGATGTATCTCAAGGCCTTGTGTTGCATTACGATTTCCAGGCAGCCGACGGCACAACTATCACTGACAAATCAGCTTCGGGTATAGATGCTACGCTGCGCAACGGTGCTGCCATTGACGTCATGGGTGATTGGGCACTGCTCAATCTGGGTCAATCGGGCGGTTTTCTTGATATGACGGCCAAGGTCGGAGCATTGTTCCGCACGCTCGACAATTATACCATCTCTATGTATTACCGAGTCAATAAGGCCACTTCTCTCTCGGGCAACGGACATTTTCTTTGGGCTTTCTCTACCACGGTGGCCAATAGTGCCACCTCGGGCAAGTATTCGGCCTATCGCCTCAATGCCCAGCGTTTTGCCAACTCCACTGGCGGTTACAATAATGAGGTGGGTATTGAAGTGGGCGGTGAGTCGGCCAAAGACGAGTGGGTCCATGTGCTCTACACTCAGAAAGGAGGTGTCGCAAAACTTTACCTCAATGGGGAACTCGCTGGCAGCAGCACCTCTATGCCAGCCAATACCACCAACTTCACCGAAGCTGTCAATTACGCATGGATAGGACGTCCTCCCTTCTCGGGCGACAACTACTTGAAGAATACCCATGTAGCCGATATTCGCCTTTACGACCGCGTGCTAGAGGCTACCGAGATTGCCGAGCTCGCCCTCGTTGTTAATAATCTCGAAGATGCATGGCGCTATGGCCAGACTGGTGACTATACTGCCCTGAAGGCCGCCGTGGCGAAAGCTGAAGAGTATCTGGCTGCGCTGTCAGTTACCGATTATCCTCCATTGGCTATAGAGGAGTATCGTGATGCCTTGCGCATGGCCTCGGCTGCATGCAACGATGGGCGCCTCAGCCAGACTGTCATTGATGAGTACCTCAAGGCGCTGAATACGGCCAAGACACAACTCGAGAGAACCAAGGGCTTTACCCTTGACATGAGCGGCATCATCGCAGGTTACGATACTGACCGCGGCTTCCGCCATCCGGGAGGACTGCATACCGATGCCGACTTTGAACGAATACGCCGTCAGATTGCCGAGGGAAACCCCGAGGTGGTAGCAGCCTACAACGTTCTCAAGGAAGCTGCTTACTCGCAGGCTTCGGCTGCCAGCTACCCCGTAGAGACCATCGTGCGTGGTGGTGGAGTGGGGGAGAACTATATCAATGCAGCCCGTGGTGCTACCATAGCCTACCAGAACGCGCTGCGATGGAAGATTGATGGAAGCGAGGCTCATGCCAAGCATGCCGTGGCAGTGCTCAACCAATGGGCAAACACCACGAAGGGAATAGGGGGAGACAGTAACTTTGCCTTGGCTGCTGGACTCTACGGTTACCAGTTTGCCCAAGCTGCCGAACTCATGCGCGACTATGAGGGATGGAAACGTGAAGACTTCGAGACCTTCCGTCGCTGGATGCTCGAAGTGTGGTACCCCTCCTGCATCGACTTCATGCGTCGTCGCAATAATACGTGGGAGAATGCAAATGGACAGGGAGGAGGACGCCCTGGGCACTATTGGAGCAACTGGGGACTGTGCAATGTGATGGCACTGATGACTATCGGTATCCTGTGCGATGATGTGTACATATATAATCAAGGAATATCATTTTATAAATACGACCATGTGGGCACCTTTACGGACAATCGTGGATCAGTAATCAGCAATGATGGTCTAAATGAGTTTTTGGGTAACTTGGTGCCGATAGTCTACGATGACGAGCGCGGTCCTTACGGCAAGCTCGGACAGATGCAGGAGAGTGGTCGCGATCAGGGCCACACCTATATGGCTATGGGACTGGCTGCCGACATCTGCCAAATGGCCTGGAATCAGGGCGATGACCTCTATTCCTACATGGACAACCGTTTGGCTGCCGGTATCGAGTATGTGGCTGCATACAACAATTGCAATGTGGATGACCTGCCATGGACTACTTACCGCTATGCCGGTGCCAATACCGCTTGGCATCTTGCAACAGTGCATTCCACTATCTCGGCCAGTGGACGCGGACATATGCGCCCTGTATGGGGACGTATCATCGGACACTACGAGGGTGTCAAAGGAATGGAACTGAAGTATGCCTCACGTGCCCTGCAGCAGATGGGCATTGATGGTGGTGGGGCTGGCTCGACCAGTGGTGGCTACGATCATCTGGGCTACACAGTACTTACCTGTACGCAAGATGGCTTGGCGACTCCTGACAAAGTGCCCACTTTGCTTACTCCTCAGATTACTTATAATGGCACTACTATTGCTCATAATGAGCTGGGAGCTACCAAGCAGAGCTACGCTATATCTACCAATACAGCATTGGCTCCTGGTACTGAGGTGACCCTCTCTCCTCAGCTCCCGGTAGGCGAGGAGAATACCGGCCTATGGCAATGGAATACGGGTGCCACCACCAAGGATATCACTATTACGGCCAATGAGAGTCGCGTCTATCGTGCTACCTATACCAATGCTCATGGTATCAAGAGCGAGCAGGTGTTTACCATTGCTGTGGCGGGCGACTGTGAGGCCACATCGCTCACTCCCACTGTGACAATTGATGGCGTTACTACTGCCACTACCGAGGCATCCGTGTTTTACGGCAGCAGCGTCACCCTTTCCGTGAGCGATAAGGGCGGCTGGGGCACCTATGCCTGGGAGAATGGTCAGAAAGGCTCATCAATTACTATCCCCGCTGTCACTACCGATCGCGACATTACCGTGGTGTTCACCAACCAGGGTGGACGCAGGAGTGCACTTACCTTCAGCATTAAGGTTAAACTCATGCGCCCCGAACTGATAGTAGGTACAGAAAAGTATATCGATACACAAGTCATCGCGGTCGATGAAGGCACCAGTGTAGTGCTACGGCCCAATGTCTCTGAAATCCTCTCTTACGGCACATGGCAGTGGAGCGATGGCAGTACAGAACCCGCGTTGCGGCTCGACTCTGTGGATACCTCGGGGGAGTATACCGTATCTTACACTCTCGATGGCACCACCACTAACCTTACCTATTATATCTATGTGCACGAGGGCGCCAAGGAGTTTCGCTCCTATGATAGCGGTAATTACCTCATCCGTCACCGCTATACTGATACATATCTCACTAATTCAGGGCAGACTGATGTGCCTGCCCTGTTGGCACCGCTCCATGCCAATACCGATACAACTGAGGTGCATGCTACCCAGATATGGCAGCTTGAATTCAAGTCGGATCGCTACAATTTTATTAGCCTATACGATGGTCTATATCTCAACAAGGAGGGCCTCATGAAAACTACTACCTTGCGTCCCTTTCGCATCAAGGGAGCTAAGGATAGCGACTGGCTCAGTATCCAAAACAATGGTACCTCGGGTAATGTATGTTGGGTTGTAGCCGATGATGGGGGCATTAACTTTGCAGGCTCGGAGATTCCTGTAGACTATCCTTTTCAGCTCATTTCGGCCGATGATGTCGATCTGAAGTTGTCGCCTGTTATCGCCGATATACCCATTGCCGAGGAGTTTTACTCGCTTGGTGGCTTGCGTCTCGATACTTCGCAACCCGGTATAGTGCTCTGCCGTCGTATCTGGAGTGATGGTAGTGTTACGGTAGAGAAATTGTTGGTAAGGTAGTGGGTATAGGTTTAAGGGCATTTCATGGTTCTACTCACTCTCTCTTGATACCCTCTTTCTTGAGCCACGCAGCGGGCGTACACCCTTCATGCTCCTTGAAAACGTTGAAGAAGGATGACTTCTTGAACCCACACATTTCAGCCAGCGCGGTAATGGTGTAGTTGGCATATTGCTCGTCACGTACTATACGCTTGAATTCCTTGAATCTGTATCCGTTGATGAGTGAGAAGAACGATGTCTTCATGTAGCGACTACACATTTCCGATATGTTGGTGGTGGTAGTGCCTACTGCTGTGGCCACGTCGGCCACTTTGAGTGAGGGGTTGCAATAGGCTTTCGATGTAGTCAGGTATTCCTTTACTTGCTGTGCTAATGTACGGTATAGCTCGCTGCTGCGCTGTGTGCGCTCCTGCTGTGCCTGACGTCGTTCCTGCTCCTGTGCTATATGTCGTCGGTGTTCTTCTTGCTTGTGTGCCTCTACGGCCTTCTCGGCAGCGATGCGCAGTTCCAGTTGGTGTTTCTGTCGCAGCAGTTTGGTCAGTTGCTCTTTGCGCCTACGGTATTTGTATGATATCACACCGATGCAGATGATAGCCAATGCGAGTGCCATCTCCAGCCAGAAACTGCCCGATGGCATTACTGCTATCGTGTATTCGGTTGCTGTCTCTTCATGTCCGAGTAGACGTATGCGCAGTGTGTGTCGTCCGGGGCGCAGCGCTCTGATGCTTAATGTAGCTTTTCCTTTGGTGCTGCGGTAATCTCTGTTGCCCAACTTCCATTCGTATATTCGTCCGCGCTGCTCAGCATAGTCGAGTAGCATGGGTTCTATGGTGAGTTCCTCGGATCCGAAGTTCCATCTTACGTATATTGTTCCCTTGTTGCGTGCCAAGGCAATCGGTGTGGTTTCATCCAGTTCGCGTCCGTCCACTCTTACCTGTCGTATGGCCACACGTCCCACTTTGGGATGGTGTAGCTGAGTCTGTCCGTCGGGAGTGAGTAATGCCATGCCCTTCTCCAGTGCAATCCATAGTGTTCCTTCGTTGTCGCGTGCATGTTCGCGTCCAGTAACTTTATGATGGTGCAGGCCATCGCTCTTGTCGTATCGTGTCACGGGTACAAAGTCGGCATCGCACAATATCAATCCCGTATTTGTGCCTATCCAGTAGTGCTCACCATAGGGTATAACTGCCGTCACTATGGCATCTGCTAACTCTGCCATGTCGTAGTGCTGGTAACTGCTGAGGTCAACCTTGCATTTGTATATGTCCTTTTCGGTGTATGCTATCATGTCGCCGTCTAGTGCCGTGACGAAGTGTAGAGACAGTGCTTTGTCGAAGAAGTCGGCAGGGAACCCGTCGGTTTGTATTTGTCCCGTGTGCTCGTTGAGTATGCATAGCTGTGATGTAGTGCCCACCCACGTCTTGCCTGCCCCGTCTGACAGGATGTCTACGGGGTACGTCTCGGGCAGTCTTGAGTTGAAGGGCGTGAGTACCTGCTTCACCTGTAGCTCGGCATTTATCACTGCCAGCCCCAGGTCGCTGCTTGCCAATAATTCCTTGCCTTCATTCATGATGCAGAAGTTGTTGAATATGCCGTGGCACACTACCTCGTCTTCAGAGAGCGGTGTCAGCGTATCTGATTGCGGGTCGTAGGTTATGATGCCTCTGGCTGCTATAAGATATCGTTCGCCGTAGTATACGATGTCGTTGATGTTGTTGTCGCCAAACTGCTTGCGGCCTATGTGCCTCACTTCGCCACTGGCTTCGTTTATGTACCACATGCCGTCTGAGGTGCCTATAAGTCTTTCGCTTCCCTGTATGCAGAAGCAGCGTATAGGATGCTTGCCCGAGTCGAACGAACCATATCGATAGGTGGAGAACAGTGGCCGCTGGTGTCGCTCGTGGATCAGTCCACTCGGGTACAGACCCCACCAGTTGATGCCCAGAAGCGGGTCGTGTGCAAAGTGGTTTACCATATTGTCGGGCAGCGCCTGCTCACCTGATTCTGTGTGCCAGTGTTCGGCTATGTGTCCTCTTTGTGTGTCTATTCGGTAGGCTCCGTTTCCGTTAGTGCCTACGTAGAGTGAGGTGCCGTCGGTGCTGAGGTTGACGATGTTCTCCAATGCAAAGTGTGGGCAGGGGGCAAAAGTCTCGTTCGTGGAGTCGAAGCTAAACAGCGCTCCCGTGTGCGGACCTATATATAATGTTTCTCCTATGCGGCACAGTGTGCGTATGTTGCCGTTGAGCAGTGCAGGTGTTATGTCATACTTCTTTATGTTGCGTGTGGGGAATGTCACGTGCATGAGTCGCTGGTTGGTGCATATCCATACTCCGTCGGCTCCGTCAGTGACCATGGCGTTGATGGCATTTTCGCGCTGTGCTACGGTGCCTTCCAGTGCGATGCGTTCCATGTGCTTATCGTTGTGGTATACCCATAGTCCATTGCGGCTTCCTATCACGAGTGTGTCGTTTACCAGACATAGAGCATTGATTATGCCCACCTCCTCGGTCACCACCGTGTAGCATTGTCTCTCAATGTCTATGCGGCATAATCCGCCTCTCGTACCCAATACTATGGTGCCGTCGGGCATTTCTATCACGTGAGCTACCGATTGCTGTGCTCCTGCCTCGTTGGGCCCGAAGTACACCACGTCGGCTCCATTGTAGCAGCATACTCCCTCATTGGTGCCCACCCATGTGAGTCCCTGCCTGTCGGTATATACTTCCTGCACGTTCTCGCCTGTGAGTCCGTTGTGTACGTGTATGTGTGTCGTCTCGCGTGCCGTAGCCGCCATCGTGGCCACCGCAACCATGGTCATCAGCCCCATGCGTAGGGTTACTGCTGAACAGTATGTGCGCAGTTTATTATGTATCAGTTTCATCGAATGCAAATATAGACAATATTCTGCAATCTTCATCCATTGGGTAAAGAAAATGTATCGTGAGGCTTCTGACCGATGGGATGTAGTGGAGGTGTGCTTGCCGTAAAGGAGTGCATGCTACAATATCTTGCCATTTTTTTAGATATAAATTTGGTGAATAAAGTTAGATTGTATACCTTTGAAACCTTTATTGCTCTGACTACGGAGCGTGTAGTTTAGTATAGGTATTAAAAAGGCAATAATAAGATAGTTATGAAAGCATTGGATTTGGATTGGTCGAACCTCTCGTTCGGCTACATGAAGACAGACTATAACGTGCGCTGCTACTACCGCAACGGTGAGTGGGGCGAGGTGGAAGTGTCTGACAGCGAGAACATCACCCTGCATATGGCAGCTACCTGCCTGCACTATGGCCAAGAGGCCTTCGAGGGTTTGAAAGCCTTCCGTGGCAAGGATGGCAAGGTGCGCATCTTCCGTCTCGAAGCGAACGCCGAGCGCCTGCAGAGCACCTGCGACGGCATCTTGATGCCTCAGCTGCCTACCGAGAAGTTCCGCGAGATGGTAACCAAGGTGGTGAAGATGAACGAGCGCTTCGTGCCTCCCTACGAGAGCGGCGCATCGCTCTACATACGTCCGCTGCTCATTGGCACCGGAGCACAGGTGGGTGTACACCCTGCCGACGAGTACCTGTTCATGGTGTTCGTGATGCCCGTAGGTCCCTACTTCAAGGGCGGCTTTGCAGCCAATCCCTACGTGGTGATACGCCAGTACGACCGCTCGGCACCGCTCGGCACAGGTATCTATAAGGTAGGTGGCAACTATGCCGCATCGATGAAGGCCAACAAGCTGGCTCATGACCTGGGCTACTCGTGCGAGTTTTACCTCGACGCCAAGGAGAAGAAGTACATCGACGAGTGTGGTGCGGCCAACTTCTTCGGCATCAAGGACAATACCTACGTGACACCCAAGTCGACCTCCATACTGCCCTCAATCACCAACAAGAGCCTCATGCAGTTGGCCGAGGATATGGGTATGAAGGTAGAGCGCCGTCAGATTCCCATTGAGGAGCTCGACACCTTCGAGGAGGCTGGTGCATGTGGCACGGCTGCAGTGATATCGCCCATCGAGCGTATCGACGATCTGGAGATGAAGCGCAGCTATGTCATCGCCAAGGATGGCAAGCCCGGTCCCATCTGCCGCAAGCTGTACGACACATTGCGAGGCATACAGTATGGCGACATCGAAGACCGCTACGGCTGGGTGACGGTGTTGGAATAACATGTTAAAAAAGAAAGAGGGAACTGCGGTTCCCTCTTTCTTTTTTATTTCTACTTTACATATAACTCTATCGCCTGCTTTATCTCCTCCACGCATACGGGGCAGTAGAGGTCGATGCGGTGGAACCAGTTCATCATACAGTTGGGCCAGGGACGATAGATTTCTTTCTGTAGATAGCCGCCACCCTCATAGATGCCCAGTGCCCACGGTTTCTTGGGGTTGAAGTCAGGTGATTGCGGATTCTGCGGATTGAGGTCCCAGCCACTATGGTCGGTAGCCTTGGCTCTGTCGGCCTCGGGCAAGAGTTGCCCCCAAAGTTTGGAGTCGAGGTCGGTAAGCGTGGTGATGTTGCCCTCCCAAGGCTCCACATCGGGAAAGTAGAGGTCGCTCATCTCTGAACCGCCCACATACTCGTCGGCCAAGCCCACGAAGAGGTGCCCAAACTCATGGCTATAGGTCTTACGGGTAGAGGCACCGGGAATATTGGCTGCGCTTATTCCGTAGAAGTTGTAGATGCCGCCACCACCATACTTCTGTGAGTTGGTGAGTACGTAGATAATCTCGTAAGGTACGTTGGCAGCGATGTCGAGCACACGTTGGTAGTCCTCAAACATCTGATAGCGCTCTGAGTCGAAGGTGTAGTAGTGCGCATCGAGTGTGGTGCTGCGCCACAGGTGCTCGCCGGGAATGCTTATGCCCGACTCCTCGCTGGGAGCCCATACGGCACGGAAGTTAAACTTGTCGGCATACTCCGTATAGGGATGGTAGCTGAGGATATCCTTGGCAAAGGCATTGGCAGCAGCCACGAACTTGTCCTTCTCGGCCTCGGTATACCCCTCGGGGATGATGACCACATCGACACGCTGGGCGGGGTTGCCCGTGTAGTGAATATCCATGGTGCTGAGTGTGGGGCGCGAGCGGCGCACGAAGTAGCTGTCGGCATCCACCTCGTAGCTCCATTTCTTGTGCATTTTGCCTGTTCTATTCTCGCGAGTATAAAACTCCACGATGACATCGTTCTTGGGATAGGGAAATACTACGCCCTCGGGCATCGCCTTGGAGGTGATGCGTGCTTCGGGCGTGCACTGCCACTCGTTGAAGAGCGTATTGAAGCCACGTGAGTAAATCACCTTGCCCGTGGCCTTGTCCTTCACTTCGAAACGGTGGTTGCCCACGTTGCGGTCGTCTACAAGGTAGTGTTTGTTGCCAGCCCAGTAGGGCTCTTCGATAACCTCATCGAGAAAGAAATGTTCACTCTTGGCATCGCCTGCATGGTAGTAGTCGAGGCGCATAGTCTTGGGGAGGAAGTAATCCTCAAACTTCACCTGCTCTTGGGCAGTGGCAGTCATGCCGATAGCAAGAGCTGCGCATAGGATGTAGCGTAGTTTCATATTTATATATGTTTGTAACATTATTATTGTGATTCGCAAAGATACGAATAAACGAGCGAATAAACAACCTCCCGACATAGAAAGCTTGCTTGCAGATGTCGGGGGGTGTTTATTCACGGCGAGTGCAAGTATCTTCTGTGACGCAGTCACTAAAGATGCTAAAGCTAGCCCAACAACCTCCCGACATAGAAAGCTTGCTTGCAGATGTCGGGGTGTTGTTTATTCACGGCGCCGACGCGAAATGAGCGTCGGATGCGACGGCTGCCGGTTTATCGGCCCTAAGGAGTGCTGCCTGCAGCCCAAAAGTAACTTTATGGCAAGCCATAAAGATGCGAGTAATTTACCATACGGAGCAAAGATGACATTTCATTCCCTCATTTTCTTCGGTGTTGTTCCCGTATGCTTCTTGAAGAACTGCACGAAGGCCGATGGGGTGGAGAAGTTGAGCCTGTCGGCAATCTCCTGCCCGGTGAGGTCGGTGGTGCGCAGCAGCATGGCGGCCTCGATGAGCAGCGCTTCGTGTATCCAGTCCAGGATGGGCCGCCCCGTGATGCGCTTGATGGCTGTGGAGAGGTATTTGGGTGTGAGGTTCAGGCGGTCGGCATAGTAGTGCACGGTGTGTTCTTCGCGGAAGTGCAGCGCCAGCAGGCGGAAGAAGCGGTCGCTGAGGCTCTCGTGGCGGATGGTCATGTCGGGCTGCAGGTGATAGATGCGCTCATATTCGCCCAGTATCTCCAGTATGAGGGCACTGAAGATGGCGCTCACAATCTCGCGCTGGTAGCGCCCCTCCTCGTTCATCTCCTTATGGATGAAGCGGTAGTAGCTGTATAGGTCGTTAAACTTGGCATCGGTGAGCGTGATTACCGCCCGGTAGCGCGAGTAGCCGAAAAAGTTGGTGTCCACGGGCGAGGGCAGTCGCAGGATATACTCGGGCAGCAGGGCTATGAGGTTGTTCTCGGTGAGCAGCACCGGCTCTATGTAGTTGATGAGCTGGTTCTCGGAGAGCACGATCACGTTGTTTCCCTCCACTCGGTACTCCTTGCCATTGATGACCACACACCCGCCCCTGCCCTTGCAGAGGATGATGATGAAGCCGCCCTTGAGGAGCAGGTTGGTGGCATCCTTGTGTGGCAGATGCAGGTCGAGGTTGATGAGGAAATCTTTACCACCACCCTCGGCGATGAGTCGTGCCACGTCGATGTGCTCGATATTGTCGCGAAGTTTCTCCATAGCAATGTGTAAAAGCGAAGTTCGGAACAACTTTCTTGCAACAAATGTACGAAACTTCCGCTATATAGCTTTGCTTCGCAATGCTAAAAAACTATAAATCCGCCGTGCTTCCTTGTCTTGTGCTTCGTTTTTTTGTAACCGTTGATATTTCTGTACAAATCACAAAGATTCTTAAAGAGGAGATTTTGAACATTTCTGTGCCCGAAATTGCAATTCTCCTTTGGACACATATCCCTACCTTTGCAGCGTAAATGTCTTTTTTCCACTGTCTGGCCGATGTAGTTCAATACAGAACACTCATTCCCCAAACGCGTTGAATGGAATGGAAGATACAGGTTTAAGTCCTGTCATCGGCACTGTTGAGCTAAAGTGCAATCATCCAATGAACAAGAATTTGTCACTCTCTACGAATAAAAAGTCGGCATCGGAAGGAGAATTCATCGATGTCAAGTGGAACTGCGGTGCCTGCCCTGATTCCTTGCTCTTGGCAATCGACTCGGGCTATAAGTGCTATACCATTCCTATTGCGGACAGCGGTAGTACACGCATCGTGATGACACGTTCAAAGAGGAAAACGACCATTACCTTAAAGGCTCTCATCTCCGGGAAGAGGGTTTCAAAAAGCACAAGCATCCGCGTAAGGAACAGCAAGCAGAGCCGTTCCTCCAGTGCCGACGGCGCAGGTCGCATGAAGATGCGTAGTGAGAAACTGTATGCCAAATGGTGTGTCTTCCGTGCACAAATGAAATACTGGTGGCTCTCCCTCAAGAAATGGCAGAAGGCACTTTATATCGCCTTGTTGGTGCTATGGTTTGCAATGCTTTTGCTCCCTTGGGGCAGCAAACCAAAAAGTTCAGTGCCAAGTAATCAGGTTCAGACACCTTCGTCAACAGTATTTGTTGAGCAACCACAAAATCATTTCGTATAATCATCTGTTGTCTTCTCATTAAACTCCTTATAATACAATATGGGACTCGGGAAATGGATAACAGGAGCACTCGGATGGGCACTGTTTGGACCTATTGGAGGCATCCTTGGATATTATATCACATCAAAACTAGAGGAACTCTCTGAGGCGACTGCCGCACAGGGAGAGCAGCAGTCATGGAATCAGGGTCAGAGAAACAGTTTCCTCATGAGTCTCCTGATACTGTCGGCATCAGTCGTCAAGGTTGATGGCAAGACTACATCGCAGGAACTCTCGACACTTCGCAACTTCTTTGCAAGAAACTTTGGTCCACAGGCGGGGAATGAAGCAGAAGAGATCATGCAAGAACTTCTGGATAAGGAAATCAATCTGTATGAGGTGTGTGGGCAGATACGCTCATGCATGGACTATTCGCAGCGTCTACAGCTGTTCCACTATCTTGTAGCACTTGCCGCATGTGATGGCCTTCATCAACGGGAGACGGACATTCTTGAGACTATCGCAACCAGTATAGGACTATCCAAGAGTGATGCAGACTCTATCTTCGCTCAGTTCCGTTCCAGCAACGACAGCTACTACAAGATTCTTGAGATTACTTCTGACGCAACCAACGAAGAGGTAAAGAAGGCATACCGTAAGATGGCCGTCAAGTATCACCCGGACAAGGTGGCTACACTTGGTCCGGATGTTCAGAAAGCTGCAGAAGAAAAATTCAAGGAAGTGCAACAAGCCTATGAGGCTATCTGCAAAGAACGCTGTATGTAAGCAAGTGCCGCATTAAGTATTAAGATGTACTTGCAATCAATAGTGAAATTTTGTGATTTTGAAATCCCCGTCTAAGAACACCTCGGATTGGACAATCCGAGGTGACGATAGTTCTTGTTGAATAGTCACTTTCCCCGAATAGGTTGTCCGGCTGTCCTTGTCGAGTGTAATCAATTGTATTCCTGTATATAGACAAGGACAACCTGGGATGTCCCGAGGTTGTCCTTGCGGTTTGGTCATAATGTCTGTCGCTATTCTTCAGATACCTTCGCGGTATCATCGCAAGTGTAACGCGCGACTATCTGTTTCATCAGTGTCGTGTTGATTTATTCTTAGTAAACAAATTGCACGTGATTACACTGATTCTTTGTTGTCTTTCTCATATTTTTATCAAAATTTTCAGTTTCTCGGAGGAGACCATTTGCGAGAATGGTCGCGACCATGTGCGTGAGTGATGGCGAGCAATTGCGCGAATGGTCGCCATCAATAACATGCAAATATAGTTGCAAATTTAAGGTGGGTTCTATAAATTATCTTTACCGAAAAGTCGGAGTTTATCCGAGACTGTTTTGTTGAGTGTTGAGGGAGTATAGCGGGCTATATGACCGAAACAGTCGGCAAAAGAGGCCGGATAAAGCCGAGTTAGCGGTAAAAAGAAAGAACCAAGAGTGTTTGAAATATCTCTGCGATAATTTATAGTACCTACCTAAGAAAATGCATGCACTTGTGCAAGTTTCAAGCCATACTTTCTATGAAAGTTGGAAGATGAAAAACCGAACAATGCAAATGTCTATCACGGAGAATAAAGGAGAAGGACATCCCGAGAACAACCTGGGTTGTCCTTGTTTATTGTGAGATATACAGCTGGTTACGGCCGACAAGGACAGCCGGACAACCTATTTGGGGAGTACGTCTTTCAAGCGTGAACGAGCACTTCTCGAATAAGAGTGAACCTACTATAACGTGAGTTCTGTAATACTATAGATTACAAATAGATTATTATCTCTAAAAAATCCCTAAAAGCGAAGTTTGCGACATTTATCCGTCTATAAATGTAATGAATTGCTCCCATAGAGGCGATACTTTTGCACACGGTTTATGAATCATCAAGAATCTGCCGCATACATGCCTGTGAAGCACAAGAGACGGACAACGAAAAGATATCGTACGATGGTGTTTGTATTCATCATATTATGTGTGTTGCTTTACCTTGTGTTCGGAGTGAGCCTCAAGAACAATTGGAGATACAAGCGCAGACACGCGGAGGCTGCGGCTAGCCTGGCCACACCTCACGTGGAGGAGCTGCTGTGCCGTGAGGTGGATACCAGCGGCGTGCATCCGCGCTTCGCTCCCTTGGTCAAGAGGCTTGCACTGAGCACGAACAACCTCACGGCAGGGAATGCGGTGAATATCATCGTTGACGGACGGGAGAAGCAGCGGATGCTGATGGAGGACTTGCGCAGGGCCAAGGAGTATATACACATGGAGTATTTCCACTTTGGCGTGGATGAGGGCAGCCGCAGCATCAAGCAGCTGCTCGAAGAAAAAGCCGAGGAGGGGGTGAAGGTGCGTTTCCTGAACGAGAACATAGCCAACATCCCCATCCCCAGCGCCTATTACCGCAGCATGCGGCGGCATGGGGTGGAGGTGTGCAGCTTCACTCCCTACAGGCACAACCTGATAAGTTTCTTCACGCTGCTCAACTATCGTGACCATCGCAAGACGGTGGTCATCGACGGCAACGTGGCCTACACGGGCGGCATGAACATCAACGACAACTACTTCTGCCGCTGGCGCGATACGCACATGCGCCTCACGGGCGATGCCGTGGACATGCTGCAAGCCACCTTCCTCGACACGTGGCTCAGCTCGGGCGGAAAGCTCGACAAGCCCATCGACCATTACTTTGCCCATGAGAAACAGACCAATCGCATAGCATCGGCCTATGCCTTCGAGGATAAGCGTGTGCAGATAGTGCCCGATGACCCGTCGTCGGACACGCGGACGGCGCAGATGGCCTACGAGTGGGTGTTTGACCATGCACAGGACTACGTGTATATACAGACTCCTTACTTCGCCCCGCCCAAGCATCTCCTCGATGCCATGAAGGGGACGGCGAGGCGTGGCGTGGACGTGGTGCTGATGTTGCCCGAGAAGACCGACCATCCGCTGCTGCGCTACACCAACCGGGCCTACTACGAGGAGTGCCTGGAGGCGGGCATACGCATCGTGCTGCGAGGGGGCGAGTTTATCCATAGCAAGACCTTCGTGTGCGACGACTACCTGTCGCAGATAGGCACCTCAAACATGGACATGCGCAGCTTGGAGCTGAGCTACGAGCTCAATGCCTTCATCTACGACCGCGAGACGGCATTGAGCTGCAGGCAGATCTTCCTCGATGACCTGGACATCTGCCGTGAACTCTCACTGGAGGCATGGAGGGAGCGACCCCGTTGGCAAAGACCCATTGAGCAGCTTTTCAGGTGCTTTGCGCCAGTGCTGTGATATGAGAGCATGACGTTGCATGTGAGAATACAACGAAAGAGAAACGCCAGTAGTAGCCTTAAAGAGGTTCAGGCTGTGTGCTGGTCATGTAACATATTATTCGATGGAACCTCTCTATATTATATAAATGACGAATCTGCTACGTAAACGAATGGCTCGTTACGACTTGCCACAACAAATCAAAGCCAAAGGGGTGTACCCCTACTTTCGCTGCATAGAGAGCGAGCAGGATACTGAAGTAATAATGAACGGACGGCGGGTGCTGATGTTTGGCTCCAACTCCTACCTGGGACTTACCAACCATCCCCGTGTGATTGAGGCTGCTGCCGAGGCAACCCGCAGGTATGGCACAGGATGTGCCGGTTCGCGTTTCCTTAATGGCACTATCGACCTGCACCTGCAGCTTGAGCACGAACTGGCCAAGTGGACGGGAAAGGAGGATGTGATGGTATATTCCACCGGATTTCAGGTAAACCTCGGTGTGGTGTCGTGCGTGACAGGGCGTGAAGACTATGTCATCTGCGACGAGCTGGACCACGCATCCATCGTGGAGGGGCGGCGCTTGTCGTTCTCCACGCCACGCAAGTATCGCCACAGGGATATGGCTTCATTGGAGCGTGAACTGGCTCGTTGCCACCCCGAAGCAATCAAGCTCATTGTCACCGATGGGGTGTTCTCCATGGAGGGCGACATTGCACCGATGGACGAGATTGTGCGCTTGGCACGGAAGTATGATGCCAATGTCATGGTGGACGAGGCTCACGGCTTCGGTGTGCTGGGCCCTGAAGGTCGTGGCACCTGCCATCACTTCGGCGTGGCCGATGAGGTGGATCTCCTGATGGGCACATTCAGCAAGTCGTTCGCCTCTATTGGCGGCTTCATCGCCTCCGACAAGGATACCATCAACTACCTGCGTCACAACTCGCGCTCGTATATCTTCAGCGCTTCGCTCACTCCTGCTGCCACGGCTGCTGCTATGGAGTCGCTCCATATCATGCAGGAGGAGCCCGAGCGCATTGAGCACTTGTGGAAGGTCACTCACTATGCCCTCGACGGATTCCGCGCATTGGGCTTTGAAATAGGAGCTACCGAAACACCTATCATACCGCTCTACGTGAGGGATATGGAGAAAACCTTCCTCGTCACGCGTATGCTTTTCGATGAGGGCATCTTCGTCAATCCCGTAGTGCCGCCTGCCTGTGCTCCTAACGATACGCTCATCCGCTTCTCGCTGATGGCCACCCACACTAAAGAACAGGTAGACTATGCGTTGGACAAGATGTCGGAGTGCTTCGGCAAACTGGGTATACTGCGATGAAAATTCTTGTTACTGGTGCTTCGGGGTTTATTGGTAGCCATATAGTAGACCAAGCCCTGTCGATGGGGTATGAAACATGGGCGGCTGTTCGCCCCACGAGCAATCTGAGCTATCTAAAAGGCTCCGATGTGCAATGTGTCACATTGGAGTTTGACGATGCCGCCCTGCTGGAACAGCGGCTCAGGGCGCATCGCGAAAGCCATGGTACTTGGGATGTCGTTATCCACTGTGCGGGTGCTACCAAGTGCAAGCACAAAGACGAGTTTGACCGCATCAATTATGAGGGTACCCGTGTGCTTGTAGATACGCTGATGCGCCTGGATATGATACCCAATCAGTTCATATTTATAAGTACTCTCGGCATTTACGGTCCCCTCCACGAGCAAGAGCCCCATCGGTCGTTCGTAGAGACGGATGTCCCTCGTCCGAACACGCTCTATGGAAAAAGTAAGTTAAAAGCTGAGTGGTATGTTAGAGGAGTCGGTGCATTGCCCTACGTCATATTCAGGCCGACGGGTGTTTATGGACCGCGCGACAAGGATTATCAGATACTTATACGCAGCATACGCTCGCATATAGACCTGTCGCTCGGCCTACGGCCACAGCAGATTACTTTCGTCTATATCAAAGACCTTGTGCAAGCCGTCTTTCTGGCCATAGAGAAGGGGGTAAAGCGTCGCAGTTATCTCATTACAGACGGGAATACCTATAATAGCAGAGACTTCACTGATGCCGTACGGTCAGCTATGGGCAATCCGTTCACCCTGCACATACCTGTTCCGCTATGGATGGGGCGCATAGCCGCCTCTGTTGTAGATGTATGTGGGCGCGTGCTCGGGCATTCCTTCACGTTCAATAGCGACAAGTTCCGCATCTTGGCACAGCGCAACTGGAAGTGCGACATATCACCTCTCGTCGACGAATTAGGGTATCGGCCTCGTTATAACCTGATTGACGGTGTGGCAGAAACGTTGGCCGAACAGGATGCGTAGCGAAGAATTTGATATATTTCGTTCTGTAAATGTAATATACTTCTTGCGGATTGCGTCTACTTTTGCAGTCTCAGAAGCGATAGTAAGTATTAAAAAAACTCTACACAACACTATGAGCATTCAATACCTTCTTATGCTGGCCGTAGGCGATGCCATGGATGCCTTTGCGGTATCGATGGCCAAGGGCACTGTCACACGCAATCCACGTCCGCAGCATTACCTGAGTGTAGCCCTGTGGTTTGGCGGATTCCAAGCCTTGATGACCCTGTTGGGATACTTTGTCGGAGCACGCTTTGCTCCCTTGGTAGAGCGGTACGACCATTGGATATCGTTTGCTCTGCTTTCCATACTGGGAATTATGATGATATGGGAGGCCTTCGGGGTAGAGAAACCCGAGAACGTGAAGCCCGACTTCTCTGTAAAGGCGATGCTCCCGTTGGCTCTGGCTACAAGTATCGACGCTATGGCCGTAGGCGTGTCGCTGGCCTTTCAAGGGGCCGATGTTTGGCTGGCAACGCTGTTGGTAGGATTGGTCACAATGCTGTTTTCGGCCGTTGGACTCAAGGTGGGAAACCTCTTCGGCAACCACTACAAACTGGTGGCCGAGCTGGTGGGCGGACTGATACTGCTCTTCATCGGCGTTGACATCCTCGTCACCCACCTGAGCGCATAAAAAAGCATGGGAGATATGTGAGACAAAGAGAGCTAATAATTGTTATATAACCAAAAACCAAGAAACTGATGGAAAAGAAGAACTACTACAACCTGCCCTACAAGGCTGTGAAGGAGCTGTTGCATACCGACACCGTGCAGGGCCTCACCGAGCACGAGGCGATGGAGCGCCTCAGGGAGTATGGCTACAACGAGTTTAAGAAACGCGAGCACACGACGCTGTGGCAGAAGTTCGTGGCGCAGTTCAAGAGCTTCATGATTATCGTGCTGCTCATCGCGGCGGCTATCTCGGGCGTCACGGGCTATATGAATGGCGAGGGCATCACCGATGCGCTCATCATCCTGGTCATCCTCGTGGCCAATGCCATCATCGGCATGGTGCAGGAGTCGAAGGCGGAGCGGTCGCTCGACGCCTTGGAGCGCATGGCCGCACCGCGCTGTAAGGTGGTGCGCGATGGAGAGCGCCGCATCATAGAGTCGCGCGAACTGGTGCCGGGCGACATCGTGGAGATAGAGACGGGCGACAGCATCCCTGCCGACCTGCGCCTCATCGAGGCCATCAACCTGAAGGTGCAGGAGGCTGCGCTGACGGGCGAGTCGGTGCCCGTGGAGAAGAGCACCGAGTCCGTCGAGGGCGATGCCTCCATAGGCGACAGGGTGAACATGGCGTTTGCCTCGTGCAGCGTCACCTACGGCCGTGGACGCGGCATCGTGGTGGCTACGGGAGCCGACTCCGAGATGGGCAAGATAGCCGCCATGATAGAGTCGGTGCCCGAGATGAAAACGCCCATGCAGGTGCGCCTCGACCAGCTGGGCCGCGTGCTGGCCATCGTGAGCCTCGTGGTGTGTGGCATCATTTTCATCATCGGCCTCTGCTACGGACGTCCGCTGATGGAGATGTTCATGACCGCCGTGAGTCTTGCCGTGGCTGCCATCCCCGAGGGACTGCCTGCGGTGTCGACCATCGTGCTCGCCCTGGGTGTGCAACGCCTGGCCAAGCAGAATGCCATCGTGCGCAACCTGCCCTCTGTGGAGACGCTGGGCAGCACCACGGTCATCTGTTCGGACAAGACGGGTACGCTGACGCAGAACCGCATGACGGTGGTGGAGATAATGAAAGCCCCCCTCTTATCCCCCCAAGGGGGGAGGATAGGCTCCGCGATGATAGAAACTTCCCCCCTTGGGGGGAATGAGGGGGGCCTAACTGCTCTTATCGCCGTGCTCTGCAACGATGCCGTCATCAGCCGCGAGGATGATAGCGTGACCACCATTGGCGATCCCACGGAGACGGCGCTCGTAGACCTTGGCCTGAGGTTCGGCATTGATAAGGATGCGCTGCTGGCCGAGATGCCGCGCGTGGCCGAGGTGCCCTTCGACTCGGAGCGCAAGCGCATGGCCACCATCCACCGCGCTGCCTCGGGGCGCTACCTCGTGGCTGTCAAGGGCGGAGTCGACGAGGTGCTGGAGTGCTGCACGAAGATCAATGTCGACGACAATGAGCAACCTTCACGCAAGACCTCATCTATACGCTCGTTCACGGTGAGGAACATCACCGGTGACGACATCCACCGCATATTTGAGAAGAACGAGGAGATGGCCTCCAAGGCGTTGCGCGTGCTGGCCATTGCCTATAAATATATGGATGAGCTGCCCAGCGACATCAGTGCCGCAAGCATCGAAGATGGCCTCACCTTCGTGGGCATGGTGGGCATGATAGACCCGCCACGCGAGGAGGCTCGCCTTGCCGTCGAGCAGTGCCGCCGCGCAGGCATCAAGCCCGTGATGATTACGGGCGACCACGCCCTCACCGCCTCGGCCATTGCCACCCAGCTGGGCATCATGACCACTGGCGACCGCGTGCTCACGGGTGCCGAGGTGGAGCGTCTCTCCGATGATGAGCTGCGCGAGCAGTGCGGCAGCGTGGCCGTCTTTGCCCGTGTAGCCCCCGAGCACAAGGTGCGCATCGTGAAGGCCTTCCAGCAGCGCGGCAACGTGGTGGCGATGACGGGCGACGGCGTCAACGATGCCCCTGCCCTCAAGCTGGCCGACATCGGTGTGGCCATGGGCATCACCGGCACCGACGTGGCCAAGGAGGCTGCCGATGTGGTGCTGGCCGACGACAACTTTGCCACCATCGTGACCTCTGTGCGCGAGGGGCGCCGCATCTTCGACAACCTGATGAAGAGTATCCAGTTCATGGTGTCGACCAACCTGGGCGAGATTATCCTGCTGCTCGTGGCCGTGCTGTGCAACTTCGACATGCCGCTGCTGCCCATACAGCTGCTCTTCATCAATCTCGTGGGCGACAGTCTGCCCTCGCTGGCCCTCAGTGTCGACCACGCTGCGAAGGACATCATGGAGCGTCCGCCCGTAAAGCCCCATCAGGGCATCTTCACCCGTGCGTTCACCACGAGGGTCGTATTGCAGTCGCTCATCATCGGCGCAGCCTCGCTGGGTGCCTATATGATAGGCATGGAGCACTCCATCGAGACCGCCCGCACGATGACCTTTGCCGTGATGATCTTCTCGCAGTTCACGATGATCTTCAGCATCCGCGCTGGCCGTCAGTGGTTCACCCATCGCTTCTTCACCAACCGCTGGCTATGGCTCACCATCGTGCTGGTCACCACGCTGACGCTCCTCGTGATGCTCGTCCCCGCCATGCAGACGCTCTTCAAGCTCACCGCCCTCAGCGGCCCGCAGTGGGGAATGGTCATCGGCCTCTCCATCGGCGTGCTCATCGTGAGCGAACTGCTGAAGCTGCTGACAAACAAATTTTCACGAAACGGCGGAAAAAGATGACATTTCATTAGCACGGACGGGATTTTCTCTCTACTTTTGTAACCCATTTGTGATAATTGAATAACTTGATTAGTATAATAATAGTAGATTGAAGATATGAAACACGCACTTAGAAGCGCTACCAGCACCGAGGGTCGCCGCATGTCGGGCGCCCGTGCCCTGTGGATTGCCAACGGCATGAAACGTGAGATGATGGGCAAGCCTATCATTGCCATCGCCAACTCGTTTACCCAGTTTGTGCCGGGCCACACGCACCTGCACGAGATTGGCCAAATTGTAAAACGCGAGATTGAGGCACTGGGCTGCTACGCCGCCGAGTTCAACACCATAGCTATCGACGACGGCATCGCCATGGGCCACGACGGCATGCTCTACTCACTGCCCTCGCGCGACATCATTGCCGACAGTGTAGAGTATATGTGCAATGCCCACAAGGCCGACGCGCTGGTGTGTATCAGCAATTGCGACAAGATTACTCCCGGTATGCTCATGGCGTCGATGCGCCTCAATATCCCCACGGTATTCGTGTCGGGTGGACCTATGGAGGCAGGTGAACTCCGTGGCGCACACCTCGACCTCATCGACACGATGATTAAGTCGGCCGACGAGACCGTCAGCGACGAAGAGGTGGAGGCTATCGAGCGTACGGCATGCCCCGGATGCGGATGCTGCTCGGGCATGTTTACCGCCAACTCGATGAACTGCCTCAACGAGGCTATCGGCCTGGCCCTCCCTGGCAACGGTACCATCGTGGCTACGCACAAGAACCGCATACAGCTCTTCAAGGAGGCTGCCCGCCTCGTCGTGGAGAATGCCTATAAGTACTACGAGCAGGGCGACGAGAGCGTGCTCCCCAAGAGCATCGCCACACGCGAGGCCTTCCTCAATGCCATGACGCTTGACATTGCTATGGGTGGCTCTACCAACACCGTGCTCCATCTGCTCGCCGTAGCCCATGAGGCTGGGGTAGACTTCACGATGGACGATATCGATGCCCTCTCACGCCGCGTGCCCTGTATCTGCAAGGTGGCCCCCACCACGCAGAAGTATCATATCGAGGATGTGAACCGCGCAGGCGGTATCCTCGGCATCATGGGCGAACTGGCCAAGGGCAATCTGCTCCATACCGACCTGAAGCGTGTAGACGGACTCACCCTTGCCGAGGCTATTGCCAGATATGATATCGTTGGCGGACAACAGACAACAGACAACGGACAACAGACGGTGGATAATTGTCAATTGTCAATTGTCAATTGTCAATTAGACGCGCAGCGCATCTACACCAGCGCCCCTGCCCGTAAGTTCAGCAACGTGATGGGCTCGCAGGAGTCCTATTATAGGGAACTCGATACCGACCGTGCCGAGGGCTGCATACGCGACCTTGCCCATGCCTACTCCAAGGATGGCGGCTTGGCCGTGCTCAAGGGTAACATTGCCCAGGATGGCTGCGTGGTGAAGACTGCGGGTGTGGACGAGAGCATTTGGAAGTTCTCTGGTCCTGCCAAAGTATATGATTCGCAAGATGCAGCTGTAGAGGGCATCCTCGGGGGCGACATCGTGGCAGGCGACGTGGTAGTCATCACACACGAAGGACCTAAGGGAGGCCCGGGCATGCAGGAGATGCTCTATCCTACCTCGTACATCAAGTCGAAGCATCTGGGCAAGGCCTGTGCCCTCATCACCGACGGCCGCTTCTCAGGCGGCACCTCGGGCCTCAGCATCGGTCATATCTCTCCCGAGGCAGCAGCAGGCGGCAACATCGGCAAGATTGTTACTGGCGATATCATCGACATCGACATCCCTAACCGCACCATCAATGTGCGCCTCAGCGATGAGGAGCTTGCAGCACGCCCCATGACACCCGTGACTCGCCAGCGCGAAGTGTCGAAAGCCCTCAAGGCATACGCCTCGCTCGTGAGCTCGGCCGACAAGGGAGCCATACGCCTGATCGACTAAGCATCAAAAGTACCATAGTGACCATTGCGGGGGCCGGTAATGCTGGCCTCCGCAGTTGCTTGATAAGACGGCCTTGTTTGGCGTAACACTTTTTCTTGTTCGCGAGGAGGTTGGCAAACAAAAATTTACAAACCGGCGAAAAAAGATGATAAATTATTAGTAGGAACGGGATTTTATATCTATTTTTGCAGCCAAATAGCGAGATATGAAAACAAATTCGATTCTTCACGTGGTCATTGTCGATGGTCTAGTCTTTGAAAAGGGACGGAAGTGAGAATCGTATGGTATTAGTTTAGTAATAAGAAGACGGCCTTTCTCACTTGTGGAGGAAGGTTTTTTGATAAATATTGATGGAGATAGTTTTATAGGAGATAAATGGAGGTAAATGGAGATAAATGCCAATAGTTATTACGCGCGAAAGAGCTAATGGCATTTGCCTCCTTAACGAAGCGGAAGCGAAGTGGTATCTCCCTTTTACTCCTTTTAACTCCAAGACAAAAAGATAAATATGATTACTGGTTCAGAAGCACTCATGCAGGCACTCATCCACGAGGGCGTAGACACCGTGTTTGGCTACCCCGGCGGCAGCATCATGCCCGTGTTTGATGCCATGTATGACCATCAGAATGATTTCAAGCAAGTACTTGTGCGCCACGAGCAGGGTGCCGCCCACGCTGCGCAGGGCTATGCCCGTGCGTCGGGCAAGGTGGGTGTGTGCCTTGTGACGAGTGGCCCCGGTGCTACCAATACCATAACGGGCGTGGCCGATGCCATGCTCGACAGTACGCCTATCGTGGTCATTGCCGGACAGGTGGCCGCAAACTTCCTTGGCACCGATGCCTTCCAGGAGGTAGACCTCGTGGGTATCACGCAGCCTATCACGAAATGGAGCTACCAGGTGCGCCGCCCCGAGGATATCGCTTGGGCCGTAGCGCGTGCGTTCCATATTGCAGGTACCGGACGCCCCGGACCCGTGGTGCTCGACTTTGCCAAGAATGCGCAGGTGGGCATGGTGGACTTCAAGCCTGCCACCATTGATGTGGAGCGCGGATATATTGCCGTGCCCGATACCGACCCCAAGAGCATAGAGGAGGCTGCTGCCCTCATCAACGCTGCCGAGCGCCCGCTGCTGCTTGCAGGCCAGGGCATTGAGCTGGGCAATGCCACCGAGGAGCTGCGCACCTTCGTGGAGAAGGCCGATATCCCCGTGGGATGTACCCTGCTGGGACTCTCTACCCTGCCTCACGGGCACCGCTTGCGCAAGGGTATGCTGGGCATGCACGGCAACTTGGGTCCGAACGTGAAGACCAACGAGTGTGACCTGCTCATCGCCGTGGGCATGCGTTTCGACGACCGCGTCACCGGTCGCCTCGATGCCTATGCCAAGCAGGCCAAGGTGATACACCTCGACATCGACCCTGCCGAGATCAACAAGAACGTACATGCCGACGTAGCCGTGCTGGGCGACTGCAAGGACACCCTGGCTCGCCTTACCGAGGCCGTCAGTGCCGCCAAGCATACGGAGTGGATCGACAGCTTCGCCCCCTACGAGGAGAAGGAGTACAACGAGGTCATCCGTGAGGCCATACACCCTGAGGAGGGACCGCTGCGCATGGGCGAGGTAGCCCGTGCCGTGAGCGAGGCTTCGGGCAACAAGGCCATCCTGGTGACCGATGTGGGGCAGAACCAGATGATGTCGGCCCGCTACTTCCAATACACGCAGAAGCGCAGCATCATCACGTCGGGCGGATTGGGCACGATGGGCTTCGGCCTCCCCGCTGCCGTAGGTGCCACCTTCGGCGCTCCCGACCGCACGGTGTGCGTGTTCATGGGCGATGGCGGCATACAGATGAGCATCCAGGAGTTTGGCACCATTATGGAGACAGGTGCACCGGTGAAGATGATCCTGCTCAACAACAACTACCTGGGCAACGTGCGCCAGTGGCAGGAGCTCTTCTTCGGCAAGCGCTACTCATGCACTCCCATGCTCAACCCCGACTACATGAAGATAGCCGAGGCCTATGGCATACCTTCACAGCTGGTGGTAGAGCGCGACCAACTGGCCAGTGCCATCGACACCATGCTCGCTACCGACGGTCCCTTCCTGCTCGAGGTGGCCATCATGGAGAATGAGAACGTGATGCCCATGACCCCCCCGGGAGGTGCAGTGAATGTGATGATGATGAATGCTATGGACTGTTAAATATATAAATATATAAGGAGTGAAGGAGTCAGGAGTACAGGAGTGCAGACGATAGCTTCGACTATGAATGTGCCTCTTGGTATAACAATGGACGAACATTTGGCTGAACTACTGAACTCCCGACTACTGAACTCCTGAAAATAATAATATGGAAAAGAAACTATATACCCTAATCGTTCACTCGGAGAACATTGCTGGTCTTCTCAATCAGATCACCGCCGTGTTTACCCGTCGCCAGCTCAACATCGAGAGCCTCAATGCATCGGCCTCGTCCATCAAGGGCATACACCGATACACCATCACCACATGGAGCGACGAGGACACCATCATCAAGGTGACCAAGCAGATAGAGAAGAAGATTGACGTGGTGCAGGCTCACTACTTCCTCGATGATGAGATATTCATGCAGGAGGTAGCGCTGCTCAAGATTTCCACTCCCAAGCTGCTGGACAATCCGCTCATCTCGAAGACCATCCGCCGCTACGGCGCCCGCATCATGGAGGCCAACGCCGTATATGCCGTGGTGGAGAAGTCGGGTGTGACGGACGAGATCATCGCCCTGCGCACCGAGCTCGATGCCTTCGACTGCGTGTTGCAATACGTGAGCTCGGGCCGTATCGCCGTGACCCGCGACACCGAAGAGCATGTGAACGAATATTTGGAGAAGATCAATAGAAGTTAGGAGATAAACATTAACCGTGACGAAGCAGCAATGACTGTTGTCCGTTGACTGTTGTCTGTTGTCTGTTGACAATTCCCTAAACACTAAACAAAACAAACTCAATAACTCATAAACTTAAAAACTAAAAAGTTATGGCAAAAATGAATTTTGGCGGTGTAGAAGAAACCGTCGTAACACGTGAAGAATTTCCTTTGGAGAAAGCCCGCGAGGTATTGAAGAACGAGACCATCGCCGTTATCGGCTATGGCGTACAGGGCCCCGGCCAGTCGCTCAACCTCCGCGACAACGGATTCAATGTGATCGTAGGTCAGCGCGAAGGCAAGACCTATGACAAGGCAGTAGCCGACGGTTGGGTACCCGGCGAGACCCTCTTCAGCATCGAGGAGGCTTGCGAGCGTGCCACCATCATCCAGGTATTGCTCTCTGATGCAGCCCAGATCGCTTGCTGGCCCACCATCAAGAAGCACCTCACTCCCGGCAAGGCACTGTACTTCTCACACGGCTTCGCCATCACCTATAAAGAGCGCACCGGCATCGTACCTCCCGCCGATGTTGACGTTATCCTCATCGCCCCCAAGGGCTCGGGTACCTCACTGCGCACCATGTTCCTCGAGGGCCGTGGCTTGAACTCATCATACGCTATCTTCCAGGACGCTACCGGCCGTGCCTTCGAGCGTTGCATCGCCCTCGGTATCGGCGTAGGCTCAGGCTACCTGTTCGAGACCACCTTCAAGCGCGAGGTATACTCTGACCTCACCGGCGAGCGCGGCTCACTCATGGGTGCTATCCAGGGCTTGCTCCTTGCTCAGTACGAGGTGCTCCGCGAGAATGGCCACACCCCCTCTGAGGCCTTCAACGAGACCGTTGAGGAGCTCACCCAGTCGCTCATGCCCCTCTTCGCCAAGAACGGTATGGACTGGATGTATGCCAACTGCTCTACCACCGCTCAGCGTGGTGCCCTCGACTGGATGGGTCCGTTCCACGATGCCATCAAGCCCGTCATGGAGCAGCTCTACGAGAGCGTGAAGACCGGCAACGAGGCTCAGATCTCTATCGACAGCAACTCTAAGCCCGACTACCGCGAGAAGCTCGAAGAGGAACTCCGTGCCCTCCGTGAGAGCGAGATGTGGCAGACTGGTGCCGTAGTGCGCAAGCTCCGTCCCGAGAATAACTAATAGGAGATGTAGCAGGCATTGCCAAGCACATGATAAGAAGCAGGAGTTCCGATCGGAATTCCTGCTTTTTTGTTTTTCTGTAAATAATATCATCAAGAGCGGCCGTTAATACATAAAAAAGTACTATCTTCGTAGGCAGAAAACAAAAGACTCGAAAAACGATGAAGAAACACATTCTCACTCTCACTGCGCTGCTATGCGCCCTTTGTGTGCAGGCCAACAAGCCCGACTACGGTTACCTGTTCTCTTATGTCAACGGCCGAGGCATTGCCTTTGCCTACAGTTCTGACAGCCTCCACTGGACATCTATCGGTAATGGACGTACCTTCGTGGATAGCGACTTCGGCACCTGGGGTGCACAGAAGAAGATGTTCACCCCGCACCTCATGCGCGATAGCCAGGGCATGTGGCGCTGCGTATGGTCGCCCAAGGCCGACAATCCACAGTTTGCCTACTGCGAAAGCCCCGACCTCATCAACTGGAAGCCGCAGGACTACCCCTACGTGGAGGGAGGCAGCTGTGTAGCCCCAATGATAGCACACAATGGCACCGCATGGGTGGTGACCTATACTACACAGGGCAACAAGGCATATAGTCTCACCTCGCCCGATTGCCGCACATGGAGCAAGGCTGCTCCCGCCAATGGTGTGGTAGCACGTATTGCAGATGTGATGACCGGTATCGTCCTGGGCGACCGCCCCGTAGAGGGTCAGGTACACCGCGTAGAGTGGGAGCAGATAGACAAGCTCATCAAGCGCGACGACTACCTGCGCAACCGTCAGGTGAAGCTCGACGAGCACATGGGACAAGACCCCGTGCGCTTTGCCGACCTCAAGCCCGTAAACGCCCGCCTCACCATCCATGGCAAGGAACGCAAGGCCATCAGCAACGAGCTCATCGGTATCTTCTTTGAGGATATCAGCTACGGAGCCGATGGCGGACTCTATGGCGAGCTCATCCAAAACCGCGACTTCGAGTACTCTGCCGCCGACCGCGGCGGATGGCATAGCCTCACCGCATGGGAACTCAAGGGCGAGGGCAGCACCGTGGCCATAGGCACCGAGCGTCCCATCCACGCCAACAACTGCCACTATGCCACCCTCTCGACAAGCGCCATAGGTGCTACACTGGAGAATGGCGGCTACGATGGCATCGCCCTCAAGGCAGGCGACCTCTATGACCTTAGCTTGATGGCCCGTAAGGCATCGGGCAAGAGCAGCAAGCTCCTCATCAGCCTCGTGGGCGAAGAGGGCGAGACCCTTGCCTCGAAGGACATCACCGTGGGCACTGCCGAGTGGAAGATCCTCAAGGCTACCTTCAAGGCCCCGAAAGATGCCCCCAAGGCACGCCTTGTCATCGCTCCGCAGACGACAGGTGCGGTGGATATCGACATGGTATCGCTCTTCCCGCGCAACACCTTCAAGAACCGCAAGAATGGCCTCCGTGCCGACCTCGCACAGGTGATTGCCGACATGAAGCCCAAGTTTGTGCGCTTCCCCGGCGGCTGCGCTGCCCACGGCGACGGCCTCGACAACATGTACCTCTGGAAACGCTCCATCGGTAAGCTCGAGGAGCGCCAGCACATGCCCAATATATGGAACTATCACCAGACACTGGGCCTCGGCTACTACGAGTACTTCCTCTTCTGCGAGGACATAGGTGCCGAGCCTCTGCCCGTAATCCCTGCCGCCGTGCCTTGCCAAAACTCCTCACACGGTGGCCACGGCCAGCAGGGTGGCGTGCCCATGGACGAGATGGACGCCTTCATCCAAGACATCCTCGACCTCATCGAGTGGGCCAACGGCGATGCCAAGACTACCAAGTGGGGCCGCGTGCGTGCTGAGGCCGGGCACCCCAAGCCCTTCAACCTCAAGTATATCGGTATCGGCAACGAAGACCTCATATCCAACACCTTCACCGAGCGCTTCAACATGATCTACGATGCCGTGCGTGCCAAGCACCCCGAGATCATCATCTGCGGCACCGTAGGTCCCTTCTACGAAGGCTCCGACTACGAGTGGGGCTGGAAGCTGGCCAAGGAGAAGGAGATACCCATGGTTGACGAGCACTACTACGTGAGCCCCGGATGGTATATCCACAACCAGGACTATTACGACCACTACGACCGCAATGCCAGTGAGGTATACCTCGGCGAGTATGCCTGCCACATCGCTGGCCGTCACAACAACATCGAGACAGCCCTCTGCGAGGCCCTGCACCTCACCAATGTAGAGCGCAATGCCGACATCGTGCGCATGACCTCGTATGCTCCGCTGCTGGCACGCCACGGCCACACCAACTGGAACCCCGACATGATCTACTTCAACTCATCGCGCATCGACCTCACTCCCGGCTACTACACCCAGAAGATATTCGGCAACAACAGCGGCGACCAGTACATCACCGGTAAGCTCAGGGTAGAGAGCCGCCGCGACGATGTGCGCAAGCGCATCTCCACCTCCACCGTCTACGACTCGGCCACCGGCGACCTCATCATCAAGTTCGTCAACCTGCTGCCCGTAGCCGTGACCACCGCCGTAGAGGTGACCGATTGCGATGCCCTCTCCACCACTGCCACCTGCACCGTGCTCACCGGCAAGCCTGCCGACCGCACCGCCGTGCCCACCGAGAGCACCATCGAAGTAGCGCCGCAGTTCACCTACGAGATGCCTGCCTACTCCTTCACCACGATACGCATCGCCAAGGAGCAGCAGGGCAAGAAGAAGTAGTCCCATGCACACAAAGCCATAGCCGGCATGCCGGCTATGGCTACTAACATACATACGTTACTCATGAATCGTAAAAGCTTTATCCTCTGGGTGGTCGGGCTGGGCCTGCTGGCCTTTACCTGTATCTTGAGCGACATCATCACCCTGGGCGACCGTCTCGCCAGTGTGCACCCCTGGCTGGGGTATATGTTCTATGTGGTCATCGGCCTCATGGTGCTGTTCCTCATCGTTGTGCCCACCCTGCGCATCATCTTCACCCCCGAGTACAAGGGCAGCAGGGTCGACAATATCCATGCCCTCAGTAGCGAGGAACTCGACAAGTACATCGCCCAGCTACGCCTGAGCAAGGAGCAACGCGCCCATATCGCCCAGGCCAATGACCGTAGCGATGTAGTCAAGGCCATCCTCGACGAGCGGCGCCACCAGGCCGACGACCTCATACGCTCTACGGCCGAGACGGTGTTTGTCGTCACCGCCGTGTCGCAAAACAAGTCGGTCGACATGATCTCCACCCTGAGCATGAACGTGCGCATGATAGGCAAGCTCATACGCCAGCAGGGCTACCGCCCCTCCTACCTCCAGCTGTTCAAGCTCTACGTCTCCGTCATCTCCTCATCCATCATCATAGGCTCTGTGGACGAACTGATGGACGATATCGACCTGGGGAGTCTCATCGGGGTCACCGGCATGAAGCTCGCCGGCTCTATACTCAAGTCGGGGGCCAATGGTGCGGCCAACGCCTTCATCACCCTCAAGGTGGGCAAGAGCACCATGAAATACCTTGAAGAGGGAGCCCGGGAGTTTAGGGAACACAGCAAAGCCGTCAAGCGCGAGATACGCCGTAATGCCCGCAAGGAACTGCCCAAGGTGGTAGCCTCGGGGTTGAAGCATAGCGTGGCTATGCTGAAAGATATCGATTGACCTGCCCTGGTGAGCGGGGTAGGGGGTGGGACTATCTGAGCCCGCTACCCGTCTCGAGCAGCATGAACACCTCGTCCTTCAGCGCATCGGGCAGCGCCACCTCGCGCAGTTCCAGGCTCTTGAGCCAGTCGTCAATCTCCTTCGGGTCCATGGTGTAGAGCACCTCGCGAAACTCCTCCACGGCGTCATCACTATACTCGTCCGATGCCGTGCCGCGATACACATCCAGCTCCTCATCGTCGAAATACTCTATATCGGTGCGCAGGGCACGCTTTATCTTACCCTTCTCACACACCTCGTGCTCACCGCAGCACTCGTCGTCATCATCATCGGCGGCTGCTTCGGACTCGGGCGATGCTATGCTTACGGGCTCTTCGGCTTTTGGGGAAGAGGGGAGTGGAGTGTCACCATTCTTTCGTCTTATCAGTTGCCCTATCAGTGACAGCCCCACAAGTGCTGCCAGGAATATTGCGCTGTATATTGCTATGTTCATGATTTGAATTCTGAATTATTAATTGTGAATTGTCAATTGTCATTTGTCAATTGCTCCAAGTCCTTCCAAAATCCAGGATAAGACTTGGATACCACCTCGGGATGCTCTATCGATAGTCCCTCGTGGCACAGTGCGGCCGGGGCAAAGGCCATGGCCATGCGGTGGTCGTCATAGGTCGCTATCGTGGGGTGTGGCGTCGGCTCGGTGCGCTTGCCGTCCCATACCAGGCGTGTGGCGCCCTCGGCGCGTAGCACATAGCCCAGCTTGCGTAGTTCGGCTATGAGTGCCGCCACGCGGTCGGTCTCCTTGATGCGCAGGCTGTGTATGCCCTCCAGCGTGAAGGGCACGCCCAGCATGCCGCAGGTCACGGCCAGCGTCTGCGCTATGTCGGGGCAGTGGGTGAAGTCCATCTTTAATTCTGAATTCTCAATTCTCAATTCTGAATGGACCAACCTTGCCCCCTCTGCGGTAAACTCCGTCGTCACCCCCAGCGGTTCGAATAGCTCTGCCACCACGCGGTCGCCCTGGCGGCTGTTGGCGGTGAGCCCATGCAGCAGTATCTCCACGTCGTGTCCGCAGTGAGCCGCTATCGCGGCCAGCTCATACCAGTACGATGCCCCGCTCCAGTCGCCCTCCACCGTGAGGGGGCGGTCCTCATAGCCCCCCGGGGCAATGCATATCGTCTGTCCGTCGGTCCACTCGGCCCGTGCACCATAGTGGCGCATGAGGTCCAGTGTCAGCTCTATATAGGTGCGCGAGGCGATGTCTCCTCTGAGGTGCAGCGTCAGCCCCTCGGTCAGGCAAGGGCCTATCATCAGCAGTGCCGATATGTATTGCGAGCTGATGCCCGCCTCTATCTCCACCTCTCCGCCGCACAGCTCCCTGCCGCCGATGCGTAGGGGCGGGTAGCCCTCGTGGCGGGTATAGCCGATGTGGGCCCCCAGTGTGCGGAGCGCCTCCACCAGTACGCCTATGGGTCGCTGCTGCATGCGCTCGCTGCCCGTCAGCACCGTCTCTCCCGGTGCGATGGCCAGGTAGGCCGTGAGGAATCGCATGGCAGTGCCCGTGGCGCCTATGTCGATGAACGGTGCTCCTGCCCGCTTGGCCGCGATGCCCTGCAGCATGTGGTCGGTATCGTCACACACGGCCAGGTGCTCTATCGCGTACCGCTGCTCCGGGCACAAGGCCTGTATCATCAGGGCGCGGTTGCTGATGCTTTTCGATGTGGGCAGGGTGATGTCTGCCATTATCTTTTGAGGGAGATTCAAAGCTATTTGCATCGGTTATGCTCTACTATTTCCGACAAAATTAGCAAATTTATGCTCAAAACGCGAAAAAAAACCGCAAAAAGTTGCGTAGGTAAATAAAAAGTCCTACTTTTGCACCGCAATTGAGCAGCGGGGTGTAGCTCAGCCCGGTTAGAGTACGCGTCTGGGGGGCGTGTGGTCGCTGGTTCGAATCCAGTCACCCCGACTGAGAAGAAGCATTGATAATCTGATGATTGTCGATGCTTTTTTCTTTTTCGTCTCCGCTAACCGATCCCTGTTCCACGTTTCTTGGCACACAGATGCGGATTTTGCGGATGGCCACAGATTCTATTTCATTCTCAATAATAAAGGAGTGTCTCACCCATGCTACATGAGCATGAGTGGCAGCGCTCATTTCGCGTCGGCGGCAATAGTATGCAAGCATATATTGCTCTCGCTGCACTGCGTAGTTGTAAGTTTTTGTGTTTCCTTTCGGTTAAATTATTTTCGCAGGTGCGCGGTGGGCGCTCATAGGTGCGGGGCGCGGCGCTCATAGGCGTGGAAAATGGCCCGCGGTGCAGCGTCAGTGCTCGATGTCGGCAATAGGCGTTGCCCAAAATAGGTGTTGACGTTGACGTTGACAAGGGATGCGGTGTTGTCAACGCTTTCTTTTGCTGTCGCGCACTATAAATATAGGGCTTATTTATTTATTATATATACTTGTATATCTAATAATAAATAAGATTTTTTTCATAACAATAAGTTTTGCTACCCAGCCAGCCCATATGGGAGCGCATGTGTTGTCAACGTCAACGTCACCCCGGATTTCCTAATCCGAGATGTTGCAGGAGCTACGTCCGTCCCCACTTCTCCGAAAGAAGTCTGCCGCCGCGTGTCGGCAAAGTCAACATTTATGACTATTTTTAATCCTTGCTTCGCAAGCACAGAAATTAGGCGGCGGTTCGGAAAATTGCAACTGACGCAGGAACGAGAGCAGAGATGAGCTTGCTTGATCTCTGCCGAGTGACAAGGAAGAAAATATAATTAAGTAAACTTGCATTTTCGCTCGCCTTGCACTAATTTTGCAATGCAACCAATGTACGACCTCACGACGCGCGACATACAGTACTTGCAGGGTGTGGGCCCACAGCGGGCAGCCCTGTTGGCCAAGGAGCTGGGCATCGGCTCCATGCACGACCTGCTGTATAACTTCCCCTACAAGTATGTAGACCGCAGCCGTCTCTACTACATCCACGAGATAGACGGCAACATGCCCTACATACAGCTCAAGGGTAAGATACTGCGCTACGAGACCGTGGGCACGGGGCGCAAGATGAGGCTGGTGGCGCACTTCACTGACGGCACGGGGGTGATAGACCTGGTGTGGTTTAATGGTGCCAAGTTTATCCCCAAGAGCTACCCCGTGGGGGTGGAGTACATCGTATTTGGCAAGCCTACGATGTTTGGCGACCGCATCAACGTGGCGCACCCCGATATCGACAAGGCCTCGGAGCTGTCGCTCTCCTCGATGGGCCTGCAGCCCTACTACAACACCACGGAGCGCATGAAGCGCAGCGGGCTCAACAGCAATGCCATGCAGAAGATCGTGGGCAACCTCTTTGCCCTGCTCGAGCGCATGCCCATAGCCGAGACCTTGCCTGCACCGTTCGTGCAGGAACATCACCTGATGCCGCTACCCGAGGCACTGCATGCCATACACTTCCCCAAGGAGCCCGAGCAGCTGCGCCGGGCACAGTACAGGCTCAAGTTTGAGGAACTCTTCTACGTGCAGCTCAGCATACTGCGCTACTGCAAGGACCGCCGCCGCAAGTACCGCGGGCTGTGCTTTACCAAGGTGGGCGAACTGTTCAACGAGTTCTATGCCAAGAAGCTCCCCTTCGAGCTGACGGGTGCCCAGAAACGGGTCATCCGCGAGATGCGGCACGACATGAACAGTGGCCGACAGATGAACCGCCTCTTGCAGGGCGATGTGGGCAGCGGTAAGACACTGGTGGCGCTCATGACATCGCTCATCGCCATCGGCAACGGCTACCAGGCCTGCATCATGGCGCCCACGGAGATACTGGCCGAGCAGCACTATGCCACGCTGTCGTCGATGCTCGAGGGGCTGCCCGTACGTGTGGCTCTGCTCACGGGAAGCGTGAAAGGCAAGCGGCGCAAGGAGGTGCTCGAGGGTCTGCTCACGGGTGACATACACCTGCTGGTGGCTACCCATGCGGTGCTCGAGGATACGGTGCAGTTCTCGGCACTGGGCTTTGTGGTCATCGACGAGCAGCACCGCTTCGGCGTGGCACAGCGGGCCAAGCTGTGGTCGAAGAATGCCTATGCGCCGCATGTGTTGGTGATGACGGCCACGCCCATACCGCGCACCCTGGCCATGACACTCTATGGCGACCTCGACGTGAGCATCATCGACGAACTGCCGCCCGGGCGCAAGCCCATACAGACGATACACCAGTATGGCAACCGTCAGGCACAGCTATACCAGTTCATGGCGGGGCAGATTGCCGAGGGCCGGCAGGTGTACGTGGTGTACCCGCTCATCAAGGAGAGCGAGAAGATTGACCTCAAGAACCTCGAGGAGGGCTATACACAGGTGTGTGAGGCTTTTCCCCACTGCCAGGTGAGCATGGTGCACGGCAAGATGAAGCCTGCCGAGAAGGATGCCGAGATGCAGCGGTTTCTCCGCCGCGAGACACAGATCATGGTGGCCACCACGGTGATAGAGGTGGGCGTGAACGTGCCCAACGCCTCGGTGATGGTGATAGAGAATGCCGAGCGATTTGGCCTGTCGCAACTGCACCAGCTGCGTGGCCGCGTGGGACGCGGGGCCGATCAGTCGTACTGCATCCTGGTGACCTCGGTGAAGCTCTCGGAGGAGAGCAAGAAACGCCTCGAGATCATGGTGCGCACCAACGACGGATTCGAGATTGCCGAGGCCGACCTCAAGCTGCGCGGCCCGGGCGACCTCGAGGGCACACAGCAGAGCGGCATCGCCTTCGACCTGAAGATTGCCAATATAGCCCGCGACGGACAACTGCTGGGGCATGTGCGTAGCATCGCCGAGCGCATCACCGATGAGGACCCCGATGGCTCGCGACCCGAGAGTGCGGTGATGTGGCAGCAGCTGGAACGACTGCGCAAGACGAATGTCAACTGGTCGGCAATCTCGTAGGGACAAGAAGAAATTAGGCTGCGCCTCGGAAATGCTCAAATAAATTTAACTTTGTTGAATCTCTGCCTCGCTCAACAAAGAAAATTCAAGCATTTTCTATGTTTTCGCTCGTTGAAATTTGGCATTTCATTCGGCTTGCACTAATTTTGCAGATTACAGCAGAAACAGATATACAAGACAGTAAGATATATGGCAACAAATGACTTAATAGTAGCTATCGAGCTGGGCTCGTCGAAGATTGCCGGTGCCGTGGGACGCAAGCGCGCAGATGGCACTCTGCAGGTGCTTGCCTATGCCAATGAACCAGTGTCGGGATTCGTACGCCGAGGGGTGGTGTATAATATTGACAAGACCGCCCAGAGCCTTACCAATATCATCAATCGCCTGGAGCCCGAGATGAACAACGCCACCATAGGACAGGCCTATGTGGGCGTGGGTGGATATACCCTGCACTCGGAACTCAATACCGTGGTGCGCACCTTCGGGGAGGAAACACGCGTGACTGATGCCATCGTGACGGAGATGGAGGAGGAGAATGCAGCGAAGCAGTACCCCGGGCACGACATGCTCATCATGGTGTCGCAGGAGTATAAGATAGGGAATAATGCATCGAACGAGCCCGTGGGTGTCAACTGCTCGCGCATAGAGGGCAACTACCTCAATATACTGGCCCGCGCATCGGTGATGGACAATACCAATAAGAGCTTCGGCACGGCAGGCATAGAGATTGCCGACGACTCCATAGCACCGCTCGAGGCTGCCAAGGTGCTGCTCACCGATAATGAGCGCCGGCAGGGATGTGTGCTCATCGACCTGGGAGCCGATACCACCACGGTGTCGATATACAAGGGAGGATACCTGAGATTCCTTACCGTGGTGCCGCTGGGCGGACAGAATATTACACGCGACCTGTGCTCACTACAGCTCGACGAGCAGGAGGCCGAACGCATAAAGCGCAAATATGGGGTGCTGTACCCCGCAGCGAGCGACGAGACAGTGCAGGTAGATGACGAACGCACCATAGAGCTGCGCAAGGTGCACGAGGTCATCGAAGCACGACTGGAAGAGATACTGCTCAACGTGGTGCGCCAGGTGGAAACCTCGGGGTATGAACTGAAGAACCTGCTGGCTGGAGTGGTGTGCTGTGGCGGAGGCATCAACCTCAAGGGAATAGAGGAGGCACTGGCACAGAAGTTCCAGTCGGCCAAGATACGCCTGGCACACGACACCGTGACGCAGGTGGAATGGGACACCGCCGAACGTCCCGTAGAGGGCACGCAGGGCGTGCTCGTGGGGCTGCTCATGGCTGGCGAGGAGACCTGCATACAGGAGATACCGATGGAGATAAAGCCCGAAGACGAGAGCAAGGCCGTGACGGGCAACCTCTTTACCGACGACGGAGAGAGCGCCCAGGAAGAACGCGACCGCAAGCGCGAGGAGGAGCTCCAGCGCCGACGAGCAGCCGCGGCAGCAAAGGCACAGGAACGCAAGGAGAAGCAGAAGGGATTCCTCGCCGGGTTGGTGAAGAAGATAAAGTCTGTAGGCGACAACATGGAGAAGATTGCTACCGACTTCTTGAAAGATGAGGAAATGGATGATAACCAATAACAAAAACAGGATACGATATGAACGATAATGATATTATGCCATACGACTTGCCTACCGAGGTGAGAAAGATTATAAAGGTTATCGGTGTGGGCGGAGGCGGCGGCAATGCCGTAAAGAATATGTACCGCACGGGTATACAAGATGTGTCATTCGTCCTGTGTAATACCGACAACCAGGCGCTGGCAAAGTCGGAAATCCCTGTGAAACTGCAGATAGGACGCAACACAACCAAGGGCCTCGGTGCCGGCAACGACCCCGATGTGGCACGCCGCGCTGCCGAGGAGAACATCGAGGATATACGCAAGCAGTTCCAGGACGGCACCGAGATGGTATTCATCACGGCCGGTATGGGAGGCGGTACGGGTACCGGAGCAGCGCCCGTGGTAGCACGCGTGGCCAAGGAGTCGGGGGTGCTCACCGTAGGTGTGGTGACCATCCCGTTCAAGTTTGAGCTGCGCCCCAAGATCGTGCAGGCACTCAAGGGAGTGGATGCCATATCGAAGCATGTGGATGCACTGCTCGTGATCAACAACGAGCGTATCTTCGACATCTATCAGAACTGCCTCATCACCGAGGCCTTCCATAGGGTAGACGACACGCTTACCGTAGCGGTGAAGAGTATATCGGAGATTATCACCATGGAGGGTACCATCAACCTCGACTTCTGCGACGTGAGCAAGGTGCTGCGCAATGGCGGAGTGGCTATCATGAGCTATGGCTTGGGAAGAGGAGAAAACCGCTTGGGAATGGCCATCGAGAATGCACTGCACTCGCCGCTGCTCAATGACAACGATATATACAACTCAAAGAAGATACTCTTCAACATCTATGACAGCCCTACTCACCCCATCAGGGTGGAGGAGATGGAGGAGATAAGCCGATTTACCGACCGATTCCTCAGCAAGGACATCGAGGTGATATGGGGATTGGCTACCGATGAGTCGCTCGACGAGGATGTGAAGATCACCATCCTGGCAACGGGCTTCGGCGTGAGCAACATACCGGGTATGAATACGACCATCGAGGTGAACAATGCCTCTGTGGGGCAGCATACAGAGACCGAAGAGGAGCAGGCCGAGCGAGAACAGCAGGAGGAGAAAGACAAGGTGATGATATCAAAGTACTATGGCGACACCAACCTGGCCGCCAAGCGCACCATACACGCCTTCGTGATGGAGGGCGACGACCTCTTCAACGATGACCTCGTGGATGCCATAGACTCGCTGCCTACCTACATGCGTGGCAAGCAGGACTTGGCTGAGCTGGCCAACTACCGTAGATAAGTAATAACCCCCTAACAAAAGAACATAATGGAAAAGAATCCTGAAAACCAACTGCAAATAGAACTCAAGGAAGATGTGGCACAGGGCGTATACTGCAACCTGGCCGTCATCTCGCACTCATCGTCGGAGTTTGTACTCGACCTCATACGCGTACTCCCCGGATTGCCCAAGGCACAGGTGAAGTCGCGCGTGATACTTACCCCCGAGCATGCCATGCGCCTGATGCTTGCCTTGCAGGACAACCTCAAGAAGTATGAGAATACGTTCGGCCCCATCCGCCTGCCCGAGCAGGAGAAGGGAAAGACCTATATGCCCCGATTGAGCGACTTCAAGGGCGAGGCATAAGCCGGCAAGCCCCCTCCGGACGTAGGGTATATGAAGCAAGAGAAGGCCGGCAGATGCCGGCCTTCTCTTTGTTGTATAATCAAGAAACGGGTGTATTAATCCAACTCCTGGTCAGCCTCGTATCCTCCGAGCTCGCGTACCTTGTTTTTCAACATGGCAAACTGCTTGAAGAGGTCGTGCACAGGCTTATCGCCATCCTTGTGCATGGGAGCCTTGCAGTAGAACGACAGCCACTCCTGTATGCCCGAGAGACCAGCACGGAGGGCCACATCGGAGAAGAGCACGAGGTCGAGTGCCAAGGGGGCTGCAAGGATAGAATCGCGGCAGAGGAAGTTGACCTTGATGGTCATGGGGTAGCCCATCCAGCCGAAGAGGTCGATGTTGTCCCATGCCTCCTTCTCATCGCCACGGGGCGGGTAGTAGTTGATGCGTACCTTATGGTAGATGTCGCTGTAGAGCTCGGGGTACACGTCGGCATCGAGGATGTTCTCTACGGCGCTCATCTTGCTGCGGCGCTTTGTCTCAAAGTTTTCGGGGTTGTCGAGCACGATACCGTCGCGGTTGCCCAGAATGTTGGTTGAGAACCATCCGTTGACACCCAACTGGCGGGTGAAGAAGGCAGGAGCAAGCACAGTCTTCATCATCGTCTGCCCACTCTTGAAGTCCTTGCCGGTAATGGGTACCTGGCACTCCTCGGCCAGCTGCCACATGGCAGGCATGTCAACGCAGAGGTTGGGAGCACCCATCACGAAGGGGCATCCCTCGCGCATGGCGGCATAGGCATAGCACATCGATGGGGCTATGACTGTAGTGTCGCCGCGCTGGAGGGCAGCTTCGAAACCTGCCAGCGAATCGTGTGCCTCGGCATTGCGGGCCACATACTTCTCGGTGCTGGCTATCCATATCACTACTACGCGGTCGCAATGGTTGTCCTCCCTGAATCGGCGTATGTCTTCGCGCAGGGCGTTGGTGCGCTCAAGCAATGTGCCGGTCTTGACGTTGGGGCCGTCGATATTGGTAGCATACTCCTTCTCATACAGCGCCTTGAGCGGCTTGATGGCATGTAGCTCGTCGGCTACGGGGTCGATATCGCGCTGCTTCAGTACATCGGCCTTGAGGGCGGCCTCGTAGGCATCGTCCTCGTAGATGTCCCATGCACCGAATACGATGTCGCTAAGTTCGGCTATAGGTATGATGTCTTTAACCTCTTTATATACTTTGTCACGGCCTTTCCCTAAGCGCATGATGCCGTTGCAGGCAAATGATCCTATAGGCTTGGCCAATTGCTTGCGGGCCATAAGGGTACCTACGATCGTGGTGGTGGTCACGGCGCCGAGTCCTACACACATGATGCCGAGCTTGCCGGCTGCAGGACGTACCATTGTTTCGTTCATATCGTGTTAAATGTTTATATAGTATGAATTGATATGCAAAGTAACGGCTTTTTTCTAAAAGAAAGTACCAAAAAGGAATAAATTTTGCGGATGATTACATTAAAATGGTCTCTTTGATGATTTCTCCCACTGTGGGGTGGGGGAATACTACCCGCTCGAGCTCCTTGGCGGTCATCCCTCGCTCTATGGCTATGCAGGCGCTACTGATGATCTCACTGCAGGGGTTGCCCAGCATGTGTACCCCAAGTATGTGCCCGGTAGCCTTGTCGGTGATAATCTTGCATAGGCCTTCACCGCCTTCGTTCTCGGCCACGAAGCGGCCCGAATAGGCGAGGGGCAACTTGTGGCATTGGTACTCGATGCCCTGCTGCTTGGCTTGCGCTTCGGTGATGCCTACGCCGGCAACCTCGGGGTTGGTGTAGACGATGCCGGGGATGGCGTTGTAAAGCATGGTATCGCGGTGCCCGCAGATGGTGTTGACGGCCACTTCGGCCTCGCGGCTTGCCGTGTGGGCAAGTAGGGAGAACCCGGTGATGTCGCCTGCTGCATATACACCCTCGGCATTGGTGCGCATCTGGCTGTCTACCTTCACACCGCCACGTTCGAGCTCAATATCCAATGTCTCGAGCCCGAGGCCTCGGATGATGGGACGACGCCCTACACTGAGCAGTATCTTGTCGCCCTCGATGGTGTGTGAGGCTCCTTCGGCATCGGTGAAGGTCACGCTATGCCCCTCTATATGGGTCACCCTGCAGGAGAGGTGGAAGTGTATGCCCTTCTTGGTGTATTGAGTACGCAGCATGGCGCTGATCTCGCCGTCCATGGCTCCTAAAATCTCGGGCATCATCTCTACTACGTGCACTTCGGCTCCGATGCTGTTGTATAGTGAGGCAAACTCCATACCTATGACTCCACCGCCAATGATGACGAGGCTGGTGGGTGCCTCCTTCAGGGCAAGCAGTTCGCGGTTGGTCACGATGGCCTCGTTTGCCGTCATGTCCAGCCCGGGTATGGGCGGAACGAAAGTCTCTGATCCTGTGCAGATGAGCAGGTTCTTGGCCTCATAGGTCTCGCCGTTGGCGATGATGCATATAGCGCCACTGTCGGTGCGGCCGCTAATGGTGGCCTCGGCCTTCACTACCTCTACGCCGGCGTTTCGCATCCTTAGCCCTATGCCTGCAACTAACTTGCGGATCACTTTGGTCTTGCGGTCGGTCATCTTCTTGTAGTCGAGCAGGGCTTCCTCTACGTGAACGCCGTATTTCTCGCTTTTGCGGGCTTGGTCATACAATTTGGCGCTATACAGCATGGTCTTGGTGGGTATGCACCCCTCGTTGAGACATACGCCTCCGAGGTCTTTTTTCTCAAACAATATAGTCTTCAAGCCATTCTTGCCGGCTTTCTCTGCAGCAACGTATCCTCCAGGACCGCCGCCGATGATTGCGATGTCAAACATGGTGGTGTGGATTTCTTTATGATGGTATTATGTTTTTTTGGCAAATGTAGTGTAAGGCGAAAGAAAAAGCAAACTTAATGGCATCTTTTTTTGAGTCATGGTGCGTTTGGCGGCATGGCTATGATGGGGAAGAGACGGTAGTGCGTGCTCGTTTACCCTGAAGTCACTCGCGGATGTGCAGAAAATTGTTCTCGAAATCAAAGGCAACTGTGCGGCCCATGAAAAAAGGTAGTCCGATGAGACCGTCGGTGGTAAAACGGCGCAGCTTGTCGGTGATGCAGATAATGGGCTGTTCGAACCGTTCGCCCAGAATGGCGCAACGCTTGGGAGTGAAGGTCTTGGCTACGATGTGGCCGTGTCTGTTGCGCCCTACTGTCAGCTTGAGATGCTCGTTCTCGCCAAGTATTTGCCCCACGGTTGGACTCTGCTCGCGTAGGTAGAGGAGCATAGGGTTGCCTAAATCGATGTTGAAGTTGCCTTCTATCACTGTAGTCTCCCCATCGATGTTGAAGGCAATATGGGTCTTGACTGCAGGCATCCTCTCGTAGGAGCGGCGATTTATCTTGTGGCGTGTGCCCTGCCACTCGCGCAGTTCTTTGCGGGTAAGCATCCGCATGTGACCGCCCTCGAGGTCGAGCATCACGATACGGCTGTCCCAGTCAAAGGTGTGGCGCAACCGGTGGATGGGGATGGTCATCTCGGTCTCGTCGCGATAGTTGGCAAGAACCAGTATGCGCCCATCGTACGTGGCGTTGCCAAAATGCAGCATCCCCTTGGCAAGATGACTGATACGGTACACGGTGCCGCCCAGGTTCATCTCCTTGTTCATGTCGTTGTGGCGCACCTCAATATCAAGCTCGTCAAGATGGCTGAACAGGAAAGCGCTGTCTACCAGTGCTGCATGTATGCCTGACTCAATCATTACAGAGGTGAGCACTTTGCCGTTGAGCAAGGTGCTGAATGCATAGTGCCCACTGCGCGTGCGGTGCAAGTGTAACGAGGATGAAGGGCTGCTTTGTGCATATATGGCGTGAAGGCATGCCAGGAAACAAAATGTCGCAAACAATCTTCTTTTCATGTCATTGGCAGGGTTGGGGTAGCTGTAGCGTTATCTTTCTTTGATATAATAGCGGTGTTGCCTATTATTATTATATGATAAATGAGCGAAAACTCTGACTCTTTCATCATCGTTATCGCTCATCTCGTGTCGGAAAGAGGCGACTCGAACGCCCGACCCCTACGTCCCGAACGTAGTGCGCTACCAACTGCGCTACTTTCCGATTGCGGTGCAAAAGTACAAATAATTTATGGATTATGAATTATGAATGGCTAATTATTTTCTTTAGCACCACTAAAAACGGCTTTTGGGTGCATCGAAACCCTCTTGTAGAAGAGGAAAAAACGAAATATTGAAGAAAAAAGTGAAAAATATTTTGTCGTTTCGGAATTTAGTGCTACCTTTGCACTCGCAAAACGGAAAGGTGCCATAGCTCAGTTGGTAGAGCGAAGGACTGAAAATCCTTGTGTCCCCGGTTCGATTCCTGGTGGCACCACAGCAAAGAAAAGCAAAACAATGTAAAATCCTGATTTTCAACGAAAATCGGGATTTTTTATTTTCCCTAAAAACGCAAAAAAGTGCGGTTCACGACCGCCTTTGGTGGAGCAAGAGGTGGAGCAAACTGGTGTTCCAAACATCTCCACCTTGAAAGAGCGTTTTTCGCTGATTCACAATATTTTGCATAGTATCAAAACGGACTCGGATTCCTACATTTGTCGAACTAATGTTTAACTTAAAAGTAGGAGAAAATGAGACGAGATTCATTTAATGTGCTTTTCTTTATCAAGAAAACCAAGCTGCTGAAGAACGGAGAGGCTTCAGTATGTATGCGTATCACAGT
>JAGAQY010000037.1 GCA_017622495.1 Bacteroidaceae bacterium | reverse complement strand
GAGTCTCTTTTCGGCATCTTTACCCTCTCAATTCTTGTAAATAGACCACTATTCACTGCGAACCGAGAGGGTAAATCTACTCGAAAATACCTCTCAACTAAACTTGGAATAAAAACCAAACAGGCTCTCTAGGAAAATTCAGAAAGTAAGCGAAACGTGAGTTTTTAAGTTTTTGAGTTTTTAAGTTTGTAAATGAGTACTTCCGATTTCAGCACCATGTAAGCAAACCATAGGGTTTGCCTTACATAATGCTACGAAAAAAATGTACAGGATTTCTCCGCGTTTCGTCTCGTGAGGTGGCATAATAGCAGCAGAGAGAGCGAATGGACGTTTTCTCGCTTATCCACCGATTGTGGAAAACTTTTGGAAAACTTCGTGGGGGAATCTTTCTGTTTGCCTTTCTTTTTATATACTTTTGTGCCTAATTTGAAAAATGAACCTGAAGACATAATGGCAACAACGCGACAACCCCGAAAAACGACTGCGACACGCACGGTGAGGCAAACCGATGACTATGGTCATCTGCAGCCTCAGGCTCCTGAGCTGGAGCAGGCTGTGCTGGGCGCTCTGATGATAGAGAAGGATGCTTACTCACTGGTGAGCGAGATACTGAAACCCGAATCGTTCTATGAACATCGGCACCAACTGCTGTATAAGGCTATACAGACACTGGCCATACAGCAGAAACCGGTGGACATACTCACGGTGGCTGAGCAGCTGCGCTCGACTGCCGAACTGGAAGAGGTGGGCGGACCGGTATACATCACGCAACTGGCGGGTAAGGTGAACTCATCGGCTCATATCGAGTATCATGCACGTATCATTGCACAGAAGTACTTGGCACGCGAACTGATAACCTTTACCAGCGAGGTGCAGACAAAGGCATTTGATGAGACCAACGATGTGGAGGACCTGATGCAGGAGGCCGAAGGTAAGCTCTTCGCCATATCGCAGCAGAACATGAAGAAGGATTATACGCAGATCAATCCCGTAATCAAGCAGGCTTACGAGCAGTTGAGGATTGCTGCTTCGCGCGACTCGGGACTGAGCGGACTGTCTACGGGATTCTATGCGCTGGATAAGCTGACCTCGGGATGGCAGAAGTCTGACCTCGTGATTATTGCTGCACGCCCGGCAATGGGTAAGACGGCGTTTGTGCTCTCTATGGCCAAGAATATTGCGGTAAACAACCGTGAGCCGGTGGCACTGTTCTCGCTTGAGATGAGTAATGTGCAGTTGGTAAACCGCTTGATAACAAACGTGTGTGAGATCCCGGGTGAGAAGATCAAGAGCGGGCAGCTGGCTCCCTATGAGTGGGGACAGCTCGACACGAATATCAATGCTCTCTTTGATGCTCCGCTCTATGTGGATGATACGCCTTCGCTATCCATCTTTGAACTGCGCACCAAGGCACGCCGTCTGGTGCGTGAACATGGGGTGAAGCTGATTATCATCGACTACTTGCAGCTGATGAACGCATCGGGCGCATCATTCGGTAGCCGACAGGAGGAGGTGAGTACCATATCGCGCTCGCTGAAGGGACTGGCCAAGGAACTGGATATTCCTATCATTGCACTGAGTCAGCTCAACCGTGGCGTGGAAAGCCGCGAGGGTGCCGAAGGTAAGCGCCCGCAACTGAGCGACCTGCGTGAATCGGGTGCCATCGAGCAGGATGCCGATATCGTATGTTTTATCCATCGCCCTGAATACTATAAGATATACCAGGATGAGCGTGGTAATGACCTTCGCGGACTGGCCGAGATTATCGTGGCCAAGCATCGTAACGGTGCGGTAGACGATGTGCGCCTCCGCTTCGTGGCTAACTATGCGCGTTTCCAGAATATAGAGGATGATAGCCTGGCTCCGTTGCCCGAGGATGCGGTATTGCAATCGAAGATGAACAAGCGGGCCAATATGCAGGTGGTAACGGGCAACCACTCGGATGACCAGTTTATAGGTGGTATGCCTCCAGTGCCGCCACCACCAGCCAACCCGTTCCCGCTGGGTGGAGCACCAACGGACGTGCCATTCTGATAAGCTACTCTACCTGTTTGTAAAAAGAAAAAAGACATCGAAACTCGATGTCTTTTTTCTTTTTATTCATGAAGAGGTTTTACTTGATTACTCCCAGTTCTTTACCAACTTTGATGAATGCTGCGATGGCTTTGTCGAGGTCTTCGCGGCTGTGGGCTGCCGAAAGCTGTACGCGGATGCGTGCCTGATCTTTCGGTACTACAGGGTAGTAGAAACCTGTGACGTAGATGCCCTCTTCGGCCATGCGGTTGGCAAAGTCCTGTGAGAGCTTGGCATCATAGAGCATGACGGCACAGATGGCTGATTGAGTAGGCTTGATGTCGAAACCGGCAGCAAGCATCTTCTCACGGAAGTATACCACATTCTCCTGCTGCTTGGTGTGGAGGTCGTCGCTCTCCTTGAGTATCTTGAACATCTCAAGCGAAGCTCCTACTACCGAAGGGGGAATAGAGTTGGAGAAGAGGTAGGGACGTGAGCGTTGACGGAGCATGTCGATAATCTCTTTGCGGCCTGTGGTGAAACCACCAATGGCACCGCCAAAAGCCTTACCCAGTGTGCCGGTATGGATGTCGATACGGCCATAGCAGTTGAACTGCTCGCTGACGCCATGACCTGTGGCACCTACAACACCTGCAGAGTGGCACTCGTCGACCATTACCAAGGCGTCGTATTTCTCGGCGAGGTCGCAAATCTTATCCATCGGGGCTACATTGCCGTCCATAGAGAATACACCATCGGTAACGATGATGCGGAAACGCTGTGCCTGAGCCTCCTGAAGGCAACGCTCGAGGTCGGCCATATCGGCATTGGCATAACGGTAGCGTTTTGCTTTACAGAGACGTACACCGTCAATGATGGATGCGTGGTTGAGCGCATCGGAGATGATGGCATCCTCGTCGGTAAAGAGGGGTTCGAATACACCGCCGTTGGCATCGAAGCAAGCTGCATAAAGGATGGTGTCCTCAGTCTTGAAATAGTCTGAGATGGCTGCTTCTAACTCTTTGTGGAGGTCTTGTGTACCACAGATGAAGCGCACCGATGACATGCCGTAGCCGTGTGTGTCCATGGCCTTCTTGGCAGCATCGATGAGTCGCTGATTATCTGACAAGCCTAAATAGTTGTTGGCGCAAAAGTTGAGTACATCACGGCCGTCGTTCAACTTGATGTTGGCACGCTGAGGGGTAGTGATGATGCGTTCGTTTTTGTACAGACCGGCTTCGTGGATGCCGGCAAGTTCCTGTTGTAGATGTTCTTTAATCTTACCGTACATGACTTTTTCTTGTTAATAGATTTTTAGTTCTTGTTTTCTTTGGGCAAAGTTAACTATTTTGTTTGATATAGTATCGCTCGCGCATGTTTTTTTTAGATGCCAAGCGGTGAGTCTTTTGTGTATGTCAACTTGTCGTTCTCTTTGTCATAGGCGACGTTGATGTGTAGCTCTCCCTCTACGGCCTCTTCGATAAGCATTTCGGATAGCTCGTCTTCAAGGTAGGTCTGCACGGCACGTTTCAAAGGTCGGGCACCATATTGAGGGTCATAGCCTTTGCGGCTGATGTAGGCGCGTGCTTCGTCGTCGACGTTCACCTGGATGCCTATGGCTCCGAGGCGGCCGATGAGTTTGTTTATCTCGAGGTCGGCAATCGTGCGTAGTGCTACATCGTCGAGAGTGTCAAAGGTGACAATCTCATCGATACGATTGAGAAACTCGGGGGAGAAGGTCTTGTTGAGTGCCTTCTGTATGACGCTGCGCGAGTGTTCCTTATCATCAAATTCCATGCGTGTGGAGAAGCCTACGCCACGGCCGAAATCCTTGAGCTGGCGAGAGCCTACGTTGGAGGTCATGATGATGACGGTGTTGCGGAAGTCTATGAGGCGTCCGTTACCATCGGTCAGGCGACCTTCGTCGGTGACTTGCAGCAAGATGTTGAAGACGTCGGTATGGGCCTTCTCGATTTCGTCAAGCAGGATGATGGAGTAGGGGCGGCGACGCACTTTCTCGGTCAGCTGTCCTCCCTCTTCGTAGCCTACATAGCCTGGAGGAGCTCCTACCAGGCGCGATACGGTGTGCTTCTCCATAAACTCACTCATGTCGACACGGATGAGTGCGTCGGTGGAGCCGAACATGTGGAGAGCGAGCTCTTTGGCAAGCAGGGTTTTACCGACACCGGTGGGGCCGAGGAACATGAATGTGCCAATGGGACGATTGGGATCTTTCAGCCCGAGACGGTTGCGCTGAATGGCCTTGACGAGTTTGTTGATGGCCGATTCTTGGGCTATGACACTTTTGTTCAATGCTTCGCGCATGCCCTTGAGGCGTATGCCTTCTGACTGTGCCATACGTTGCACGGGGATACCCGTTATCATGGATACGGTCTCGGCTATCTGCTCCTCATTGACAGTTTGGCGATGATCCTTCAGGCTGGCTTCCCAACTGCGTTTCATCTCGGCAAGTTCGTTCTCGAGACGACGTTCTTTGTCACGGTAGTCGGCTGCCAATTCGTAGTTCTGATTCTTTACGGCGAGATTCTTTTGGTTGTGCGCATCGGCGATGAGGGCTTCTTGCTCCTCGATTTCTACTGGGACCTGTATGTTAGAAAGATGTACGCGCGAGCCAGCCTCGTCCATTACATCTATAGCCTTGTCGGGGAAGCAGCGGTCGGTAATGTAACGCTCTGAGAGCTTTACACAAGATAGGATGGCCTCGTCGGTATATTGTACGTTGTGATGGTCTTCGTAGCGGTCTTTGATGTTACGTAGTATGTGAAGGGTCTCTTCTGCATCGGGAGCCTCCACGATGATCTTTTGGAAACGACGCTCCAGGGCACCGTCCTTCTCTATGGTCTTGCGATACTCGTCGAGAGTGGTGGCGCCTATGCATTGTATCTCGCCACGGGCCAATGCCGGCTTGAGCATATTGGCGGCATCCATCGAGCCGGCTGCAGAACCTGCTCCTACAATCGTATGTATTTCGTCGATGAAGAGAATGATTTCAGGATGCTTCTGGAGCTCGTTGAGGATTGAGCGTAAACGCTCTTCAAATTGTCCGCGATACTTTGTGCCCGCTACAACGGAGGCCATATCGAGCATCACTACACGCTTATCAAAAAGTATACGGGAAACCTTCTTCTGTACGATGCGCAGTGCGAGTCCCTCTACGATGGCCGATTTGCCGACACCGGGTTCGCCTATAAGTACGGGATTGTTTTTCTTGCGGCGGCTCAGTATCTGTGCCAGTCGCTCAATCTCCTTGTCGCGACCAATGACGGGGTCCATTTTCCCTTCTGCTGCGGCTCGTGTCATATCCACACCGAAGTTGTCGATGACGGGAGTGTCGCTGGAAGACTTCTGCTGTGGCTTCGATGAAACGGTCTGGCCAGCATTGCTCGGGCGCTCAGAGGGAAATTCGTCGTCTTCTTCGTCGTCTTCAAAGAAATCGCCTCCCATGCTCGGGTTGCTGTGGTCTGACTTGATGGAAAGGAGGTCAAACACTTTGTCATAATTCACCTCATTACGTGACAAAACGTCAGACGCCATGTTGTGCCCATCTCTGAGTAGTGCCAAAAGGAGATGCTCGGCGTCGGCGATGGGCTTCTTGAGCATGCGCGCTTCAAGTAGGCAGAGTCGCATGACTTTATTGGCTGTAGCATTGAAGTCGAGTGTGTGGGCTATATCGTTGAATGTGTTGCAGCGCTCAACTTCAGTCTCAATCTCCTCTTTGATGCTCTTGAGGTCGACATGGAGCTTGCTCAGAAGGGTTACTGCCATGTTGCGCTCATCCCTGAATAGCGCCAACAGTAAATGCTCGGGACCAATGTAGTCGCAACGGAGACGGCCTGCCTCCTCACGGCTGTATTCGAGTATATCTGATAGTTTCTGTGAATATTGTCTACTCGTCATATCTTATTCTCTTTTTTCTGTTCAGTCTATGCTTTAACAATGCAAAGATAATGTATTTGTCGGTTCTTTTCTATATCTTTTATATTATGTTATCCACAAATAACATGCCATAACTTATTTGTATGACAATTTGGTGTATAAAAATGTTCGTAGGAGATTGGTGCCGATCGTAGGCTTTTTGTTAATGCTGTGTATGGAATGCGTGGAAAGGGTTTTGTTTTCAGACGAACATGTTAGAAAAAACGTTAATTCGTTTGCCATGTCGCCAAAAATGTGTAATTTTACACGTTTTTATATTTAGACAGAATTACTATTAAAATATGAATTTAGATCAAGACAGAATTATTAAGGTTGATATAGAGCAGGAGATGCGCAAATCGTATATCGACTACTCTATGTCGGTGATTGTGGAGCGTGCCTTGCCTGATGTGCGTGATGGATTGAAGCCCGTTCACCGAAGAATCCTGTACAGTATGATGGAACAGGGTAATACGTCAGACAAGGGTTACCGTAAGAGTGCCCGTACGGTGGGTGACGTGATGGGTAAGTATCACCCGCACGGCGACTCGTCTATCTATGGCTCACTCGTTCGTATGGCTCAGGACTGGGCTATGCGCTACACGCTTGTAGACGGTCAGGGTAACTTTGGTTCCGTTGACGGTGACAGTCCCGCTGCTATGCGTTATACCGAGGCCCGCCTTCGCAAGATTGGTGAGGACATGATGCAGGATATATATAAGGATACGGTGGACTTCCAGGAAAACTATGATGGTAAGGACAAGGAGCCTTGTGTGCTCTCGACACGTATCCCCAACCTCCTCGTGAATGGTGCCACAGGTATTGCGGTAGGTATGGCTACCAATATGCCTACTCATAACCTTCGCGAGGTAATCAATGCATGCGTAGCTTATATCGACAATCCCGAGCTTACTACGGAGGACCTGATGGAGTATGTAAAGGCTCCTGACTTCCCCACCGGCGGTTATATATATGGTATGAGTGGCGTGCGCGACGCCTATGAGACGGGCCGTGGACGCGTTGTGATGCGTGCCAAGACCGAGATTGAGACCGACACGAACCACGACAAGATAATCGTAACCGAGATTCCTTATGGCGTAAACAAGGCCGAGCTTATCAAGTATATCGCTGGCCTCGTGAGCGAGAAGAAGATTGACGGTATCAGCAATGTTAACGACGAGTCGGACAAGGACGGTATGCGCATCGTGATTGATGTGAAGCGCGATGCCAATGCCAGCGTGGTGCTCAACAAACTGTTCAAGATGACTCAGCTGCAGACCGCCTTCAGTGTCAACAGCGTAGCCCTCATCCCTTGTGGCGAAGGCAATAAACTGAGACCCAAGGTGCTCTCGCTGCGTGACTGTATCAAGTACTTCGTGGAGCATCGTCACGAGGTGGTCATCCGCCGCACACAGTACGACTTGCGCAAGGCCGAGGAGCGTGCTCATATCTTGGAGGGACTTATCATTGCTTCAGACAATATAGATGAGGTAATCCGTATCATCAAGGCTGCCCACACACCGGCCGACGCTATTGCCGGATTGATGGAGCGATTCTCGCTCTCCGATGTGCAGGCACGTGCTATCGTAGAGATGCGTCTGCGTCAGCTCACCGGTCTGCAGCAAGAGCAGCTCCATGCCGAGTATGACGAAATCATGAAGCTCATTGCTCACTTGAAGGAAATTCTCGTCAACGACGACCTCTGCAAGCAGGTGATGAAGGACGAGCTCATCGAGGTGTCCGACAAGTACGGCGACGACCGCAAGACAGAGATTGTATACTCATCTGAGGAGTTCAACCCCGAAGACTTCTATGCCGATGACGAAATGGTAATCACCATCTCTCACCTCGGCTATATCAAGCGTACTCCGCTGAGCGAGTTCCGCACACAGAACCGTGGCGGTGTAGGCTCAAAGGGAAGCGACACTCGTGAGGCCGACTTCGTAGAGTACATCTATATGGCCACCATGCACAATACGATGATTTTCTTCACGCAGAAGGGACGTTGCTATTGGCTCAAGGTATATGAAATCCCCGAGGGTACCAAGAACTCGAAGGGACGTGCCATCCAGAACATGCTCAACATTGATGCCGACGATAAGGTGAACGCATTCGTACATGTGAAGAACCTTGCCGACAAGGACTTCGTGAACTCACACTACCTGATGTTCTGTACCAAGAACGGCGTGGTGAAGAAGACTTGCCTTGAGGCTTACTCACGTCCTCGTACCAATGGTGTGAATGCCATCACCATTCGTGAAGACGACCGCGTGATTGAGGTAGCAATGACCAACGGTGACAACGAAATCGTATTGGCCAACAAGAATGGTCGCGCCATCCGCTTCCACGAAGGCGTGGTGCGTGAGATGGGCCGTACGGCAACCGGTGTTCGCGGTATGACACTCGATGAGGATGGTCAAGACGAGGTAGTAGGCATGATTGTAATCAACGATGCCGAGTACGAGAACATCATGGTGGTATCGGAGCAAGGCTATGGTAAGCGCAGCGATGTGGAAGAGTATCGCATAACCAACCGTGGTGGTAAGGGTGTGAAGACACTCGACATCACCGAGAAGACCGGTAAGCTCGTGGCTATCAAGACTGTGACCGACGACAATGACTTGATGATTATCAACAAGTCGGGCGTGGTAATCCGTCTGAAAGTGGCCGACGTGCGTATCCAAGGCCGTGCTACACAGGGTGTACGACTCATCAACCTCGGTAAGCGCAACGACCAAATCAGTTCGGTATGTAAGGTGACTTCAGAGACAGAGGAACCTGAGGTACAAGATGCTGAGGTAGTAGAAGGTGAAACTCCTGTAGTGGATCAGCCTGAGAACACTGAAGAGGCGGCAATTCAAGAACCGACTAACGAATAATATAGTTTAACAAACATAATCAATAATCACTAAATCATTAAAGGTATGAAAAAAGTATTATTATTTATGGCTGCAGCAGTGATGTCAGTATCCATCACATTTGCACAAGCCGATGCTAAGGCTGCAGCTAAGGCAGCTAAAGAGGCTGCTAAAGCTCTTAAGGCAGAAATCAAGGCTGCCAACAAGGTGCTAAGAGAGGCACAAGGTCAGCTCAATGCTGTAGATGGTAACATCGATCAGGCCAATGCTCTCATTGAGTCTGCAATAGAGAATAAGCATACAGCATCAAATCCTGATACATGGTATACTGCCGGTAAGATTCAGGAGAAGTATTATAACACCGAGAATGAAAAGATGTACTTGCAGCAGGCTTACAATCAGGATAAGTTCTTCGGCAGTTTGTCAAAAATGTTCGATTACTATCTCAAGTGTGACGAACTGGAGCAAATTCCTGATGCAAAAGGTAAGGTCGTTGCAAAGTATCGTCCTGAGATTACAGACTTGCTCTCACGCGTACGTATTAATCTTGTTAGCGGTGGTGTGACATACTTTAACGACAACAAGAATGACAAGGCATTTGACCTTTTCTCGAAGTTTATCGAAACATCTGATGCTCCTTTGTTTGACTCATTCAACTTTATGGAGACAGACTCTTTGATTCCCGAGATTGCTTACTATGCAACATTGGCCGGTCTCAAGTTGGAGGACTATAACAAGGCTCTTAAATATGTGGATATAGCCATGAAGAAGGATGATGTAGCACAGAAAGCTATTGAGTATAAGGCTATGTCGTACCTTAACTTGGGCGATACCCTCAACTGGATCAATGCTTTGAAATTGGGCGTAGAAAAGTATCCTTCTGTAGAGTATTTCTACTCCAACCTGATTTCATATTATAACAATAATGATAATACTGCTGAGCTCATGGCCTTCGCTGATGACATGTTGGCTAAGAATCCTCTTCCTATCTTCCGTTTCGTTAAGGGTTTTGTATACCAGAACATGAAGGAACTTGACAAGGCTATTGAGGAATACAAAGTTTGCATTGAACAGGATCCTGACTATACCGGTGCATACCGTAACTTGGGTATCTGCTACTGTCAGAAGGCTCAGGACTTAAGCGATGCTATGGGTAATATTGATGTTAAGAGCAAGGCTTACAAGGCAAAGAAAGAAGAAATCAATGCTTTCTACAAACTGGCTCTTCCGGTTTATGAAAAGCTCCGTAAGATTGATGATGGTACAGATCCCGAAGTAAAGAATGCATGGACTAATGGTCTGTATACTTGCTACTACATGCTCAATATGGGTAAGGAGTTTGAGGAAATTGAAAAGATTATGGGACTTTAATCCTTTCTCTCATTCATAAAGAAAAGGCGCCAGATTTGGCGTCTTTTTTTGTTGGTTCACATTGCTATAAATTGGGTAATAATATAGATGCTGTCCCACATTCTTAAAATTCTCATCTTAGGTTAGGAGGAGATTTTAAGGGATGTTGGCAACTCCAATATTATTGCATTAATTCATTGGATATGCAACTTTATGGTAGCGGACTATAATATGTTTCTGTTGCTAAAGTGAAAGATGAGAAAAGTCCTCCTGAAATCTCAGGAGGACTTTGTTGTTGTCTGTGTTGCGGATTTTAGAATATCACCTTCTTGATAGTTTTGTCGGCTAGTGTTACCTCTACATAACTGAGGTCATCTGCAACCTTTACGCTCTTGACGGGGCTGAGTTCCTTATTGCTGAAGGGCTTATTGCCTTTCTTCCAAAGGTGCAACGTTACCATAATATGTTCGCCAGTGACAGCCTTTTCGCTCATGATGAGGCTACATTGGTTGCTTACAGGGTGTAGCCCTACAGGGTAGTGTACGGTAGTGTTGTCCCAACCGTAGAGAGGCACGGTGGCAAGTTTGTATTCGCCGTTTCCGATGATGGTGGCATCAGATACCTTTCTTGATTTCTCTATGCTGAATGCCTTGCCCTCTACCTTGGGCAGTGTATAGTGTCCGAGGCGTATGGTGGTGGGGTTGGGTACAGACACCTTGTCGATGCGGAGTACACCATTGGGAAGGGGTATGTCGGCCAGGTTGTACTTCACCTCGCGATTGGTTTCCAATACAGCATCACGACGATAGATGCCATCCTCGAGTCCTTTGAAGGTGTAAAGGCGAAGCACCTCCCATTGGTTGCGGTCGTTCTTGGTGGCATAGTTCATTGATACTTCTCCGTACTTGCCGTCGGCCATCCAGGGAAACTCGGTATGGTAGGCCAACTTATTGTAGTTCTCCGAACTGCGGAACTTCTGCCAGTCGGCAGCCACTGTCTCGTGACACCAAGAGCGCATTTCCGAACCGCCAACGTTGGGGTAGTCGGTAATCATCAGATTGGTGGCAGGCTGGAACTTGTTGTATACGTTGTTCTTCTTGAATTCTTTGTCCCACGGACCATTGTTCTCCTTGGCTGTCCAAAATGGGTTGTCTGCGGGTAACAGCAAGGCGAGGAAGGCCTTGCCACACCAGTAAACACTGCCACGGCAACTATAAATCTGAACGGCAGGTTCAAATGGACCATAGAATCCGAGTGTGGGTACATTGTCTTCAAGCAATGCCGGATTTTGTAAGAACTGGAGCAGGGTTGACGATGCTATGCGACGCATCCAACCATAGTTGATGTCGGCATTTTCTTGATAACCGAGCAGAGCAAGCGGTACTACTGCACCGAAACGGTATGGTATGCTTCGTCCCCACATGTTCATGCGTCCCTCAGCATTGAACATATAGGGGTAGTTGTCGATAAGGTCTGCCTGGTTCTTCATAAACTGTGCGGCATATTCGGGGTAGAAATGTCCGTACATCTGTGCCCAGATGGGGCCATACATCTGGAAAGCCCACATGCTGTAGTAATCGTATGCCGGAGCGTCGTTGTACCATCCTTCGCCACGGTATAGTGCGAGCAGTTTCTTTAGGCAATCCTCCATGCGCCAATCGTTGACTTCGTAGCCTTGCTCCTTGAAGAAGCTGATCACAAATACATTGAAGAACATCCAATTGCTCCCGATAGTTGGTCCATTACCGTAGCTAAGCATTGTAGCGGCAAGCTCGTCTTTCTGTGCTTGGGTTAGAGGGTCCCACAACACGTTCTTGGCAGTAGATAGCGATATCGCCAATGCACCGAATTCTACCAGTATCTGACTTGGACCTCCATTAGGTGCGCGATGCTTGATGTAGCTGGGGCTGTTGGGGTTGATGAGGTTGAGCAGTTGGTGGCGATAGTAGTCTGCCACTTTTATGCCGTTAAGTGTAAGATCGGGATTCTCTCTCAGGAGTGGTGCTGCCAAGAACAGTGTGCGGCAGAATCCTTCGAGTTTGGCCGTGGGGACCTGTCCTGGGTTGTTGGGGTAGGTCTTGTCAAACTGTTTTGGGAAGTACATCGGATCATCGATGTTTCTGATGTAGGTAAAGGCACCATCAAGAAGGTACTCGGCAGCATCGATCCATCCCTGTCGGTCAAGACCTGTGTATGGACTCACCTTGTAGTTGGGGGTGGGGATGGTAAATGTCTGCTCTATGGCATGTGTAGGTGTGGCCACCTGTGCGAATGCCGGCATTACCGCTGCTGCAAACAATACAGCAAATAGTTTCTTTAGTGTGTTTCTTTTCATATTATTGTAAATTTATAATGTGTTTTGGAGTTTATATGGCATTTTCTCATTCTGTTGTGGAGAACCTTATAGTGGTTGCCTTTGGATGACTCTGTATGGTTTGTAATTACAAAGATATTCTCTTTTTATTTATAAAAAAAGAAAGATAGCAATTATTTATGCAACAATCCCACATCGCCATGATGTGGGATTGTTGCTTGTATTATATGATATGTTGCTGCTTACTGGTACAGATAGCGCTTAATGCTCTTTTTGGGTGTCTTTTCAAACTCCTCGCTATAGATCTGTACGCCTGTAATCTGGCAGTATGCTGGCAGGTTCTTGTTCAGCTCTGCGCGATTCAGTTCCATTTGGGTTGCTACATCCTGTTCTGACTTGCCCTCCTTGAATGCGGTGTCATAGTCGGGGTGGATAAGTGCCACAAGTTTGCCGTGACGGTCTACTACGAGCGACTCTGCTACATATGGGAAACTGTTGAGCTGATCCTCAATCTCTTCGGGATATATATTTTGTCCTGAGGACCCGAGAAGCATGTTCTTTGAGCGTCCCTTAATAAATACGTTGCCCTCATTGTCCATAACACCTAAGTCGCCGGTGTGGTACCAGCCGTCGGCATCGATAGTCTCGGCTGTAGCCTCTTCGTTCTTATAGTAGCCAAGCATCACGTTGGGACCCTTTACGAGAATCTCGCCGGCAATGTTTCCTGGGTCTTTGCTGTCGATACGTACTTCCATGCCATATGCAGCCTTTCCGCATGATCCGGGTACAAACTTTTTCCAATCTTCGTAGCAGATGATGGGGGCGCACTCGGTAGCTCCGTAGCCTACGGTGTAGGGGAACTTGAGCTGATGCAGCAGGTTTTCTACCTCTTGGTTGAAGGCTGCTCCGCCTACAATCACTTCGTAGAAGTTTCCGCCAAACGAACTAATCATCTTTTCGCGCACCTTGGCCAAGATCGTTTCATTTACTATGGGTACCTTGAGCAAGAGTTTTGTTCCGGGTTTTTCCAGTTTGGGCAGTACGTTCTTTTTAATGATCTTTTCGATAATTAGCGGTACAGCAACGATTACTGAAGGTTTGATTTCGTTGAGTGCCTGGAAGATGATCTTCGGTGAAGGTATTCGAGTGAGGAAGTTGATGTGCATACCGATGGTAAGCTCATAGAGGAACTCGAATGCCATACCATACATGTGGGCCATAGGTAGCATGCTTACGATGGTCATGCCTGCTTTCAGGTTCAGTGCATGCTCTGCAAATTCCATGTTGTTGCTCACAGCACGATAAGGTATCATCACGCCCTTAGAGAATCCGGTTGATCCGCTGGTGTAGTTGATGATAGCTAAGTCGTCGGGCTGGTTGTTATGGTAATACCCAATCATGTTCTTCTCGAAACGGTTGGGGTACTTCTTTCCAAACAACTCGTTTAGGTGCTCACGGGCATAAGTCAACTTCTCGTTACGACTGATGAAGAGGTCGTAATCTTCCATCTGGATGACGCCAAGTACATTGGGTATCTCATCTTCGTTGAGGTTTTCCCAGTTGCTTTCGCCTATGAAGGCCAGTTTGGAGTCGCTATGGTTGATAATGTTGTGCACATTGTCAGCCTTGAACTCATGCAAGATAGGTACGGGCACTGCTCCGTAAGTCATGATAGCTAGGAAGGCTACACCCCAGTTTGAACTGTTGCGGCCGCAGAGCGAAATCTTGTCTCCCGGCTCAATACCTACTTCATGGAACATGATGTGTAGTTTCTCTATTCTACGGGCTACATCTTTATATTGTAGTGTGCAACCCTTGTAGTCGGTCAGGGCATCGCGATCCCAGTTCTTCTTGATACTGTCTTCGATGCGGAGGATAATGTCTTTTGCCATAATGCTTTTTATATGGTTTCAATATACAAAGTTAAGGTTTCTCTTTATCTTTTACAACAATATGTGATATTTTCTTCATTCAGTGGCCATCGTTTCCAAATTGTTGCTTTGATGCTAATTTGTTACTTTGTGCTCACGTTTTGCGCTGCAAAGATACAAACACTATCTCAAAGTGCAAAATTTAATGTGTGTTTTCTGCACTTTTATCTGTTTTAGTGCATAAATGATTGTGTAGTGTATGCTTTGTGTAGCTGTTATCGTGTGTTTGTTCCAAGAATGCGCTTTCTGCGTTTGTGTCACTTCATGCAAACATACATGCTTGTGGTATGAAATTCATTTTTTGCAGTATGGAATTGTAGCGAAAACGGCATTGATGAAGTGTTGGTATCTTGCCCACATTGCTTTTATAGCTATTTGTCCATTGTGATAGGGGCGCTTACAGATTGTTACTTCTGAATTTTGGGCTATTCATCAATCGGGTCTTCAATAGCATTTGTAAAGTCATTGTAGCCTTGAAGATGTTAATTTTTTCTCAGAAACTTACATTTTGAAAGGAAAATTGCCAAAAAAGCCAAAAAACATGTTGTAGGACATGAAAAAATGTTTTGTAAGTCCAAAAAAATGTTAGACCTTTGTATCGTTATCCTAAAAACAATCTTTTTACCTTAAAGACTAATACCTATTGAATCCAATAAGGGCCTCTGCGAAGAGCCCCTTATTGGTTTTAAATGGGCTTCTCTTTTATATGGATATTTTTTGCATAGGTCGGCAAGTGCGATTGTTATTCTTGCTCCATCTTTCTTTTTATGGTGCAATAGTATCCCAATTTGTAGAGGAAGAAGTTTGTGAGTCGTGGAGTGGTGCCTGTCAGTTGTTCGGTAAGCTCTTGCTCATGTTTGTCAAACCACGTAGCAACTCTATTTGCCATATTGAGTCGGTACAGTAGGCTGTATAACCTGAGTAGAGACGAGTGGCCTTGCATGGTCGATTCCATGTTTGCGAGATTGTACAGTGCATTGCGGGTCTTTTCCAAAAAAAGATCATTGCTCTCAAGTCCCATGTGGCGCAGTGGATTGTCTATATGTTGTATGCTGACAGCTCTTTCTTTTAATGCAATGCCGAAGAGAGTGTCTTCGTGACCATACTCGGTTATGCGTTCATCGAACCGTATGCTCTGGAAGATCTCACGGCGAATCATGAAATTGAATGGTGTAAAGCGTTCGTATGGCTCTTTCTCGCGATAGCATGCTGCACGGCGTTTGTCGGCTCTCTTCTCATAGGTGTAGCGCAGGCTTACCTCTGGTGACGGTAGCGTGTCGGCATGGCATAGTCCGCCACAGACGACGTCTGCTTGCAGTTGCGATATATAATTGGCGATAAAATGGCCGTCGATAACCTCAGCGTCGCAGTCCATAAAGAGCAGCCATGGATGGCGGGCTTCATCGGCCAGGCGATTGCGTATGCGCGCACGACCTATATTCTCTCCCAATTCGATAAGGCGGCAGTGGGGTAGGGTATTTATCTCCCGATTCTTCTCCTTATATATATATATAGGTGAAGCGTCATCGGCTACTATGATTTCGTAGTCTATGCCAGCCTGCTCCGCTTGTGCCTGTAGGTCGCGTATTAGGCGCGAGCAGTCATAGTTGTATGTGGGGATGAGTATAGAGAGCATTTTTTCTTCTACTTTTTGGCAAAATTAGTGCAAGCCGAGAGAAAATCCAAGTTTACTTGCAATTTTGACTTCAGTCCCTTCAATTTTTATCTTCGGGCATCGACCTTCGGCTCCGTGGCGCATCCTGATTTTATGGCTTCGCCAAGAAGATACCCGATGAAGCAGCATGCAGTACTCCTTGGGAAGAGCTAAAGCAAGCTGTTATCAGTATTCCTCGGGAGAACTGAAGTTCACTTCGATGCAGTCGATGCTTGTTTCGTGTCGGCGGGATAAAAAATAACAGCTTTATTTTGTTCTCCTCTCGGTTTGCTGTATCTTTGCAAAGAGATAATTAGTATTAAACGAATTAAAGCAATCCCCCCCCCTAAAAAAACATTTACCATGAAGAAAATCTCTTTAATGCTTGTCGCACTCTTTAGTATGTTATTTGTAGTGCAAGCACAGACAGTGACAGATTTGTCGCAACTGAACAATGACAATACGTACACCTTACGTAGTGCTCGTGCATTCTTGTTGTATAGCTCCGCAGTATCGGGTAATCTATGCTCCAGCACGGGTAAGTCTGTGGGTACAGTTGGCTATAATCCCGAAGACCCCAATCAGCAGTTTCGCATCGAGAAGAATGGCTCAAACTATTATCTTTTTAGCGTAGGTGCTGATAAATATGTGGGTGCCGGTGGTAGTTATGTGGCTACCGCTTCCGCTGCACTGACTTTCGAGAATGTCGGTGGTGAGTATCCTTGGAAACTCGTTCTTGGAGGTAAGGGAATGAACTCTCAAGTCAGTGGACAGACGAATGAGGGTATTATCATCAATGATTGGCTGACGACAGATGCAGGCAACTGCTATAAAATTGAGGAGGCTGTCATAAAGGAGAGAACCTATACTATCGACGTGCTCGGTGTTGAGAATGCTGCCGTGGTATATGGTGGCATAGAGTATAAGGATGGAGACTCTATTGTTGCGAAGAAGGTGAGCAAGACCGACTTTACGGCACAGCCCGTTGAGGGTAAGTTTGCCGTTGTTAGCATTGATGGCACCGTCATATATGTCAGCTATATGGATGCCGATACCAAGTTTTACACCATGCGTGGTGGCCACGGCGGTTATGTCAGTTTGAGTGAAGGCTATGTTGAGGGTGCTTACCTGCTGCTCTCCAATACCAATGCAGCCAAGGATAATAAAGGTCTCTGGACTTTTGTGAAACAGGACGGTGGAGGCTATAAGATATACAACTACTCTACTGGTCTGTCTAAAGTGGTAGGTATGACGGGTAGTGAGGCCAATGCACGTGCATCCATGGTTAATCCCGCTTCTACTACACATACTACAACCTTCGATGGTAATATCAAGTTTGATGGTACTGATGGCCGCATCAAGCTGAAAGGCTCGGCTAACAATTATTGGAACAAGCGTGGCAATTACCTTGCTCTGTGGAACAGCAGTGCTGCTGCCGGAGATGATACAGGCAGTAAGTTTTATCTTGATGAGGCCAACTATGTGAGCTATCCCGATGAGTATATCCACGAGATTTCTGATATCACAGGTGTTGCAGCCTACTCACCCAAGAATCCCAATACCCTATGGTATACCACCTCTGCCGAGGCTTCCGGTGTGAGCTATCCTTGGATGGAGTATGCCCTTCCTTTGGGCAATGGTGAACTGGGTTGCATGGTCTTCGGTGGTGTAGCTCACGAGGAGTTGCAGTTCAATGAGAAAACCCTTTGGAGCGGGCCCGCCAACACGATAGGTGCCGGTGGGGGCAACCGCACCTTCATGAACTTCGGCTCGCTCATCATTGCCAATAACGATGCCAGCATCTACACCGAGGGTGTTACCGACTATGTGCGCTACCTCGACATTGAGGAGGGCATTGCTGGTGTGGAGTTCAAGAATGCAAGTGGCACCAAGCAGGTGCGCAAGTATTTCAGTTCGGCTCCCGACCAAGTGATTGCCGGCCAGTACTGTAGTGAAGGTACCGACAAACTCGACCTTCTCTTCTCCCTTGAGCCCGGCACCGGCATCAATGCCGGCACTGTGACTTATGCCGACGGCACTGCATCGTTCTCTGGTGCTATGACCGTGAAGTATGCTGCCCGTCTGCATGTCGTAGCAGATGACAATGCCACCATAACGACGACCAACGCTGGCATCAGCGTGAAGGATGCCACCGAGGTGACCTTCTACCTTAAGGGAGGTACCAACTTCAATGGTGACATGAATGTGCTCAACAACTATTTTACCAGCGAGACTGCTGCCGATGTTGACCATCGTGTGAAGGCAGATATCGAAAAGGCTATCGCCAAGGGATATCCCGCAGTAGAGTCTGACCACATAGCCGACTTCACCGCCATCACCGAGCGCATGACCTTTGACCTTGATCTGGCTACACCTACCGTAGACACCAAGACGTTAATAGATAATTATTACCCCAACAACAGCAATGCTAACAGTCGTCAGAACGACCATCTGTTCCTCGAACAGCTCTATTTCCACTACGGACGTTATCTGGCCATCAGTTCAAACCGCCTTCCCATTGCTGCGCCCAACAATCTGCAGGGTATCTGGAACGACCGTGGTACCGATTCACCGTGGAACTCCGATATCCACACCAACATCAATATACAGATGAACTACTGGCCCACCGAGATTACCAACCTGAGCGACCTTCACAAGCCCTTCGTGAACTTTATCATCCGTGGTGCACAGAGCGAGGGTTGGAAGCAGGTAGGCAAGCAGTACAATGGTGGTCATGGCTGGAGTGTGCTCACCGAATCATCTCTTTATAACAGCATGAGTACCTGGGGTTCAAACTATCTCGTGGCCAATGTTTGGTACACCAGCCACCTGTGGACCCACTGGCGCTACACACAAGACAAGGAGTTCCTCAAGCAAGCCTTCCCCGTGATGTGGAGTTGTGCCGAGTTCTGGTTCCACCGCCTCATCCAGGACCGCAAGGTCAAGGACGGTACCTACGTAGCCCCCAATGAGTATAGTGCTGAGCAGCCCTTGCAAAGCGAAGATGCAACTGCACATGCGCAGCAGATGATCAGCTATTTGTTCCAAAATATCAGCGAAGCGATTGATATTCTCGGCGCCGACGAACTGGGACTTACAGCCGAAGATATCGATAAACTCAATCTCTATTTGGAGAAGACCGATAAGGGTCTCCACATCGAGACATACGATGGAGGGTGGGGTACCACATACAATGGCGTCAAGAAGGGTGAACCACTGCTCCGTGAATGGAAATACTCTACCTATGCAGCCGGCGAGAAAAACCATCGCCATATCTCTCACCTGATGGCACTTTTCCCCATGGATCAGATAACCCCCGAGAGTGAGTACTTTATTCCTGCCGTCAACTCCCTCAAGCACCGTGGCGATGCTGCTACAGGCTGGAGCATGGGCTGGAAGGTAAATCTCTGGGCACGTGCTCAGGATGGCGATCATGCTCACATCATCATCAAGAATGCCCTCAAACATTCCACTTCGTATGGTACCAACCAGGCTGCTGGCGGAATCTACTACAATCTCTTCGATTCTCATGCTCCCTTCCAGATTGATGGTAACTTCGGTGTATGCTCCGGTATGGCCGAGATGCTCATGCAGAGTGCACACGGCTATATCAACATTCTTCCTGCCTTGCCTGAGGTCTGGGAGCGTACCGGCCGTGTGACCGGTATGAAGGCCATGGGTAACTTTACCGTAGACTTCAACTGGATCGAAGGCAAGTGCCAGCAAGTGACTATTGTGAGCCATGCCGGTGCTCCGCTTCGTGTACGCTGTACCCGTTCGGCCAGCGATATCAGAGCCTCAAAGGTTACTGTCGACAATGTGGAGGTGGCTGTCACGGTCGATGAGCACGGCATTTACACTATCCCTTGCGCCAAGGGTAGCACCGTAGTGATTGATTACACTACCGCGGGAACGGGCATCACTGCCGTAGAGAATGGGCATAATGGTAAGCAGATCTACACGCTCGACGGACGCTCTGTACGCACCATGCAGCCTCAGACCATATATGTCGTTGAAGGAAAGAAACTCTTAAACAAATAGTATATGACATCAAGCAAAGCCATTACAGGAACCGGCGATGGACGTGTCGTGTGGATAGATTGGATGCGTGTGGCAGCCTGCTTTATGGTAATGGTTGTACATTGCGTCGAACCCTTCTACCTTGGTGGTGAAGGCTCGTATATCCTCACTCCGGGCGATGCTTTCTGGTCGTCGCTGTTCGATTCCATAGTGCGTTCCTGTGTACCTTTGTTTATTATAGCATCCAGCTACTTGATGTTCCCTTTGCGTAGCAGTGCGGCTGACTTTGTGCGCCGCCGCTCTGCTAGGGTGCTCATTCCTTTCGTGGTGTGGACTCTGGTATATGCCCTGGTATGGGGCGAACCGTTGCAAAACTTCCGCGACCTTGCCTTCAATTTCAGCTACTCTGCCGGGCATCTGTGGTTTGTCTATATGCTTGTGGGTATCTATATGCTTATGCCCATCCTCTCACCGTGGGCTGCTAAGGTCGACAAGCGTGAGCTGCAGGTATATCTTGCCATATGCTTCTTCACCACACTCATACCTCTCCTGCGCGATTGGCTTGCTCAGGGCGAGCTGTCGGTAATCTATGGCACCTCTGGCCTGCCGCGTCAAGCCCTATACCCCTTGTGGGGTGAGTGCAGCTGGAATAGCTATGGTGTATTCTACTATTTCAGTGGTTTTATCGGTTACTTGCTGCTCGGTCTCTACTTCCGCCGATTTGTGGGCGACCTCTCATGGACTAAGACCTTTGCCATCGCTCTTCCGTGCTATCTTGTGGGCTTTGCCATCACCTTCGGTGGTTTCCTACGCAGAGTCTTTGAGAGCACCGATGGTATTTTCCCTGTTGGCGGCGAGGTGTCTGAGGCCGTATGGTGGGAAACCACTTGGACCAACGATACGGTGGGCGTGGCCCTCATGGCTGTAGCATGGATATTGCTCTTCCGTAAGATTAAGGCATCGGGCGCGTTCTATCAGCGAGTGCTGTTGCCTATATCCAAGGTGAGCTACGGTATGTACCTCATGCATCTACTGTTGCTCGTGCCCATCAGTGGTTATTTCCGCAGTTGGCTTGGCTTGGGTGCCGAGGGTATGCTCGGCTTCTGGACAACCCCTTTGCAAATTGTTCTCTCTGCCGTTACATCCTTTATATGTGTAGCTATCATATGCCTCTTGCTGCAGCGCATTCCTAAGGTGGGTAAGTATGTTGCAGGGGTATGATAAGAAATAATCTTCAATGAATGAATAATGGAACCATTGGCTGAACGCTTGCGTCCGTCGACGCTTGATAATTATATAGGACAGAAACATCTCGTAGGCAAAGATGCTGTGATGCGCCGCATGATAGAGTCGGGGCGAATATCCTCGTTTATTCTCTGGGGCCCCCCGGGAACGGGTAAGACCACGTTGGCCCACATCATTGCCAACCGTCTTGAAGTGCCCTTCTATACGCTCAATGCCGTGGCTTCGGGTGTTAAGGATGTGCGCGAGGTTATCGAGAGTGCCCAGAAGAACCGTATCTTTGCCAAGAACAGTCCCATCCTCTTCATCGACGAGATACATCGCTTCAACAAGTCGCAACAAGACTCGCTGCTCGCTGCCGTAGAGCGCGGTATAGTGACGCTCATTGGTGCCACTACCGAGAATCCCTCGTTCGAGATTATCCGCCCGCTACTCTCGCGCTGCCAACTCTATATATTGAAGTCGTTGGAGAAGGACGACCTGCTCGAACTCCTCGACCGCGCCATCTCTGAAGACGTCTACCTGAAGCAACGCCGCATCACCGTCCGTGAGACCGATGCCCTGCTGCGCTTCTCGGGAGGCGATGCCCGCAAGTTGCTCAACACGCTCGAACTGGTGGTCGAGGCCGACGATAGTGATGAGGTGATCATCACCAATGCCATTGTCACCGAGCGTCTGCAGCAGAATCCGCTCGCCTACGACAAAAATGGCGAGATGCACTACGATATCATCTCGGCCTATATCAAGTCTATCCGTGGCAGCGACCCCGACGGAGCACTTTACTGGCTTGCCCGCATGATACAGGGTGGCGAAGACCCCTCGTTCATCGCTCGCCGACTCGTCATCTCGGCCTCTGAGGATATCGGACTGGCCAATCCCAATGCCCTGCTCATCGCCAATGCAGCCTTCGATGCGGTGATGAAGATAGGCTGGCCCGAGGGGCGTATTCCCCTTGCCGAGGCTACGGTATATCTGGCTACGAGTCCCAAGAGCAACTCGGCCTATATGGGTATCAACAGTGCCCTCGGCCTTGTGGAGCAGACGGGCAATCTGCCTGTGCCGCTACACCTGCGCAATGCCCCTACCAAGCTGATGAAGGAGCTCGGCTACAGCGACGGCTACAAGTATGCCCACGATTATGAGAACCATTTCGTGGAGCAGCAGTTCCTCCCCGATGAGCTCACCGGCACCCGTCTCTGGACTCCCCAGCCCAATGCTGCCGAGGAGAAGATGAAGGAGCGGATGCGCTACCTCTGGAAAGATAGATACTGATAATAGAGAACTCGGAGATTTCGGAGGACTCATAATTCACAATTCATAATTCATAATTAAGATATGAATCTTGTCATCCTCGACGGCTACGCCCTCAACCCTGGCGACCTCTCCTATGACTGCTTGCGGCAGTTCGGTACGCTCACCATCTATGACCGTACCTCCCCTGACGAACTCATCGCCCGTGCCATTGATGCCGATGCTGTGCTTACCAATAAGGTGGTCTTTGGCGAACGTGAGATGGCGCAGCTACCCCGCTTGCGATATATCGGTGTGCAGGCTACCGGCTATAATATAATTGATGTAGAGGCGGCCCGCAGGCATGGCATCACCGTGACCAATATCCCCGCATATAGTACCGACTCGGTGGCGCAGACCGTGATGGCCCACCTCTTGAATATCACGCAGCGCATAGGCCATTATGCCGAGGAGAATAGGGCAGGGCGCTGGTCTGCCAATCCCGATTTCTGCTACTGGGACACCCCACTCGTGGAGCTCCGTGGCAAGCTGATGGGTATCGTGGGACTGGGACGTACGGGCATGGCTGTTGCCCGTCTTGCGCAAGCCTTCGGTATGCATGTGGCAGCCTATACGTCCAAACCGCAGGATGTTTTGCCCGAAGGCATCACCAAGCAGTCGCTCGATGAACTCTTTGCCACTTCCGATGTGGTGAGTCTGCATTGTCCGCTCACCCCCGACACTCACCAGCTCGTCAATGCCGAGCGCCTGGCGCTGATGAAGCCTACCGCTATACTTATCAATACCTCGCGTGGCCCCGTGGTCGATGAGCAAGCCTTGGCCGATGCACTTAACGGCGGAGTGCTCTATGCTGCTGGCATTGATGTACTGTGCGAGGAGCCACCCCGTAGCGACTCTCCGCTCCTCCATGCCCGCAACAGCTTTGTCACACCCCATATCGCCTGGGCTACCTTCGAGGCCCGCACCCGTCTGCTCCATATATGCAAAGACAACCTCCGAGCCTATCTCGAAGGTTGTCCGCAGAATGTGGTATCTTGACAATCGCTATTACAGTATGCCGTACTTCACGAGTTCGGCAGCCATCTCTTCCTGCACTTCGCGGGCCTTCTCGCGGGCTACTGCAGCGAAGTTCTCGGTCGTGTCGGCATAGATGATGGCACGGCTCGAGTTGACGATGAGTCCGCACTCCTTGGTGATGCCATACTTGCACACCTCGCTGAGCGAACCACCCTGAGCGCCAACGCCAGGCACGAGGAGGAAGTGGTGGGGCACAATCTTACGGATATCCTCGAAGAGTTGTCCGCGGGTAGCACCTACCACGTACATCATGTTCTCGTCGTTACCCCACTCCTGTGAGCGGCGCAATACCTTCTCGAAGAGGCGTTCACCAGTCTCCTTGTCTTCCATGAGCTGGAAATCGAGCGAGCCCTTGTTCGATGTCAGCGCCAGCAGTATCACCCACTTGCCTTCGTATGCGAGGAAGGGCTTCACGCTGTCTTCGCCCATGTAGGGAGCCACGGTGAGGGCGTGCACATCCTGCTCCTCGAAGAATGAGCGGGCATACATCGATGAGGTGTTGCCTATGTCGCCACGCTTGGCGTCGGCGATGATGAAGTGGTTGGGATAGTTCTCCTTGAGGTAGGCGATAGTCTTCTCGTAAGCCTCGTAGCCTTTGAGTCCGTCACACTCGTAGAAGGCGAGGTTGGGCTTGTAGGCCACGCAGTAGTCGGCTGTAGCGTCGATGATGGCCTTGTTGAAGGCAAAGATGGGATCCTCCTCGTTCAAGAGATGAGCGGGAATCTTCTTGGTGTCGGTGTCGAGGCCCACGCAGAGGAATGACTTGCGTGCCTTGATAATGTCGATGAGTTGTTGTTTGTTCATAATTCCATTTTTTTTGTCAACAGACAACAGTCAACGGTCAACGGACTTGCCTTCCGGGATGTTGCTGTTTGGTTATTGAATTCTTTTCACTTCTATGGTCAATAGCCACAAGTCGTGTTGGGATGGGACTGTAGACCGTTGACTGTAGACCGTTGGCTATATTACAGTTCACTCTCCTTCAGTCGCTCGGCATTCTCGGCCACCATGAGCTGGTCTATGCAGTCCTGGATGTCGCCATTCATGAAGGCTGCCAGGTTGTATATGGTGTAGTTGATGCGGTGATCGGTGATGCGTCCCTGCGGATAGTTGTAGGTGCGTATCTTGGCCGAGCGGTCACCTGTCGATACCATCGTCTTACGCTTCGAGGCGATGTCGTCGATGTATTTCTGGTGTTCCTTATCATATATAAAGGTACGCAGGCGCGCGAGTGCACGCTCCTTGTTCTTGGGTTGGTCGCGTGTCTCGGTGCACTCGATGAGTATCTCCTCCACTTCGCCTGTGTTGGGGTTCTTCCAGTTGTAGCGGAGTCGCACACCCGATTCCACCTTGTTCACGTTCTGTCCACCGGCACCTGATGAGCGGAAGGTGTCCCACTTGATTTCGCCCTCGTTGATTTCCACTTCGAAGGCTTCGGCCTGGGGCAAGCAGGCCACGGTAGCAGCCGAGGTGTGTACACGTCCTTGTGTCTCGGTGGCAGGCACACGCTGCACGCGGTGCACGCCCGACTCATATTTCAGTGTGCCGTACACCTTCTCTCCGCTCACGCTGAAGATGATTTCCTTGTATCCACCTGCGGTGCCTTCGTTGAAGCTCGACACCTCCATGCGCCACCCCTTCTGTTCGCAGTACTTCGTGTACATCTTGAAGAGGTCTCCGGCAAAGAGAGCAGCCTCGTCGCCGCCTGTGCCGCCACGTATCTCCATGATTACGTTCTTGTCGTCCTCGGGGTCGGCAGGCACGAGCAGCAGCTTTATCTCCTCCTCCAGGGCGGGCAGCTGCGTTTCGCAGGCATCGATCTCTTCGCGTGCCATCTCGCGCATATCGGCGTCGGTCTCTGTGGCGAAGAGCTCCTTAGCCTCTTCGAGCTGTCGTGTGAGCTGCATATATCGGCCGCGGGCCTCCATGAGTGCTCCCAGCTCCTTGTATTCCTTGTTCAATTTTACGAATCGGCGCATGTCGGCTATCACTGCAGGGTCGGTGATGAGGAGCTCTATCTCCTCATACTTGCCCACGAGACCGTCGAGGCGCGCCATCAAACTGTTTTCTGCCATAATCTGTTGTTTGCATTATAAGAATCTGAGATTCTAAATGCAAAGTTATATTAAAACCCTCGAAGAGCCAAATATTTTTTTGCTTCTCCGCTGCTTGTGCTGTGAGTATAGTGGCCAATGCTCCCCTTGCTCTCCTTGGCAGACCCTTAAAGATTGATAAGCCGGAGTTGCCCCTCCCTCCAATGTCGTAATGCCTATTGGCGAAGAGGTTTACTCAAGACTCGGAATCTATATTCCCCCTCTTCCCTTTCTTGAAGGCATCGCTCAGCCCCTTGGCGCCTAATATGGCAAGACCGCCGTACTGGAACGTCTTGGCCAATCCGAAGAATACAAACCATAGCACTCCCTTCAGCGCAGTGCTGATGGGGAGGGCCATCTGTGCGAATGAGATGATGTAGCAAGGCAGGCAGAGTGCTGTCACCACTACGCCCGTTCGGTAGGGCAATCGGGCGAGGCGAGCCTTTACTTCCGAAATCATTTGCCGTATCACTTGACCTGTCTTCATGGAGGCGAAGATACTGTAAAAGTTTGACTTATCTGCATCGATGCCACAAGAAAAATTCTTCGTCTCTGCAAAAATCCTCATTTATGAGGATTGACCGCCGTAGCGATTTGCGCTTACTTTGCACCGCGAAAACAAAAGAAACTCCTGTGGCGTTATGAAGTCCATCAAGCGAATACTCCTTTTGATTATAACTTTAACACCTATATATATTATGGCTCAAAGCATTTATGACTTCACGGTAGCCGACATCAAGAAGAATCCCGTGAGCCTTGCCGCCTACAAGGGCAAGGTGCTGCTCATCGTCAATACGGCCACGCATTGCGGCTTCACTCCCCAATACGAAGGCTTGGAGATGCTCTACAAGCGATACCGCGAGCAGGGCTTCGAGGTGCTCGACTTCCCCTGCAACCAGTTTGGCCATCAAGCGCCCGAGGTCGAGAGCGAGATAGCCTCCTTCTGCCAGCTCCACTATGCCGTGTCGTTTCCCCAGTTTGCCAAGATTGAGGTCAACGGCGAGGGCGCATCGCCTCTCTATGTGTGGCTCAAGCAGCAGAAGGGCGGCACATTCGGGTCGGCCATCAAGTGGAACTTCACCAAGTTCCTCGTCGACCGCAGCGGGCACGTCGTAGCACGCTACTCACCCACCACCAAGCCCGAAAAGATAGAGAAAGACATTGAGAAATTGCTGAAAAGTCAGTAAACATCAGGAGTTAGTAGTTAAAGGGAGATATCGCTTCGCTCCTTTGGGAGATAAAGCCAATTGCTTTTTTCGCGCGTAAGGACATTCGGCCTTTATCTCCTTCTATCTCCATTTATCTCCTTATCTCCATAAATCCAACTAGCAAAGTTGAAATAACAGACATACCACTATGACCGAAACAAAGACCTATCCTTGCGCCACGTGTAAGCTGCGTGCCAAGTACGACAATACTCCCCGCTCACTTGCCGGACGCTTCTGGCGCTGGCATATCGGCTTCTGCCCCGGATGGAAAGCCTACTACACCCATCTGCCCGAAGCCGAGCGCAATACGCTGCGCGAGCGTTATGGGCTGAAGAAATAACAACCTGACCATGAAGAAACTATTGTAGCCCGCCGCCTGGTCATTGGGTAATACTTGGCGGCCAATGTAGTTTTGCACTCACTTTGTGGTGCAAAACTACAATTGTATAATGAGAATATCGTAACTTTGCAGCATGAGAGACTATACGGCACCAATATCTGGCGAGAACCCTGTAGAAGTAGCCATCATCGATGCCAACACGTTGGCACGCATCGGCCTGCAACGCATCATCGAGGAGGTGATGCCCACGGTCGTGGTGCGCGGCTTCGGCTCGTTGGAAGAGCTCATCGACGACACTCCCTACGCCTATGCCTACTGCTTCGTTTCGGCCAGCATATACCTTTCGCGCATCAATTACTTCCGCAACCATCATCTCCGTGCTATCGTGCTGGTGGGCGACGACACCAATCCCACCCTGCAAGGCATCCCCACGCTCAACACCATGCAGGGCGAGCAAGCCCTGGCGCGAAGCCTGATGGCACTGCAAGGTTACGGCGACCGCCTGCAAGCACTCCCCAAGCCCCCTCACGACCAACGCACTCAGCACGAACTCTCGGCACGCGAGGTCGAGGTGCTGTCGCTCATTGCCCGCGGACTGATGAACAAGCAGATTGCCGACCGCCTGCACATAAGCCTCACCACCGTCATCTCGCACCGCAAGAACATCACCGAGAAGCTGGGAATAAAGTCCGTGCCTGGGCTTACCATCTATGCCGTCCTCAATGGCTACGTCGATGCCGACGACATCTGAGGAGGCAATGGCCATGCCATCCCTTCCTTTTCTCCTTGCTGTGAGGGGTCTGATAAGCTTCTGACCCGATAAATCCGATTTCTGACCCGATAAGCAAGTCTCATGCCCCCGGTCAACAGCGCCTCTTCTCTTGTGCTCAATGTCGAGGTTTTTATACCTTATACTTTGCCCAGATGGTCTCGCCCATCCTCTCCACGCTCATCAGTTGCAGCTTTGTGGAAGCGATGTCGGCATCCAGGCCATCAAATGCGGCCGCCATTCAGATTGGTTGGTGGCACTTCGTTATCGCTTCGCTATGGCCATCGTATGTCCGATGACATAGACCTCTTTACTGATGCTGAATATGGCTCGTTCTACTTCATCCCTTAACCGCTAACCTTTAACCGTTAATCCTTGACTTTGTCCCTGCGGGCGTCGACCTTCGGTTCAACGTTCATTAAAAAAGTAGGGAGAAACCGATGGGAAGTAGGGAGAAAACATCGACTTCATACAGAAAAGTAGGGAGAAAACCGTGCTCTGCGTGTGTCGAATGCTTGCGCTCGTCCAAGAACCTTGTTTCATAATTGCCTTTAGCCCCTGCGGGCGGCGAACACGTTTCATAACTCTTAATTGAGCGAAGCTTGCTCGCTTTCGTTTCTCGTTTTTCCAAATAAATCGGACCAGATAGACTGACTTTGGATATTATTTTGTAGATTTGCAGAATAATATAATTGGTAAAACGATAAAGAGATGGAATTCAATCATAGCCAAATAGTCTCTCTGATATGGAATATTGCCGATGATGTTTTGCGCGATGTGTTCCTCCGTGGGCAATATCGCGATGTGATATTACCAATGGTTGTTTTGCGACGTTTGGATGCATTGCTGGAACCAACCAAAATGGATATTGAGGAGGAACTGAAGCAGCAAAAGGAAATGGGATTGGAAGAGGTGGATGAAGATGCACTGAAAGACATAACTGGACTCACCTATTTTAATACCAGCAAATGGACATTGAACCGATTAAAATCGACGGCTTCCGATAACAACGATATACTTTACGACAACTTTGTTGAGTATCTTAATGGATATAGCGAGAATGTCCGTGACGTATTAAAGAACTTTGAGTATTATGCAAAAGCGCGAAAATTAGCAGACAACGACCGTTTATTATCCATAATAGAGCGCATTACAGATTCCCGCATCAACTTGACCGATCAAGTGCAGAACGATCCCGACGGCCTTCCTCTCCCAGCTCTTACAAATGTTGGAATGGGAACTGTTTTCGAAGAGTTGTTACGACGTTTCAATGAAGAGAACAACGAGGAGGCGGGTGAACACTTTACACCACGTGATGTAATCTCATTATTAGCACGCGTTTTGTTTGAACCTGTCAAAGAGAATCTCCCCAAGATTATTTCATTACACGACCCAGCCGAAGGGTCAGGAGGTATGCTGACAGAAGGGCGCGAGTACTTGTTAAGTATCGGTGTCCGTACTGAAGCAATACAACTTTCCGGCACTGAGATTAACCCTGAGACCTATGCCATTTGTAAATCTGATTTAATTATAAAAGGCGTTGACCCTAGCGGCATGCATAGAGGAAATACTATTACAGAAGACTATTTCCAAGGTCAATCTTTCGGTTACCAGTTAACTAATCCTCCCTACGGTAAGTCGTGGAAAGAAGATAAGAAGAAGATTTATCACGAAAAGGCCTTATTGGATCATCGGTTTGAATTGTCGATAACCAATTTTGCTGGTGAAACAGAAATTTTAGACTCTACTCCCAGAACTTCCGACGGACAACTGCTCTTCATGTTAGAAGAGGTGGACAAGATGAAACCTTTAGACTTGCAGCCACAAGGCAGTCGAGTAGCTTCTATTCATAATGGCTCATCTCTTTTTACAGGCGATGCAGGCAGTGGTGAAAGCAACATTCGAAGGTATGTCATCGAGAATGATCTAGTGGATGCTATTATCCAGTTGCCTAACAATATTTTTTACAATACAGGCATCACTACTTACGTTTGGATTCTCACAAATAAGAAAGCGGACAATCGCAAAGGAAAGATACAGCTGATAGACGCATCCCAATCCTTCGAGAAATTACGTAAGAACCAAGGTTCCCGTAATTGTACTATAACCTCCTTTTATCAAGATGCTATATTGAAAACTTATATGGACTTTGTGGAGAAGGAGGCTAGTGACGACAAGGTTGCCTCAAAGGTGTTCGATGGTGACGACTTCCGTTACTATAGTGTGACAATTGAGCGCCCCTTACGTCTTCGCAGTCAATTCAATGCATTGAAGATTGACGAACTCCTCTACGACAAAACCAATATGGAGCTATCCAAATGGCTTTACCAAACTTATGGAGAGCGTGTATTTGACGGTCTCGATGATGAAGTTCCTGCCATTAAAGAATACTTCAATGATAATGACATCAAGATGGCCGACAAGAAATTGGCGAAGTTCATCTCTTCCAAGGAATGGAAATCTCGTCGTGACTTGATGCAAACAGCCAAGCAACTGATGAAATCCGTGGGCACAGATGTATATATGGATTATAATGAATTCTCAGCAAAGGTTGGCAAAGCCGCTAAGGAATTGAAACTTGCTGTGTCTGCAGCTAATTTGAAAGCTATTACTCGTGCCATGTCTGAAACTGATCCCGAAGCCAAGCCTGTAATTAAGAAGGAGCACAAACCGAACAGTAAGGACATTGAATTACTGACTGGAGTATATGACATCGACCACTCGTTGTTGCCTGATTATGGATACTACGCTTCTGAAAAAGCTGGATATATAGAGTATGAGACTGACAGTGACCTTCGCGACACCGAGAAGATTCCCGTCAAGGAAAATATATACGAATACTTCCAACGCGAGGTGCGTCCCTATGTTGCTGATGCATGGATAAATCTTCCGCTTACAAAGATTGGCTGTGAAATCTCTTTCAACAAGTATTTCTATAAGCCAGTACCTTTACGATCACTCGAAGAGAACGAACGTGACATCTTGGAACTCGACCGACAGAGTCAAGGCTTTATTCAATCGCTTTTCAATCTCATGCCATGATGAACAATCATATCGTACCCCAATCAGAACATCTGCTTCAAGATGCATGCTATATCATTGAGCAAGCAAAGTCTATTGCCTTCAAGGCTGTAAACGATACGTTGGTCAAGCGCAATTGGCTTTTAGGTATGCGTATCCAACATGAAGTGCTGCAAGATCAGCGGGCTGAGTATGGTGAACAGATCATAAGAAATCTTGCAAAAGAACTGACTGGAAGATTTGGTAGTGGCTATTCTCGCAACAACCTTTATCGGTTTATATCTTTCTACAAGTCCTTTCCTCAGCTCTTCCAGCTTGTAGGTGGCAACTCTGACATTGTCCCATCACCGACGGGACAATCTGAGATTGTATCAGCAGCGATGGGACTATTTCAAGAATCCGATATCTATAGCAATTTAATTCCTTTGCATGCCTTACGACTTTCGTGGACGCATTATAGCATTATTCTACAGGAAAACAATGCCGAGGCCCGAGCATGGTACGAGCAAGAGGCTGCCAACGAAATGTGGAGTACCCGAACACTCCAGCGTAATGTGGCATCACAATATTATCATCGACTGCTCCTGTCGCAAGACAAAGCGATCGTACGTGATGAGATGCTGCGACTGACAACTCCGTTGCAAGACAAATTGGAGTTTATGAAGAATCCCGTAATTGCCGAATTTTTAGGATTCAAAAACAACATAAACTATACGGAAAGCAGTTTGGAGCAAAGCATCATTGACCATCTAATTCCATTTCTCATGGAACTTGGAAAAGGTTTTGCCTTTGTTGACCGTCAGAAACATATACATACAGAAAAGGAAGACTACTATATCGACCTCGTATTCTACAACTACCATCTTCGCTGCTTTGTACTCATTGATTTGAAGACAACTAAGCTGCGCTATCAGGACGTAGGCCAAATGGACATGTATGTGAAGATGTACGACGAACTGGTACGCCCCGATGGACATAATCCTACCATAGGCATGCTGCTTTGTGCCGAGACAGACGAAGATGTAGCCCACTACTCAGTGCTAAACGGAAACGACCAACTCTTCGCAGCCAAATACCTTACCTATATGCCAACTCAAGACGAGCTTCGTCGCGAGATAGAGAATCAGAAGGAGTTCTTCCGTTTGCAACAGAAAGGAGAATAACAGATGCAACGATATAATGAATATAAGGATAGTGGCGTGAAATGGCTGGGGGAGATTCCGAGTCATTGGAAAATGTTAGCTCTAAAGCATATCTTGAGATATAAAAAGGATATAGTTGGAAGTAAATTTAGACTATATGATTTATTATCCTTGACATTAAAAGGGGTTATTAAAAGAGATATGGAGAACCCTGAGGGTAAATTTCCTGCATCATTCGTAACTTATCAAAAAGTACAACAAAATGACTTTATTTTTTGTAACTTTGATAATGAAGAGACCCCTCGAGCGGTAGGAATTTCACCTTATGATGGAATGATTACAGGAGCTTATGATGTGTTTAATCGGAAGAATTCCAAACTGACTGACCGTTTTTTAACCTACTACTTTTTGTATATTGATGATGCAAAGAGATTGAAGCCTTATTATAAGGGATTAAGAAAAACTGTGCCTTTTGATTCTTTCATGGCTTATAAAATTCCTGTTCCTACTTTAGATGAGCAAGAAGCCATAGCAACATATCTTGATGAAGCGACATCAAAAATTGATGCTGCCATAGCTCAGCAACAAAGGATGATAGAGCTACTTAACGAACGTAAGCAGATTATTATCAATAATGCCGTAACCAAAGGACTTGACCCTAATGTAAAAATGAAAGATAGTGGAGTGGAATGGATTGGGGAGATACCTGAGCATTGGAAAGTGAGAAAATTAAAATATTGTTCAAAAACAAATAGTGGTTCTACTCCAAAAACTATCTTAGGAAAAGAGAATCCTCTTTCTAATATAAAATGGGTAAGAACAACTGATTTGGCCAATAGTAAGGTATATGATACAACTGAGTGTTTATCTTTAACAGAAATAAAAAGTGCAAGCTGTCCTTTATTACCTAAGGATACCGTTCTTATTTCAATGTATGGCGGTATGGGTTCTTTCGGAAAGCTTGGAATTTTAGGAGTAGAAGCCACGATAAATCAAGCTATATGTTCAATTAATTGCTATCAAAACATTTTTCCTCAATATGTATTTTATTATCTTCAATCAATTCATCCTATTTGGATGAAGTTTGCAGCAAGTACAAGGAAAGATCCTAATTTGAATCAAGATACTATAAAAAATATTTTTATTGTTTTACCAACATTAAAAGAACAAGTAGAAATAGCAGATTTTATTGATAAAAAGATAGATGAAATAAAGGAAACACTTGATTGTGTAACTAATCAAATCACTCTTCTTCAAGAACGTAAACAAATAATCATTAATGACGTAGTAACGGGTAAAGTAAAAGTTGTATAAACCTCAATGAAAAACTCTCAACCATATCACGGCGAATGGTGGATTCCTGCAGAAGTCCATCCTGATAATTATGGTATATACCCGATGGTGCATAAAGGCATGGAAGCACGATATACGGGTACATTGACATATCATGATAACGAGGATACGATACTGGAACTTTATCATGTGCCAAGTCATTTTCATTCAAAACAGTTTGCTCATAATCCCGTGATATGGGGAAGGGATGCCAATGGACACACCTTTACATTGTTTAATGTCTGGATGCGAGAGCAGCGTTTAGGTGACTTCTCGAAAACAACCTTTGTGGTAAGCATGATTCTTGTAGGTGAGCATGTGATATCTATGGATGATGCCCATTTCAGTAAATGCATCGTATCATTTCCTTATCTGAGAAATTGGGCGTTCCGTAGCAAATTAAGAAGACGGGATGAATCAGACAACTATCATTATACACTTACAGATATATACAAGGAAGGATATCTGACAGAACAGTCTGTCGATAAAGGTATAGAGTGGAAATTGAGAGATTGGTATACATTAAACTTTACAAGATATGAACTGAATATTACTCAGGATACGAAGTTTATGATAGATGCTCCTGAGGGTATCTCTGTTCGTGAATGTCTTGGGCAGATTGGCGAGTTTTCTCAGTTCTTGTCTATCGCATTGTATTGTGAACAAAATCCGTCTGAAGTAGTATTCTACACGAAAGATACCAATAATAAACTAGAGTTGTTGTTTAAGAAAGGAGAATCAGTTGCTCCTGCAGCGGTATCCTTGATAAAATTTGACCAGCTACAAAGCAAAATCCCTTCTATGCTGCGTACGTGGCACGACAACTTTGATAAAGTATCACCCATTAGTGGGTATTTGATTGACTCGCTCGGAAAGAACAGTTCATTTGACGTGCCTGATTTCTTAATCATAGCACAAGCACTGGATGGCTATCATAAGCGGTTTATGAACAAGAAAGATGGTAGAGATGTAAGACAATACAAAGAGCAGATGGATGCTTTGCTGAAAGCATTTGAGGAGGTCGATGTAATACGCAACTGTAAAATAGATCCAGCGGTATTAACTGACTCCCGCAACAAGTATTCTCATTTATATCCTGACGATGAAGAATCTAAAGCTGTTAAGGGTGGCAGGCTTTATCGACTGACCGAGAAGTGCAAGATTCTATTGACCTGTTGCCTGCTGAATATGATGGGATTGACAAGCGAAGAGATAAACATCTGTTGCAATCAATCTCCTATTGATGCTATGGTTAATTCACTTTCATTTGATTAAGGTAAAGTTATGTATATATATTCCAACAAAACCAACGAACAGGCTTTTGAGCATCTGATAGAAAAAGCGCTCGTAGGGACTACACTTGAAGAACGTAAAGCTGCAGGGTGTACAGAAGTGAATGCCCAACGTCCAGATGAACGTCAGTATTATTGGGGAGTACCCAAGGATATGGACAAGAAGTTAGCGTTGGATACCCGCCGCTTGTGGTCGTTCTTGGAATCTACCCAACAAGAGGAATTGGCCAAGTATGTAGGAGCAGACTTGAAGACCGAGGTCACACGACAAATAGCAAAGAATATAGAGACATTCGGCGTGATTCATGTATTGAAGAATGCGGTAGAAGTACAAAACTTGAAACTCACCCTATTCTATCCCAAACCAACGCCAGCCGATAGTAAAGCGTCGTGGGATAAATACCGACAAAACCAATTCTCACTAACTCGCCAACAGACATTCTCAATATTGCATCCGGGCGAAGAGTTGGATATGGCATTGTTTGTGAACGGTATACCTCTGTTTACCTTCGAGCTGAAGAATCCTTGGACACACCAGACGGCACGTAAGGATGGAATAGAGCAATATAAATCGGCAAAGCGTAACCCTAAAGATGTATTGCTGAGTTTTGGACGTTGCTTGGCTCACTTTGTGGTAGATAAGAATGAGGTGTTCTTCACTACCAAGTTAGCATTGGAGAAGACCTATTTCATGCCTTTCAATAAGGGGTTGCCTGGTGGACAAGGTGCCGGAAATCCTGTCAATCCTGATGGAGGATACAAGACGGCATACTTATGGGAGCAGATCCTACAGAAGGACATGGTAGCCGAAATTATCATGAACTATGTGCTTTTTGATTATGGAGAAGCCAAGACGAAGAAGAAGGTTCCTCACATAATGAAGAATGTAAAGAAACTGATATTCCCTCGTTATCACCAGTTGGATGTGGTCAACACATTGGTTGCCGATGTGGCAAGCACTGGTGTGGGTAAAACCTATCTGGTAGAACATTCAGCAGGTTCGGGTAAGTCAAATTCGCTGACATGGCTGGCATTTAAGTTGATTAAAACATGCCCAGATACCGAACATGCTGTACGTGCCAAGGGTACAGATGTGCCATTGTTCAACTCTGTAATTGTGGTAACCGACCGTAAGTTGCTCGACAAACAGATAACAGAGAATATCAGAGCTTTCGGGCAGAGCGAGAAAATAATTGCTCATGCCGACTGTGCCGACAGTGGCAATAATCAAAACCGCACAGGACTACGACAGCATATAGAGGATGGAAAGCGTATTATTATCACCACGATTCAAAAATTTCCTTTCATGTGTGATGTGATAAGCAACGTGAGCGACCGTAACTTTGCTGTCGTAATTGACGAGGCACATAGCTCACAATCGGGTATTGCTGCCGACAAATTAAATGTTGCCGTGCAGAAAGGTGGTGATAGCAGCGATGAGACCAATGACCTCATTATGAAACTGATGAAAGAGCGCAAGATGAGTAGCAATTGCTCTTATTTTGCATTCACTGCTACACCCAAGAAAGAAACTCTCGAGCGTTTCGGCACTAAAGATGAAACCACAGGGAAATATTATCCCTATCATCTGTATAGTATGAAGCAAGCTATAGAAGAGGGATTCATATTGCATGTATTGACCAACTATACAACATACAAGAGCTACTACGAACTGACAAAAAGCATAGAGGATAATCCTCAGTATAATAATAAAAAGGCACAAAAACTGCTACGCAAACTGGTAGAGCGAGAGCCAAAGACCATAGCTGCAAAAGCCGATATCATGCTCAACCATTTCGATGCCAAGGTATATCGTAATCACAAGCTCAATGGAAAGGCCAAGGCTATGATTGTAACCAAAGATATAGAGTGTGCTATACACTATTATACAGCATTACAAAAGATAGCGAGCGACAAGAACCTGCCATACAATATACTGATAGCCTTCTCAGGAACTAAAGAAATAGATGGCAAGGAGTACACTGAGGCTGGTTTGAATGGATTCTCCGAATCACAAACTGCCGATGAGTTTGAGAAAGATGAAAATCGCATATTGGTAGTGGCCAACAAATACTTGACGGGATTTGACCAACCCAAACTGTGTGCGATGTATATTGACAAACCATTGGATGGCGTATTGGCGGTACAGACTTTGTCGCGACTGAACCGTGCAGCACCAGACCTGGGTAAGCTGAGCGAAGACCTCTTTATCTTGGATTTCTACAATACTGCAGAGGGTATGAAGGAGGCTTTCAACCAATTCTTTACCGTAACCACGCTATCGGGAGCAACAGATGTCAATGTACTTCATCAACTGAGAACCACCTTGTTGCAATTTGGCGTGTTTGAGAAGGAAGAGGTGGATGTATTTGCAGATTTGTATTTTCACCATGCAGATGCCGACCGTTGGGCTCCTATATTGGACGAAGCTGCACAACGATTCAATAATGAGATTGAATGGGCCGAAAACGGCAAAGTGGATTTCAAGATGAAATGCAAGCAATTTGTACGAATATATTCACGTGTTGCTGCTATTCTTGACTATGAAGTGGCAGAATGGGAAAAGTTGTTTTGGTATCTCCGGTATTTAATCCCTGATCTTTATGTGGATTCAAAAGGAGAAGACATTAAAGAACTTTTCGATGTTGTTGACTTGAACACCTATGGTTTGCGACGTACGGCATTGAACGAAACGATTGATTTGGATGCAGATGAAACTGTATTGGATCCTAACAAACCTGTAATGGTAAGTGGTGGTAATGACGAAGGAAAAGACCCACTTGATGTAATCCTTACAGAGTTTAATAATAAATACTTTGATGGATGGGATGCTACACCTGACGAGCAGAAGGCCAAGTTCTTGAAAGTGGCAAAAACAGTAGCTCAGGATAAAGACTATCAAGAATTGGTAATAGGTAATCCTGACCAACAGGCTGTAAATACTGCTATGAACAGGATTATTGACAATGCGGTGAGAAAAATGCGTCAAAGTGATATGTCGCTATACAAGAGTTATCAAAATGAAGGATTCAAGGATGGGTTCCGTACAGTCATCATGAAGATGTTGGGCGATACAACAGAAGTATATACATTCAGCAATGGTAAACTGGAATATATCGAAGATGACAGAGATGTACGTAATCATATTTATAATCGTTTGATAATGGATGCATCCACTCCTGATAGTGAGCTACAACTTGAAGTAATGACATTGTTTGGTGAACGTTACTACGGTATGTCTATTATGGATTGGCAACGCATTATTAAGGCATACACACCAATGGTGCGTGAAGCAAGCCGTATAAAGGAGTCGCAAAACCATGGTATGGCTGCAGAACGGGACATGGATTATAATCTTGATAACAACTAGCTGTAACGTATGAATAAAGATAATAATCTCCACCAATTAGAGTATCTTCATACATGCCCTTCTACGACGTACAAATAACTACAGACCTCGGTGAGACGGTGGTGCTGCAGATTGCAGCATCGTCGCCCGAGGAGGCTGAGCTCGCTGCCATCCATATGGTGGAGATGGGGCAGGCCGATGATGTGGAAGGGATGTGTGTGGTGGACTGCTTTGCAGGACACGATTAGCGTGTACGAAAACGATGACTAAAACTGAACAACGGCGTTGTTTGGTTAAAGGTTAAAGGGTTGCAACGATAACGTTAACGAAAACGATGATAGAATTTGTTTTTCGTTTTTAGCTGTAGGTGTCGGTAATCGGATGTAATAAGCTGTATAACTGTTGTTTGCCGACCGACACCCCAGTTGCGGGGTGTCGGTGGCCCCTTCATCTACGACCGATACCCCGCAACGGGGGTGTCGGTCAACATCTTATTGCAATACAATATGTTAAGCCTAATTACCGACACCTACGCTAAATAATGGGAAACTACACTTTTCTGCAAGTGTGATAATCCATCGAAGTAGGTGTAGCCATTAGCTGTTGCACCTACAATAAGAGAGGGAATGTGCTGTAAGTCGTAAAATCAGACAAAGAGATTTTTCCTGACAAAAGGCTCCGTTAGTTTTATTGAAAGGCTCCGTTAGAATTGACGGAGCCTTGCGTTTCGCGCGGTACATGCATGTACCGATTTCATTGTGTGTTTGTACCGATTTCATTACATGCATCAACCGCAAAAAAGTAGTTGATGCGATGTGCAAGCCACCGATATCTCTCTATAAGGATTTCTCATCTACCCCTTGGCAGAAAAGACAATTGATAATTCATAATTGAGAATTGAGAATTAAAAATCTGATAGTTACAATACGCCGTGTGTACAATAATCCACATCCACGACCCCTTGGCAACCCCTTGGCATGTGAATTGAAAATTGAAAATTAATAATTGAAAGTT
>JAGAQY010000036.1 GCA_017622495.1 Bacteroidaceae bacterium | reverse complement strand
TACCGAGAGGGCGATGAGCAGGACGATGGCGAGGAGGATGACGGCGTATATCCACCAGGCGATGGGCGCTTGCTTCACGTACTGCGCCACCCACTCCTTCATTATCATATAGCCTATGGGGAAGGCGACGGCCGAGGCGGCAAGGACGATGAGGCCGTACTCCTTTATAAATATGGAGAGGATGTCCGCCAGCGTGGCTCCGTGAATCTTGCGCAGGGCAATCTCCTTGCGCCGCTGGGCACAGGCGAGCGTCACGATGGAGTAGACGCCAAACACGGCCACGAGGATGCAGACGGCAGTGATGATGCCGAGGATGAGCATCAGATTGGTCTCGCTTCGGAGCTTGGCGGCCAATACGTCCTCTGAGAACTTCAAGTCATACACATAAGAGGGAAACTTCTGTTTCATCAGTTGCTCTACGGCCTCAGTAAACTCGTCTCGCATATCCCTTTCATAGGTGAGCACGATCTGTCCTGGTGTTCCCCAGTCGCCCTCGCCTGGGTCAGAAAAGTATTCGCGTTTGCAGAATGAGCGCGGACGGAAGCCCATAGGGCGTGCTTCATCAGTGACCATCTGCTCGTAGATGTCCTTGATGACAGCTACCACCACACAACGTTCGTACTTCTCTGCATTAAATTGCCGCCAATAAATAGTCTGTCCTACGGCAGTCTCCCATCCCAAGACACGGCGCATATTGTCGGTAATGACCACCTCATTGTCTTTCCATTCTGCTTCGCGTGGCAGAGCACCTTCCAGCACGGTGAATCCATAGACAGGGTTACCTATATCCCAAAATCCCATCATATAGTCCAACGCTTCCCACGGCCCGTTCTCCTTGGCCGCTACCTGTGCGACAGCCATTCCACCGTCCCGATGAGCCATATCATTGGCCTCAAGCATGGCATCGGCCACCATGGGTAGCGTGTTCACATGGGAATAGATTGCCGTCAGCATACGTTCTTCGTTGGCAATCTCCCACTCGGGCAGCGAGGGATTGAGGTAAGTGTCTTCATAATGAATCTGAAGCACGGCACGCTCTGTGAGGCGAAATCCCCAGTCGGTGCGCCGCAAGTGCTGCACCTGGCGGAACATGACCACCGTGCAGAATACGAAAGCCATGCTTACGGTGAGTTGCACGAACGAACTTATCTTGCGGGAAACGTCGTTTCTTTGGGTACGTCCTGTGAGTGTGCGGTTTCGTACAATGGCAATAGGCACGACACAAAGGACAAAACAAATGCCTGCAGTGATAAGCATTATCCATAGCGCACGGCTCATAATGTAGCCATAGTCCGCCGTGATGGAAGCGAAGCGTGCGAATGGTCTGTACAGCCACTCTACACCCAGCATGCCGAATGCCATCGCTGCAAAGAGCACGATAGCCACTTCGATAAGGAACATCGCCATCAGTCCGCCTACCGTAGAGCCATTTACAATGCGCAAGGCCATCTCACGCTCGCGACTGCGCAGACGGATAAGGTAGAGTACCAGGTAGTTGATAAGCGCACACACCACCATCAGCACACTGCATAGGAAGAAGGTCTGCAAATGGGCATAACTCAAACTAAGGTAGTTGCCACCATGACGGTGCCCCTCCTTGAGTGGCAACATTCGTATGTCGCTACTGCCACCCCAAACTTTGAAGCGGTAGGCGCGAGCGGCCAGCGTGTCCATATCGGCCAATTCGTAAGCCTTGGCAAAGACCATGCCTGTATTGCCTTCGTCGTAAATATGGTTGGCATTCATAAAGCGATAGATACAATCATAGCTGAAGATGCTATGCGGTGGGCAGTCGGGTACCACAGCCGCCACTGTATATTGGCTGAATCCAAATTTCACGGTCTCGCCCAGCGGTGAGCGCTTGTCGGGGAATAGGCGCTTTGCCATACTCTCGGTCAGCGCCATTTCGTTGGGGCGATAGAGGAAGGTATGTCTGCCCTCGATGAGCGGCAGGTCAAACACATTAAGAAACGTGGAGTCGGTCTCCAAGTGCGCGGCGCGTATACCATTATATAAGAGACCCTCATCTATTTGTCTGCAAGCAGTGGCCGCCTCCACCTCGGGAAAAGTGGGCAGTGCCCGTGCCAGAGTCATGGATGTAAGCAGGCGAGTGGAATTCCAGTCAGTTCCTTCAGCCTTGGCGTAATACGGACTTTGGAACGCATATATCCGCTCATAGTCCTTGTGCATCGTATCGTAGGTGTTTTCGTAGTGCATCCACAGGGCGGAGAGCGAGAGGCAGACGAAGCCGGCGGCGAGGCCGAGCACAGAGATGGCGGTTTGCGCGGGGTATTTGCGCAGGTTGCGCAGGGCTATTTTGATGTAGTGTAGTAGCATTTGAGTTTTTTAGTTTATAAATGTTGCACATTTAAGATTCCTTGCTTGCTCGGCAATATTATGCAAGCATATATTGCTCTCGCTGCGCTACGGAATTTTTAGTTTGTGTACTGTTGTCAAGGATTTTCACAGGCTTGACAATTTTTTTTCACAGGCTCGACAAAACTTTGTCAAAGGTATGATAAATTTTTATCATAGGCTTGATAATTCATTTTTTTGCTTGCCTTTTGTCATCTTGAACGAAGTGAAAGATCTCGCGAGTATGTTGCTGAGATTTTTCGCGTTGCTCAAAATGACAGGAGCGTTTGTTTGTTTTCTTGATTCATACCTTCTGTTTTTTCTGTTCGGTTTGTCGAATTGTTTGCGTATCCGTGGATATTTGATTAAATATCCGCGGATATTTCATCACGTATCCGTGGATATTTCATTACGTATCCACGGTTACGCGAAGTTTTTGCTTTTTCTTTGTGGTTAATTGCTTGCATGGGGTTGGCTTTTCTCATAATGCTGTTTTTGTTTTTACTCACACAAATCTCACAAATCTCACGAAATCTTCTTCCATCGTTTTTTTTGTTTCACGCGAATCTCGCGAAAAACGCGAAGATTTCTTTCATCGCTGGATTTTTGGTCTCACACAGATCTCACGAATCTCACGAAATGGGCTGCATCGCAGAAAGCTCGCAGCTTGTCGGCCTAGCCGAGTGCTTTCAGCCGGATGGCACATACGAGCGTAAGCGATGTATGCTTTCGTGAGATTCGTGAGATCTGTGTGAGATAAATTCATTGGACCTGGCCTTTCGCGTTTTTCGCGAGATTCGCGTGAATTGAAAAAAACATTGCGTGAGGTTAGAGTGACTCCAACTTATCCACTACCTCGCCATCGAAGAGGTTGATGGTGCGTGTGGCGTATGAGGCATCGCGCATGCTGTGGGTGACCATGACAACGGTGGTGCCGCCTTCGTTGAGCTGGCGCAGGAGGCCCATCACTTCGCGGCCGTTGGCAGAGTCGAGGTTACCTGTGGGCTCGTCGGCAAGGATAATCCGTGGGCGTGTGACTACGGCACGGGCTATGGCTACGCGCTGCTGCTGTCCGCCGCTGAGCTGGTGGGGATAGTGGTGGGCGCGGTGGCTGATGCCCATACGCTCCATGGCCTCTTCGATGCGCGGAGCGCGTTCGGCAACTGGCACGCCCATATATAAAAGAGGTAGCTCGATGTTCTCGCGCACGTTGAGTTCGTCGATGAGGTTGAAGCTCTGGAACACGAAGCCGATGACGCCACGGCGCAGGCGCGTGCGATCGTCTTCGCTGAGGGCGGTGACGTCGGTTCCCTGCAGGTGGTAGGTGCCCGAGGTGGGGTTGTCGAGGAGGCCGAGGATGTTGAGCAGGGTAGACTTGCCACAGCCCGAGGGACCCATGACGGCGACGAACTCGCCTTCGCTCACTTGGATGTTTACTCCGCGCAGGGCGCGTGTCTCTACTTCTTCCGTGCGGAAGTACTTCTGAAGATTCTCTGTCTTGATCATAATTGTAGTTTTTTTATGGTTAATACTTTATGTTGTTGCTTTTTCGGCTATGTCGTCCTCAACAACGTGAAGAATGACAGAGGCGCGATACTAAAGATTAGGCCTACAAAAACCGTGCCAAAACATTAAAGTAAAGAAATACAGCGAAGTAACGATTTTGAGGTTTGGGGAAATATGTGCGAAATCGCACAAAAATGTGCGTTTTCGCACATACTGCGTATGGGAATAATGATTATCTTTGCGGCGGAGAATGGAAATACTATGTACGAGAGAAATATATTCACTACATTGCGGTATATAAAAAGCTATGAAAATGAAATCTCTAAATGAAATCTCATACAAAATTATTGGTTGCGCCATGGAGGTGTACAAGACACTTGGCCCAGGCCTACTTGAATCAGCCTACGAAAAAGCCCTTATACATGAACTTAACCTTGCAGGCATTCCCGTGCAGTCACAAGTCGAGGTGGAAATGAACTACAAAGGTGTGAATATCGGTGAGGGATTGCGTCTCGACCTTCTTGTTGACGACCAAATTATCGTAGAGCTCAAGTCGGTGGAGGAAGTAAAGCCTGTGCACCATAAGCAGTTGCTCACCTATCTCAGACTCATGGACAAACGCCTCGGACTGCTCATAAACTTCAACGTCACTGACATCATGCAGGGCATCAAACGCGTAGTGAACAATCTATAGATTGCGCTGAGAAGATTAGGTCTCACGCAGACTCCGCAGACCTACGCAGAATGAGCTGCCTTGCTTCGCTCGCAGCTGTCGGCTATGCCGAGTGTTTTCAGCCGGATGGTAGGCGAGGGCGATAGCGACTCGCAAAGGTCTGCGTAAATCTGCGGAGTCTGCGTGAGATAATATAAGGCTCAGCGAGAAAAGAGACTTTGAGGAGATAAATCATAAGAGCTGCCGTCGTAACAAACGCCATCATATCGCGTCGGTCCAAGAGCGGAACGATATCTCCCTTTAATTCCCTATAACCACTAAAACATACATTTATGCCACAAGGAACAATACTTATCGTTGATGATAATGAGGATGTGCTCTTTGCACTGAACCTGCTGCTGAAGCCGCACTTTCGGAAGGTGAAGGTGAGCACCACGCCCGACCGTATAGCGCAGTTTATGGAGAGCAACGACCCCGATGTGATACTGCTCGATATGAACTTCAGCCGCGACGCGAGCAGCGGACAAGAGGGTATGGAGGTGTTGCACGACATACTCAGGCGCGATGCCGAAGCGGTGGTGGTGATGATGACGGCCTACTCAGACATGAGCAAGGCCATCAATGCCATCAAGGCGGGCGCCACGGACTTCGTGGCCAAGCCGTGGGAAAACGAGAAACTGATAGCTACGCTCACCGCGGCTGCAAAGCTGCGCCAGGCACGCCGCGAGAAAGCCTCGCTACAGAAGCAGATGGAGGGAATGGCCGAGAGCAGTGTGCCGCCCATCATCGGGCGGTCGGGGGCGATGATGAAGGTACTGGATATGGTGGAGGTGTTGGCCAAAACCGATGCCAACGTACTCATACTGGGCGAGAACGGTACGGGCAAGGACCTCGTGGCGCGTGCCCTGCACGGCTACTCGGCACGTGCTGCACACCCATTGGTGACGATAGACCTGGGCAGCATACCCGAGACACTCTTCGAGGGCGAACTCTTCGGCTACGAGAGGGGAGCCTTCACCGATGCCCACAAGCCCAAGGCCGGGCGCATGGAGGTAGCTTCGGGAGGCACGCTCTTCCTCGACGAGATAGGCAACCTGTCGCTGCCGCTGCAATCCAAGCTGCTCAGCGCCATCGAGAAGGGCACGTTCACCCGCCTCGGCTCTACCCGTGAGCAGCGCATCGACGTGCGCTTCATCTGCGCCACCAACAGCAACCTGCACGAACGAGTGAGCGAGGGCACCTTCCGTCAGGACCTGCTATACCGCATCAACACCGTAGAGATACACATGCCACCGCTCAGGGAGAGGGGCGACGACGTGTTACTGCTGGCCGACTACTTCGTGGATATATATAAGAGGAAATACAAGAAGGAGATCAGGAGCATCAGCAATGAGGCCAAAGCCAAGCTGATGCGCTATGCGTGGCCGGGCAATGTGCGTGAGCTGCAGCATGCCGTGGAGCGTGCCGTCATCCTTAGCGAGCACAGCACACTGGGGCCACAGCTATTCACCCTGCGCCCTGCACCGGCACCGCGCAAGGCCGAGCCGCGCACGCTGAACTTGGAGAAGCTGGAGCGCGAAGCCATAGCCGAGGCGGTGCGCGTAGCAGAAGGGAACGTAAATCAGGCTGCCGAGCTGCTGGGCATCACGCGCTATGCGCTGTATCGTAAAATAGAGAAGCACGGACTATGAAGACGCATCATATCCTCTTGCTCATCGCCCTGATGCTGGGAGCCACGCTCATCGGCTGTTGGACCTATACGGAGGGCATGTACGTGAGCACTTGCTTTGCCGCTTGTACTGTAGTGGCCGTGGCGGCGACCTTCTGCATCAAGAGCCGCCGCTCATACAGCATGATGGAGCAGCTGCTGGCCAATCTGCGCATGCACGACTATTCGCTGGCCTTTCACGAGGCGGGAACACACCGCGACGGCATGTGGCGGCAGGCCGACATCGATGCGTTGGCCCACGACATCAATCGCGTGGTGGAGCAATACAAGCTGCGCGAGATGGAGGTGCACACGCGACTGCGCTACTTCGAGACACTGCTGGGCTGCATAGATACGGCACTCATCGTAGCCAAGGCCGACGGTGCCATAGAGTGGAGCAACCGCGCTGCCGAAGAGCAGCTGCTGGGCTATGCGCCGCGCCATATCGACGAACTGACGAAGGTGGATGCCACACTGCCCGAGATGCTGCGCGAGATGCGGCCGGGACGTAGCGTGCAGCTGACCCTGCACAAGGGCACAGCCCGAGAGACACGGATGGTGGCCGACGTAAGCATATACACTACGGGAGGACGCCCCCTGCACCTGTATGCCCTGCGCAACATACGCGAAGTGCTGGAGGAGAACGAGATGCTGTCGTGGCAGAAACTCATACGGGTGCTCACGCACGAAATCATGAACTCGCTGGCACCTATCATCTCCTTGTCGGAGACGTTGGAAGGGTGCTTGCCTGGTAGCCTGGAGCATCCTGCGCATTCAGAGTTCTTGGAGTTCCCGGAGAACTCAGATTGCTCAAAGTACTCCGAGAAAAAAGAAAACTCCGAGGGAACTGCTGCTGCTGAATCCACCGCCATCCTCCGTCAAGGCCTCCAGACGATCCATCGCCGTAGCCACGGGCTGCTGGAGTTCATGAAAAACTACCGCAAAGTGGCCTTGGTGGCGCAGCCGGTACTCGCCGAGATGAGCGCCGCACAGCTGATAGAGCCGCTGATGCCGCTGTTTGTATCTACGGAGCGCATCACCTACCGCTATCAGTTGGCCCATCCCGACACGCTGCTGCTCATAGACCGCACACAGATGGAGCAGGTGCTCATCAACCTGCTTAAGAATGCGACCGAAGCCTGTGCACAAACCCCAAACGCCGTGGTTGCACTGACCGACAGCATAGATAGCGCCTCAGGATACTACCAACTGCACGTCACGGACAATGGGCCAGGCATACTGCCCGAAGTGCAGGAAAAGATTTTCATCCCCTTCTTCACCACCAAGCCACAAGGCTCGGGCATCGGCCTTGCACTGTCGAAGCAAATTGTACACATGCACCACGGCTCACTGCGTGTGGTATCGCAAGAGGGCTGCACCTGCTTTACGCTGGAGCTTGCGACAAGCGGTGTGTGAGCGGTTTCTCGTCTGCCCCCGACAGATATTGGCGTTATTTTTAAGCCGATTCACAGTTTGTATGCCCGCTATTCCCGATTATTCGTCTGTTTTTTGTACCTTTACACGCAAAATAGAAAAGGACGTATGAAAACGCTCATCCAAGAAGCCATCAGTCTGCTCGACAGGCTCATCGCCACACCCTCGGTGTCGCGCGACGAGGCTGCCACGGCCGACATCGTAGAGGCGTTCCTCAAGGCCCACGTCAAGGGCGAGGTGAAGCGCATATATAATAATGTATATGTGCGTACGCCGCTGTGGGACGACACACGCCCTACGCTGCTGATGAACTCGCACCACGACACGGTGAAGCCCTCGGCATCGTATACCCGCAACCCCTACGAGCCTACCCATGAGGAGGGGCGTATCTATGGCCTCGGCAGCAACGATGCGGGCGCCTCGGTGGTGAGCCTCATCGCGGCATATCGCTACATGGAGATGCAGGAGCTGCCCTACAATATGCTGCTGGCCATCAGTGCCGAGGAGGAGGTGATGGGCGAGCATGGCATGCGCGCACTGCTGCCCGAGCTGGGCAAGGTAGACATGGCGCTCGTGGGCGAGCCTACGGGCATGCAGGCTGCTGTGGGCGAGCGCGGACTGGTGGTGATGGACTGCACGGCACACGGCGTGCGCGGACATGCCGCACGCAATGAGGGGGTGAACGCTCTGTATAAGGCAATGGAGGACATCGAGCGCATACGTGGCTACCGCTTTGAGCGCACATCGCCCCTGTTGGGCGACATCAAGATGACCGTGACACAAATCAGTGCCGGCACACAGCACAATGTAATCCCCGACGAGTGCAGGTTTGTCATCGACATACGCACCACCGATGCATATAGCAACGAGGAGACCGTAGCAATCGTACAGCAGCTACTGGAGGCCGACGCCAAGGAGCGCAGCACCCGCGTGCACGCCTCGGCCATCTATGCCGAGCACCCCTTGGTAAAGGCGGCTACGGCCATCGGCAGAGAGACCTTCGTGTCGCCTACGACCTCGGACATGGCCCTCATGCACGGCATACCTTCACTGAAGATGGGTGTGGGACAGTCGGCCCGTTCACACGGTGCCGACGAATATGTGCTGGAGAGCGAGATTGAGGAGGGCATCAAGGTGTATATTGAATTCCTGAGAGAATTGAATAATTAAAAACTCAAACGATATGAAACTATGGGACAAGGGCTATGAGCCCGACAAGATGATAGAGACCTTCACCGTAGGCAACGACCGCGAGCTGGACCTTCGCCTGGCACGATACGACGTGGAGGGCTCGATGGCTCACGTACGCATGCTCGAGAGCATCGGGCTGATAGAGAAGGAGGAACTGCCCGTACTGCTGTGCGGACTGGAAGAGATACACCAGGAGGTGCTCGATGGCAAGTTTGTCATCGAAGAGGGCATCGAGGATGTGCACTCACAGGTGGAGCTGCTGCTCACCCAACGCCTGGGCGATGTGGGCAAGAAGATACACTCGGGCCGCTCGCGCAACGACCAGGTGCTGGTAGACCTCAAGCTCTACTTCCGCGACGAGCTGAAGAATATCGCCCACGAGACGGCTCACCTGTTTGACCGTTTGCAAGCCCTGAGCGAACAGTACAAGGAGGTACTGATGCCTGGCTATACACACCTGCAGATTGCCATGCCCTCATCGTTCGGACTATGGTTTGGCGCCTATGCCGAGACACTCGTCGATGACCTGCAGCTCGTGGCAGCAGCCTACCGCGTGGCCAACCAGAACCCCTTGGGCTCGGCAGCAGGATACGGCTCGTCGTTCCCGCTCAACCGCACGATGACTACCGAGCTGCTCCACTTCGAGACCATGCACTACAACGTGGTGGCAGCACAGATGAGCCGCGGCAAGACCGAGCGCGCCACCGCCTATGCCATTGGTGCCGTAGCCTCTACGCTGGGACGCTTCGCCATGGACGTATGCCTGTTCATCAACCAGAACTTCGGCTTCATCAGCTTCCCCGACGAATACACCACAGGCAGCAGCATCATGCCGCACAAGAAGAACCCCGACGTGTTTGAAATCATGCGTGCCAAGTGCAATCGCCTGCAGAGCGTAGCCGGCGAGGTGGCCTTGATGACGACAAACCTGCCCGTGGGCTATCAGCGCGACTTCCAACTGCTGAAGGATGTGATGTTCCCCGCCATCGAGGAGATAAAGTCGTGTCTCGCCATGTGCGACATGATGCTGCAGCACATCCGCATCAACCGCGACATCCTCAGCGACCCCAAGTATGACTACCTCTTCACCGTAGAGGATGTCAACCGACTGGCACTGCAGGGCGTGCCCTTCCGCGAGGCCTACCGCCAAGTGGGTATGCAAGTGCAAAACCACACCTATAAGCCTACACGCGAGGTGCACCACACGCATGAGGGCAGCATAGGCAACCTGTGCAACGACCACATTCGCAAGAAACTGGAAGTGGTAATGCAAGAGTTCAACTAAGACAAAAGGATAAAAAAAACAAGCAATGCGCTTGTTTATTAAAAATATATATTACCTTTGTGACGAAATTAATTAAAAAAGTTCAAGATTATGAAAAAGTTTTTAATGATGGCAGCCCTTTTGGTTGCAACTTTGACAGTGAGTGCTCAGGATTACAATTGGGCTATTGGTCTTCGCGCCGGTGGCTTCAGCGGCTTGACCGTAAAGAAGAACAACGGCGGTAACGCTCTTGAGTTTGGTGCCTCTTGGAACTGGAACAACAACATCAACGTTGATGGAGTATATTTGTGGCAGACTCCCGTTATTGCCGATGGTTTCACCTTGTACTATGGTGCCGGTGCATACGTTGGTCTGTGGGAACACGAGGCTGCTAGCGCTTTCGCTCTTGGTGCAGAAGGCGTTGTAGGTCTTGAGTATAAGATTCCCAGTGTGCCTCTTGCATTCTCACTCGACTACCGTCCTGGTCTCAATGTACTTCCCGCTATAGCAGGCAACCTCATCAACTTCGGTTTGGGCGTTAAGTTCTGCTTCTAATATAGAACGAGATACAAGAAAAAAGAAAGCGTCTGCAGTTGCAGGCGCTTTCTTTTTTTATGTTCTCACAATGATGGTTATTCCCAAGCCAAGGCGCTGGCACCGAGTACCGCAGCATCAGAATCTTTGAGTTCAGACACGAGGAGTTTGGTCTTACCTTTCCAGATATTGAGCACATTGGCCTCCATGGCCTCCAATGTAGGCTTCATGATGAGGTCACCAGCCTTGGTAAGTCCGCCAAACAGGACGATAGCTTCGGGTGCACTGAAGGCAATAAAGTCCGCCAATGCCTCACCAAGAATCGTTCCAGTGAAGGTAAATACATCCTGAGCCACCTTATCGCCACGGATGGCAGCATCGTACACATCCTTAGAGGTAATCTCGCCCTCAATGTCGCGCAAGAGGCTCGGTTCGTCTGTGCAGTCAATTTTCTCCTTGGCAGTGCGAGCCACACCTGTTGCCGAGCAATAGGTCTCAAGGCAGCCACAACGTCCACAGCCACACTGACGGCCATTGTGACGACGCGAGATAACGTGACCAAGCTCACCGGCAAAACCATCGTGGCCATACACCAACTGTCCGTTGATGACGATACCGCTACCGACACCCGTACCGAGGGTAATCTCGATGAAGTTCTTCATGCCACGTGCCGCACCGTATGTCATCTCACCAATGGCAGCAGCATTGGCATCGTTCGTAACGGTTACAGGCACGCCTACGCGCTCCTGGAAGAGTTCAGAAAGTTTAATCACACCCTTCCAGGGCAGATTGGGGGCAAACTCGATGTTGCCGGTATAGAAGTTACCATTCGGAGCACCTATACCCATTCCCTTAATCTTATCTTTGCCGCCCACCTCTTCAATCATAGGGAGCAACTTCTCTGCCACAGCATTGACATAGTCGTCAATTTCCTTGTACGCCTGCGTCTTGATTGAGTCCACGCTGAGGATGTTACCACGCGCATCCACGATACCGAACACGGAATTTGTTCCGCCGATATCCATTCCTACTACATAAGGTTTGTCCATTGATTTATGATTTTAGATTAATAAGTTATGAATTATCGCAATGCAAATGTAGCGATAGTTCGCCGACGGCGCAAATATATTGCAACTTTTTCAACATTATTACATTCCGTCTACAATCAACCCGTCACGCAAGCGGATAGTGCGGTCGGTAGTAGCTGCGAGTTCCTCATCATGAGTGACGATAATGAATGTCTGCCCCATCTCTCTCCGAAGGTCAAAGAAAAGTTGATGCAGCTCCGCCTTATTCTGCGTATCAAGACTGCCCGAAGGCTCATCGGCAAGTAGCACCTGCGGGCGGTTCACAAGGGCACGGGCCACAGCTACACGCTGTTTCTCGCCGCCAGAGAGCTCGGCAGGCTTATGGGTGGCACGATCGATAAGTCCCAAAAAATCGAGCATCTCCATTGCGCGGCGTCGGGCATCAGCCATGCTTGCGCCAGCAATAAGCGCCGGCATCATCACATTCTCAACAGCCGAAAATTCGGGCAACAGTTGATGAAACTGAAACACAAAACCGATGTGGCGATTGCGGAAAGCAGAGAGTTGCTTCTCATTATATACCGACACATCAACTCCATCGAACAATACTCGTCCGCTATCGGCATGGTCGAGCGTACCGATGATCTGCAACAACGTAGTCTTGCCCGCTCCGCTGGGACCAACTATACTGACTATCTCTCCCTGATTGATGGTGAGATCAATGCCCTTGAGCACTTGTAGCGAGCCGAAGCTCTTGCGTATGTCGTGAAGCTGTATCATTGGAGTTGTGAGTTATGAGTTGTGAGTTGCTTGCTGGATGGCTAACTTTCAATTTTCAGTTTATAGATGGCGGATAACATATGCGGCGAGGTAGCACCCGAACACGGCAGGCATATAGCTGATGGTGCCTGCAGTGGATTTCTTGTTGCGCTCATCGTCAACGGTGATGACGGCACGGCGGTCGGCCTGCTCGGTGGAGAACACTACGGGAAGCGACCGGCGTATGCCTGCCTTCTTCAGACGTGTACGTACAGCCTTTGCCAGGCCACAATGGTACGTCTCCCACAGGTCGGCAAAGCGTATCTGCGTGATATCGCTCTTGGCACCGGCACCCATGCTGCTCACGATGGGTATGCCCCGGCGCATAGCCTCTGCTATCAAGGCACACTTGGGAGCGATAGTGTCAATGGCATCGACAATAACATCAAATTGACAATCGACAATTGGCAATTGACAATTAAGCGTTCCGTCAAGAAGAGAGGCAACTTCCTCTTCCTTTAGATACATCGGCAACGCATGCAGACGTATATCAGGATTGATGTCGCGGAAGCGCTCGGCAAGCACCTCCACCTTGGAGCGGCCAATGGTGCTATGCGTAGCTGGCAACTGACGATTGATGTTACTGGGCTGCACGGTATCGGCATCCACGATGGTCATCTCCCCCACCCCTGCACGGCACAGCATCTCGGCGGCATAGGCGCCTACACCGCCCACGCCCACTACAAGCACATGGGCAGCACTGAGGCGACGCATCTTATCCTCGCCCAACAGCAGTGCGGTACGCTCAGTCCATACGTTCCCCATCGGCTTGCTCCTTATTCGTTTTGTTCTTCAGGTTAAATATATTCTCGGCCATCGGATTATGGCTTATAGGCAAAGGCTGTACAAAGGAGAGCTCGTGGGCCTGTCCGAACTGCTCGGGATATATAATCATGAGGCTATTATTTGAGAAGTGGCGCATAAGCTGTGTCGGCAGATTGTCAAATGCAGGCTGCCACGAGATACCGCCACGGCGGGCACTGACAAGTACAAAGAGATGATCGTAGCTAAGGTGCTGAGTCACGATAAGCAGGTCGTTCCAATCATCGAGTGCTGCAAACGACACACGTGCACTCGGGTGATGGGTCACGATATACGTCTGCAACAGAGCTATAGTGTCGGTATGAGCATGGAAGTCAATACGGCAACCCAGCTGCTCACCCATGCGGCTTATACGCTCCACCCATTGGTAGAACCCCGCTTCCAGCTCGGCCTTCTGTGGCACTGCTACGATGATACGATGTACCACATTCACGGGCATCAAATAGTTGACAATGATGACCTGTCTGTTGGTACGTGCCAACAACTCCGACGCCACAGTGCCCAGATATGAATCGCTCACCTTGCGCTTATGATGAAGGCCCAACAGAAGCTCTGATGCCTCGAACTCCTTCATCGAGTGCATGATACTTCCCACAACGTTCACTCCCACACGATTGTAGGTAGAGAGTTGCACATCGGCTGCCGCCGCCGCTTTGGCGGCGCGCTCCAAGTTCAGCTTGCCCTGTTTCTTCTGCTGGTCTACATGCTCATTATCAAGGCACACCTGCAGGGCTATGAGTTCATTCTTCTTTTGGGGATTGCTCATCATCACCGCCGTATCAATGAGCGTCTCTACGCTCTCAGGATTGTTGAGCGCTACCATAATCTTCTCGTTAGTGTCCTTGCTGTTGCCTAACGTTTGACTCTCCGAGAGGGCAATTTCGCGGGCAGCGCGATCGGTCACAATCGAACTAATGATGCAACTCACAAGAATCATCAGTACCACACCATTGAGCACATCGTCATTGATGAGGAATACGCCAGGCGCAATTTCAAGCTGCGTCCCCACCATAATCATGGCCAAAGCACCAGCTGCATGCGCATTGCTCAGTCCGAATAGCATACGACGCTCAGCTTTCTTCATGTGCAGTACCAATTGAGTCAGCCAAGCACTCACCCATTTGGTCAAAGTTGCTGTCACCACCATTACCAGCACTACGAAAAGAGCCTCCTTATGGTCAAATAAGCTACGCACATTGATGAGCATACCCACACTAATCAGGAAATAGGGTATGAAGAGCGCATTGCCCACAAACTCGATACGGTTCATCAGCGGCGACACACGAGGGATATAGCGATTAAGCACCAACCCTGCCAGGAAGGCGCCAAACAAGCCCTCCAAACCTGCAAGTTCTGACATCGCCGCGCTCCATATCAGTAGCACCAGCACAAAGGTGAACTGGGTGACATTGTCACTATACTTCTTGAAGAAATAACGTGTAAATCGCGGATAGAAGAAAAATATAAAGAAGCAGTACACCGCGCACTTCAGCACAAAACCTATCCAGAAACGGGCATCCACATTCCCCTCTGCACTTGCCGATATACCCGCCAAGGTAAACAAAGCAAGCAGCAGGGCAATCATGGTACCTGCTATGGAAATCGTCACACAATCGTGTCTACTGAGTCCGTAACGCCCCACGATAGGATAGGCTACCAAGGTATGCGAAGCAAAAATACAGGAAAGCAGCAGCGAAGCGTCCCACCTAAAGCCTAGTATCCAGTGACCGACTCCATAACCCAGAATAAGCGGAACAAGAAACGTGATCAAGCCAAAGACGATGCCGCGTGTACGATTCTTCTTTAGCCCCTCAAGGTCCATCTCCAAGCTGGCGAGAAACATGATATAGTACAGCCCGACCTTACCGAACAATTCAAAACTGCTATCACGTGCCAGAATATTGAAACCGTGCTCGCCCACCAACACGCCAGCCAGTATCATACCTACAAGATGCGGCACTCTGATACGATTAAAGATGAGTGGCGCAAATAGTATGATGACCAATACCACCAAAAATATCCATGTAGGATTGGTGATAGGGAACAGATGTGGCATTTCACAGAGCATCGGCATACGCAGTTTCTGTTTATGGCGCGAAATTACAACATTTTTATGAATTATAAGCCATGACAAACCACGAAAGCACCGATTATAACACATTTTTGCCTTTCATAGACGCCCCCTATACATTCATAGAAACAAGCTGTTGCAAACACCATTTTTCCATCATACCTTTGCAACAGAAAAACAACCAAGAAAGTAACAATAAAAAAACTAAAGAAAAAGAACTATGACAAAAAAATATTATTGCACCGTATGTGACTGGGTATACGACCCTACAGTAGGAGATCCCGATAGCGGCATCGCCCCCGGAACAAAGTTTGAAGACATCCCCGACGACTGGGCTTGCCCCATCTGTGGCGTTACAAAAGAGATGTTCGAGATAGTGGTAGAGTAGCCGAAAGGCTACTCTACCTATTTTATATTAAACTTACGTTAAAGTTAGCAACCATTGGCAATCTACTGATTACATTCCCAAGAAAAAGCATTACCTTTGTGGTTGATTATCATAAAACCTTACATAAAAATGAAAGAAGCAACCATTACCGAAAATATATACTACATCGGTGTTGACGACACCGACATCGACCTTTTCGAAAGCCAATACCCAGTACCTGATGGCATCTCCTACAACTCATACCTCATCATGGACGACAAGATTGCCATCATGGATACTGTAGACCGACGCAAGAGCACTGATTGGTGGAACAACATCGAGCGCCTGTTGGGCGACCGTACTCCTGACTACCTCATTGTACAGCACATGGAGCCCGATCACACGGGAACTATTGCAGAAGCGGTAGAGCGCTACCCCAAGCTACAGGTCGTAGCCTCTGCACGCGCAGTACAAATGCTTCCACAGTTCTTCGGTGCTACAGACTTCACCTCGCGCACGATAGCGGTAAAGGAAGGAGACACACTCAACCTCGGGCAACACACACTTCAGTTCATGATGGCCCCTATGGTACACTGGCCCGAAGTCATGACCACCTATGAACAAACGGAACGAATCATCTTCTCTGCTGACGCATTCGGCACTTTTGGAGCATTGGGCAGCACCCTTATCTGCAACGGCACCGACAACGTGCCAGCCTGGCCCGACGAAGCACGCCGCTACTACTACAACATCTGCGGTAAGTATGGGGCTCCAGTGCAAACCTTGCTCAAGAAACTCGCCACCCTCAACATCAACATCATCTGTCCCCTCCATGGCCCCGTTTTAACGGCCGACCCCAGTCACTATATCAATCTGTATGACCAGTGGAGCCGCTATGAAGCCGAGACCGAAGGCATCCTCATTGCCTTTGCTACCATTCATGGCGGAACCCGACACACAGCCCACCACATGGCCGACCTCCTCCGAGATAAGGGCGCATCAGAAGTAACATTAATCGAACTCAGCCGCTGCGACATGTCGATGGCGGTAGCCGAAGCCTTCCGCCACAAACGCCTCATCGTGGCGGCCTCATCGTATGATGCTTCCGTATTCCCCCCGATGTACGACTTTCTGCACCACTTACAGCTTAAAGGATATCAAAAACGTCGCGTAGGCATCATCGAAAATGGCTCGTGGGCCCCTACTGCAGGGCGTGTAATGAAGGAAATGCTGGAAAAGATGAAAGATCTCGATATTGTAACCCCTATAGTAACCATCCGCTCCACACTGAAGCCTACCGATTACCCCAACATGGAAACTTTGGCCGATGCCATATTGGCATAAATAGACTTCGCAACCACAAAATCTATGGTTTACAAAGCATACATAGAGATTATCTCACAAAAATGTCGTATTTTTGCAATCCATAACTCATAACTCATAACTAAAGACTAATGAAAGTAGCCATCGTAGGAGCCAGCGGAGCAGTAGGACAAGAATTCCTCCGCGTGCTCGAAGAAAGAAACTTCCCCATTGACGAACTCGTATTGTTCGGTTCACCCCGCAGTGCAGGAAGCACATACACCTTCCGCGGAAAAGAGATCACCGTAAAGCTATTGCAGCACAACGACGACTTTAAGGGTATCGATATTGCTTTTACCTCGGCCGGTGCAGGCACATCCAAAGAGTATGTCGACACCATTACCAAGCACGGCACCATCATGATAGACAACAGCAGTGCCTTCCGCATGGACGAGGATGTACCTCTCGTGGTTCCCGAAGTGAATGCAGCCGACGCACTTACCCGACCGCGCGGTATCATCGCCAACCCCAACTGTACCACTATACAGATGGTTGTAGCATTGAAGGCCATTGAGCAGTTATCACACATCAAGACCGTACATGTGTCTACCTACCAAGCAGCCAGTGGTGCTGGCGCCGCTGCCATGGCCGAACTTTATGAGCAGTATCGACAGGTGCTTGCCAATGAGCCTGTGACTGTAGAGAAATTTGCTTACCAGCTTGCCTTTAACCTCATCCCCCAAATTGATGTGTTCACCGACAATGGCTACACCAAGGAGGAGATGAAGATGTTCCACGAGACCAAGAAGATCATGCACTCTGATATCCGCGTCAGTGCCACCTGCGTACGCGTACCCGCTTTGCGTTCACACTCCGAAAGCATCTGGGTAGAAACCGAGCGCCCCATCAGCATAGAAGAGGCACGAGAGGCTTTTGCTACTGGCGACGGGCTCGTACTCATGGACAATCCCGCAGAGAAGGAGTATCCCATGCCGCTTTTCCTTGCAGGCAAGGATCCCGTATATGTAGGCCGTATCCGTAAAGATTTGACCAACGAGAATGGTTTGACCTTCTGGATTGTAGGCGACCAAATCAAGAAAGGCGCCGCCCTCAATGCCGTACAGATAGCCGAATATCTCGTAGCTCAGGGAGTAGTAAAGTAAGTACACTCAGAGCACTTTCATATAGTAAAGGCTTGTCCCTACCGTGACAAGCCTTTACTATATCTTACCGTCCAACAAATACGCACACAAACCCCGTGTATGGCATACAACAAAGGGCCGGAAGTTGCCTTCCGACCCTACACTTATTGTTGTGATAAGGTGTTTCTTAGAGTTTTGCGATGTGAGCGCAGAGCTTAGACTTCAAGTTAGCAGCCTTGTTCTTGTGAATGTTGTTAGTCTTAGCGAGTTTATCCAACATCTTCTGAACAGCGGGATACATAGCCTGAGCCTCAGCCTTATCAGTGGTTGCGCGGAGCTTACGAACTGCGTTACGCATGGTCTTAGCATAATATCTGTTGCGCAATCTTCTGGTTTCAGTCTGTCTGATTCTCTTCAGCGATGATTTGTGGTTTGCCATTTCTAATCTTCTATTTTTAATTTAACTTTGTAGCGCTACGGGGAGTCGAACCCCGCTTTAGAGAATGAAAATCTCTCGTCCTAGCCGATAGACGATAGCGCCATCCTTATGTGTCATCCCGTATTATCGGGCCTTATTGCTCGAAAGCGGTTGCAAAGGTAGCTACTTTTTTTGAATCCACAAACGTTTTTCTCTTTTTTTTTGTTCAATGCCTGATTTTTTGTAGCTTTGCGGTATCTTATATAAAGGGATACTTATGTATATTGACGACAAAGGCCTGGTTCTGCGCACAGTAAGATACGATGACAAGTCGTTCATCGTCCATCTCTTCACAGCCTCACACGGACATGTAACATTTATGGTGAATGTCTCGCGCAGTAAGCGTTCTGGGGCGAGCGCCCGCCTATTTCAGCCATTGTCATTTCTCTCTTTCCAATGGGATGCCAAGCCCAATGCCACGCTCCACCGGATGAAGGAGGCCCGTTTATTATTTACACTGCATGATATCCCTTACCATCCCGTCAAGCGAAGTATAGCCATGCTGCTCACCGAATTTATGGCACACGCACTGAGCAATGAGGCCGAAAATACCGATTTGTACATCTACATAGAACACTCAGTACAATGGTTTGATGCGGCTTCAGACGGATATGCCAACTTCCACCTCGTATTCCTGCTCAAACTGGCGCGTTTTCTTGGTTTTGCCCCCAACATAGAGGGTTATGCCGAAGGTTGCTGCTTTGACCTCACACGAGGACGTTTCGCCCCGTCAGATATTTCCGCCAACACACTGCTATGCAGTACCGACGCCACCCTACTCTATCGCTTGAGCATGACAAACTACGAGGCCATGAGCAGCATAGCCATGAGCCGTCACGACCGTGCTCGTCTGATACGCTCCCTTGCCGCATACTATACACAACATATACCTGCATTCCCATCCATCAAATCACTCGAGATACTACAAGAGGTTATAGATTAAACCGATGATGAATCATGAATGAAAACAGCACTCATAGATTCCCCAAAACGAACAATCAATCCCAATCAACACGATGAAAGATATTATCACCTTCCTGCGCGAGCTGCAGCAAAACAACAACCGTGAATGGTTTATGGCCAATAAGCCCCGCTATACAGCCTTACAAATACAGTTCAACAATTTTGTTGATGAACTTATCGGCGAGATAAGCCGTTTCGACGATACTGTCACCGGGCTTACAGCCAAGGACTGCACCTACCGCATCTACCGCGACGTGCGTTTCAGTGCAGACAAGAGCCCCTACAAGACACACATGGGCGCTTTCATCTGCCCTGGCGGCAAGAAATCGGGTTACTCGGGGTACTACTTTCACCTGAGCACTGGCGGAGAGGGCTACCCTTACGGGCACATGCTGGCCACAGGCGATTATTGTCACGACCCCAAAGCATTGCAAATTATCCGCGAAGATATTGCCGGTGGAGAAGGAGACTTCGACTCCATCGTACGCTCAGTATCTCCCACCTTCATGCTCGACTACGATAGTGCTTTGAAACGCAACCCTAAAGGTTTCGAGCATGAGACCGCATACGCCGAGTACCTGCGTCTGAAAGCCTTCTGCCTTGTGCATACTCCCAGCACCGAGTTCATGTGTGCGCCCGACCTGGCCCGACGCACCGCCGAACTGTTTCACCGTACCCAGCCCTTCCTGCATTATATAAACAGAGCCATAGAATACTCCAAAGAGGAGCAATAACAGGAGTTGCAGCTGCAAAGGGTCTTTGCAGCTGCAACTCTCGCCAACATCTATATATCAATAGAAGATAGAGAATCCTACCATGAGTGGGTATACTTCACAATTTACGACAGATGCACCTTCACCTCCGATCAACGGTTCGGAGCGTATGGGATTCTGAAAGAGATCCACAAGAGACAGTTTGGCCATGAATCCTATATTGCCGTATCCCACCTGTGCCATAAGATTCACATTGAGTGGATTCAAATCATAGTTCTTACTGATAACCTGCTGCTTGCCACCATCCACACGGCCCAATGCCCTCGGGGCAAACCGATACTCGATCTCGGGACCTATAGTAAGGAAGAAGGGACTGCCATTCACATAATGTTGCAGCTCAAGATTGACAGGCAGCCTGAATCCCCAATAGCGGAACCATGTCTCATCATACATTTTGCTGCCACTGCCGCCATAGTTTATAAGTCCATTTTCATTATAGAAATACTGTCCGTTATTCAGTTTGTAGCTACTACGTCCAAACCCGAAAGCATAGCTCAGGCCTATGGTTCCGCGCTTATTGAAGGCAATACTATGGTCAGCAAGGTATACACCCCAATCCCAACACTTACTTTGGTTTTGGCTAATGCCGGCAGCATAATCTACGCTGAAAGGGTCGTTACTCAAACGCCCAAAGCCCATATAGTACACAGGATAGTGTGGGCGCATACGCCTACGAGGCAATGAGAAGTTGGCATCTCCCACCTTCACCTTGGTCTGCCTCGACACTGTAGCATCATCACTGGTCATCTCATATTCCTCGATAACGAGCCATTTGCCGATATGGGTCTGGTCCGTTTTCTCCACTTGCGCCATAGCGCCCATACTTGCCACGAGGGCCAATGCAAAGATTGCAGTCTTCAGTAGTTTCATATTGCTTTAATTTTATGTTTTGTTCGTTCTCTACTCATTAGACGTAACAAAGTCACAAAAAGTTGCAACAAAAGAGTTTTTCTTTAAAAAAGTTCTACAGACCTAATTCTTCCAGCAATTCAGTACGAATGATGCGGTAGTGTGGACGATAAGCCTCGCCATACCTACGGCTATGATGCATCACATAGTACCCCTCAGCAAGCAGACTATCTATAACATGACAATCGTGGGCATAGCCTGGTAGGGAATCGAGTCCACAAGCACGGATCTCACGTTCTATCTCGTGCCACTCTTCTGTCCATTCGGCTACATCCACGGTATCGGCCATACGGGCCGAACGCATAAACACATCAAAAAAACGATCTACAGAGACCAAGCTATCTTTGATAACCCGCAGACTCACCCGAGTATAGCGGCCGCAGTAGCCAGTAGGTTCGAGCAGAGGTCCTACGGGATTATCCATCGTGGCTAATTCATACTGCAGATACCGCATTGCCGAAGCCTCATCTGCGATGATATGCCCTGGACCGAATCGATCTTGGAAGAAGCTCTTGTAGAGATCCTGCAGCGTTGATTTTGGGAACTGCGCCATTTGACGTTCCACGGCATCACATATAGGGTTACCACCGCAACCAAGAAGCAGTGTCGCAAACATACACAATACTATCTTTTTCATATCTGTTAGTTTAATCATTCATCATCAGACTCATCAGTGGGTTCTCTTCGGTGAGTACGCGATGGGTAAGTTGGGCTACAGTGTAGGTTTCAGCGCCAGGAGCCGTTTCGGCGAGGCGACGGCATTGTCCTTCTGCAAGGCGATAACAGCCATTGTTCTCTTGCAGCAGTTCGTCGGTAACATTCAACGTGAGCAACAACTCTGGATGCAGAGCAGCGTAGGCCACCAGCATAGCCTCAGCATCAATGACACGAGCCATACCGAAGTAGTCACCTACAAGACCAGTGGTATCGAGCACATCAACCTCGGTGCGCCCATAATGGGCTGCGATTGTGTCGATAAGCACATGACAAGCAACCTCATCATCAAACACGCATTCGCGCAGCAGTGTGCCGTCTGTTTCATTGCGACATATAGCAAGCGCTACAAGAACATCGCCACGTCGCACTTCCCACAACGTATCGCCCGCCAAATGCATATCATCGACTACAGCACGCAGGTCGCGTAAGGGATGCTGCACGCACATAGCCCGCTCTTGCATCCTGACACGGAGGTACGCTAAAGGAGACTCGTCAATCTGGAAGTTAGCAGACGAGACATGGCAGCTGTATTCTTCGGGATGACAGCCATTGCCTCTCATCTGTTTGCTGTCCGCATCTATTTTTACCGTATGCCACCCAAAACGGAAGCAGGGAGTATAGCCGAACTTGGCATAATAGTCAAAGAGTTCGGGCGTAGCAGGGATGAGAAAGCTGAACATCGCTTTATCTGCCAGCATATTGCGATGTGTCTGGCGCAGTAGCTCGCCCATCAGTCCTCGGCGGCGGTAACCCTCATCAGTGCAGGCACCCGAGATGTACGATGCAGGCAGCATACGTCCGCCATATGTCACAGGATAAGGCAGTTTCTGGAGCGCTGCCACCACACGTCCGTCACGCTGTATCACCTCATTACGCTCGGTGCGGTACTTCTCCCGGAAGTAGAGGTCGATGAAGGCACGCGGATCGGCAAAAGAGCGCTCCCACAGATGGCGCGTTTCAAAGCGTACACGGCGTGCCTCCTCACTCTCTACTGAATCCACAATAAGTGTAGCGGTCATCTTGTCCAATATGAGATCGGGCTGGTACGACAGTTTAGCCTTGCGCAATCCCTCCAGTCCGAGGTCCTCCTCGCGATTGATGTAGGTGATATCTTCGGGCAGATGTGACACAAACTCATTGTTTATCATCGCATACGCCCCCTCGTAGCTGACATCAGCTTTCTCCACACAAACGTCAAAAGCCTCGGCATTGATACGTGCGCCGAAAGTAAAGGCAACCATATGTCCCTCCACGAAAAGCGCACCGCCCAAGATATGCAGTTCATCGATATGGTGCAACGCATAAGTAATCATACGTTGCTCGGCCATCATAGCACGCTGCTCACGGCAATCATTGGTACGACACCACTCCTCACTCAGGCGTATGCAGTCGGGTACCAAGTCGGCAGTAAGAGAACGATATTCATAATCTGGGTACAATCGCTTGAACTTACTTATATGATTGCGCTTAGGCTGCAGTTTTTTTCCCGACAGTGTTACCAATTTCTCGCGCAGATAGAGGTAGTCAGCCCTATCGCGATTGGTACTATAAGCAAAAGCTCCGGGCATCGACTCATCCATCAGTCCCTGTGCACAGGGACATACACAAGCCATTCTGAAGGTGTCACCCAAGCTGCGGGCATCATCCATCAGTAGCTCCAGTACAAGGCGTAAGTTACCCTTGCCAATGGGTTTCATATAGGTCACATGTCCCTCATCCACGAAACGAAGTACCAGGAAATCCTCCACTATGGCATATTCCGTGTGATACAAAAATTGCCAACTACACAGGTTGGCTACGTTGATGTCACAGTTCATACAATTGCTCTGCATCGTATAGGAGCGCAGCAGATCGGCATCGGCTGCGGTGATGGGTCTAAAGGATATACGCATAATCTATTGAATTATCAAAATAGGGCATAAAGTTAATACATCTTCGGGACATCTACCCCAAGATGTATAAAAAACAATAAAAAAAATGTGTTCAGCAACCCTCAAAAAAAAATCCCCGAAGCCTTCAACTTCGGGGAACAGCGGTCATCGGCGCACACCCTCAAACTCTACGGTAACCAAACCCAGCGCGAAAGTCACGTCGAGCGTACGCTCGTCATACTCTCCATATACTGGGAATTTCTGGTCCGCTATGGTGACATCACCTCTTAGCGAAGCCTCTCCATCTATGGTTGGTCCCACGAGGCATCGGGCAGTGACATCACCGAAGTTGAGCAATGCAGCCAATTCAGGATTCACATATTGAGCCAGATCAAGATTCAGTGCAATGTCTACATATGATTCATTTACCTTCGTCACAGTAGCATGATTGGGCATTTCCAAATCATCTATCTGAAGACTAGGCACCGTTACATCCATGGTTCCATGATAGACACCACTCATCTGCTCGGGGGTTACCTCGTGGTTACATGAGGTAATCACTCCTAATGTGCAAGCTATAACACATACATACAAAAATACTTTCTTCATCGTTTCTCAGTTTATATTTGTTATTACAATGACAAAAATAGAATGTAAATCTGAAAAGATTTTGAAAAGCCATTATATTGTACATATTTAACACTTGCATCGAGCAATCTGAATTCTTGACTATTTCTTGAACGTCACCCCCTCCACATGGTTGCCTACGTAGATGGGCACAAAGTCGGCCGTCTGGTACCAGCGGGGCTTGCCGGGCATGTCATCGTAGATGGGGCGACCGTTTATCTTGAGTCCCTCGAAGGTGATGTTCTTTACCTTACGCTGCTCATTATAGCCGTTGATGACAGACATGTAGGGTTGCTGGCCGTTGTAACGGATGTTGCGGAAGGTGACGTTCTCGACACCCCGCCCGGGTGCGGTGCAGTACTTGGCGTTGTGGCTCACCTTGACGTGGAGTAGCGAACCCTGGTGGATGTTCTCGATGCGGATATTGTCGAAGAGTACATCCTTGATGTAGTTGTTGTCGCCGCAGTTGATGGCCATGCAGCCCTGGTAGTCGACCTGTGGCTCGCTCTGACAGATGATGTCGATGTTCTCATACACGAGCCCCACGATGCTATCGCCCACCTCGGAGTTGCCATGAATACCGATGAAGATGGGGTGTGCCACGTCGGCCCAGAGGGTCGAGTTGGTCATGCGCACGTTGTGTACCGAGCCGCCGAAGCCCTTGCGGGTGGCATAGGCGGTGGTGCAGTCGTCCGAGGTGCGGCAGAACACGCGGTCGTAGAGCACATTCGACGAGGCAAACACGTTGAGTCCGTCTCCCCAGGCGGGGTGCGAGATGCAGCGCACATCGTGCAGCGTCACGCCATCGCTGCCCCCTACGGGACAGGTGTTGAGGATGAGTCCGTCGACGCTCACGTTCTTGCTGCGGTGTACGTGGCAACCTTCGTAACCGTCACCGGGGCGGGCCACGCCACGTCCGATGATGCTCACGTTCTCGGCATCCTCGATGGCAAACGTACCGGTGAAGTAGGCTCCTCCGGCAACATACACGGTGGTGTTCGAGGGTATGCGTATGCGGCGCTCCTTGTCGTAGTAGCCGGGAGCGTAGCTAATAAACTGTCGTCCCTGACGGCGTGCCTCGGCCTCGGCCTCAGCCTCGGTCACTGGGGGGCGCGAGGTGAAGAGCAGCAGGTTGTCGGTGATGTTGCCGTCAAACTCCACGCTCACGTTCTCGGGTTGGAAGAGGATAAACTGCACGGTAGAGTCGTTCTGCACATTGGCAATGGTACCCCGGTAGTCGGGGCGTATGCGGGCGCTCGTGTACTTCTTGTTCTTGCACACCACGCGCACGAAGACATCGCCCGTGAAGTCGAAGAAGGCGTAGGAAATCTGCGTCACGCGGTGTTTGTTATCACCGATGGGGGCATTCACCTTGGCCATGTAGGTATCGATTTTGGTCCATTCATCCACCCCACGCGGACGGATGAATACGTCGTAGTCGCTCATCAGCGGAGCACCCTCTGGAGCGGGATAGGTGACTATAGAGTGCAGCTTGGTGCTCTCGTGTACCCCCTTCACAACAAATGTCCGGGCCTCCATACCATCTTTTATCTCACCGCGGCGCTCTGCCTTTCTCTGCAGCTCCAGCAGTTTCTTCACATAAGGCATCTTCAGGCGTTTCACCTTGGTATAGTGCTCGTAGGCACTGTCGTAGATGCAGCGTATGCGGCCACGCTGCATGGCTCCCGGCTCAGTCCAGTTGCCATACAGGCCAGTACAGTCCTTCCATGTCTCAAAGGGCACATCGTATCCGAGGTTGTAGCGGGCTGTATACTCCAGTCCCTTCATCAGGCGGTTGTCCAGTGCGCCATAGAGGTCGTCGCCCTGCTCCCAAGCCATCTCGCATATCTCACACATGGCCCCGAGTCCCAGTTGGGCATGTGCCTGGTCGCGCCCTGTCTCCTGGCACTGTCCGGTCTCACCGATATAGTTGGGGAGCGAACCATTGTCGTTGGCATGGAGGTAGGTATCTATGGCATGCTGGTAGAGCACGCTATCGTTCAGGAAGATACCGCAGGCCATGCGCAAGCGGTTCACGATATGTCCCCAGTTACCATTGGCATAGGGGCTGTCGGCCTCAAACTTGGCCATCATAGGCAGCATGGCACGCTCTATCATGGCTGTCCACTCGGGAGTCTGGTTATCCTTCAAGATAATCATCGCCCTCAGCAGCCAATAGGCTTGTATGGAGCATAGGGGTGCATCGTGGCCATCGAAACCCTGCAGCGTCTGTGCATAGGCATTGATAATCTTCAGTGCCTGCTCGGCTTCACCCGCTTGTGCCAACTGCCACGCGGTATACATATCACGCTCGCTGCCTCCCTTCGTGCGGCGGTGCTCACCATCGCGAGCCACAATCTCATAGGGACCAGCCATCTTGTACTCCTTGGTCTCTTGTGCATATACCGCCATGCTACCCATGAGCAGTGCGGCAAGTAGGATTCTTTTCATCATACGGATTATTTTTGTAGTTTCTTCATTCTCAGCAATGCCTCTATATAGTAGTAGTCGGCATAGATGATGCTGGCGTCAATCTCACTCCCTGCAGGGTGGTGCCCTGTGGCATGGCGCAGGAAAGCCACACCGCTCTCTCCGCACTGGTAGTAAGGTGTGCTGAGGTCGGCAAGCATATGCTCGGCATGGGTGCGGTAGCGCTGCGCATCGGCCTCCTCCACATAGCCGGCAAGCTCTATCAGTGCCGAGGCCACGATGGCAGCTGCCGAGGCATCCTTGGGTGCAGCCGTGCCGCGCGGGTCATCCATATCCCACAGAGGGATGTTGTCGTCACTGGTGGCGGCCAGGCGCTGCAGGTAGCAGTCGGTGACCTTGCAGGCATGGTTCAGGAAGCGCTCGTCGCGGGTGAAGCGGTACACCATCGTGTAGCCATAGATGGCCCACGCCTGTCCGCGGCTCCACATCGACTCGTCGCTGTATCCCTGATGGGTCACACCCTTGATGAAGTCGCCCGTGAGCGTATCGTACACCGCCACGTGGTAGCACGAGCCGTCGGGGCGGAAGTGGTGCTGCATGGTGGTCTCGGCATGTGCCACAGCCAGGTCGCGCAGGTGGCTGCCTCCCCCGTTCTCGGCTGCCCAGAAGAGCAGTTCGAGGTTGATCATATTATCCATGATGGTGTTGTGCCCGCCATAGTCGCCCACGTGGCGTGGCCAGCTCAGCATGGTGCCCACCGTGGGGTTGCACAGCGTAGCCAGCGTGTCGGCAGCGCGCAGCGCCACCTCGCGGTAGTGCGCATCACCCGTGAGTTCGTAACCCTTGAGGAAGGAGTTGATGATGATGAAGCCCAGGTCGTGGTCGTAGGCAGGACGAGAGGCCATATAGGCTAATGAGGCCGTATAGCGCTCGGCCTCGGTGCGCAGCGCCTCATCGCCCGTGTGGTCGTAGGCCATCCACAGCACACCCGGCCAGAAGCCCGAGCACCACTCCTGCGGAATGGCCTCGCGGCAACGCCACCCCTCCAGCGTGTCGCCAGCAAGGATATTGCGCGGCATCATCGTATAGTCACGTGGTTGCAAAGCCTCCAGCGCACGCTCCACCTGGCGAGCGCAGTAGTCGAGTGCCTCATCGGCATCAAGAGTAGAAGTCTTGCTGCCACAAGCTCCCATGGCAAGCAAGGTGATACATAGGCAAAATGGGAATAGTCTTTTATGTCTCATGATAGTAATTGTCGCGTATTCTATTATTTAGTGATTCTAAACCAGTCGATGTCTACCCAACCGCGCTGCTTATCGTGCGGAGCAGTACTGAAGAGGCCCACCTTTGCACCTATCCACTTGCCCTCACGCGCCGTGAAAACGATGTCGGTGCGGGTGTAACGCTTACCATCGGTACTATATGAGAAGCGGCAGATGCCTCCCTTGCTGACCTCCACACGCAGATAGATATCCAACTCATAATTGGCCCGCAGGCCTGCTCCATAGGTGCGCGTGGCCGGCAGCGTGGCTATGTGCTTCATCTCCTCAGGGCCACCCTGCTCAGCATCCTTGCAGATGACTTGGCGTAGCACGAATCCCTCGCCCTCCTTTGCGGCAGCCAGGTAGCTATAGTCCCATCCCATGACGATGAGTCCCGACTGCTGTCCATCGGCCTTGGCCGACACCTTGAGTTTGGTGGTGGCGGTGAAGGTCTCGGCAGGGAACTTCTGCAACAGCAGGTTCGGAACCTCCCAGAAGTTGACAAACTCCTCAGAGAGCACATGGCCGTAGAGGCGCATATATCCGAGGTCGGAGGTAAAGCCGTAGAGGTCCTGATAGTTGGCATGCCACTCCCATTGGAGACCCAGCTGACGGGTGTTGAACTCGTCGCTCTCCACCGGTGTGGTCTTGGCATGTTTTCCGCTTACCTTCGGCTTGGCATAGCGACGTACGGGATTACCACATCCATCGCCATCCTTGTCTTCACCTATCACGGGCCATCCATCGTGCCACGTCATGGGGTTGAGATGGATGATGCGACCATACATGGCTTTGTCCTGGAAATGGATAAACCACGACTCACCCTGCGGGGTCTCTACCCATCCGCCCTGATGGGGGCCGTTGATGTCGGTATCGCCTTGCTCCATCACACGGCGCACCTCGTAAGGGCCATAGATGCTCCTTGAGCGCATCGCCAGCTGCCAGCCCTTCTCCACGCCCCCGGCAGGAGCAAAGATATAGTACCATCCGTCGCGTTTATAGAGTTTGGGGCCCTCCACGGTGTGGTTCACGCCGTCGTTGCCGTCATAGATAAGCACGGGGTCGCCTATCACCTTGGTACCCTCGGCATTCATTTCGCATGCCACCAACACGCTGTTCATCTGCGAGCGACTGGCAGCCCAGGCATGCACCAGATAGGCCTTGCCGTCATCGTCCCACAGGGGCGTGGGGTCTATCATACCCTTGCCGGCCTTTACCAGCACAGGTTCGTCCCACGTGCCCAGAGGATCGGTAGTCTTCACCATGTAGATGCCATGGTCGGGGTCGCCCCAATAGATATAGAGTTCGCCGGCATGGTAGCGTATGCAGGGTGCCCACACGCCCTTGCCGTGGCGCGGCTCTCGATAATACTCCACAGGAGGTATCTCACGCAGAGCGTAGTTGACGAGTTGCCAGTTGACAAGGTCCTTGGAGTGCAAGATGGGGAGGCCCGGTGCACAGCCGAAGCTCGAAGCCGTCATGTAGAAATCATCGCCCACGGCCACGACGTCGGGATCGGAGTAGTCGGCATGGATGATGGGATTACGGTAGGTACCGTCGCCACGGTCGGCCACCCACACCTCAGAAACGTACTGAGCCTGCAGGGTAAGACAACCTACGGCAAACAGCGCTGTATAAATCAATCGTCTCATGGTTATAATGATTATAGTTTATTTGTATTACGATAACGTGTATAGTTCTTGGCCATCTTCTTGTCGATGGGCGTAAAGCGCACCGTAGCCCCTCCGCGCGGCAGCAAGCTGAACTGCATCGTCTGCCCAGCCTGCACCACATACTCGGCACAGCGCACCTTGGTGGGGGTCGCCAGTGTGGAATCATCGGTATAGACCTGCGCCAAGTATTGTGTGCCGCTGCTTAGGAAGTCGAGCGGCAGTGTCTGCATCGAGCCCTCATTGCCTGTCATCAATGCCGCATACCACGCATCGCCCTGGCGGCGTGCCATCACGATATGGTCGCCAGGGTAGCCGCTGATGACGCGGGTGTCATCGAAGGTGGTGGGCAGCTGTTCAAACCAGCGCAGTTCGGGCACCGGGGCACAGCGCTCGGGCGTATCGTACCAAAAGATAGTCTGCAGGGGACTGAACATCACGAGCGAGGCGGCCAGCTGATGGGCATGCGTATTGCGCAGGCGCTTGTCGAAGTAGCAGATGGTGTAGTCGGCCGCACCATTGAGCATGCGGGTGAAGGGGAGGGTGACGTTGTGTGTGGCATCGGGCCACTCCTCATTGCCGCAGATACCCTCCTGGGTGAGCAGGTTGGGATAGGTGCGACTGAATCCCGAGGGGCGGAACTCGTCGTGTATGTTCATCATCAGGTGATTGTCGGCAGCCAGACGCACCAGGTCGTGCAGCCAGGTGGCCCAGCGGTGACTGGCATACTGCACGAAGCCCGACTTCACGCCCACCACGCCCCACTCGCGCAGCAGGGGGAAGAGCTCGCGAGCCTGACGCATCAGCGCATGCTGGTTCACGTAGAGCCATACTCCTACCCCACGCTCCTTGCCGTAGGCGATGACGCGCGGCAGATCCAGCTTGTCGACCACCTGGGTGGCGTCGCCGTCGTGGCTGGTACAGGGCATGTACCACTGCCAGTCAAACAGCATATAGGGTATCCCATGTTCGGCACAGAAGTCGATGACCTTGAGCCCCGCCTCGGTGGAGATGTTTGCCCGCATGATCTTGCCGGGGTGCACCCACTCGGCCGCATCGGGCACCTCGCAGGAGGGGTTGAGGTTGAGGACGATGTCGTTATGCTCGATGAGCTTCCCTGGCGTGTCGGCCGCCATCACCACCTTCCATGGGGTGGCGCAGTAGGTGACCACATCGACGGGACTATACATCACGCTGCGCAGCGTGTTCGTGTCGGTGGGCGACACCGCGTACTTGGTGAGGCACCAGTCATCCACGTCGGCATCGGTGAGGGCCACCCAGAGTCCATTGGGGAGGTCGAGTGTCAGTGCCCGCTCCACGGGTTGGGTGAGCTCGGCCAAGGGGCCATGCGTGAAGGTTGCCTGTGCCCAGCGCTCGGCCCAGGCACGTGTGCCTGCGGGGAAGCGATACTCGGTGAGGTCATCCACCACCTTATGGAAGATGGCCTTCTTGTGTTCGGGCAGGAAGTAGCGGAAGGCGATGCCCTCGTCGTAGGCACGCACCTCCACGTCGAGGCGGTAGTCTGAGTCGTCGTGGCGCGAGAGGTGCAGCGTGGCGGTGCGGTAGTGGTCGCGCACGGTAGAGCGCTCGCCATAGGCATTGTGCCACAGGGTATCCACCTCTGTGGTGAGGCTCACCGAGTCGGCCACGAGCCGGTGCATCCAGCTCTCGGGCTGCTCCAGTGAGCGAAATCCCAAAGCCTTCTCCCACACCTCATTGTCCATCTCCAATCCGGCACGCGCATCGGTGATGACCTCAGCGCCCCGATAACCGATGCTGTAGCGCAGTTCGCGCACATCGTCGGCTACCGCCGTCTGGTAGAAACGCACCTCGTGACTTCCGTCGGGTGAGGTGAGGTGTAGCTCCTGGGCTGTGAGGGCCGTAGCTCCACACAGTGCGACCGTCAGCAAGGCTTTTCTTAGACTTTCCATCTCACGTTTTTTTCTTGCAAAGATACATTAAAAATGGTAATAATATAGATGTTGTCCAAGCCTCGGTATTGTCCCCCTAGATTAGGGGGACGAGCGAAGCGGAGGGGGTATTATCTACGAGAAGCGTACCACCTCCCCCTCTTCGAGGGTACTCCTCCTAACCTAGGAGGAGAAT
>JAGAQY010000035.1 GCA_017622495.1 Bacteroidaceae bacterium | reverse complement strand
CGGGAGCGTACACCACGCCACGCCGCTCCAACTCGCGCAGCACGGCATCCTCACATCTCTTCACTCTTACCTCTTCACTCTTCCCTTTCTTCGGTCTTCCCACGGGCTTTTTCGCCATATCCACAACGATGGGCACCGCATCGGGATTGTAGTAAACCTCAGGGTCGTGTGCCATACCCGAGATGCGTGTGGCATTCTTGCACTTCTCGTCGTAGTCGCAGCCTGTGAGGCGCTTGTAGTATTCGTTGACGGTGAGAAAAGCGAGCTTATAAAAGGCGGCCCCCTCCCAACCTCCCCCAAGGGGGAGGAGTTCTGTCATCACTGCCGGGATCTTCCCCCCTTGGGGGGATAAGAGGGGGGCCTCATATCGCGCTAAAACACGTACCCCTTCCCCTGAAATCGTGGTATACGCCAGCAGCGTATGCGGGTCGTTCCTGACCATCGCAAGCACCTCAGCCATACGCTCACGGGGCACGTGGTCAAGGTCCACGATACTCATCCCCGTGTAGGAGACGATGTGCTGCTGCTGCTTGCCACCGCTGAAGAGCACCGCCACGGAGTAGCATGGCATGTGCTGCTTCTCGGCATCGGCACGGGCGGTGTCGCCAGCGGCACGGTAGCGGCGATGGTTCTCAGTTAACACTTGCAGACGCTGGTCTGCACGGATGATCTCTACCACCTCACGGATGGTAATCGGCTTCGGGTTCTTGTCGGCGAAGCCGTTGAATAGACTTACTTGCATAACGAAATATTTATAGTTACTTTTACGCCACAAAATAAGTCATAGCAGAAATAGCGATGTCCCTATACGTATAGGGACACACGAAAATACTTACTCCTAATTTAACATTTTTTATGGGAAGACGAACAGAAAACCTGTCACCACTGGGCAAGTTGGTGGCTGCCGAGGTCAGTCGGTGTGGCCTCACGGTAAAAGACCTGTGTGCCATCGCACACATCAGCGGTGTTACCTACTACAAGCTCCTTTTCGGAAAGACCTCATGACGAGTGTCCACATGCGCCTGTTGGGCTGTCTGGAACAGTATCAGACAACCCAACAGGCATACGAATTTGGCCTAATGTATTTCGAAATACTACGGAAAATGTGGATGATACATACAAGAACCCCTATTCTTCCGCAATAAACCCCACCCCTCTTATGGTTCGGATGTTGGCACTCGAAGATTTATGCAATACTTTCTTCCGTAAGGAACTCATAATGACATCCATAATTCCTGTATCACATGCATATTGTACTTCCCATATATGTGCTACAATATCTTCACGGGTACATACTTGATTTTTGCGTAATACCAGATATTCAAGCAAAGAGTATTCTTTCTTTGAGAGAGTTACCTCTTTTTCGTGACTATAAACCTTGTGTCTGGTTTGGTTTATGGTTATGTGGGAGAATGTCAGAATTTTTTCACTGCACGAGTGTTGAAGGCGTACATCCACACGTTCTATTAGTTCCTCGAAAGGTAAAGTATACCTTATATAATCGCAAGCTCCGGCATCAAATCCCTGCGAAATTTCTTTAGCGGACATTTTCTCGTTTACACAAAGAACAGCATTCGTGGTAGGGTTGTGGCGTATAATCTGTTTGCATATAGCAGAATCCTTTTCAGGCTGTTGCCAATCGAGCAAAACCAGATCAGGACGGTGTGTGGCACATAGTTCCATACCATGTGCAGCATCGGAAGCGATTAATACATCATCGCCCCTCTCACGAAACCTGTCCACTATCCGAGAACTTACTTCTGGATTCTCAAGAATGAGCAGAATACGATATATAGGGCGGTATTGCATCATTCCTCTATATCGAAATAGCCACTATAAATATAGGTATTATCCTCTATTGTCAACTTATAGACTCCTTCAGAGAGTTGCGGCAGCGTAACCATTGCATGCTGTACACTATATGTTCCCATATACACGACTGTACCTGATGCATCGGTAACCTGTACCTCAAAAGTGGTACTTGAAGTAAAGTCAATGGTCAGAATCTGTCCATCAATGGAGGCGATGGGCAATAGGACTTCGTTCCGTTTGTGGGGTTGTTTCTCTTTTTCTAATTGGATAGGTTTCTTCTCTGCAAAACCCGATAGCGTGCAACAGAGCAACGCCAAAAGCATAACTACTTTTTTCATCTTAAATAAAATTAAAATTTGAGGCGAAAGTAGGTCAAATTTATCACATGGAATTCATAAATATAGTGACAAAAATGGTGACATTTTCATTCCTTCTGTTTGCGGCGAAAAAAGAATTAGTATAGCTGCTTGTGTATCAATGATTTATATTGCGCCAAACAATGTAGATATAATATCATTAGGAAGTCTGTTTAGGACACGTTTTTTGTGTTGAGTCACGGCATTGTCTGCTGATACTACAAGGCACTCGCGGATGACACCAGTGGAATAACCCATTGCGAGAAGAAGGATAAGATGAATATTTAAAGGACTCAGTTTGGTTTGACTATACTTGTTTGCCTCGTCACGTAAATAGGTTATGACAGTAATAAAGTTTTCGTCCAATGCCTCGTATAGCTCTTCTCGCTCTTTTATGGAGATATGGCCAACATCTTTATTGCGCAACTTGTTTAACTTCTGCAGGCGCATAGCACAAGCACTCTTATTGAATAGAGCAATGCTTGCATTGAGGCTATCGCGATAGATAGCCAAAATCTCTTCGCGAGAATGTGGTAAACTATTTCCATTTTCTTCGATGGATTCGTTTATTTTATAGATTTTGGCTTGGTTGGTTTGTAATTCCTTACGTAAACGCAGATAATGCTGCTTGCGTCGCTGCTCTATGTAAAGTGTCACAATGGCAATAGTTGCCAACAAGCATACGATAATCAATACAGCACAATAAATAAATCTACGATATTGCTCGGCTATCTCGCGCTGCTGCAGCTCTATGGCGTGTGCAGTATGGATTTCATCAATCTCGGCACGTCGCTCGATGCGGTTGATGTAATCGGACATCTGTTCGAAACGCTTGATGTAACCATAAAGCTTGGGCTGTATCGTCGAATCTATCGTAAGGTATAGCAGACTACGAACGCAGTTGTATTGTAAATATACATCATCGTATCCCTGCATGGCTATCTCGTAGTAATATCTGGCAGAGTCACTATGTCCGCGAAGTTCAGCAATATCTCCCTTGAACCAATAGGTGGGATCTTCCTCTTTAACATTATATAAGGTAATAAGTTGGTTGAAATATTCATCGGCCTTATCATAGTCTTTGTCGAAAGTGTGTGCAATCTTGCCGAGTTCGAGTAAGATGGTTTCTACACTTAATGTATCTATCTCTTCTCGGTATTGAAGTAGATTTTCCAATATCTCTTTTGCCTGCTGGGGCATTCTTTTGTAAATATAAGCCTTAGCCAGTCCTATATCTGCATATAAATGGTCATATCCTTCTGTAGCATTATGATATGACATATATGCCTTCAAGGCTTCGTCCGCCATATTCTTATTCAGATAATGTCGCCCAAGGTTTTGATAGCACAACTGATAATATAGTACTGTAGTATCGGGGAAGAGGCTCTGTGCCTGCAGGTAGGCCTCTACGGCACCGGCATCGTCCTTCAACTCGGTATATACGCATCCCAAGGAATACCAGGCCATGGCGGCACGGTAGTTTTTCTGATTCCCAGGGTAAAAGTCGGTAGCATAGCAGCGTATGAGCGTATCGGTAGTAAGGGGGGCGTAACACTTGTAGTCGGCCTGTGTGCGCAAGATTGCATAGAGTGCTCGCTCCTCATCATTCAGTGAGGCGAAAGGAATGCTGTCGAGCGCAAGGCGTACAGCATCGGGCATGCTGTCGAGTTGTGCCTCCAACTGCTCAAGTTGGCGCATACTGGGTGAGGTGCAGCCGCAACAGAATACACACGATAATATAACGCAAATGTAATGCCAATGTCTTCTCATTGCTAGCTTCTTTGTTCAAAGTTGCTACAAAGATAGTGCAAGCGAGCGAGAAATATGAAGTTTACTTCAATATTTTTCACAGCGAGTGCAATCTGTCTTCGAGAACCTCAAAGATAGCAAGAAATAGTTATAAACAAGAGGGTGCAGATTACATCTGCGAATTTACAAGATTAAAATAATAGCCTTTACGTTCCATCAATGTAAAATGATTGCCTACCTCAACGATATTGCCTTTGTGCAATACTACAATTTGGTCGGCATTCTTGATGGTACTCAGGCGGTGAGCTACAATCACGACGGTGCGGTTCTCAAATGCTATATTTAGTGCTTTGACAATTTCCTGTTCGTTGATGGCATCGAGCGCATTGGTTGCCTCATCTAGGAACAATAGCTGAGGGTCTTGATATAGTGCACGCGCTATCAGTAGACGTTGTTTCTGTCCTCCGCTGAGTCCACGTCCTTTCTCACCGATGGGTGTGTCGTACCCCTTGGGCATCTGATTGATTTCTTCTTCCATCTGCGCAATCTTGCACACTTCGCGTACACGATCATAATTGATATTTTCATCCCCCATGACAATATTGTTGAGAATGGTGTCACTGAAAATCTTGCCGTCTTGCATCACTACGCCACACATGCTGCGCCACTGCCGGAGAGAGATATTCTCGACATTCATGCCTCCCATCTTGATTTCGCCATGACTGGGACGATACAGGCGAAGCACCAACTTGAGCAATGTGGACTTACCACTACCACTGTCGCCGACAAAGGCTGTAATCTTATTCTGAGGTATGAGCAGATGTATGCGCTGAAGCACATAGGGAGTATTCTGATTGTAACGGAAGAAAAGGTTGGAAACGGTGATGTCACGCGCCTGGGGAATAACCCCATTTTCGCGTACAGTATCTTCCTCCTCATTCTCCAGTTCACGGATCTCATTCATGCGCATAAAACTGATTTTGGCATATTGGGCCGAGATGATGAAATTGATGAACTGTATGAGCGGTCCGTTGAGCATTCCCAAGATAAACTGGGTAGAAATCATCACACCATATGTGATTTCTCCATTGATTACTGCCGTGGCACAGTAAAACACAATGGTCATGTTCTTTATATTCTCAATGAACTGTGCTCCCAAATTTTGTGTGTTGGTGACGGCCAATACTCGCTTGTTGACCTTGTAGAGACGTGCCTGTATCTCTTCCCATTTCCAACGACGTGTTTTCTCAAAATTAAAGAGCTTGATTTCTTGAATGGCGCTTACCGTTTCGACCCAATAGCTTTGGTTCTTGGATATGAGTTCGAAGTACTCCCAATCAAGTTTCTTACGGATGCGCAAAAACAGAAGCACCCAAATGACATAAAGCGACGAGCCCGCAAGAAAGATGAAAAAGATATTGGTATTGTACACACAGAGAATGATGCTGAACACGATGAAGGTGAGTCCCGAGAAAATGACCGAAAGCGAATTGTTCATGATGAATGCCCTTATTCGTTCATGATCTTGTGCACGTTGCAGTATGTCGCCCAACAATTTGTTTTCAAAGAATGTTATCGGAAGCTTCATCAGCTTTATCAAGTAGTCAGATATCAATGCTATATTGACTCGGGAAGTCAAATGCATCAATATCCAGTCGCGTACCACATTAAAAATGGTGACACTAAGCAGTATCATAACGTTTCCGATGAGTATCATATTGATAAAATCGACATCACGTGTCTTGATGCCTACATCAATTACTGCTTTGGAAATGAAAGGAAGAAGAGCTTGCAATGCCGTAACGAGCAGCATGACGGAGAAGATAACTGCAAAGTCCTTCTTATAGGGGGTGAAATAATTGAGTATGCTACTGGCTGTACGAAGCGCCATAGCCTTTTCCTCAGCTGTCTGCTTGAAATCGGCCATAGGCTCTACAGCCAATGCTACACCTGTATTCTCTCCTTTCTTATACCATCCGCGTTTGAACTCGGCATGAGAATAGGTAATCTTTCCTTTTGCTGGGTCTGATATATATACCTTGGTCTTGGTGGTATGGTATACAACAATAAAATGGTCATCATTCCAATGAATGATTGCAGGAAGCGGTATGTCATTGACAAGGTTGTCAATAGTGCCTCTGACTGGAAGACTGCGCAAGCCTATACTCTCGGAACCATAACTGAGGTCCAATAACGAAACGCCATTCTTAGACAGTCCACATTTGTCGCGCAACATCTGCAACGAATAGTATCGGCCAAAAAACTTAGCTATCATTTTCAGACATGCAGGGCCGCAATCTTGCGAGTCCATCTGATACTCTGTAGGGAATCGTCTTAAAATCATATACTATTGTGCTGTTACCTTATACTTCAAATTATCAAACAATCGCTGGATAAGCCGCTTGGGCTTAGTGATGATTTCGGCAGTTCCTTTAGTCTCAAAGTTAAGGTCAAGATCTATACCGAAATTTGTTTTGCTCCCTTCAGGAAAAGAGACAACGACCAAATGCCCTTCAATATTTCCCGTAGCGGTCTGGCGTTCCTGGGTCATTTGAGAGATAGATTCTACAACACCATCAATTGAACCATATTCATCGTATGGATAATTGTTTATCTTGACATTGACGCGTTGACCCACCTTGACCTTTCCGATGCCGTAGGTAGGAACAAACACCTCACCTACAAGTCCACCCTTAGGTGGTATGATAGAGAATAAGGGCTGTTCCAATTGTACATAAACATTTTCTTTCCAGAATCCCAAATATTCCACTTGTCCGTCTATGGGAGTGGAAATGATATATTTCTGTTCCCAAGCCGAAATGCTGTTTCTCAGTTCATTCAGTTGTGCCAATAATGAAGAAAGATATGATTCATACTTCTCCTGTTCCTCAACATGTAACTGAATGATTGATATTTGATTGCTATGAATCTTTGACATTAATGAAGATTTCTCAGTCATCAAGCTTTGATAGTTCTCTTTTTGTTGCAGATAACTAAGATGACGCTCTACCATATCGGATTCAGTAATGGCTCTTGCCATATACAATGCACTGTCACGCTGATTCTTTGTCTCATGCAACTGCATTGTATTGTCCCTGTACATTATCTCCTGTTCTATGTTGTCGAGTATGATGCTGTCCATTTGTATCTGACTCTGTAGATTGATACGCTGTATATCATACGTGTTGTTTTTCTGAAAACGAGCGTATTGCTTGTGGGCCAACAAGAAACTACCATACTGATTGTTAATCTCACCCAATTCCAACGCTTCGGGAAGGGGCTGTTCCAAACTGTCGGGATGATATACAGAAAGTATATGCTTGAGCTTCAATACATCATCATAAGCAGCCGTATTGTCTATCCATGCTATCGCTTCATTCTTGCGGATAACCGTATTGTTGTCCTTCAACAAATGCAGGCTACCACTGCTCTTGGCTATGGCTTTTACTGGAGAGTACTGCGAGGTAACAGAAATCTCACCATCAACACTATCGGAATATTTGATGACAAACCCCATAGCCAAGGTCGCACAAACAAGTACAGCTGTAATCAAAGCTATATATTTGGAGCCAGTAGTAGGCATCCTGTCTATGATGGCTTGCACCTCTTCGCTGTAGTTCTCTGTATCAATAGTATGTACTGAATTCTCTTTTGTCGATTTATCGTGGGGTATCATTTCATTTACGTAATGTGTTATCGATTAATAATCTCTTTTGCATAATACGCAGCAAAAGTGTCTTCAAGGGGTTCGCCTTTAAGATAATCGTACAAGGAGTCTTCTCTAATGGAGAAATAGCTCTCCCAAACTATCCTTAGGTTTTCATTATGTGTCTGACGGGAGGTATGTACTTCTCTATAAGCATCGGTCAGTTCGGAGATAGACGCTTCACCATAGTAGAAACGTTTGATACAGAGCGAATACTTCCTTTCTGCTAAAAGTAGGGCCTGTTCTGAAATAGACAATAGATTGAGATGAGTATTATAGTTTTCAATGTTCTCTTTTAGTTTGTTATAAAATTCCAACTCTTCGTTCTCGGCATCTATCATGCTTCGCTCGTAGTTATTGCGTGCTATAATACGATTGTTTCGGTTTATTCCCCAATTGAACATCGGGATGGAAAAACTTAGTGTCAGTCCTTCTTGGGTTGTAGGATGTAGATAGGCCTCAGCGATATTATTGGCATATTGGTTCATTCCATAGTTGATATTGATGTCTGCATTGAAACGTTCGCTCATGATTTCTGTATGTAGCTGCTGTTTTGCTTTGTATCGCTTGGCTTCCAATGACAAGAAGAAAGGATTATAATCACTTACCCGTTCTATGAAATCATCATACAGAATATATTGTAGCGCGACAGAATCTGTGGAAAAGAATGAGAAGTCCAAGTCCTTGACACCTAAAAATGCCGCAAAATCTGCACGCTTTACAAGCAAGTCCTTTTTCAGCTCCTGTAATTTATAGCAATCATCGGCATGCTGAATTTCCAATTGAATCAGTTCTTCTTCGGACAAGGAGCCATTAGCATATTTGATTTTTCCTATATGAAGAAGCGTATCGGCAATCTTGATGTTATCTTCAAACAGGGTGCGTTTACTCTCCAATAAATATATGTCTACATATTGTCTTGCTGCAGAGGTTTGAAGAGTTGCCATTGCTTCACAGAATGTGCGGTATGTATTCTTGTGATTCAGCTCTTCAAGAACTCGCTTGAATCTATAGTTTTTGTATTCCCCGAAAAGCTTTTGATTATAACTGAGTTTTATAATGTTAGCAGAGAAACGGTTCCGATTCTCTTTAAACTCGGTCAACATATTTAGGCTGGTGTTTAGACTTAGTTTTCCGCCTGTTGGTGCGATATTCTGGCTAATCGTAACACCAGTACTTCCATTATTTACATAATCTTCCACGTATGAATAGTTCCCATCAGTAGCGTTCTGTAACAGCTTGATACTTCGATTAAAACCAATGGGTGAAAAACTGAATGATAGTGTAGGCAAGAAACCCTTCTTATAATTCTCATGCTCAAGATGCTTGTTGATGTATTCCAATCTTAGCTTCTTTGCTTCTGGAGATCTTGTCACAATATCATCAATAACATCATTAAATGTTATTGGTGATTGCGCAAAACATGAAAAACAGTTCTTCAGCAACAATATAAGAATGACAAATCTTTTATACATCACCTGGTTTACACACAAATATTACAAAGTAATAGTATTTTTGTCTATACAAATCTTAGCTTTTACTTAATTTTACCTTTGTGTTGCCTTATTCCTTCTCTGTGTGTATAAGAGGGCAATCATGAATTATGTTTTTAGCTTCTTTTCCTATATAATTTGAGGCTTGAACAAAGTTAAAGAGAAAATAACACTTTCTAAACTTAGGGTATCATTCGGTTTACACTAATTTCAATACTCGTGAGCCTCAAAAAGCTAATAAAAAATGTGCCTTTTATAAACAAAAGGCACGCATTCTTAGTCGCATTTAATTTAAGGCCAGATGTTTTGCTAAACATCTGGCCTTAAATTTCCTAACACTTATCCCCTAACTCATACGCTGTCTCTTCGCGCCGTAGGGGATAGTCGCCACGTAGCTGCTCGAAGCATTCGGGGTGGTGCTTGAGCGCCTGGCTGTCTCTATGCGGGTTGTAAATATGCAGCAGGGCCTCGGCCTTGGTATTCGCTTGCACGGCAGCCTGTACTGAAGATGCTGTGGGAGGCAATGCCGTGATGGGGGGCACCTTGCCCAGTCTGAAATGCCGGGCCAGCGCTTCGAGCGACATACGGGTGGCATTGGCCTTGCCATCGGCAGAGTAGCCGGCGATATGGGGTGTACCGATATAGCAGCGTTCGAGCAGTGGGAGGGAGATATGTGGCTCGTGCTCCCATACATCGATGATGCATTGCCTGATCTGCCCATGATGCAGAGCCCGCAGCAGTGCGGCAGTGTCAGTAGTCTCACCTCGCGAGGTGTTGATGAAGTAGGGTTTCCGCGCGAGTGAAGCAAAGAAATCGTCGTCGGCCAGGTGGTATGTGCGGTGGTTACCCTCTCGGGTGAGCGGTGTGTGCAGTGTCACCACATCGGCTTCGCGGGCTATCGTATCCAGTGATACGAAACCTTCTTCGCCCCGTTCGGCTCGCGGAGGGTCGCAGCGCAGCACACGCATGCCCCATGACTCGGCCATATCGGCCACGAGTGTGCCTACATGTCCTACGCCTACCACGCCTATTGTGCTCGTGCTTAGGCGCAGTTGACCTTCGTCCTCCAACAGGAGTAATGCCGACTGCACATATTGCCTTACCGATGCTGCATTGCATCCCGGTGCATTGGTCCAGCGTATGCCGTGCGCATCACAGTATGCAGTGTTGATATGGTCAAATCCGATGGTGGCGGTGGCAATAAACTGCACGCGGCTTCCCTCGAGCAGCGTGGCATCGCAGCGAGTGCGTGTGCGTATGATGAGTGCGTCGGCATCGCGCACTGCTGTATTGTCAATAGCACTGCCAGGCATATACACCGCATCGACCATCATCGTCGCGAGTGCCTCGCGGATGTAGGGAATCTTATCGTCTACGATTACTTTCATGCAATATCAATATACTTTCGGGACCCATGTTGAAGAGGAGGTCCACAATACTCATGTTGGGGATAAATCCATGTTTTTCTTTGAACACCTGATAGTATTCGGCAGGGGAGAACTCCGTGTCGATATGCCACGATTGTTTGGGGTGTATACACTCGCGCAGGTCTACCAAGGGTTGCTCACCACCATATACTGTGGTAGGCTCCATGTGTATGTCAATGCCTATAAGGTTGCATACCAGCTGGGTCAGCTCCATGTTGAAGTCGTAAAGATACTCATGCTTCTTCTCATAGAACGGGCGGAAATCATCTTCATAGTATAGGAAAAAGGGGGTATGCCTATAAGCAGCCTCGAGGGCGTTCCAATGTCGGTGACGCCAGTTTCCATGGTCGCTGATGCGTATGTCGCGCATCAGGCACTTCTCCTCGGCAGTCTTCTCGGTAGGTATGGTGAGTGCCAATGGTCCGTTGGCGTCTACTATCACGCAACGGTTGCGGTAGGTCTGCTTCACATAGTTGTCGCAGGCTTCGACGTAGGCTGTGCCGCTACCACACTGCACCAGCTTGGTGTAGTACTGTATGGGTGGCAGGTAGGATGAGGAGAGCAGTATGTTCATTTAGAGTTATGGGTTATGAGTTATAAATGTTTTACATTTAAGACCACTTGCTTGCTCGGCAATATTATGCAAGCATATATTGCTCTCGCTACGCTGCGTGGTTATGAGTCTTTTTTGAGTTAGTCTTCGTCTTTTGATGGTGATCCATTCACCGCTGTAATATTTCTACGTAATCCCTGATACCCGGCTCTTTCTATAGCGCTATCCTTAAATAGTGATTTGTAGCGTTCTTCGGTGAGGCTGTGCCAGTCAGCAGGAGTCATTGCAGCCACTTCGGGCGGCATGTCGAAAGCCGATTCTTCGGTGGAATGGGCGTTTTTGTTGTGTGGGCACACCTGTTGGCATGCGTCGCATCCATAGATGCGGTGACCCATCTTGTAAGCTATATCGTCAGGGATATCGCCTCGGTGCTCTATGGTGAGGTATGACAGGCAGCGTCTGCAGTCGATGCCATCGGCAGTGAGTGCTCCTGTAGGGCAGGCCTTGAGGCAGCGATTGCAATCGAGGCATATATTGGTGCTCGCTTTTTCACCCTTGGTGCCATTGATTTCTGCCGTCACGGCCAATACTCCCAAGAAGAAGTAGCTTCCCATACCGGGTATGATCAGTTGGCGGTTGCGCCCTATGGTGCCCAGTCCGGCCTTTACGGCCCAGTAGCGTTCGAGCAGCGGTGCGGTGTCACAGAATACACGTCCTTCAGTGTTCGGTATGCAGGTTTTTACATAGGCAAGTAGTTGGTGGAGCTTGTCCTTCACCACACGGTGATAGTCCTTACCGTAGGCATAGTAGGCAATCTGGTATTTCTCCTTAGGCAGCAAATGCTTGGGGTAATAGTTCAGTGCGACAACGATGAGTGTACGGCACCCCGGTACCAGTAGTGTGGGGTCGATCCGCAGGTGACGGTTGCGCTCCATGTATCCCATATCGGCATGGTGGCCCCGGGAAGTCCAGTTGTCGAGCACACACACCACCTCGTCGCTTGCCTGCTCTGCCTTGGCAAAGCCGCAAGCCGAAAAGCCCAGGCGTAGGGCCTCCTCTTTGATGGAATGCGCCAAATTCATGGGTGGGTAGTGTCGTTGATGGCCGATTTGTAATCTTGTTATAGTCCTTCCGTATGCAAATATAGTATGTTTTCCATAGAAACCGAACGATTGGCGGTTTTTTCTAACATGGTCAGTTTCTTTTGGGCGAAAAACTTGGGATATTCACCGTAAAAATGTAGCTTTGCAGTATCATCAGTCATACGAAATTACCTGTAGTTGCTATGCCTATTATCCGTATCACATCGCTTACGCATCCTGGTGTTGAGGTATTCAGCACACTTACCGAGGCTCAGCTGCGCCGCGATATAGAACCTGGTCAGGGTATCTTTATTGCCGAGAGTCCCAAGGTGATACGAGTGGCGCTGGATGCGGGATATACGCCATTGGCGCTGCTCTGTGAAGAGCGCCATATCGTGGGCGATGCCGCTGATATCATATCACGCCATCCCGAGATGCCGGTATACACCGGGAGCCGTGAAGTGCTGGCTGCGCTCACCGGCTATACGTTGACACGTGGTGTGCTCTGTGCAATGCGCCGTCAGGCAGCACCTTGCATTACCGATATCGTGAAGGATGCCCGTCGCGTGGTGATTATCGACGGGGTGACCGATACGACCAATATTGGAGCTATTTTCCGCTCTGCAGCAGCGTTGGGTATCGATGCTGTACTGCTCACTCGCACGGCCTGCGATCCTCTCAATCGCCGTGCGGTGCGCGTGTCGATGGGGTCGGTATTTCTGGTACCCTGGACGTGGATTGACGATATAGAGCGCGAGATGCATGCCGAAGGTTTTGCGACCGCCGCTATGGCCTTGACCGATGATTCTGTCTCCATTGACGATCCTGTGTTGAAGACGACTCCCAAGCTGGCCATTATCATGGGTACTGAGGGTGATGGACTTGCACATGAGGTTATCACGGCGGCCGACTATGTGGTGCGTATCCCCATGGCTCATGGGGTAGACTCGCTCAATGTGGCTGCTGCGGCTGCTGTGGCCTTCTGGGAATTGCGGCAACGGTGATGTTTGCCCTGTATCATCCCTCAATGAGTGTTGCGAGAGGGGTGCCTGTAGTTGGGTAAATGATGTCGGGAGCTATCTCAAGGAGAGGAGCGTATACAAAGTCGCGTTTGAGCAGAAAGGGGTGGGGGATGATCAGTATGCTGTCATTGATGCAGGTGTTCCCATAAAGCAATATGTCGATGTCTATGATGCGGTCGGTATAGTCCTGGTCAATGGTTTTGTGTGTACGCCCCATTCCTCGTTCGATGGATTGGGTGATATCCAGCAATTTGTGTGGGGAGTGAGGAGTGTCGATAGCAATCACTGCATTGAGAAACATGTTATCGGAGCAGAATCCCCATGGCGTGCTCTCAATGAAGGATGAGCAAGCAAGTACGCGACCTGCTTGCTCATTGATGAGGCGGATGGCTTGGCGTATGTTCTGCGTCTTGTCGCTCCCCAGATTGCTGCCTAAGCCCAGATATGCAATCATATCCTTTGCTGTTAATGGTATGTGTTAGTCTATGATGAGCATGGCATCGCCATAAGCACCAAAGCGATAGTCATTCTCCAATGCCACATCGTATGCGTGCATGACCAGGTCATATCCTCCAAAAGCGGCAGTTACCATGAGCATGGTGGAGTAGGGCAGGTGGAAGTTGGTGATCAAGCTGTCGGCAAATTGGAAATCGTAGGGAGGGAAGATGAACTTGTTGGTCCACCCCTCGTACTCCTTGAGGCGTCCATCAGCGCCTACGGCTGTCTCGAGCACACGCATCACAGAGGTGCCGATGGCGCATACCTTATGGTCGGTATCCTTGGCGCGGTTGACAATCTCTGTAGCCTCGCGCTCAACAAACATCTGCTCTGAGTCGGTCTTGTGCTTGGTGAGGTCTTCTACATCAATCTCGCGGAAGTTGCCCTGGCCGATATGCATAGTCACATAGGCTGCCTCTACACCCTTGATTTCCATACGCTTCATCAGTTCGCGGCTGAAGTGCAGACCAGCTGCTGGCGCTGTCACGGCTCCCTCGTTCTTGGCGTAGATGGTCTGGAATCGTGTGTGGTCCTCCTCGTTGGCCTCGCGGTTGATATATTGGGGGAGCGGAGCTACGCCAAGTGCATAGAGTGCCTCCTTGAACTCATCGTGCGGGCCATCGTACAGGAAGCGTAGGGTGCGGCCACGTGATGTGGTGTTGTCGATAACCTCGGCTACCATGGCATTGTCTTCACCAAAGTAGAGCTTGTTGCCGATACGTATCTTACGGGCAGGATCTACAAGCACGTCCCACAGACGGAACTCCTCATTGAGTTCGCGCAGCAAGAATACCTCGATGCGCGCACCGGTCTTCTCCTTATTGCCAAAGAGGCGTGCGGGGAACACACGGGTGTCGTTGAATAGGAAGGCGTCACCCTCATCGAAGTAGTCGAGGACATTCTTGAATTGGCGGTGTTCGATCTCGCCGGTCTTCTTGTGTACAACCATAAGTTTCGAATCGTCGCGATGGAAGGTGGGCTCCAGTGCGATGCGCTCTTCGGGAAGCTTGAATTTGAATTGTGACAGTTTCATGTTATGTATATTTGCTGTTATTATTATTCGTTTCTATGAAGGGGAGTGCTACTCGGCAGCCTCGGTCAGCTGCACTGTCTCGAGCCATGTGGTGAACTCGTCGATGTCCATGCACTGATCCAGTGTGGTGTCGCCCACACGGGTACGTTCCAGGCCTGTGAGGTGGGCACCGCTCTGTAGCGCCTCGCCGATATCGCGTGCCAAGGCGCGTATATAGGTGCCTTTGCTGCATACTACACGTATCACAATGTCGGGCAGGTTACATTCGAGAAGTTCTATCTCGTCGATGACCAGTGTCTTGGCTTTGAGCTGTACCTCCTCGCCCTTGCGTGCCAGTTCGTAGGCACGCTTACCGTCGACCATACAAGCCGAGAATGAGGGAGGTACCTGCTCTATGGTACCGATGAAGCGGGTGAGTGTATCCTCTACCAACTGGTGGGTGATATGCTCGGTGGGATAGGTGGCATCGATAGGCTTCTCCAGATCGTACGAGGGAGTGGTAGCTCCCAGTCGGATATGGGCTATATACTCTTTGGTCTGGTATTGGAACTCCTCGATACGTTTCGTGGCCTTACCCGTGCAGAGTATCATGACGCCTGTAGCAAGGGGGTCGAGAGTGCCGGTATGGCCTACCTTGAGTTTCTTGACACCCATCTTGCGGCATAGTAGGTAGCGCACCTTGTTGACTACGGCAAATGAAGTCCACGTATAGGGCTTGTTGATACAGATTATTTCTCCAGCTTTGAAGTCCATCAGGCTATAGTTAGATTATGTCCGGTAAAGAGTAATGCCAGGATAAGTGCACCCACGATGATGCGGTACCAGCCGAATGCCTTGAAGCCGTGCTTCGTGACAAAATTGATAAAAAACTTGATGGCCAGCAGTGCCACGATGAATGCCACGGCATTGCCTATGAGGAGTGTCGTCAGATTGTCGGTGATAATCTCCATGCCCCCCTCCTTAACCAGGTCGTAAAGCTTATATACGGTAGCAGCAAGCATGGTGGGTACAGCGAGGAAGAATGAAAACTCGGCCGCTGCCTTACGGGTCATGCGCTGCGACATACCACCTACGATGGTAGCCATCGAGCGTGACACACCTGGAATCATGGATATGCACTGGAAGAGACCTACCATGAGGGCTCTGCGCTCGGTGAGCTCGGTAGTCTCACTGCCTTTGTTGAAAATCCTGTCGCAGAAGATCATGAATATGCCTCCGAGAATGAGCATCACGGCTACCACCTCTACGCGCTCGAGCATGGCGTCTATGGCATCGCTGCAGAGCAGTCCAAATACGGCCGCGGGAATGAAGGCGATGAAGAGTTTCCAATAGAAGTCATACTTGTGTAGCAGGCGCTTCACCATAGAGGTGCCCTCGGGTACTGGTGTATGGTTGAGCTGGAAGAATCGTTTCCAATACAATACCAGCACAGAGAGGATGGCACCAAACTGGATGATGAAGGTGAAGGCCTTGACGAAATGGGTGCTTTCTACCCCCATGAGGTTCTGGGCAATAATCATGTGCCCGGTTGACGATACGGGAAGAAACTCTGTAAGTCCCTCAACTATGGCTATGATAATAGTTTCGAATATGCTCATAGATACAGCCTTACAGGTTGTTTACTCTTTCTTCGTCGCTACTCTCTTTCTTGCGGTACATGATGGCAACAATCATAAAAATGAATCCCACAAAGCATACGAGCGGAGCCACCACGATACGGCGTGTACTGAAGATGTCGGGCTCGAAGTGGGTTTCTGTAGAGCTGGGACCTGTCATCAGCAACAATCCTGCAATGATGATGACAGCACCAATGGCTATTAGGATGAAGTTGATTTTTGAAAGAGCTAATTTCTGTTTCATAACGCTGTTTTCTATTATTCTTTATATTTCATTACGGATGATACTTTCGTGGGGTAGTCCTGTATATATTATATATAATATAGGTCACCGGCCTTCATCTTGAGGAACCGATTGATGGAGATATAAGCACACAGCAGGGTGATGATGATGCCGAATGTCATCACACTGACGCCCACGATAATGAGTGTGGGGATCGTGAGTATATGTGCCATTTGAGGCTCGTAGCGCAGCAGCAGGTATATGGCACATGCTATCATACCATTGGCTAGGATGCCCGAGGTGATGCCTATGCCCAGGTTGCGCTTGAGGAAGGGACGTCGTATGAATCCCCAACTGGCGCCTACGAGCTTCATCGTATGCAGTAGGAAGCGCTGCGAGTAGATGGTGAGCTTGATGGTATTGTTGATGAGGGCAAAGGAGATGAGCGAGAGGGCTAATGCCAGTGCCAGCAGCAGCACGCTGATCTTGCGTATGTTCTCATTCACATTGTCCATCAGTTCGCTGGGATAGGATATCTCGCGTATCTGTGTATAGCGCATCAGGCGGTTCTTGATGAGCATGATGCTGTCTGTATTGGCATAGTCGGCCTTGAGCTTTATCTCTATGGATGCCGTATAGGGATTGTATCCTAAGAATTCGGTGGGGTCGAGGCCCAACGATGCAGTCTGCTCGGTCAGGATGTCTTCTTTGGATATGTAGCGCACCTCTTTTGTGTAGTGTTGTGCTTCTACATGGCGCACGATATGGTCTACGCCTGTTTTCTCGGCATTATCGTTGAGGAGCAGCGAAAGTTCGAGGTTCTCGCGCACGTGCTCAGAGAGGCTGTTGGCCGAGAGCACTACCAGTACGACGGCACCCAGCAGCAGCAGTACGAGCGAAGTGCTGATACATGCTGTGACGAATTGTATATCTATGGTCCTTTTTTTCGTTTGTTTCATAGCAGATGCTTTATGATGAGCACGACTTGGCGAGTCGTGTGTAGGCACACTCCACCCAAAATCGGCACAAAAGTAAGCAAAAAAGGGCAATTATCCCTAATCTTTAAGGACTTTTAATAAAAAGTCTGCTTGCAAAAGCATTGCTGCCTCTGCAAGCAGACGTTATCATCGGTCAACGAAGCATGTCGTAGGTTTACTCTGCAGCTACGGGGTGTCCTATGAGGGTAGCCGAACTGGCATCGGTGATATGCACCATCACGAAGTCGCCTATATGGTAGTCTTGCTTGTCGAAGACCACGGTCTTGTTCTGCTCGGTACGTCCACACAGCTGTTCGCGTGAGCGTTTCGAGTATCCCTCTACAAGCACCTCGTAGGTCTTGCCAATGCAGCGCCGGTTGCTCTCTGCCGAGAGCTCGTTCTGTACGGCGATGATCTCATTGAGGCGACGTATCTTCACCTCTTCGGTGATGTCGTCGGGCAGGTGGCGGCTGGCATAAGTGCCGGGGCGCTCGCTGTATTTGAACATGAATGCCGAGTCGTATTCGCACAGCTTCATCAGCGAGAGCGACTCCTGGTGGTCCTCTTCCGTTTCAGAGTGGAAGCCCGAGAATATGTCGGTGCTGAGGCCACAGTCGGGGATGATGCGGCGGATAGCTGCTACACGTTCCAGGTACCACTCACGGGTATACTTGCGGTTCATCAATCCAAGTATGCGCGTGCTGCCGCTCTGCACAGGTAGGTGTATGTGCTTGCATATATTGGGTACTTCGGCAATGGCCTGTAGGGTCTCGTCGCTCATGTCCTTGGGGTGCGATGTGGTGAAGCGTACACGCATCTGGGGCACGGCAGCAGCCACCATGCGCAGCAGCATGGGGAAGGTGATGGTCTCGCCATCGCGTTCGAAACGGTATGAGTTGACATTCTGTCCCAGCAGCGTCACCTCCTTGTAGCCTTTTGATGCCAGGTCATTTACTTCGGCCAGTATGCTCTCTACGTCGCGGCTGCGCTCTCGGCCACGGGTGTAGGGTACGATGCAGTAGTGGCAGAAGTTGTTGCATCCGCGCATTATCGATACAAAGCCCGAGATGTGGTTACCACAGATGCGCGAGGGGATGACGTCGCGGTATGTTTCTGTGGTAGACAACTCTACGTTCATTGCCTTCTCGCCGGCCTCTACCTGTGCGATGAGGTCGGGCAGCGAGAGGTATGCATCGGGGCCTGCCACGAGGTCTACGCCATAGTTTTCGATAAGGTTCTCCTTCACGCGCTCGGCCATGCATCCCACCACGCCTATAATGAGGTTGCGTCCCTTCTTGCGCAGGGCGTTCAGTGCATCGAGTCGGTGCAGTATCTTTTGCTCGGCATTGTCGCGTATAGAGCAGGTGTTGAGCAGTATGGCATCGGCGTTGTCCAGACTTTCGCATGGTTCATAGCCAGCCATCTTCATCACTGAGGCTATTACTTCACTGTCAGCTACATTCATCTGGCATCCGTATGTCTCTATATACAAATATTTGGAGCCTTCTTTGGGGTCTTGCATATCGTGTTGTTTTAGTTTTTGAATGCGAAGATACGGCTATTTTGCGAATAAATTGTCAAAAATTTGGGTTTTTGGAGTCCTTTTGCATGTTAAACTCTTCTGTATCTCAATTTTTTTTGAAAATTTTAAGATTTTTCTTTGTTGTTAAGAAAAAAAGCCTCACCTTTGCACTAAACATTAGATTTTTTCATAGTTAAGGTTTAGGTTAAAAATGGGAAAGAGGGGCTGCGAAGTTCCTCTTTTTTTGTTTTTCTTGTATCTTTCGCTCGTTTGTTAGTATCTTTGCATCCGCGAAGATACATTTATTTTTAGTATTGGTTATGATTCATTCGCTCACTTCCTTGCGCCTGGTTTTTGCCCTTATGGTTTTTGCCTCCCACTGCAACATCATAAGTGGTTGTTTTGATATACCTGTCTTCACCGAAGGGTATGTAGGTGTGAGCTTCTTCTTTGTGCTTAGTGGATTTGTCATCTCATACAGTTACGACGAACGCTTCAGGAGGGGTAGCACGAGTGCCCGTGAGTTTTGGGTGGCTCGCATAGCCCGTATCTATCCTCTCCATTGCCTCATGTTGCTTGTGGCAGCGGCGTTGGGAACTTGTACCTTGGCTAATGGACTGCTTTATTGGGTAAAGCATTTTGTGGCTAACCTCTTTCTTTGTCAGGCCTACGTGCCCTATTCTGAGTGGTTCTTCTCGTTCAATAGTCCTTCGTGGAGCCTGTGTTGTGAGCAATTTTTCTACCTTTGCTTTCCCTTCATAGTGCCTCTGTTGCGTCATCCGAGGCGACTCTACCTGCTGTTTGCAATATGCGCTGTGGCCGTGGTAGTGGGTATGCACTTTACCCCGCCTGCAATAGAGAAGGGGGTATGGTACGTCAACCCGCTGACCCGTTTCCCCGACTTCTTGCTGGGTATGATTGTGTATGTATGCTACCGTCGCTTTGCTCCTGCTGTCGGTTCCATGCGTTGGGGCACATGGATAGAGGTCATCTCGCTGTCGTTGCTGGCAGCCTTCTACCTCCTTGCTCCTCACATCGGGCAGGTATACCGTTACTCGTGCTACTATTGGTTCCCTATTGCTGGTATCATCTTCGTGTTCTCCTTGCAGCAGGGGCATCTCTCGAGGTTGCTCTCGCACCGGTGGTTAGTGTTGGGCGGAGAGATCAGTTTCGGCTTTTACCTCATACATCACTTGCTCTTCAGGGTGTATGTTGAGGTAGAGCATATTCTCCCGTTTGCCCTCTCACCCTATGTAGCTGTGCTGCTGTTGTTGCTACTCACCTTGCTACTCAGTGCTGCTTCTTACTATTGTTTTGAGCGGCCCATGAACAAGCTGATCAAGGGTACTTTGAAAGAAAAAATGACAAATTAGCGCAAGGTAATATATAATTCCTTAACTTTGCATGCAATAAGCACACGCGTGCAAACCTATTGTATTGAGATAAAAGACAACAAATAAAACATACAGAATTATGAGCTTCAAGATTATCACTGCAGCTGAGGCTGCAAGCCATGTCAAGCATGGCTACAATGTGGGTTTGGGCGGATTTACTCCTGCCGGCACCCCCAAGACTGTAACCGCTGAGATTGCCCGCATCGCCGAGGCTGAGCATGCCGCAGGCCGCCCCTTCCAGATAGGCCTCTTCACCGGTGCCTCTACCGGCGACTCTTGCGATGGTGCGCTCACCCGTGCCAAGGCACTGCGCTACCGTGCTCCCTACACTACTAACGGCGATTTCCGTAAGGCTGTCAATGCCGGTGAGATAGCTTATAATGACATTCATCTTTCGCAGATGGCTCAGGAGGTGCGCTACGGCTTCATGGGCAAAGTTGATGTTGCCATCCTTGAGGCTTGCGACGTGACCCCCGACGGTAAGGTATACCTCACTGCCGGTGTAGGTATCGCCCCCACCGTAGCTCGCTTGGCCGACAAGGTCATCATCGAACTCAACAGCGCTTACGGCACCGCTCCCAAGGGCTTGCACGACATTTATGAACCTGCCGATCCTCCCTTGCGTCGCGAGATTCCCGTATACAAGCCCAGCGATCGCATCGGTACACCCTATGTGCAGGTCGACCCCGCCAAGATTGTCGGTATTGTAGAGGTCAATCGTCCCGACGAGGCGCGTCCCTTCACCGATGCTGACCCCATCACCATGCAGATAGGTCACAATGTAGCCCACTTCCTCATCAGTGACATGAAGCGTGGCATTATCCCCTCTACCTTCCTACCCTTGCAGAGTGGTGTGGGCAACGTGGCCAATGCCGTACTTGGTGCCCTTGGCGCCGACGCTACTGTGCCTGCCTTCGAGATGTACACCGAGGTGATCCAGGACTCTGTCATCAACCTTATCCGCTCGGGCCGCTGTAAGTTTGGCAGCACCTGCTCGCTCAGCGTGAGCAACGACTGCCTGCAGAGCATCTACGACGATATCGAATTCTTCAAGGACAAGCTCGTGCTGCGCCCCTCTGAGATCTCCAACAACCCCGAGGTGGCACGCCGCCTAGGTCTCATCTCCATGAACACCGCCCTTGAGGCCGACATCTACGGTAATGTCAACTCCACCCACGTATGTGGCACCAAGATGATGAACGGTATCGGTGGTTCCGGCGACTTCACCCGCAACGCCTACATCTCTATCTTCTCATGCCCCTCAGTGGCCAAGGAGGGCAAGATCAGCGCCATCGTTCCCATGGTATCGCATGTTGACCACAATGAGCACAGCGTCAACATCATGATCACCGAGCAGGGTATTGCCGACCTCCGCGGCAAGAGTCCCATGGAGCGTGCCAAGGCCATCATTGAGAACTGTGCGCATCCCGACTATCGCCAGCTTTTATGGGACTACCTCCACATGTCGGCCAAGGGCCAGACCTGCCACAACGTGCGCGCTGCACTCGGCATGCACGATGCCCTGCAACGCAAGGGCGACATGCGCCTTACCGATTGGAGCGAATTTGCATAATCACCGATGAAAACGCCATTTTTTATGAATAAGACAAGAAGATATACCCTCCTTTCACTCGCTGTGCTGGCCCTTGGTGCCCAGGCACAGGAAATCACTCCGCAGATGCTGGAGAAGTTCAAGGCCGAGAACACCCTCACCGCTTCTGACCGCGCTATCCACAACGCCATGGCTGCCAACGACGTGAGCAAGCTCGCCGTAAATCAGGCCAACCAGACCGAGATGGACACTTACTTCACCTACAGTGTACCCTCGAAGGGAATCACCGACCAGCAGTCATCGGGTCGTTGCTGGCTCTTCACAGGTCTGAACGTGATGCGTAGCAAGGTTATCAACGAGCATAACCTCGCAGGTCTCACCTTCTCGCCCGTGTATAACTTCTTCTACGATCAGCTGGAGAAGTCGAACCTCTTCCTGCAGGCCATCATCGACACTGGCGACAAACCCCTCGAAGACAAGACCGTGGAGTGGCTCCTGCAGCACCCCCTGAGCGATGGGGGTACTTTCACTGGCGTGGCCGACCTGGCTGCGAAGTATGGTATCGTGCCGGCAGGTGTGATGCCCGAGACCTATGCCAGCAACAATACCTCACGCTTCACCTCGCTTATCAAGCGTAAGCTGCGCGAGGATGCTCTCATCCTGCGCGACAAGGTGGCTTCCGGTGCCAAGGGCAAGGAGCTGCAGACAGTGAAGACCGATATGCTCAGCGAGATATACCGTATCCTCGTGCTCGGCTTTGGCGAGCCCGTCACCACCTTCAAGTGGGCTCCCAAGGATGCTCAGGGCAAGTACATGTGGGAACCTAAGGAGTATACTCCCCAGTCGTTCTACGCCGAGTTTGTCGGTGAGGACTACCAGAACGACTACATCATGCTCATGAATGACCCCACTCGCGAGTACTGGAAGACCTATGAGATACAGTACGACCGCCACACCTACGACGGACACAACTGGCTCTACCTCAACCTCCCGCTCGACGATATCAAGCAGATGGCCATCGCCTCCATCAAGGACTCTACCATGATGTATTTCTCTTGCGACGTGGGCAAGGAGCTTGACAGCAAGCGTGGCCTCCTCGACCTCGCCAACTACGACTACGAGTCACTGCTGGGCGTTGAGTTCGGCATGGACAAGGCACAGCGCATACGCACCTTCGACAGCGGTTCGTCACACGCCATGACCATGATGGCAGTGGAGCTCGACGCCGAGGGCAAGCCCACCATGTGGAAGGTTGAGAATAGCTGGGGCGCTGCCTCAGGTCACAAGGGTCACCTCATCATGACCGACGAGTGGTTCAACGAGTACATGTTCCGCCTCGTAGTGAACAAGAAGTACGCCACTCCCGAGGTGCTTAAGGCTGCCAAGCAGAAGCCCATCCAGCTCCCCTGCTGGGATCCGATGTTCATGGGAGAGGAGTGATTGTAATTCTGAATTATGAATTATGAATTCTGAGCAATCCAAGTTGATGTTTCTCTGAACCTTATACACTTACCAAATCCGCTGTTTGTTCTTGGACTAACGCAAGCATTGACAAAAAAATAATAAAATGAAGAAACATACCATTTTACTGATTACCCTGCTCGCCATTGCCGTGCAGGGTATCACCGCCCAGCAGCAGAGCTACTCGGGCCACCAGCTCTCCGAGGAGGGCGCTTGGTGCTGGTTTGCCGACCCTCGCGCCACCCACTACACCAATGAGTCGGGCACCATCAACGCCTCGTATATCGGATACATCGACGTACACGGGAATGTCAAGGCCCTGCAGATTGACTACCTCACAGGTCGCCGCACCGAGGTGCTCGTGCGCAGCTACTTCCAGCCCGATGACCACAACAACCCCACCTTCCTTGTCCTCCCCGATGAGCGCGTACTCATCATCTACTCGCGCCACACCGATGAACCGGCATTCTACTACCGCGTGTCGAAGTATCCCGGCGATATCACCATTCTGGGCGAGGAGAAGTGCATCAAGACCAACCACAACACCACCTATCCGTCGCCCTTCCTCATGAGCGACGACCCCGAGCACTTCTACCTATGCTGGCGTGGCCTCGGCTGGCATCCTACCATTGCCCGCCTCACCCTGCCCGACGAGAACGACGATGTAGAGATTGCGTGGGGACCCTATCAGATGGTGCAGTCCACTGGTGCACGTCCCTATGCCAAGTACTATAGCAACGGTAAGGACAAGCTCTATATGACCTACACCACCGGTCACCCCGACAACGAGTGGCCCTGCTGGCTCTACTTCAATGTCATCAACCTGCACCCCACACAGGGTGCCGATGGCAGTGTCACCGTAGCCCCTGCGCTAGAGGATATCAAGGGTAACCACCTCTCTACGATTGCCGATGGCAAGTTCCGCGTCAACAAGAGCGCCGAGTATAAGCAGCAGTATCCCTATACGCTGGTCGATGCTCCCGACGGTTATCGCGATTGGGTGTGGCAGATTGCCTGCGATGAGGCTGGCCTCCCCACCATTGCCATGGTACGTATCGATCGCACCAAGCAGCACCACCAGTACTACTATGCCAAGTGGACAGGCGATGCATGGCGCCTTACTGACCTTGCCTATGGTGGCGGACGTTTCCACCCCTCCAATACCGAGTACTGCTACTCGGGCGGCATGGCCCTCGACCCCGAATGTCCAGGCACCGTGTACCTCTCGGTACCCACCAAGAACGCCAAGGGCGAGAGCATCTACGAGATATGGCGCTACCTCGTGGCCTCCAATGGTCAGGTAGTGATGAAGGATCAGGTTACCTACGGTTCGGCCAAGAACAATGTGCGCCCCTTCGTGCTTCCCGGCTCCAAGGATGCCCCCATGCGCCTCATGTGGATGCATGGCGACTATGCCTACTGGATAGTCAAGAAGGGTTTCCCCACCGGTTTCCCCACCGCTATCCATGCCCATAGCTCTGCACCGCAGGTCTGCACGGCGGCCAAGCAGGCAAAGGGCAGCTTCACCCTCGACCTTGAGGTGTCGCTCCCTACCGACCACTACTACGGCACCCTGCTCACCACACAGAGCTTCAGCTATGGCCTCGACAAGGAGACTGTGCGTCCCTATGTAGAGATTGCCGGCAAGCGCTACTATAGCACCAATGTGCTCTACACCTCCGACAACTGGGCCACCAACTGCACCGGCACCCATGGCGACAACTGGCCCACACCCCATGCCACCTTGCATGTCACCTTCACCTACGATGGTCACCGCCTCACCGTATACCGCGGCGGACTCATCGACCAGGTCATCGAAGCATCCAAACTCAAGGCCACCCAGGTGGCTACAGGTGACATTCCTACCTCTGGCGTGCAGTTCAATGCCTATGACCGCTGCTTGATGCAGTACGAAGTGAAGGGTCTATAAAGATGATGTCGATATCTTTTCGTTGGCTTAATCACTAAGTGTCATAATATAATAATTGCGCGTGAAATCCTAAAGGTTTCACGCGCAATTCGTTTATTTAATTAAGACAGTGCCAGCTATTAATCACTTTTTGAGTACTACGTGTAGGGATTTTTATTTCAAGTAATCCTCAAAGTACTGCGTGATGCGCTCGTGCAGATGCACGCTCTTGTGGCCCATCATGTTGTGGCCCTCGCCAGGGTAGGCAAAGAAGTCGGGCTGGGTACCTGCCTTGATGCACTCCTCGATGAACATGAGGCAGTGCTGCGGCACTACGGTGGGGTCGTTGTATCCGGTGATGATCTGCAGCTTGCCCTTGAGGTTCTTGGCCTTGGGCAGCAGTGAGCACTGGGCATAGCCCTCGGGATTGCTCTGCGGAGTGTCCATATAGCGCTCGCCATACATCACCTCGTACCACTTCCAGTCGATGACAGGGCCACCGGCTACGCCCACCTTGAACACGTCGGGGTAGTTGGTCATGAGCGAGATGGTCATGAAGCCGCCGTAGCTCCAGCCATGCACGCCGATGCGGTCGGCATCCACGTAGGGCAGACTCTTGAGGTACTCCACGCCACACATCTGGTCGCGCATCTCCTCCTGGCCGAGGTGGCGGAAGGTGGCTTGCTCAAACTCCTTACCACGGTTCTCGCTACCGCGATTGTCGAGGATGAAGAGGATGTAGCCCTTCTGTGCCATGTAGGTCTCCCACGAGCGGCTGCCGTAGTTCCAGCGGGCATCCACGTTGTGGGCATGGGGACCACCATATACATATACTACGGTGGGGTATTTCTTGGTCTCGTCAAAGTCGGCGGGCTTCACCATACGCCAATAGAGGTCGGTGGTGCCGTCGGCTGCCTTGATGGTTCCGCACGAGAATTGCGGCACCTTGTAGCCCTCCCAGGGGTTGGGCGAGGTATAGTAGGCCGTCTGCTTGCGGGTCTTGGCATCGTTGATGCTGATGTTGCGCGGTATCTCGGGAGTCTGATAGCTATCGGCGATGTAGCGTCCGCTGCTGCTCAGCTTGGGCGTGTGCCAGCCCTCGCCATTGTCGAGCAGGGTGCGCTTGCCGCTCTTGACGCTCACCTCCCAGGTGTTGCACTGTATGGGGCTGCACTCGTTGCTGCTGATGATGATGCTCTTGTTCTTCGTGTTGAAGCCTACGACATCCATCACCACCCATTGACCCTGGGTGAGCTGGCGCAGCTCATTACCCTCGGTGTCGAAGAGGTAAAGGTGGTTGTAGCCGTCCTTCTGGCTCTGCAGGACAAACTTGCTGTCGTCCCACGGGAGAAACATGATAGGGCTTTGCGGCTCCACGTACTTTTCGTCGGTCTCGCGGTAGAGCTCGCTGGTGCGCTCGCCTGTGGTAGCATCGTAGCTCACGAGGCGGCAATCGTTCTGGTCGCGGTTGAGCTCGAGCATATAGATGGTCTTCGAGTCGGGGCTCCAGGCTACGTTGGTGAAGTAGCGGTCCTTGGGATCGCCAGCCTTGAGGTAGAGTGTCTTGCCGGTTGCCACGTCGTATACGCCCACGGTCACCTCATGCGATGTCTCGCCGGCCATGGGATACTTGTCGGGCTCGTGGGTGGCTATACGGGGGAAGAGGTTCACCTGCGGATAGTCGGTCACCATGCTCTGGTCCATGCGGTAGAAGGCGAGGCGCATGCCATCGGGGCTCCAGAAGAGTCCGCTATGGATGCCAAACTCGTCGCGGTGTACACTGCGACCATACACAATCTCGCGCGAGCCGTCTGTGGTGAGCTGTATGTCCTTGCCGCCATCGGCCGGGCGGAAGTAGAGCTGGTCGCCATCGACATAGGCGGTATGGCGAGAGACGGTGTTGAAGTTGCTTGCCTGCAGCTCATCGGCACTGCATTGGCTCCACACCTGCTTCTTTTGCTCGAAGTCTACCAAGCGACGCTCGCCGCCAAACTTCAGCAACACCAGAGGCTGGTCGCTGTAGGGGAAGGTGGCGTTGTAGAGCGCACGCAGACCGTTATCTGGCGTACATCCCAACCACTTGTTCACATCGTCGACGGTGAAGAACACCGTCTCCTTACCCGTCTTCTTATCCACGAGGTAGCACTCCTCCACATCGAGGCGCACCAGCTGGTCGCCCCACCAGGTGAGCCAGCGGTTGCCGGGAATCATGTTGCGGTAGTTGGTACCGCCAAAGTTGAGGTCCTCCAGTGTAAACTCTTTCATCTCTGCAGTCTCTTGTGCCATAGTGTTAGGTGTGCCCAGCGCCAGCATAGCCGCCAAGGCACCAATGATGTATCTGCTTTTCATTATAACTATTTCTTTATATCCCACAAATTTCCGAGAATTATCGGACTTCACCAAATAAATGGCCGAATTTTTGCAACCGAGGATAGCGCTCATTGCAAGGAAAGAACTTCGCTGCATGTGCGAAAACGCACACTTTTGTGCGATTTCGCACATTTTCCCCGAAAATCCAAAATCGTTACTTCCCTGTATTTCTTTACTTTAACGTTTTGGCACGGTTTTTGTAGGGAATATTTTAGGTGCGCCGTTTTGGCAGCGACGCCAATAACCTTTTTTAATAATTTAATAACTTACACGAATGAATATGTTTCACGCAAATCTCGCGAAAAACGCGAAAGGCCAGGTCCTAAGAATTTGTCTCACACAGATCTCACGAATCTCACGAAAGCATACATCGCTTGCGCTCGTATGTACCATCCGGCTGAGAGCACTCGGCAAAGCCGACAAGCGCGGGCGAAGCGACGCGCCATCTGTGAGATTCGTGAGATCTGTGTGAGACCAAAAATCCAGCGATGAAAGAAATCTTCGCGTTTTTCGCGAGATTTGCGTGAAACAAAAAAAACGATGGAAGAATATTTCGTGAGATCCGTGAGATTTGTGTGAGTAAAAACAAAAAACAGCATTATGAGAAAAACCAACCCCATGCAAGCAATTAACCGCAAGAGCAAAGCAAAAACTTCGCGTAATCGTGGATACGTAATGAAATATCCACGGATACGTGATGAAATATCCGCGGATATTTAATTAAATATCCACGGATACGCAAAGAATTCGACAAACCGAACAGAGAAAACAGAAAGTATGAATCAAGAAAACAAACAAACGCTCCTGTCATTTTGAGCAACGCGAAAAATCTCAGCAACATACTCTGCGAGATCTTTCACTTCGTTCAAGATGACAAAAGGCAAGCAAAAAAAGAATTATCAAGCCTATGATAAAAATTTATCATACCTTTGACAAAGTTTTGTCGAGCCTGTGATAAAAAATTGTCAAGCCTGTGAAAATCCTTGACAACAGTACACAAACTAAAAAAACTAAAAAACTCAAATGCTACTACACTACATCAAAATAGCCCTGCGCAACCTGCGCAAATACCCCGCGCAAACCACCGTCTCCGTGCTCGGCCTCGCCGCCGGCTTCGTATGCCTCTCGCTCTCTGCCCTGTGGATGCACTACGAGAACACCTACGACACGATGCACAAGGACTATGAGCGGATATATGCGTTTCAAGACCCAATGCTTGCCGAGAAAGCTGGAGACACCTGGCACGATAATCGTTTGCGTGCACGAGTAGGATTATACGAAAAATTGCGCGACGAATATCCCGAAGTGGAAGCCGTAGCCTATTGCACGCATTTTGCCAATCCAAAGACTGTCAACGGCATAGAAGCAAAGACATTGCAGGTGGACAGCACGTTTATCCGTGTATTCAGTCTTCCGCTTGTGGATGGCGACTACGACTTCCTGACCAACGAAAAGGAGGTAGCCATTACCGAGGATTTTGCCCAACGCCTCTTCCCTAAGGAAACGGAGGTTATAGGTAATAAAGTCAGCTTTTCATACGGCCTCATTGCCGAGGTGGGCGCAGTGATTAAGGACTATTTTCAGTTCGACATTGTACACACCGGACGTTTCCATTTGAATAAAGGGAACTTTATCAGTATGTATGCCAAAGTCTATGAGAAAGCCAATGTAGACTCGTTCATCGCTCGCGTAGACCGCTTTTCGGAATGGAACGATGGTGCCAACCACACCGCCACCATTCCCATTGCCGAGGCACACAAGATAGGAGGCAACTTCCTTAGCCTCAGCTACGAGCACCTGCGCGTATTCCTTGTTTGCAGCGTACTGATGGTGCTGTGTGCGCTTATCAACTACTTGGTGCTTTACCTCATCCGTCTGCGTGGCCGCGAGCGCGAGATGGCCTTGCGCATTGTCAATGGCTCTACTGTAGGCGGACTGATGGTGATGTTCCTTATCGAAGTTGGCATCGTGCTCCTTGTCGCTATGGCGTTCGGTTTACTCGGCACCGAGTGGCTCCACCGCCCCTTTGCCCGCTTTGCCAATATCCAAATGGACTACGGCTACATCATGAGCCGTGCGCTGTGGATAATGCTGGCGATTGTGGCTGCTTGCCTCGTAATCTGTATTGCTCCGATAGCCATTGTGCGTAATCGCACACTCACGGGACGCAATCGCCGTGGCGACACTTTCCGCAAGGCAAGTTCGCTCGTGCAACTCATCGTGAGCCTCACCTTTATCTTCTGTACGGTGGTGATGTTGCGACAGATTGTATTCCTTAAAAATGTCGATTGGGGATTCAACATCAAGGGGCGCGCCCAGCTGCACGTATCGGCATTGAAAGACCCCAACAATCCATTCGTCTATGCCGACCCCAACAATGCAGGAGCGGCAACGCTGGAGAAACGTTACGAGATAGCCAAACGAGTACGCCAGATGCCAATGGTGACCAGTACCATAGAACGCACCAAGGACTTGGGAGCTAATGCTCATTATACAGTGGGAAGCCGCATGGGGCTGTCGCCCGATGACTATAATGCGCCGTACTATTTTTATATGGGAGTATGGGATATCGGCAACCCTGCCCACGGCTTCACTGTACTCGAAGGTACCCTGCCACGCGAAGCAGGATGGCAGCCCAACGAAATAGTTATCACCGAAAGTGTGCGTAAGGCGCTCGGCCTTGAAGAAGCATTGGGACGTACAGTCTATTCACGTAATAGCTGGCCTCTGAACTTAGAGAATGCCCGCTCGGAGTTTACCGTGGTGGCTGTCATCAAAGACCTCTACTTTGAATCCATTACTCAAGACCCTATGCCGCTTGTTTTCTTGCCGAAGAGTGCTGCTAATTATGGAGAATACGACAGTGACTACATCACTATCACTTATATGCCCAGCGAGCGCAAACAACTTGAAAACCGTATACACGCAATGATGAGGGTGGATTTTCCCAATGTCGTATACGAACTGACCATCTCCGAAGACACCTTCAACAAGAAGTTAGAGAGCGAAGCCAACCTGATGCTCATCCTCGGCATCATCACTGCTGTCTGCATCCTCGTGGCCGTGTTTGGCGTCTACTCCATCGTGACGCTCGCCTGTGCCCAGCGGCGCAAGGAGATTGCCCTGCGCAAGATTCACGGAGCCACGCTGGCGGACATCCTCTCCATATTTATAAAGGAGTACGGACTCATCGTCCTCGCCGCCTCGGCCGTGGCCTTCCCCATAGGCTATATGATAATGAAGGAGTGGGTGGCGCAGTACGTGAAGCAAGCGCCCATCGCCTGGTGGATATACGCCGTCATCCTCCTCGCCATCGTGCTGCTCATCGCCCTCTCGGTAGGCTCGCGCGTGTGGCGCACCGCACGAGAGAATCCGGCGGAGGTGATAAAGAGGGGAAACTAAAGACAAAAAATTCGCGTAAAACATTAATAGAACCAACATGCTACTACACTACATCAAAATAGCCCTGCGCAACCTACGTAAGTACCCCGCGCAAACCGCCATCTCCGTGCTCGGCCTCGCCGCCGGCTTCGTCTGCCTCTCGCTCTCCGCCCTGTGGATGCACTACGAGAACACCTACGATACGATGCACAAGGACTATGAGCGGATATATACATTGCAAGATGTAGATGCTGCGAAATCTACAAAAGGCGGAATGACATTGATGGCATGGTATGGATTGTACGAGGCTTTTGCAACAGACTTTCCCGAAGTCGAAGCTGCTACATCCTGTGTTTTTCAAAACAAGACTTTCTCGGTAAATGGGTGGCCAGCGCGAATAATTGGCATTGACAGCACATTTATCCGAGTGTTCGACTTGCAGTTGGTGGATGGAGACTATAACTTTCTACAGAACAGCCATAAGATAGCACTCAATGAACGGATAGTACGCCATATATTTCCTGATGAGGAAAAGGTGGTAGGAAAACATGTGGATTTCCTTGGAGAGAAACGAGAGGTGGGTGCTGTGGTTCGCGACTATGGTGCGCATAGCATATTTCAATTTGATGTACTTGTACAACGGCAACCTCTAACCAAATACAATTTACCAACAATATTTGCCAAATTGCATGCAACGGCTGATGTAGAAGCGTTCGCGGATAAGATATTCACTCCCGATTCATGGACACGGCAGAAGGGGGAATACATAGAGGGGACCCGTACCTATCCGTTAACTTATGCACATCGCGTAGGCGGAAGGGGACGTAACCTGAATTATATCCACTTGCAGGCATTTACGCTATGTAGCCTATTGCTCACAATGTGTGCATTGCTCAACTTCCTTTTACTGTACCTCATGCGACTACGCGGAAAGGCACGCGACATGGCATTGCGCATTGTCAATGGAGCTACACGCAACAGCCTACAACTGATGTTTATGATAGAAGTCTTCATCATACTTTCTATTGCTATGATGTTCGGTTTGTTGGGAGTGGAATGGTTACAAGCTCCTTTTGCACGTTTTGCTAACATAGATGAACCGCAAAACTTTCTGTTAGGCCAAGCACTTATATTACTCCCCATTATTGTGCTCGTATGTCTGGGCATGAGCAGTATACCTGTAGCCATTGTACGTCGCAATACGTTGCGTAGCAACTTGAATCAGTCAGACAAAGGGAAGTATCAGCGTAGCGTCTCCATTGGCATTCAACTTGTAGCCGCAATTCTCCTCATGTATTGCACAATAGTGATGATACGGCAACTGCACTTTATGCGCAATAGTGATTATGGATACAATATAAAGAATAAGGCATTGCTGTATGTGCGTACCACAGAATCGCTTAGTCCGCGCGAAGAAATGGTTGCCAACGGGCAAGGTACAATGGAACTGCGTGCCGCTATAGCACAAAAGTTGCACGGCATGCCAATGGTAACGCATGTGTTGGAGTACGACTATGATTTTAATGCAGCTGGTGCTTACTCGGCCATGAGTGTGAGTGCAGCACCCAACACCGAAAGTGTTACTGTTTACAATTATTTAGGAACCAGAGATATAGCCCATCCATCCTATGGGTTTACAGTAGTGGAGGGAGAATTGCCGAACAAAGAGACTTGGAATAAAAATGAAATCATTGTTACTGAAGGTGTGTCTCGTGCTTTAGGATGGGATACTGCTGTTGGGCGTATGCTCTATGATGATTGGGGAAACACCTATACCATAGTGGCGGTGATTAAAGATATATATAACAGGTCTCTTTCTGATGAGTCTCAATTGATGCTCTTTACCAAGAGGATTCATGGAGGACATATCAACTACGTAGTCATCGTACATCAGCCTGGTATGCGTAATGAACTATCCAAAGCAGTAGAAACGATGATGAAGGAGCAATACCCCAACGTACAATACCAGCTTCAATTTACCGAAGATATACTTGCTGACAAAATGAAAAGTGAAACCAACCTCACACTTATCCTTGGCATCATCACCGCCGTTTGCATCCTCGTGGCCGTGTTTGGCGTATACTCCATCGTGACGCTCGCCTGTGCCCAGCGGCGCAAGGAGATTGCCCTGCGCAAGATTCACGGAGCCACGCTGGCGGACATCCTCTCCATATTTATAAAGGAGTACGGACTCATCGTCCTCGCCGCCTCGGCCGTCGCCTTCCCCATAGGCTATATGATAATGAAGGAGTGGGTGGCGCAGTACGTGAAGCAAGCGCCCATCGCCTGGTGGATATACGTCGTCATCCTCCTCGCCATCGTCCTGCTCATCGCCCTCTCGGTAGGCTCGCGCGTATGGCGCACCGCACGAGAGAATCCGGCGGAGGTGATAAAGAGGGGGAATTAGGGAACCTCCCCCTGCCCCTCCCAAGGAGGGGTGACTCGTCATCTCGGAGAAAAGATTATGAGAAATTCATGGTCAATTGATGGTGATTTGTGTTTTATATAAAAAAATAGTATCTTTGCCTTGCATAAAGGAGGTAATGTGATGGACGACAAGTATAAAATACCCTATGTGAATGCCTGCATCCGCGCTTTTGCAATGCGGTTCAGTCTCACTGTGCAAGCGGCATTTCGTTATCTCAACCGCTTCAAAGGAATTGAGTTCCTCGACGAGTTCTACGATGTAGAGCACCTGCTGTCAATCAACGATGCTGTAGATGACCTCACGCTTATCTGCAAAAAGAATGGAGGACAATTAACATGAGACTCTACCACGGAACAAACATCGAGTTTCAGGAGATAGACATCGCAAAGTCCAACCCTTATAAGGATTTCGGACAGGGATTCTACCTCACTGACCTACGCCACCAAGCCGAAAGGATGGCCTTGAGAAAGGTGAAGTTCTTTGGTGGTGAATGTGTGGTACAGGAATACGAGTTCGACGAGTCCTTATTAGAAGACGGCAGATTGAATGTAAAGATATTCCCAGCGCCTAATGAGGAGTGGGCTGCGTTCATCCATAACAACAGGAACAACGCCAGTGAATATCACCACGACTACGACGTAGTGATAGGCCCGATAGCCGATGATGGCGTGGCTTTCCTGCTTGGTCGATACGAAGAGGGCACAATCACGCTTGCCGAACTGGCACGCCAATTGGAATACAAGCAACTCAACAACCAATACTTCTTTGGCACAGCGCGTGCCGTTAACTTCTTGAGAAGAGTATGACAGACGACAACAAACGAGCATTCCTCAAAGACAGGATAGTGGATCAGATGACTATGTTCTTGATGCGCGACTTTGGCCTAAACCTCCCCGAAGCTTTGGAGGTGATATACAACTCTACCCTGCACCTCTCCTTGCAGGACGATGAGACAGGACTCTATCTGGAGAGTCCGTCCTACGTGTACGAATACCTTAAAAAGGAATATCTGACCGGAAGCTGTTCGGTTGCATAATACGCTTATCTTATTACAACAAGCGCGTGAAATCCGTCGATTTCACGCGCTTGCTCTTTTAATCATTTTTATTTGCATTGATAATTTTAGAGTTTTTTGTAACATAGAGCATCTCCCTAGCAAAATTCTATCATTACTTAAGACTTTTTAGGCGTGCTTTTGCTGTGTCGTGATTTATTCCTGTTCCGTAGCGAGGGCGCTTCCTATGTCAATCATCCTATCGCGAAAGAATATCATATTTTTATATGCGTTGGAGTCATTAGTGACATAGACATAATGCAGATGGAGGCGACCCTCACGGGCAGCCTCCATCCTTCTCCGATGTTCTTCAAAGAATTTCTGTTATCTCTTTACGATTGTCTATTTCTTCTTCGGTTGCTTATTGAATCGGTACACCACGTGCAACATGGCGTAGCGCGGCACCACGTTGTGCCATGTCTCCTGTATGCCCTGCGCGTTCACCGAGTATCGGATGTTGGAGAGCTGGCCCAGCAGGTCGAAGCCATCGGCTATGAAGGTAAGGTTCCCCTTCAGGATACTCTTCGATAGGCGAGCGTTCCACACCAGATCATTCGTATTCATCGACTCGTCGGCATAGCCGCGGCGGCTATACATGGTGAGGTCGGTGCTCAGGTTCACTCCCCACGGCAGCTCGCTCTTCAACGTCAGGCCATAGTCATAGTCGATGGCATGGATGGTGGTGAAGTCCTCACGGTTGCCTGTCGCGTAGCGGTAGGTGGCATTGGCCTTGAGGTAGACGGTCGACTGCTCCCACTTGTTTTCAAAGCCCAGGCTTTCACGAAGGTTCACGTTGCGCACCACACTCTTGGGGTCGGCCGTGGAGCCTACGACGCTGATGTAGTCCACGCTGTTGACATACCCTGCCGTG
>JAGAQY010000034.1 GCA_017622495.1 Bacteroidaceae bacterium | reverse complement strand
TTACTCATTCCCGAGGAATAATAATCCCGAAGAATGGAAAGACATTCTTCTTCACTGTAATGTTCTCGTTTTTCTCTCATACTGTTTACACATCTTTAATGGTTATTAAATGTGTCTACCTATAGCAGTATAAGACAGACTTGCTTTTCGGGCAAATATTTCGTAACTTTACGGAGTAAACAGCGAAACTATTCGATAAGGCTCACGCGAATCTCGCAAATCACGCAAAGAGCACGCGCATTCGCTTGTGCTAACCATCCGATGCGAACACTCGGCGGAAACGCCGACGAACGCAAAGGTAGTGACGCGTTATTTTGCGAGATTCGCGAGATTGCCTTTAGCCCCTTTGGGCGGCGAACTTCGTTTCGCGTGAAACAAAAAGTAAAACATAAAACTAAAATACGATGAAAGCAAAGGACCCACTATCATACAAGATTATCGGTTGTGCGATGGAGGTGTACAACGCGTTAGGGCCAGGGCTGCTGGAAGCCGCTTACGAGAAAGCTCTGATCCACGAATTGGAGCTTAACGGATTATCCGTAGCCTCGCAGGTGCCGGTGGAGATGAATTATAAAGGGGTGAACTTGGGAGAGGGTTTGCGACTGGACCTGCTCGTGGAGGATTCCATCATCATAGAGCTAAAGTCCGTAGAGGAGCTGAAGCCTGTACACTACAAGCAGCTGCTCACGTACCTCAAACTGATGGACAAACGTATAGGATTGCTCATCAACTTTAACGTTTATGATTTCCGCGAGGGAATTAAGCGGGTTGTCAACGAATTCAAGGATTGATCTCTAAAAGGGAACCGCTTGTAAAAGATTTCCTCACGCGAATCTCGCGAATCTCGCAAAGGGCACGCGCATTCGCTTGTGCTAGCCATCCGGCGCGAACACACTCGGCGGAATCGCCGACAAACGCGAGTGAAGCGATGCGTTATTTTTGCGAGATTTGCGAGATTCGCGTGAGACAAAAAAAGATAAAAAGAAGCTTTTGCGTGAAACAAAGAAGAACTACAAAACTAAGATATTATGGCAAAATACATCAAACAAGAGTTCAAGAGCATCAATGACAACAGTGAGAACAAGGCATACTACCGCATGGAGACGTCGCGCCGGGTGACGATGGCCGAGTTTGTCAAGGAAATCTCTATCCCGGGCTATGGCATCAGCGAGGCCACGGCAGTGCAGGTGCTCAGTCAGGCAGCCACATCGCTGGCCCGTCTCATGGCACACGGCTGCGCCGTGACGATTGACGGCATCGGCACCTTCAAGGCCACGATAGGTGTGTGCAAAGACAAGGAGCAGGATGCGTTTGCAGAGAACGAGCCGCAGCGCAATGCGCAGAGCATCGAGGTGAACGGCGTACACTACCGAGCCGACAAAGCGCTGGTGAAAGCCGTGCGCAGCCAATGCACGTTCGAGCGTGGCCAGCAGAGCCGCATCAAGCGCTCGCCCTACACGCTGGAGGAGCGCATCAGTCGCGCCATAGCCTTCATCGAAGAGCACGGCTATATGCGCACTCGCGACTATGCCGAGCTGAACGAACTGTCCCTATCGACCGCCACCGTGGAACTGCGCAAGGTACGCAAGGAGGAGGCATCGGGCATCCGCGCCATCGGGCGGGGAAGCAGCTTGGTTTATGTGAAGGGGTGAGGAGAGGGTCACGAAAGCTTATCTAAAAGAGAAGTATGGCTTGCACCGTCGAATTCATAGAGTTTGTCTGCACGCAGCTTGCAGAAGCAGGGGATGTGCGCAGTCGCAAGATGTTTGGCGACTATATGGTTTATATAAACGAGAAGCCTGTCGTTCTCGCTTGCGACAACATCGCATACGTGAAGATTCACCCCGCCATTGCAGACCTGATGACCGAAGCAGAGAAAGGATTTCCCTACGAAGGCGCAAAGGAGCACTACATCCTCGATATTGAGCACGGGAGGGAGGCCGTGAAAGTGGTTCGGGCACTGGAACAGGCCTTGCCTTATCCCAAGCCTAAGAGAAAAATTAGAAACTGAAGCTGCACTGCAGCCCGTAGGATTGGGTGTTGCGGGGCGTGGCGTGGCGCTGATGGTCGATGATGCTGGGGCGCACCTGCACGCTGAGGTCTTCGGAAATGTCGAAGTTGGATAGCTCGGCATCGACATAGGCATCGATGACGGAGATGAGGTATACGCCGATGAAGCAGAAGATGCTGAGGTCGCGCTGGCGACGGTAGTTGTCCTTGCGGTTCTTGAACACGCGCTCCAGGTAGTCGCGGTTGGCCTCCACGTTGTAGCGGGGTGGGAGGAAGTCCTCGTAGCTGGCGGTGCCGGGGTCGTCGTCCATGATGTCGAGGTAGGCCTGCGAGTAGTCGCTGTACATCTGGTTGTTCCAGTTGAGGGCGTAGGCGCAGCCGAGGAAGCCTCCGTAGACGATGGGTAGCTTCCAGTATTTGTGGTTGTATATCTGTCCTCCTCCAGGGAACACGATGCCGGCCCATGTGGCCTTGCCAGGGTCGGGGGTGAAGGTGGCGAGCTTCTGCTTGCGTAGCTCGCGGCGGGAGGAGGCTTTCGGGGTTTTCGTGGTGTCGGTAATTTCTGAGTTCTCGGCATTCTCGGAGTGTCCTGCCTCCTCTGAGGTTATACCCAACTCGGCACCTGCAGCACGGTGGAGCGAGTCGCTGAGGACGATGATGCGGCTATCGCGTGGAGCAAGGGCAGGCAGTGTGTCGCTCAGCACAAGAAGGCTGTCGGCCTGGGCCGATAGCAAAACTGGCATACACCACGCTGCCATCAGGATGAATATGTAGCGGATAGGCTCTTTCATGCTTTCAGCTTGTCCAACAATCCGATGATACGCTCCAGCTCTTGCTCGTTTTTGAATGTAATGGCTATTTTGCCCTTGCCCTTGGGACTACATGTAAGCTGCACGTCGGTTTGGAAAAAAGATGCAAGATGCTTCTTGAGTATGTCGAAGTCACCGGCTCCTTTGTTGCCCGATTTTTTTGTAACATTCGTTTGGGCTGTTTTGTTTTCTTTGATGAGTTCCTCGACCTTGCGCACTGAGTAGCCATTGGCCTGAATGTCTTGGAAGAGTCTTATCTGATCCACAGGGTTCTCAAGTGCGAGGAGTGCACGGGCGTGACCCATGTCGAGCTCGCGGTTCTTGAGTGCCACCTGTATCTGTGCGGGGAGCTTGAGCAGGCGCAGGTAGTTGGCGATGGTGGTGCGTTTCTTTCCTACGCGTTCGCTCAGCTTTTCCTGGGTGAGGCTGTACTCCTCGAGCAGGTGTTGGTAGGCGAGGGCTATCTCCATGGAGTTGAGGTCCTCGCGCTGTATGTTTTCGATGAGCGCCATCTCCATCACGTTTTCGTCATCGGCAGTGCGTATGTAGGCGGGCACAGTGGTGAGTCCGGCGAGCTGCGATGCACGGAAGCGGCGCTCGCCGGCGATAATCTGGTAGGTGCCGTCGTCCATCTTGCGCAGGGTGATGGGCTGTATGATGCCTATCTCCTTGATGGAGTCGGCAAGTTCCTGCAGTGCCTCGGGGTCAAACTCGCGGCGCGGCTGGTTGGGGTTTGCCTTGATTTGGCTGATGGCTATCTCGCTGATGGATGATGAGCCTTCGGTCTTCACCGTATCGGTGGAGATGAGGGCGTCGAGGCCGCGGCCTAATGAGGGGTATTTCTTGGTTGCCATATTGTATAATTGAAAATTGAAAATTGAGAATTGAAAATCAGGAGCCGGCAGTGCGCTGCTAATTATTCATTCTCAATTCTCCATTATCCATTCTTCTTTATGATTTCCTGCGCCAAAGTCAGGTAGTTCTGTGCACCTTTCGACTCGGCATCGTAGAGGATAGCAGGGATGCCGTGGCTGGGGGCTTCGCTGAGGCGTACGTTGCGCTGGATGACGGTGTCGAACACCAGCTCCTGGAAGTGGCGGCGTACCTCGTCGAGCACTTGGTTGCTCAGGCGAAGACGTGAGTCGTACATCGTGAGCAGGAAGCCTTCAATGTTGAGGCCGGGGTTGAGCTTCGACTTGATAATCTTGATGGTATTGAGCAGCTTGCTGATACCCTCCAAGGCGAAGTACTCGCATTGTACGGGTATTATCACCGAGTGGGCCGCCGTGAGGGCATTCACCGTGATGAGGCCCAGCGAGGGCGAGCAGTCGATGAGGATGTAGTCGTATTCCTTTTCGAAGGGTTCGAGCATGCGCTTGAGTACGGTCTCGCGCTGTTCGAGGTTGAGCATCTCAATCTCGGCCCCTACGAGGTCGATGTGTGAGGCTATCACTTCAAGTCCTTCGATGTCTGTAGTGTAGATGGCTTCGCGAGGGTCGCGGCCATCGATAAGGCATTCATAGATAGAACAATCCACATTGTGGATGTCCACGCCGAGGCCCGATGAGGCGTTGGCCTGCGGGTCGGCATCGATGAGCAGTACTTTCTTTTCCAGCGTAGCCAACGAGGCTGCAAGGTTGATGGCAGTAGTGGTCTTGCCCACGCCTCCCTTCTGGTTGGCCAATGCGATAATCTTTCCCATTTTCTAATACTTGCTTTTTGTTTCCGAGCGCGAAATAAACAAATATCTGTGTAACTTTGCTAAAAAAGGTCCTAAACTTTCTAAAAATGTGGATAACTCCCCAATTTTGTTAATAACTTTTGGCGCTTCGGCGGTTTTGTGCTAATTTCGCGATGATAATATAATATTATTATGGTATGAACAGCGAAAGACCTTTGATATTGATATCTAATGATGATGGCTATAAGGCGCGTGGCATCAACTTCCTGGCTGAGTTGCTGGCTCCGATGGCCGATGTGCTCGTGATGGCTCCCGATGGCGGGCGCTCAGGGATGGGGTGTGCCATCACCTCTACGCAGCCCGTGTACTACAATCTGGTGAGCGAGCGTGAAGGCATCACCATCTACCGCTGCTCGGGCACGCCTGTCGACTGCATCAAGATGGCGCTGCACGAGTTTGCCGACCGCCAGCCCGACATGATTATCGGTGGCATCAACCATGGCGACAACTCGGGTGTCAACGTGCACTACTCGGGTACTATGGGTATCGTCATCGAGGGGTGCATGAAGGGTATCCCTTCGGTAGGTTTCTCGCTCGACAACCATTCACCTGAAGCAGACTTTGAGCCTTGCGCTCCCTACATCGTGAAGATTGTAGAGCAGGTGCTTGAACGTGGACTTCCCAATGGCACCTGTCTTAATGTGAACTTCCCCGCTACGCCCATCTACGAAGGGGTGAAGGTGTGCCGCATGGCCAAGGGAGAGTGGACGCAGGAGTGGGAAGAACATCCGCATCCGCGTGGCGGCAACTACTTCTGGCTGGTGGGTAGCTTCTGCTTGCGCGACGACCATCCGCATGATGCCGACCGCCCCAACCTCACTGAGGGGTACGTGGCTGTGACTCCCATACAAATCGATATGACCGACTACCGTATGATGGAGGAGATGATAAACGACTGGGATTTGAATTTGTAAAATAGCCTAGGAATTCCTGGAAATTCATAGAGATTCCTAGAAAATCCTAGCTAATCCTAAGAAATCAAGCAACAACAATGAAGTACTACATTATCGCAGGCGAGGCCTCGGGCGACCTCCACGCATCGAACCTGATGCGTTCGCTCAAAGCCAAAGATCCCGAGGCAGAGTTCCGCTTCTTCGGCGGAGACCTCATGAAGGCTGTTGGCGGCACACTGGTAAAGCATTACCGTGAGCTGGCCTATATGGGATTCGTGCAGGTGGTACTTCACGCCCGTACCATACTGCGCAATATGCGCCGGTGCAAGGAAGACATCGTGGCATGGGCGCCCGATGTGGTGATACTGGTCGACTATCCCGGCTTCAACCTTTCCATCGCCAAGTATGTGAAGACCCACACGCAGATACCCGTGTACTACTACATATCGCCCAAGATATGGGCTTGGAAGGAGTACCGTATCAAGGACATACGCCGCTATGTAGACGAGATGTTCTCTATCCTGCCCTTCGAGGTGCCCTTCTATGCTGGGCACGATTATCCCATCCATTACGTGGGCAATCCCTGCGTGGATGCCGTAGCCGACTTCAAGGCGCAATACACGGAGACGCGCGAGGAGTTCTGCGCACGCCACGGCCTCAATCCCGAACTGCCCATCGTAGCACTGCTTGCCGGAAGCCGCAAGCAGGAGATCAAAGACAACCTCCCCATCATGCTTAGTGCCACCAAGCATTTTATGCCTGGCAAGGTATACCGCCGAGAGAGAATCAAGGGATTCCAGTGGGTGATAGCCGGTGCACCGGGCATTGAAAAGGAAATGTACGGAGAGGTCTTTGCAAAGTCGGAGGCTACACGAGGTGTCACTGTCGTCTATGGTGAGACCTATGCCCTGCTTAGCCACTCCTATGCTGCTATGGTAACTTCGGGTACAGCTACGCTGGAAACGGCGCTCTTCCGTGTGCCGCAAGTGGTGTGCTACTATATCATGTGTGGTAAGGTGGTATCGTGGCTGCGGAGCTTGGTGCTCAAAGTGAAATACATCTCGCTTGTCAACCTTGTGGCCGATTTCCCCCTGGTGCACGAACTCGTAGCCGATGAGATGCGTGAGCGCGAACTGGCGGAAGAGCTTAACCAACTGCTCCTCGATGATTTCTACCGCAATCGCATGTTCTCCGAGTATGACAAGATGGTAATCGCTCCTTTGGGCGAGCCTGGTGCATCGGAGCATGCGGCCGACAAGATGGTGGAGCTGCTGCGGCAGGGTAAATAAAGACAATTACGACGCTTATTCACCTTCTTCGGTAGCCACATATACGAATGTGTGGTTTATGAACTGCTGCTTCACGATGCCGAAGCGGATAAACTGTGCCAATAGCTGAACGGCTCTATGGCGCGGCAGGCGACCGAGGCGGGCAAAGCGGTTGAGGCTCAGAGGTTCGGGAGCATCGGCAAGCAGGTGCAGCAGCGATTGCTCGCGCTGGCTAAAAGGAAGTAGCGTACCTGCGTCGTCGGTAGCCTCGCGCCATAACGCCATCTGTACGGGTGATGCCACGATATTCTCATCGGCAATTCGCACGAAGGCACATAGCTTGCCGTCTTCGAGCTGGGCACGCACGGGGCGCTTCTCCGTAGCCTCCACCTCGGCAATCACGACATTGTGACCCTCTTCTCGATGGACACTCATGTGGCACGCCACGGGAGGTGTGCAATACATGGTAGCAGCGGCCTCTACCATATATATTTCTTCATCGCTGCGCACACCGGCAATCTTGCCATTGTCTTTCACTCCAATGAGCAGGCGGCCTCCGTCGGTATTGGCAAAGGCTGAAAGGGTGCGCGCAATCTTGCGTGCATCGGAGATTTCGTACTTGAAATCCTGCTGCTGATGTTCGCCCTCGGCGATAAGACGGTGAAGCACGGTTCGAATTGAAAATTAAAAGTTGAAAATTGAAAGTTATACAACGAAAGACCTGATTGAAGAAGAAGGAAGCATGCACTCGGTTTGAACACAAACCGCCTTAATTTTCAATTTTCAACTTTTAATTTTCAATTGGGCCCAGCCCCATCTCCTTGGCTTTCTTCATCATATACTCATAGGCGGCATCGTGCTCGTTGGGGATGATGCCGTCGAGGATAGCATCCTTGATGCTGCTCTTGAGGGCACCCACCTCGGCACAGGGGCTGAGGCCGAAGGTGCGCATGATCTCGTCGCCATCGACAGGCGGCTGGAAGTTGCGTATGCGGTCGCGCTCTTCAAGGTCCTTGAGCTTCACGCGCACGAGGCGGAAGTTGTCGAGGAAACGCTGCTTGCGCAGTTCGTTCTTCGAGGTGATGTCGGCCTCGCACAGCATCATCAGGTCGTCGATATCGTCGCCCGCTTCAAAGAGCAGTCGGCGCACGGCGCTGTCGGTGACCTCCTCGTCGGCAATCACGATGGGGCGCATGTGGAGCCCTACGAGTTTCTGCACATACTTCATCTTCTCGTTCATCGGCAGCTTCATGTTGCGGAAGATGGTGGGTATCATCTTTTCACCGATGAAGTTGTGATTGTGGAATGTCCACCCCAGACGCGGATCCCAGCGCTTGGTGCGTGGCTTGCCTATGTCGTGCAACAGGGCTGCCCAGCGTAGCCATAGGTTGTCGGTGTGCCGGGCAATATTGTCGAGCACTTCGAGTGTGTGGTAGAAGTTGTCCTTGTGGGCACGCCCGTTCACTGTCTCTATGCCCTGCAGTGCTGCCAGTTCGGGGAAGATGAGGGGTAGCAGACCACAGCGGTCGAGTTCCACGAAACCCTTTGAAGGGGTGGGGGAGGCGATGATTTTGTTCAGTTCGTCGATGATGCGCTCCTTGGAGATGATTTTGATGCGCTCGGCATTGCGTGTGAGCGACTCGAAGGTCTCCTCTTCGATGTAGAAGTTGAGCTGCGTGGCGAAGCGTATGCAGCGCATCATGCGTAGGGGGTCGTCGCTGAAGGTCACGTCGGGGTCGAGCGGCGTGCATATGAGGCGGTCCTCCATGTCGAGTAGTCCGTCGAAGGGGTCGGTGAGCTGACCGAAGCGCTCTGCATTGAGGCATACGGCAAGCGCATTGATGGTGAAGTCGCGGCGGTTCTGGTCGTCCTCCAGTGTGCCATCCTCCACGATAGGCTTGCGTGAGTCGTGGGTATAGGATTCCTTGCGTGCCCCTACGAACTCTACCTCCATGTCGCGCCACTTGAGCTGTGCGGTGCCGAAGTTGCGGAAGATGCTCACGTGGGCGCCTCGGCCCAGTCGCTTGCGCAGTGCTTCGGCCATGGCAATGCCGCTGCCCACCACTACGACGTCGATATCCTTGGAGGGGCGCTCCAGGTAGAGGTCGCGCACATAGCCGCCCACGACATAGCATTCGAGTCCCAACTCGTCGGCCGTGTCGCCAATGAGGTGGAATAGCTTGGTGTCAAATATGGCTTTCAGCTCTTCGGGTGATATATGTTTCATAGACTGATTCTGTATAAATGTCTGCGAAGTTACTCAAAAAAAACTGTTTTTCTTGGTTTCGGCATCCTCCTTTTTGTTTTTTTTCATCTAATTGCACTATATATGGAATATTAACACTACTTTTACATCGAAAAAACAGATACGTGTTATTAAAATGAAACGACAAAACATTCTATTCGCCCTTTTGTTGGGGCTTTCTCTGATTGGATGTGACGACAATGGGGAACGTGCTTCCATGGCTCTCTACCAACGCGCTTTACAATCGATGGAGAACAAGCAGTTTAGTCTTGCTAAGTTACAGGCCGATAGCATCAAGACTCTATATCCCAAGGCTTTTAGTGTACGCGCTGATGCCTTGCGGTTACTGCTGCGTATCGACTATGCTGAGAGTCAGATTGGTCAGTCATATACCGATAGTCTGCTTGTGGTGAGCCGTGAGCGTGTGGCTCATTTGGTAGAGGATTTGTATCTCGATAAGGATGTTCGCTATCAGGATGTTGGTACCTATTATGCTCCTGGTCATCGTAGTGAGAAGAATGCTGGTCGCACTTATATACGTCCTCAGGTGGATGAACGCGGTGTACATAGCATTGTTGCCTTCCGTCGCGGTGCTGCTGTTGAGGCCCATACACTTCGTTTTACGGCTCCCGATGCTACATATGTAGAGGTGAAGGCGACATCGGAACCCTATCAGATGTCTGATGCTTCTGGTCGTACCGAGCGCACAGACTTTACTCCCTCTCCTTTGGGTTGTGTAGGCTCTTTCTTATCGCTGAATAAGGGAAACGATATCAAAGTGACGCTCGTAGGCAACAAGGGTACGGTGTCGATTCCTTTTACCAAGGCCGATGCGGCAGCATTCCTGCAGGTGTATGAATTGGCCATGGCGCTGAACTCCATCAACGAATTGGAGAAGCAACACGACGATCTCACCCGGCGTATTGATTTCCTCGTTCGTCGTATGCAGTCCGACTCGATTAGTCAGCCCGAGTAGTACCTTCTACATAAGTGCGCCAGCGGTCAAGCAAGGCGGTCATGTCGGTAGGGAGTTCTGAGGTGAAGAACATCTCTTTCTTAGTGCGTGGATGTACGAATCCGAGTGTGCGGGCATGCAATGCCTGTCGCGGACATGTGTCGAAACAGTTGGTCACAAATTTTCGGTACGTACCTGAGGTAGTGCCTTTGAGTATCTCATTGCCTCCATAGCGTTCGTCGTTGAAGAGCGGATGTCCCAGATGCTTCATGTGTACACGTATCTGGTGAGTGCGTCCAGTCTCGAGGATACATTCTACAAGGCTTACATATCCTATACGTTCCAACACGCGGTAATGGGTGACAGCATGCTTGCCTATTGAAGGGTCAGTGAAAACTGCCATTTGCAGGCGGTCGTGTGGGTTGCGGGCTATCTGACTGCGTATGGTGCCCGTGTCTTCCTTCAGCGATCCCCATACGAGGGCATTGTAATGGCGCTTGGTCGTTTTGTTGAAGAACTGCATGCCGAGCGAGGTCTTGGCATCGGGAGTCTTGGCGACTACAAGCAACCCTGAGGTGTCCTTGTCGATACGATGTACAAGGCCTACGCTTGGGTCGTTGGGGTCGTAGTCGGGGTTGTCGCGCAGATGCCATGCAATGGCATTGACGAGCGTACCGCTATAGTTGCCGCAGCCAGGGTGAACCACCATGCCGGCAGGCTTGTTGATGACCATGAGTTCATCGTCTTCGTATACAATGTCAAGAGGAATCTCCTCGGGAGTGATGTCGTTGTCGTAACGCGGACGGTCCATCATCATGGTGATGATATCGCATGGCTTCACACGATAGTTGCTCTTTACTGCTTTCCCATTTACATGGATGAATCCGGCTTCGGCTGCTTTCTGTATACGGTTGCGCGAGGCATGGGGAAGGTGGTCAAACAGAAACTTGTCTATGCGTAGCAATTCTTGCCCCTTATCCACTACAATGCGGAAATGCTCATATAACGAAGCCTCCTCATCAAGCGATGCGTCGAGGTCTACATATGGGTCATTATTGCTCTCGGTGAGCAAATTATCTATATCGTCAAGATGGAACATAACAGTCAGTAGCAATTGTTAAAACCATCCTTCTTCTACGGTAGGTACGCCCAACGTGTCGGCCTCTATTCTCGATCCTCCTCCTATGACGAGTGTCAACTCTGATCCCTCAGGAATCTTCTCTTCGCCTTGTAGCTCGCGTCCGTTATAGCGAACGCTATATACCCAGTCGAGCTCGCCTTCAATGGTGTCGTGTGGCGTCAATTTGAAGCCTGCTGCGCGTAGGCGTGATTCGGCTTGGCGCAGTGAACTGTTGTCGGCAATGTCGGGCACGGTGATCATGGGCTGGTTGCCCGAGCTCACGGTGAGGTATATCTTGCGTCCGCGCTTCACCTTGGCATTGGCCGCAGGACGCTGGTTGATAATCTCGCCTACAGGCACTCCTTTTATATACGCATAGTCATCAGGTATGCCTATCAGACGGTGTTGAGCCAATTTATTTATGGCTTCCTCTTCTTGTAATCCCGTGATGTCGGGCACTACGATGGCTACACCATGCTCGGTGTATTTGTCAATCCAGCGGAAGGTAATGAACACGGCTGCCACCACTACGGCTACCATAGCTGTGAGGTTGATGTGTACGAAGCGCAATGAACTCTTGCTCTTTTTCTTGCTATCTTTATTTTTGCTCATAATAGTTATCCTTTTTATCCTATTTAAGGGTTAGGACACTGCAAAAGTAACCATAATATCCTGTATGGGCAACGATTTGCTATTTTTTCTTTGTAACCGCTCATCGCCGGCGAGGATGATTATATCCGTGAAGACTCTTCTCCTCGGCTTTTGAGGCTGCATACAATAAAAGAGGTTTTCATACGTTTAATAAATGTTATGGCAATGATGCGATATGTTTTGATAAGCATAATGATGCTTGCGCTGCTTCCTGTTAGGGCGCAGGGTGAGATGGAGGTGGATTGGGCTGCCTATGCACAAGACACGGTGTTACCGTTGTTTACTCATAGTATAGATTTGGGGTACAATCATGTGGGTCGTGAGTTTCAAGTTGTCATCGAATATCCAGAGTTGTTGCCGTTGACGTCTGAAGAGATAGAACGCTATAGCTTGCCTAAAGAAGGTGCACTTCCCGAATGGCCTGATATAGATACTTATAAGGGTGTGAGTGCCAAACGCGGACAGCTGGACATCTCGTTCATTCCCATTATTTGGCGCGACGGAAAGTATCAGAAGATTACAAATTTTACATTGAAGGTAGATAGTACCTCTCCTGCAGCATACGTGAGAACTGCCTCGCAAGAACAACGAGTAGTCTTTCATTCTCGACTGAGCAAAGGGCGTTGGGTAAAGTTGCGTGTGGAGGATAATGGAGTCCATATGCTTACACATGCACGACTCCGGGGGATGGGGTTCGATAATCCGGGTAAGGTACGTCTTTATGGCTATGGTGGTCACCCGCTCTCGGAAAGCAATACCGACTCGTGGATTGATGACTTGTGCGAAGTGCCTTTGTGGCGTGTCGATGATAGACTCCTTTTCTATGCTAATGGCCCCGTACAGTGGACGTTGCAGAACGATAATACCTTCACCCATACTCGTAATCCTTACTCTGAGTATGGTTACTACTTCTTGACTGAAGATACGGAGGGGGAGCCAGCAACGTTCCCCGTTCGAGAGGCGCTTGATGCTGTGAACCCAGTAGTTGAGACTACACCAGCTTATGCCTTGCATGAAGTGGACGATTACGCATGGTTTCATGGCGGTCGCCAGTTGGTGGAGAGTTATGACTATGCCGGGGGTAATGTGAAGCGCTACACGCTGTATGCTACAAACTTTTATCCACTGAAAAATGCAACTCTTGATGTCTGTTTCACGCATAATGGTGGTACCAGCAGTTCGGTCACTATCGCTTGCGACAGCACTTCGCTGGGCTCTATGACTTTGAATCCTGTAGGACGCCATAGTGAAGCATCTTCGTCCACACGTAGCTATGCAATGCCTTTGACAGCGAAGGATAGTAATGGCTCGCAGACGGTGAAACTTACTCATAATCGTGGGTCGGGTATATCGGGACGTCTTGACTACTTACGTCTCAACTATACCCGCTTCATCGATTTGGGACATCCTATTTATGCTACTAGTTCGGGAATTTATACTTATGAGTTGCCCCAGACTGTATGGAACTATGAGAATACGGTAGTGTGGCGCATTACTGAGGCCGCAGAAATAGAGCAGATACCTTTTGATAAGGAGAACCATTCATTTACTGTTAGAAGTGAACGCGGTGATGTATATATAGCCCTTGATGTCAAGGCAAACTATCCTATGCCCAGAGAAACGGGCGAGGTGGCCAATCAAGACTTGCATGCTACGGCCCCGATGGACTATATTATCATCGTACCATCTAACGGCAAACTGACGGCTCAGGCTGAACGCTTGGCTGAGGCGCACCGTACACGTAGCGGGTTGCGCGTAAAGGTGGTGCGTGCCGATGAAGTGTACAACGAGTTTTCCTCGGGCACTCCTGATGCCACGGCTTATCGCCGCTATTTGAAGATGTTGTATGATCGTGCCGAGACAATGACCGATGCCCCTAAGTACTTGCTCCTCTTTGGTGATGGCGCGTGGGATAACCGTATGCTGTCATCGGCTTGGAAAGGTAAGTCCCCCGATGATTATTTGCTATGTTTCGAGTCCGTAGGTTCGTTCAGTGCCACATCGTCATATGTGATGGAAGATTATTTCGGATTACTCGATGATGGTGAGGGAGGACGCCTTCTTTACGACAAGGTTGATGTCGGTGTAGGTCGCTTCCCGGTGACTACAGTCGCGCAGGCTCGTGAGATGGTAGACAAAGTGATAGCATATATGGACAATGCTGAGGCGGGAGCATGGAAAAATACTATCCTCATGCTGGGCGATGATGGCGATAACAACCAACATATGCGCGATGCCGAATATGTGGCAGGAATGCTTGAGAGCAATTATCCCGACTATATGGTAAAGCGTATCTATTGGGATAGCTATCCTATGGAGGTGACCGCTACGGGACATAGCTACCCTACAGTGCGTAAGCGTCTGCTCGAGCTATTCAACGAGGGTGCTCTGATGGTCAATTATAGTGGGCATGGAAGCCCCGATGTAATATCCCACGAACTGGTAATCGGTAAGTCCGATATGGAACAACTGCAGTCGCCGCGTTTGCCGGTATGGGTAACAGTGTCGTGCGATATCACACCCTTCGATAACTCTACCATGTCGTTTGGTGAGTATGCGTTCCTCAATCCGAAAGGAGGGGCTATAGCATTGATGACATCTACACGTACTACATTTGCCGATCAGAATCGCCGTATCAACTACTTCTTCTCTAAATATCTCTTTTCGCGCGACGAAAGCAACAGGCGCCTTAGTTTGGGCGATGCCATACGTATGGCCAAGTGTAGTCTGATAACGTCGGGTACGCCTTCGATGCAAGATATGACTGAGAATAAACTCAACTATGTTCTTATAGGTGATCCCGCACTTGTTATAGGTAATACTGAATATAATATGGTGGTGGATGAAGTGAACGGAGTTGCGGTGGAACGTGGAGAAGAGATGATACTGAAGGCCGGTTCACGCGTGTCTGTAAAGGGGCATGTGAGTACCTTGGGAGGAACACTTGCTGCTGATTTCCGTGGGTTGATGTATGCTACAGTATCAGACAATGTGGAGTTGATTACCTGTCGCAACAATGCAGGTACAGCATCAACGCCGTTTACTTATAACGCACGCTCGAAGACACTCTACATAGGAGGTGACTCGGTCAGAGGTGGAGAATTTGAGATTGACTTCCGTGTGCCTATGGATATCAACTACTCGATGAAGAATGGACTCATCAATCTATATGCTATTGATGATGCGCACGAACGCGAAGCTAAAGGTATGTATGATGACTTCCTTTTGGGAGGCACTGATAGTGAAATGGTAAATGATAGTCTTGGCCCTAAAGTACAACTCTATCTTAACTCGCCCGACTTTGTGACTGTCGACTTGGTAAATGAGACTCCACGACTGACCGTACTGCTTGAGGATGCTGATGGCATCAATACGGTAGGTAATGGTATTGGCCACGACCTTATAGCTGTTATTGACGGTGAGGCTTCAATGACATATACTCTCAATGACTATTATGTGTCGGATTTGGGCGACTATACCCGTGGTACGGTGTCGTATGTGTTGCCCGAACTCACTGAGGGTAAGCACTCACTCATGTTCCGTGCATGGGATATGATGAACAACGCCACTACAGTAACCGTAGACTTTGAAGTGGTGAAGGGACTGCGTCCGCGCATCCTTGAGGTAGGTACTACGCATAGTCCGGCTTATGAGTATACAACCTTCCTTCTTGCTCACGATCGCCCCGAAACCGAAGTTATAGTGGAGATAGAGGTCTTTGATTTTTCGGGACGTATGTTATGGGAGCATCAAGAGCAGGTGGCCACTCCTGACAATACCTACTCTTTGGATTGGGGGCTGTGTGCTTCGTCAGGACAACCACTCGCCACCGGAGTGTACCTCTATCGTGCAACGGTGACATCGGTTAGTGGAAAGTCAACAAGTAGAACGCATAAATTGACTATTTTGCGCCGTTGAGGGCAATAATCAGCCCGATTTGGAGTTACTATAAAAGTAAATATTGAACAATAGAACTATTTTTTTATGAAAAAGACACTCCTTTTGTTGTCCGTAATATTACTTGGCGCAGCATCAATGAATGCGCAAAAGACATCCGGTGATGTGCAGATGTTTAATCCTGTAATGACAGGTGTAACATCGCTTACTATCGCTCCTGATTCTCGAGCTGGTGCTATGGGTGATGTGGGTGCTGCTACTGATCCGGACGTCAACTCACAATACTGGAATCCAGCTAAGTATCCTTTTGCTATCAGCCCAGCAGGTTTTTCGCTGGCTTATACTCCATGGTTGCGCCAGTTGGTGAGCGATATTGACTTGGCCAACCTGGTAGGTTATTATCGTATAGGTGATTATCAGGCCATCAGTGCCTCACTTACCTATTTCTCGTTGGGTGAGGTATGGGTAGATGATTTTACGATCAAACCCTATGAGATGGCGGTTGACTTTGCCTATTCGCGTATGCTGTCAGAAACCTTTTCTGCAGCCGTAGGTTTGCGATATATCATCTCGGACCTAAACTTCAACTTCGATGAAGATACTTCGGTAGGAAATGCTTTTGCTGCCGATATTGCTCTCTTCTACACCAATTACTTGATGTTGGGCCGTCGTGAATGTCTTTTCAACCTCGGTATGAACGCTTCGAATATAGGTAGTAAGATATCGCATGATGGTGGTAATACCAACCAGTTTATTCCTACCAATCTTCGTCTGGGTGCTTCGTTCATGGTGCCTATAGATGAGTACAATACCATCTCGTTCAGTGCAGATGTGAATAAACTTATGGTGCCTACCAAACCTTCATATCGGCAGTTCCTTGAGGAGAATTATTCGGATTTGGGTCTCTCTGAGCCCGAGGATGACAGCTACTCATTTGCGTCAGAATACCAATCGTGGCTCGATGCCAGTGGCTACAATGATATTTCACCCATCTCGGGCATTTTTAAGTCTTTTGCAGATGCTCCAGGAGGCTTCAAGGAGGAGTTGCAGGAAATCTATTGGGGTGTGGGTGTAGAATATGCCTATAATAATCAGTTCTTCCTCCGTGGAGGTTACCACTATGAGAATGAGTACAAGTGCAATCGTAAGTATTTCACCTTAGGAACAGGTTTCAAGATGAGTGTATTTTCACTCGATGCAGCCTATCTCATTTCCATGGCACAGAGCAATCCGCTCGACCAGACATTGCGCTTTACCTTGTCATTTGATATGGATGGCATACGTGAGATTATGGGAAGATAAAGCCGATTTACAATTTGACAATTTACCAATTTCCATTTACTGCGCGATTGCGTTAATTACAGATTCAATGTCGCGGTTCTATAAATTGTCAAGTAACCAAATTGTAAATCAATTGTTAATTGTAAATAATAGAATTGTAAATGAGAATACGTGTAGGATTCGGATTTGACGTCCACAAATTTGCCGAGAACCGTGAACTTTGGTTAGGAGGCATACAACTCGAACATGACCGAGGTCTTTTGGGACATTCTGATGCCGATGTCCTCATCCATGCTATATGCGATGCATTGTTGGGAGCGGCTCACATGCGTGACATAGGTTACCACTTTCCCGACAATGCTGGTGAATATAAGAATATTGATAGTAAGATTCTACTGTCTCGTACTTTGGCACTCATCGCCAGCAAGGGGTATCGGGTTGGTAACATTGATGCTACGATTTGTGCCGAGCGACCTAAGTTGAAGGCGCATATACCTCTCATGCAGCAGACGCTGGCCAATGTGATGGGCATTGATGAGGAAGATGTGACCATCAAGGCTACCACTACAGAGAAACTCGGTTTTACTGGACGTGAAGAGGGTGTCTCAGCGTATGCTACAGTGCTGATAGAGAAAGATTAATCAGGCTCTTTCTATGAAGCCGATGTTGACTACTCGCATGGAAAACGGCAAACAGTATCGTTATATCCTACTGTGGTCGTTGCTTTTGTTTACTTTTTCTTCATGTACGTCGATACGCTATGCAGGCGTAAACCGCATACGTAACTATGAGATTTGTTCCCGTGACCTACCGCTTGCATTTGATGGATATCGTATTGCTTTTGCTTCAGACTTTCACCTTGAGAGTAAGTTCAAGGAGCGTCAGCTGCGTGGCACAGTAAAGGCTTTGCAGATGCTGGATCCCGATGTATTGTTGCTTGGCGGTGACTATCAGGAGGGTTGTGAGTATGTAGAACCCCTATTTGACGAACTTGCTCTTGTGACACCTCCCGACGGTACGTATGCCGTGCTTGGTAACAATGACTACGAGCGTTGTACCGAATTGATTCGGGACGTTATCCAACGCAAGGGTATGCACTTGCTTGAGCATGAAGTGGATACCATTCGCCGGGGCGATGAATATATTGTGCTATGGGGAGCCAACCCGTATGCTGGTAAATATCCGGCGTCAAGGGCGCTTGGTGAAGCCGATTCTGTGCGCATTGCTCCAGAGGAATTTGTGGTTCTTCTAACCCATACACCCGATTATGTGGAGGAAGCCGATATCAAAGGAGTGGACCTTGCTCTTGCTGGACATACACATGGTGGGCAAGTTACCATCTTTGGGCTATATGCACCCTTCACAGCCTCACGCTATGGTATGCGTTTTCGCTCGGGGCTCAGATACAATAGCGATGGCCTTCCCATAATAATCTCTAACGGATTGGGTACTTCGCGTTATCCAGTCCGTGTATTTGCTCCTACTGATGTGGTGATAGTGACTCTGTGTCGCGATGAAGCCTCAGAGTAGGGCTTATTGCTTGTCATCGCCCAGCCATAGGCCATAGCTGATGGTGCCGTCAGGAGTGAATAGTGCACCGTATCCTTGTCTGTATCCATCTTTGAAGGTGCCATACCAATAATTCCCGTTAGCCCAATAGTAGATGCCTTGGCCATGTCGGAGACCATTGCGGGTCTCGCCGATGTAATTGTCGCCATTCCCGTAGTTGAGCCTGACAAATCGGTAGGGTGAAGCGGAGGCCTGCTCGGCTGTATAGCTGAAGGTCTCATTGTCCTTGACGATATTTATGATTGTTCCCTTCGTGAGGTCATATGTTACATAATGGGTGTCAGATCCGATACGTCCTTCCTTGTCTTTGATGAGTATGCCAAATATGCATTTGCCATTGTTCCATTGGCCTATCCATTGGTTGCCATTGCCTGCAATGTAGTTCCCCCAGCCAAAGAAACTGTTGTTGTGGGAGTATCCGATGTACTGTCCGGTGGCATCGCCTAAACAGATGATATTGCACTCAGAACCTATGATGTCAGAGAATACCTCTTGCATATAATCAGGTGTCAGCTCATACCTGTCTGTTACGGTTTGTGCTTTGCAGGCAAGGCTGATAAGTGCTGCGGCGATCAGTATGGCAATGTGTTTCATGTTTTATTCGTTTTTGGTGTAAAAGGCCTTTTCCTTAATGTATGCTTCTACGTCGGGATGCAGCATGTGGCTGGCGCTTTTCCCTTGGGCCAGGAGGTGACGTATTTCGGTGGAACTATATGGAAACAGAGGCATTTCGAAATCGTGATTTATTATTTCAGAGTGATGTATGGTCTTTAGTCCCTGTGGCTGTTGCTTGCCTGTTGTCTGCTGTTCGTGACGCGGATATACAATTAGGTGTGTCTCGCGTAGAATCTCCTCATAGCGATACCAACGGTCGAAATGCAGCCAGTTGTCTTCGCCAATGATGAGGCTAAATTCGCATTCGGGATAACTCGAGCGTAGAGCTTTCAGGGTGTGGTATGTATAGGATGGTCGTGGAAGAGTAAACTCAAAATCACATGCACGTAGTGTGGAGTAGGGGGCTACTGCCAATTGTGCCATTTTGAGGCGTTCGTTCTCGTCAAGCAGCTCGAGATTGCGCTTAAGAGGGTTTTGCGGACTCACCATTAGCCATGCCTCATCTACAACTCCCAAGTCGCAGATGGATGCAGCAAGCGCAGTATGCCCCAAATGTATAGGATTGAATGAACCTCCAAAAATTCCGATACGCTTCATTGACGATGAACGGTTAACGGTTAACGATGGACGATAATCGCTACACTCAAAATTCACAACTCACAACTCAAAATTCACAACTCACAACTCAAAAAGTGCTTTATCACTTCCAGGGTCTCAGCCTTGGCTGTTTCTAAATCGTCATTGACAATAATCTTGTCAAATCTGGGCGAGAAAGACAACTCGTATTCAGCCTTGTCGAGGCGTTGCTGTATTACTTCAGGAGTATCGGTGCCACGTCCCTCCAGACGGTGACGCAACTCCTCAATCGAGGGTGGTTGTATGAAAATAGAGAGTGCGCGGTTGCCGTAGTATTCCTTGATGTTGCAGCCTCCTACTACATCTACATCAAAAATGACATGCTGGCCTTTCTTAAGTTGACGCTCCACCTGTGCCTTTAGGGTTCCATAGAATCGGTCGGGATATACCTCCTCATATTCAAGGAATTCTCCGTCGGCGATACGCTGGCGAAATTCCTCTGGACTGAGGAAGAAATATTCTACACCATGTTGCTCGGTGCCGCGTGGGGCACGGCTGGTGGCCGATATCGAGAAGGCAAGTCCAAGTCCTTGTTGCATCAAGTAATTGATGATGGTTGACTTGCCTGAACCCGAGGGGGCGGAGAAGATGATAAGTTTTCCTGTCATAGTTTTTACATTACATTCAACACCTGTTCTTTGATTTGCTCCAGCTCGTCCTTCATCTTCACCACGATATTCTGCATTTCAGCATGATTGCTCTTGCTGCCTGTGGTGTTGATCTCGCGTCCCATCTCCTGGGCTATGAATCCGAGTTTCTTTCCCTGTCCGTGTCCATCTTGCATGGTCTCACGGAAGTATTTGAGATGATTGGTCAAGCGCTGTTTCTCTTCGTTGATGTCAAGCTTTTCGATGTAGAAGATGAGTTCTTGCTCAAATCGGTTGTTATCATACTCCACGCCCAGACTCTTTTGTAGGTTTTCAAGTATGCGCTCACGAATCTTTTCTGTTCGCTCCTGTTCGTAGGGTGCTATTGAGGCCAGCAGTGAAGCGATGTTGTCGATCTTTTCATTGAATTTCTTTTCCAATGCAGCCCCTTCCTGTTGACGAAACTCCATCAATCTCTCGATAGCCTCGGTCACAGCCCCTCGCGCCACGTTCCACTCCTCGTCGCTCAGTTCCTTGATCTCGGTGCGTGTTAGTACGTCAGGCATTCGTAGCAGTGTGGCAAACCAATCTTCGGGCTCAGGGATTCCCGTTGTTTCGCTGATACTTTTGATTTGTCTGTAATAGCTTTCTACAAGTCCTTTGTTTATCGGCGTGGCCAGTGTGGCACTATCCTCTTCTATCCATAGGCTGAAGTCAACCTTTCCTCGTTCCAGAGATTGGGCTATGAGTGTGCGTATCTCCATCTCTTTCTCTCGATAGAGTGGGGCGATACGTGTAGAGAGGTCCATCGCCTTACTGTTGAGTGATTTTATTTCGGCGCAGATCTTTTTGTTTCCGTAGGTGGCTATGGCTTTGCCGTAGCCTGTCATCGATAGTATCATTATATAATATATTGTATGTATTATGCTATATAGAATGACAAAGGTAGATGTTTTCTGCCTTATTGACAAGGGCGGCCACATATTTTTTTTCTATCTGGCGACTTCGGGAGACGGTGAATGGTGGTGCCTAAAAACAAATGGTGGGTATTGAATGTTATCGCAACATAATTCAGACAAGATGAGTAAAAAAGGATGTGCTGTGATGGCGGTGTTGCTGTGTGTGTCGTTTCTGATGCGTGCACAGCAGGGTATAGAAACATTATTTGTTGAACGTCCCAAGGTTGGGTTAGTGCTGAGTGGTGGCGGTGCCCGAGGGGCGGCACATGTGGGGGTGATACGCCTCATTGAGGAGATGCAGATTCCTATCGACTATGTGACGGGCACGAGCATGGGAGCCATCGTAGGCGCTCTGTATGCTATAGGCTATACGGCCGATGAGATGGACTCGTTGTTTATGACGCAAGACTGGAAAGTGCTGTTGAGCAATGGTGTGCCTCGTGACATGCAACCCTATGCGCAGCGCATGGCTGAGCAGCGGTATCAAGTAAATGTCCCCTACGCCAATAATGTGCGCACGGAGAGCAATGCACGCTATCGCGATGCAGGTATTAAGGTACGCCGAAGCAGTGAACGGGCATTCCCCAAGGTGTTGGCGCGTCCGGGTCTTATTGATGGGCAGAATCTGCTCAACACTTTCAATGAACTTACTATCGCCTACCACGACTCGATGAGCTATGAAGTCTTTCCTCGTTCTTTCGCTTGTGTAGCAACAGATATGGTGACAGGTGATGCCGTAGTACTCAATCATGGTTATTTAGCCGAGTCCATGCGGGCCAGCATGTCCATTCCCGGTGTGTTCTATCCCATATATAAGGATAGTATGGTATTGGTTGATGGCGGTGTTGTGAACAACTATCCAGTGAACGTGGCGCGTGATATGGGTGCAGACATCGTTATTGGTGTAGACCTGAACACGGGTACGACAACGGTCGACGAACTACGTTCGTTTACAGGTATTTTTGAGCGCCTTATCGGTACGATGGGTGCTGAGCTGCGTCGCCGGAACCTTCGAGATACCGATGTGCTGATTATGCCTAAGGTAGGGCATTTCCCTGTTATGGGCTTTGACACATTGCGCCTGAGCCAACTGATAGAGATAGGGTACCAGACAGCGTTACAGAGCAAACCGCAACTGGAGTCGCTGAGGAATAGACTCTCCTTATTCATCTCTCCTGTAGACGATAAGCCCTGCTTTGCTGCAGACTCTGCTCTTTTGCAGTCGTCCACTCTGCAGGACTGGGATAAACCGCTCATTGATCAGATCGTGGTGCGTGGGGCCGAACGTGATGATGTCATTGCATTGCTGGGGCAATATGGTATAGTTGAGGGCGAACCTTTTGACGAGTCCATGCTCACCGAGGCCGTCGAGCGCATCTATGGTTTGGGAGCCTTCTCTTCAGTGCAATACCATCTGTTGGGCAATGGACCCTATGTATTGGATATATCGGTGACAGGCAATCCTCTCAATCAAGTGGAATTGGGCTTACGTATTGACTCGGAGGATGCTGCGGCCGCACTTCTTGGTGTAGGTGTCAATCGCCTCAAACTGACAGGCCCTAAGCTGGACCTCACCACTCGCCTGAGCATCAATCCTTGGATAGAGGCTCATGCAGCCTACGCTTGGCGCACGATGCCGCAGGTGAACGTGGCGCTGAAGTATTGGTTCTCCGATGTCAACCGCTTCTATAACAAGAGCGACCATGCCTTCAACTATCACTATTATGGTAGCGACCTCTATCTGTCCGATATCTTATCGCGTAACTATGATTTGCGTCTGGGTGCCCGTTATGACTACTTTCTGGTGCACGACCTCTATCGTGAAGAACTGCCTGAGCGGAGCTATACCGATACCGAGAGCCACGATTCTTATATAGGACTTTACGCTTCGCTATGCAACAACCTCTTCAATACAGCCTATCTGCCCACCTCGGGCTATGCCTATGGGTTGGAGGCGGTATATAATATAAAGAATAGGAGTCGTGAAGGTTCAAACTTCTGGACGCTGCAGGCCAATGCCTCGGCAGCCATCTCCTTAGGCAATACTACCGTGGTGCAACCTGCGGCCTATGTACGCTTGCTGTTTGGTGAGTCAGTACCCTTCGTCTATGGCAATAATATTGGTGGTTATCTCGCTGGACGCTACACCCGTCAGCAGATTCCCTTCGTAGGCCTCACGGGGTGCGAGTTTACAGAACGCCAGCTGGCAGTGCTGCGCGTAGATTTGCGGCAGCAACTCACGTCAGACCTTTATCTTTCAGGTATAGTGAACTATGCCCATTGTAGCGACGAACTTAGTCAAGCCTTTGAGGGACATGGCATCTGGGGCTTTGGTGGCGGACTCGTATACAATACTACGGTTGGCCCCTTCTCGCTCTATGCGCACTGGAACGACATGCATCACCGCTTTGGCGCTTACTTCAGTTTCGGGTATGAGTTTTAGGGATGATGGTTGATGGATGATGGTTGATGGATGATGGTTGATGGATGACGGATGATGGTTGATGGATGGACTCTAAACTCTCAACCATAAACCCTCAACCATAAACCCTCAACCCTTATTTAACCCTATCACCGTTTCGCTCACATACTGTCCGTTCTTGCCCACGTGCATCAGCATGATGTCGCGGCCGTCAAGGTTCTTATAGTAAAGCGGTTCCTTGAAGTATGAGTGCGTGTGTCCGCCGAGTACGAGGTCTATGTTACGGCTTCCAGCTATCAGGTGTTCGTCGTCAACGCCATTGCTCGTCTTCCAACCGAGGTGTGAGAGACACACTACCACATCGCACCTCTTTTGTTCCTTGAGGATGTCAGCTACAGAGTCGGCAGCCGCGATAGGGTCATGGTACTTCACTCCCTTGCAATTAGCCTCGGCTACCAGGCCTTCCAGTTGGGGGCCTACTCCAACGAAGCCTACACGTACTCCATCGACCTTCATGATATGGTAAGGGCGGACGAAGGCCTCTACGGGTGTTCCTGTGAAGTCGTAATTGGTAGATACAATAGGGAACTCGGCCATAGCGAAGATACGCATCATGTTGTCGAGTCCGAAGTCAAACTCGTGATTGCCGATGGTAGCTACATCGTAGCCCATTGCATTCATCATCTTCACCTCGGTTTCACCCTTGAAGAGATTGTAGTAGAGCGACCCTTGCGAAAAGTCACCACAGTCGACCAGTAGTGTGTTCGGCTTATTCTTGCGCATCTGATCTACAAAGGTCGCGCGGCGTACCACACCGCCCAGCCCCGTCTTGCCGTCAGGCTCAATGCAACTGTGCATGTCGCTGGTGTGGAGGATGGTGATATACTTATCGGCTTGTGCTGAGAGCGTTAGCGGTACAATGGGTAATAATATAAGTAAGTATAGTAAACGTTTCATGCTGATGTGGGTTTTAGTCTTCTACGATTTGGATTCTCCCCTCTATCTTCGAATCAATCTTGCTTCCCTCTTTGGTTTTCTCTATGATGTAGTTGGTCACCACCTGGCGCAGGGTGAGCGTGTCGAATAGTTGACGGTCTTTGCCCTCGCGTAGTGTGCTCATGCCGTCGTTCCCCTCAGCCAAATAGTCGATGGTGGCTATGCGGTAGTTTTGCTCCTTTTCTATAGCCTTGCTGTTTACCGTAGCTCCCAGCAACTGACCGTCCTTGCTTACGGTAAGCTGTGCCCCACTGATGCCCTGTCCGCCTACCGCAGCGAAGCGGCGGAAGAGGTCGAGAAGCTGCTCTCCCGTCAACGTCAGTGTGAACAGTTTGTTTTCGAAAGGGAATATCTTATATACATCACCCACTGTGATGTTACCCTCGGGCAGTGTGTTGCGTAGTCCACCCATGTTCATGATGCCTACATCGGCAGGTGTTCCGCCATATCTCATGGCTGCTTCGCGCAGAATGTCGGCCGTGAGGTTCGATAGCAAGCTCTCGGGGCGTCCTGCCTCCATATACTGCGTGCTTACTCCGAGCACGGGCGCCTGTATCTCATGTACATAGTTTTTATATATGGTGAGGTATTCCGTGGTCAAAGCATGCGGCGATGAGTCGAGCGAAGTATTGATTTCGTGACGGGTGCCACTTACTTGAACTACCTCATAGCCAGTGTGGCAGGCTGTAAGGATGAATACACAAGCCAGTAGTAAAGCCGGAATTTTTCTTCTCATACTTGTTTGGTTTTCTTTTATAGGGCAAAATTACAATAAAATTAGGTGAATAGGCAAAAAGGAACAGCATAATTTGGCTGTCTCATAATAAAATTATACCTTTGCACCCGCTTTCGCGCAATCGCTGTCATAGGAAGAGTAACTTGATATGTTGCGTTGGGACGATATAACAATTAATAATTAAAAGAAATGGATTTAATTAAAATTGCTGAAGAAGCATTTGCTACTGGTAAAGAGGGTCAGGTTCCTGCTTTCAAGGCTGGTGACACTGTAACCGTAGCGTATCGTATTGTCGAGGGTAACAAGGAGCGTGTACAGCTCTACCGCGGTGTAGTAATCAAGATCTCAGGTCACGGCTACAACAAGCGTTTTACTGTACGTAAGATGTCTGGTACTGTAGGTGTTGAGCGTATCTTCCCCATCAACTCACCGGCTATCGACAGCATCGTAGTGAACAAGGTTGGTAAGGTTCGTCGCGCTAAGTTGTACTACTTGCGTGCTCTTACCGGTAAGAAGGCTCGTATCAAAGAAAAACGAGTTGTCACCAAGCAAGCTTAAGCATTACGTTATCGCACGATATAAAAAGCCTCCTTTCGGGAGGCTTTTTATTTTTCTTCATGTGAATGATTACCATGCTGTAAGTATTCTTTTTGAATGGCCTTGTTTGAAAATATTTTATAATAGGTGTGCTTTACATTGTAAAAACTCTTGGATAATCTGCGCAAATGGGGCGTTTTTTTCTATACTTGCGCAGATTATCCGATAATAATTTGCGCAAACGTGATGTTTTACCTATATTTGCGCAGAAAATCATAGGATCATGCAAGGAATAATAGGTAGAGAATCTGAGTTGGACGCATTGAAGACGTATCTTACGTCCAGTCAATCGGAGTTTGTAGCGGTTTATGGTCGCCGAAGAGTAGGCAAGACGTTTCTCATACGCAAAGCCGCAGACGAGAAGTTCGCTTTCTTCTTGACAGGTGTGCATAATGCTTCCAAGTCAGAACAACTGACCAACTTTGCTATCGCCTATCAGAAAGCATCGAAGGGAGAGCGCTTGTCTATCCCCAAGAACTGGATTCTGGCTTTTTATGAGCTGTCGTGCTATTTGGAGACTCTGCCTGAAGGACCTAAGGTTATTTTTATTGATGAGTTGCCCTGGCTTGACACTGCAAAATCAGGATTTATCGCTGCACTGGAGAACTTCTGGAACAGTTGGGCGGTGTTGCGGAATGACATCAAACTCATTGTCTGTGGTTCTGCAACCTCTTGGATGATTAATAATCTTATTCGCAGCCGGGGAGGGCTACACAATCGCCTAACCCACCATCTTGTGCTGGAGCCATTCACATTGAAGGAATGCGAGGCATATTTCAAGGCGTACGGTTTCTCATTCTCTCGCCGACAGATAGCTGAATGCTATATGGCAATGGGAGGAATTCCCTACTACATGTCAATGATGGACCGTTCGATGAGCCTTGCCCAAAATATCGATCAGCTATTCTTTGCCCCCAATGCTCCGCTTAAGGACGAGTTCAACGACCTCTACCGCGCCCTCTTCAAGAATGCTGCTCCACATATCGACGTTGTCACAGCGCTATCTACCAAGAGCCGCGGTCTCACCCGCCAAGAGATTCTCGATGCTACGGGCATTACTGACAACGGAGCCTTTAGTGTCGTTCTGGACGAATTGGAGCAATGTGGCTTCATCCGGCTATATGAACCTTTCGGGAACGCACGTATAGCAGGTGACAAAAGACAGAAGAGCGCTACCATCTACCAGCTGACAGATTTCTATACGCTCTTCTACTTCAATTTTGTGAAGAACAACCGCTATCAGGACGAACATTTCTGGACCACTTCACTTCATAGCCCGATGCACAATACGTGGTGCGGGCTTTCATTCGAGAGGCTTTGTCTGAGCCATATCCGCCAAATCAAGCATTCGTTAGGTATAGCAGGAGTGCAGACCTTGGCCTGCTCATGGCGTAATGCCACAGCGCAGATTGATTTGGTCATCGAACGTAAGGACGATACAGTCAATATCTGCGAAATGAAATATGCCAAGGAGGAATTTGAAATCACCAAGGACTATGAAGCCAAGTTACAGAATAAATTGACTCTTTTCGCAGAAGAAACAGGTACCAGAAAATCACTCATTCTGACATTGGTTACCACACACGGTGTGAAACAAAATGCACATAGTGGCATTGTTCAGAGTGAAGTACTGCTCGACGACCTGTTTGCTCCATAATAAGAGTACTACATCTATCAGATTACTCTTATTTGGTGTTGCTACTGATACTCGCGGCAGACGCTTCACACGAAAGTTAGCAGGGGCATAACAATTCAGGGCACCGACGCGTCGGTGCCCTGAATATATAATAGGTGTAATGATAAATTACTTAAGTGTCAATGCACAAGGACTTATCATTGACCACCATCCACCAGAGTATGTACCAGTCCAGTTCTTAAGCGCTGCAGACTGACCATAGTTATAGATCTCAATAACGATGTCAAGGATGTTTCCTGTTTCCATATCGTAACCATAGAACACGACATCCTGATAGCCAACAGCCTGTCCAGGAGAGCATGTAATAGTCGCAGAAGAACCATCTTCTGAAACTGCCAGAACACCGCCAAGGACATTGTAACCATTTGCTGCCACGAATCCATTGGTTGCAAAATAGGGATCAAGGTTGCATACGAAAATAGAGTCACCTTCACCTGCAACCAATGTTGTCTCAATGTTCCAAGAATCTCCCCATGCATCAGCTACACCAGTAGCATAATATGTTGAGCCATTCAGTGAAGCTACAGTGATAGGATCGGGATCATTTGTAGTTACAGCGATAGTTTCAGTCTGTACGGCAGCACCACGAACGTATGCATAGGCTGCTATATAATAGGTAGTACTGGGAGCTATAGAAAGCTTTGCTTTCATCTCACCATCTTCCTTAACTGCAACCTTCACAGCAGAAGGGTCAGACATGTCTTCATTTGTAGAGTAAACGAAGCCATACTCCATCACATTCAGTGTGTCACTGTTGGCGACAACAGCAGAAACTACAATACTTTTGCTTCCATTCTCTACCAGTTTCATGTCAGAAACAGAAACAGTAGATGTGGGGAAGATATTCTTGTCTGCTTCATCCTTTACAACCACCTCATCAGCACAGCTAGCCAGAAGGCCTGCTGTGAGAGTGAGAATTGATAAGAATTTGATATTTAACTTTTTCATATTCTTCTTTTATTGAGTAATTAATGATTACGGATTTTGCTGATCTGCAGCGATGTGTGAGTTCTCCTGCATTTCTCTCTGCGGAATCTGGTAGGTCCAGCAAACACTGTCTTGAGGAACAACGAACTTATAACCAGCCATATGGTTGCTACCCTCATAGTTACGGTCAACACCCTTGTTCAGACGCTTCAGGTCGAAATAGCCGAAACCTTCACCGATAAGCTCAAGACGACGCTGCAAGTATACATCCTCAACAGTAGCATTAGCCTGAGACCATGAGGGGTCGCGCTGTGCCATCAATTCGCCAAGTACGGTTGCAGCCTGAGCTGTGTTGCCCAGCTGAGCGTATGCTTCAGCCTCGATGAGCACCATTTCTGCTGCACGCATATAGATGTAGTCCATTGTCCAGTCACCATTCCAACCGAACTTGAGCATAGCCCAAGGCAACTTGTGAGCAGTAGCTGTAGCCTCACCTACGGCAGTGGATTGAGTGTTGCCTTCACCATCACGATACCAATAAGCACGGCGGTAGTCATTGACAGACATCTTGCTGAAAAGACGTGCATCAACACCACGACCAGTATATTCAATACCTGAATAACCGGGTGCGAGGTTAGAGATGTGTGAGAAGAATGAGGCGTAAGTGGTCTGAGTTTCAGAGCTGTGGTCAAATCCCCACATCCACTCGCTGTTGGTTACATCCATGAAACCGTCGCGTATACCGTTGGTCTCGGCAGTACCGCTCATGATAGGATACTCAGCGCGAGCATTCTTAGCCATTTCAGCAGCATTTGTCCAATCCTGCTTCAAGAGGTAATAGCGAGCAGCGATACCTTGAGCTACAGACTTGTCAATGTAGTTCTTTGACGGACGTGCATAGCCTTCCAAAAGACCGATAGCCTTAGTGATGTCGCTTTCGATTACTTCAAACACCTTAGCTACAGTATTGCGGCCCTGGAGTTCGTCAGCCTCTTCGGTAGTATAGCCATCAGAAGACGAAGCCACAATGGGTACACCCAGTGAGTCTGTTGCCAATACGCGGTTGTTCTCATCACCCACAGTAGGGTCTTGGAACAACTGAATCAGATAGAGGTATGAGTATGCACGCACAGCGTAAGCATTACCCAATGCACCACGCAAAGCGGGATCTTCGGGCTCTTCGGGGAAAAAGTCGATAATCTCGTTTGCCTTATTAATCATGGTGTAGAAAGTAGTCCAGTTCACATTGGTACGGCGGTAGTCGTGTGAGCGGTTCTCGAAGCCATAGTCGTAGCCAAACCATGAGAAGTAATACATAGTCATGTCCTCAGTCTGCATGTCGCAGCCGTGAAGCACAGACATCACAGAAAAGTCATCGTGCGAAGTAGATGTGGTACCATATGTTGACATCCATGACCAGATACCGCTTACGTAACTGTCAATGAATGTAGGATCATTCTCCAAAAGTTCGGTAATAACCTCCTTGTCTACGTATTGCTTGTCCTCGGCAGTCAAGAAGTCATCTGCACAAGAGGCAAAGCCCAACGAAATACCGATAAGGCCTAATGATAAATATTTATTTAATTTCATATTCTTATTATCTTTTTACGTTAATTGATTAGAATACCAAGCTAGCACCTACTGAATATGTGCTCATTGCTGAATAGCCATAGCCAGTAGAACCGTCAACATACTGACGTGGATCAAGACCCTTGCGAGCCGACTTCAGCCAAATGTTATCGCCAGTGAGGTAGAAACGTGCTTTCTCAATACCTGCCTTCTTGGTAAGATTCTTGGGCAATGTGTAACCAACCGATACATTCTTCAGCGAGAAGTAAGAGGCAGAGGTCAACCAACGGTCGCTCATAGAGCTTGAATAGGTACCGGTAGGACCTTCGTAGTGGAGGCGGGGCACATTAGTTACCTGACCAGGAGTGGTCCAACGGTTGGCCATGTCGGTATGGAATGTCTGACCATTAGCACCAGAGGTCATCAATGAAGCGTATGTGCCATCGTATACATAACCACCGAGCTGGAATGCAGTCTGAACAGCTACGTCGAAGCCATAAACCTGAGCGCTGAGTGAAACACCACCGATGAAGTCTGCGATAGAAGACTTGCCATCGTGACGCTTGTCTTGGTCATTAAGGCCTTCAGTAGAGTTAACTATGGTTACCTTCTCACCAATAATTTCATCGGTGTCAACCATCACAGGAGTACCATCCTCATTGAAGAGGGGTTCGCCAGTAGCAGGATCCTCGGCCTGTACCTGCTTGTAGATATTAGAGTAGTCATTGTACTGGGGAAGACCAGTCTGAGGATCTACACCTACATATTCGTAGAGCGACCAGTTGTAGAGGGGGCTACCGAGCTCACGGAAGTAGTATCCATTCTGATAACCCTCTGTGCCCTTGCTGTCGGGGAGCTTGGTCAACGCATTTTTGTAAGTAAGGCCGTTAACAGCCATAGTTACCAATACGTTGTCTGCGCGATAGAGGTCAGCGCTCAACTCGAAGTCGAAACCAACGTTCTTCATATCCATCTCATTCTTGTAGATACCAGAGGGGCTACCCTGTGATGCGGGCAGAGGACTGTAGAACAACATGTCGGTAGTCTCCTTCACGAAGAAGTTAGCGTCAAAGTTTACACGATTCCATAGACGACCTTCGACACCAGCATTGAAGTTTTTTGACTTCTCCCATGTGAGATCCTTGTTTCCACGAAGGTACTTAGACAAAGCTGCACTGCCGTCAACACGTGCGATAGAATAGAGGTCAGTATAAGTCTTGTACAATGCGTAACCAGAACTGTTCAATAGGTTGTCGTTACCCTGTGTACCGTAAGAAGCCTTTACCTTAGCATCCTGCAACCAAGTAGAGGCGCCACGCATAAACGACTCCTTAGAAATACGCCAGCTACCGCCAACAGCCCAGAAGGTACCCCAACGTGCATCGGGATGGAACATTGAAGAGGCATCGCGACGAATGCTTGCGGTCAAGTAGTAACGGTCGTCGAAGTCATAGTCAACCTTGCCGAAGTAACCCTCACGCTGCTTGCCGTATGAGTAAGAACTCATATCCTGATAGTTAATGGCGTTAGAGAATTCGGGGTTGGTGGGAGACACGAAGTTGGTCATGTGACCGTAGAACAACGAATAGTCGTATTCGTTAGACTCGTGACCCAACATGACGTTCAAGTCACTGAGGCCGAATGTAGGAGTCCAGTTAATCAATTCATTCACATTGAACACGCCTGTATGAGTAGCATAACGGTAACCACGGCCATTAACAGCTGCAGCATCACCAGCAATAGGAGTTGTGAACTGAATCTGATTCTGTGAGAACACGTCATATGCCATGTTGGCCGACACGGTCAAATCCTTTACAATCTCCCAGTTGAAATAACCACGGGCACTGATGTTGTCGGTTACATCATCATTGATACCGTCCTGAGCCTGTGCATAGGGGTTAGATTGTGCTGCATAGCCACGGCCATGCTCTGTACCGTAGTCATACATCTTGTTACCAGTTTTCTCGTCAATCATGACGTTACCATTCTCATCGTACAGATATACAGGACAGATAGGGGCAATCATCTGAGATGACATGAAGATATTTGAATAGTTGCTTGATTCATCACCAAACCAATTACGATTGGTGCGAGCGTATGACAAGCTAATGCCAGTCTTGATACGGTCAGAAATCTTCTGGTCAATCTTTGTACGAACAGAAATACGGTCGAATCCAGAACCTGGAGCAATACCCTCGTCAGACAGATAACCTGCAGACATATAAGCAGAAGTTCTGTCATTACCACCCGATACACTTACGTTATACTCTTGGTGAACGCCGTTCTGCATGTTGTTCATCCAGTTGTCAGTCCAGAGAAGACCTGCTGCAGCAGCCTCCGCTGTCAACTTACCGGTCAAGGGGTTGATGATCGCGTTGTCAGCTACGCCTCTGAAGATATTGTACTTGGCATAGTTGGAAATCAAGTTGTCAGCAGCATACTGCGAAGCGGCCATATAGCCCATCTCAGTTGCAAGCTGGTTGGTTACAGACTCATGCAAGAGCTCGTAATACTCGCCAGCGTCGGTCACAGAGTTGTAGGGCTTCACGCCACGGATATTCACACCATAGCGAGCATCGAAGTTCACACGTGGACGACGGTTACCACCGCTCTTTGTTGTTACCATTACTACACCGTTGGCACCACGAGCACCATACATAGAGTTGGCAGCAGCATCCTTCAATACGGTCAACGCCTCGATATCCTGAGAAGGGATAGAGTTCAACGAACCTTCATAAGGTACACCGTCAACCACGATAAGGGGTTCTTGACCAGCACTGATAGAACCGATACCACGTACAAGGATGCTCGAACCTGAACCAGGAGTACCTGAAGAAGATACTGTCTGCACACCAGCGATAGATCCTTGCAGTGCGTTAGAAATGTTGGCAACCTGCATCTCTGCCAACTTCTCACCAGTCACCTGAGCGGCAGAACCTGAGAAGTTTGCCTTCTTTACAGTACCATAAGGCACAGCAATCACAACCTCTTCCAACACTTCTGCATCTGACTGCATAACAACCTTTACATAGGGGTGAATGGTCACTTCCTGAGTGGTCATACCCATGTAAGACACAATCAAAGTCTTCGCGCTACTTTGCCTAAAAGCCATTATGCGGATGAGAATATTTGTATATCGCATGTTGTCAATTGTTTAGCAAGCATATAGAAGCTATCGCAGCTCTTAAAGAATAACTGGCTAGATTTAGGACATAAAATGACCCAAGAAATCCATTTGAATAATCTTATTTGAAAAAAATCTCGGTTTATTATTTTATTGCAGTCATAATTATTATATTTGCAATAAATTTAGAGAACCGTATGGAAGAATTGCTTATACAGAACCCCTTTCTTGTGGGTAAGTACGTATCTGACAGATATTTCTGCGACAGAGAAGAGGAAACGTCTTTTTTTATCAAGCAGATAATGAATGGTAGAAATGTTGCATTGATTTCTCCACGTCGCTTAGGAAAGACTGGCCTTATCCGCCATTGCTTCAATCAGGAGGAGTTGAAATCCCAGTATTACACCTTCTTTGTTGATATATATGCGACAACCTCCTTCGAAGAATTTGTATATCTGCTGGGTAAGTCTATTTACGAGGAATTGAAACCTAAGAAAACACAGTGGGCTGAACGCTTCTTCCAGGCTATCAGTTCGCTGCGTGTAGGCTTCAAATTGGATGCGATGACGGGCGAACCTTCATTTGACATCGGATTGGGCTATATACAGTCTCCACAAACGACCCTTGACGAGATTTTCGCCTATCTAGAGTCGGCCGACCGGCCTTGTATTGTAGCCATCGATGAGTTTCAACAAATAACGGAGTACGAGGATAAAAATCTAGAGGCATTATTGCGCACCAAGATACAGCAATGCAAGCAGACGATGTTCGTATTTGCAGGAAGCAAGCGCCATACGATGAGCCGTATGTTCAATTCGCCGAGCAAACCGTTCTATCAGAGTGCCATCAGCATGAGTCTCGCCCCTATCCCTATCAATGCGTACTGTGATTTTGCCGTTCACTTGTTCGAGGAACGAGGAAAACATATTGAATGCGAGGTGGTAGAACAGGTATACGCTATGTTTGATGGCTGTACATGGTATGTACAATTGATGATGAATGAACTCTTTGCCTTGACTCCGTTCGACACGTTATGCACTGCTAGCCAGATAGAGGCAGCACGCAAGAATGTCATCATCGCCCAAGAGGGGAGCTACAAAGATATCCTCGTTCATCTTCCTCCCAAGCAGAAACTTGTGCTTCAAGCTATAGCCAAGGAGCGTAAGGCACGTGGCATCACATCCTCGGCTTTTATGAAGAAATATGCCCTGCCATCGGCAAGCTCCGTGCAGTCGGCCATCAAAGGCTTGTTGAAGAGCGACTTGATAACTCAAGAGGATGATGCCTACCGTATTTACGACTACTTCTTCAGTGAGTGGTTGGCTACGGAATATTAGAAACTGATTATGAACTCGTAAGCTTAAATAAACAATTCAGGGCACCGACGCATCGGTGCCCTGAATATATATAATAGGTGTAATGTGTAATTACATGATAGCCTTAGGAGCTACGGGGTCTTCTCTTAGGAGCGATACATCGATACCCTTGTTTGCTTCTCTCTCTGATTCGGGAATAGAGTAGATGAAGATGGGTGACTCGGCAGGAAGATCCTCGAAGGTTACGTTGCCTGAGAAGTTGGCACCCTTACGGATGATAGGCTTCTTCAAGCGGAGAACATCGAAGAGTGAGAAACCTTCGCCCCAAAGCTCGACACGACGCTGGAACCATACCTCGTCAACAAAAGCGTCAAGGTCGGTGGCTGTGCAAGTGTAAGCGGGGTCACGATAGTTCTTTACAAAACCTTCAAGTACTTGCTTACCTGCATCAACACCAGCGCTGCGACCCAATGCCTCGGCTTGGATGAGAAGCATCTCCTCGGCACGCATCAAAGGCCAGTCCTGTGAGTTCTCGGTGTTGAAAACGATGTTGTCCTGAGGACCAAACTTCACGTTGGTATATGTGGCGAACACTGCCGCATTGGCAATACCTGCCGAAGCGCCTGCACCATAAGCATACTCCAAGTTGGGAGAGAACATATCAGCATTTACCCACCAACCCTTGCGAACGTCTGTTTCGGGAATGCGCTCCCACAGAGCAGAGTTGATGCGCTTGTGTACTACATTCATACCGATACCAGTGGTGTAGCCGTTACCCGTCATAGAGCAGAGGTGCGAGGGCCAGTTGATGATACCAGTCTGCACTACATCATTGTTTGTAGTGATGATAGAACCCCAAATCCAAGAGTTGGCAACATTGTTGAATGAGGGCACAGAAACCTCCTCTATAGAATAAGGAGTAGCGCCAGACAGTTCAAGAGCCTTGGCTGCGTCAGTGGCAGCATTGGCATATTCACCCATCAGCATGTTGGCACGAGCACGAAGGCCATAGGCTACGGCAGCATTGATCTGTGCCTTGTCGCCATCGACAGGATTGTTCTCCAGATAGGGGATGGCAGTGTCGAGGTCATCCATAATCTGTGTGTACACATCCTTTACTGTAGCCAAAGGATTGTTCATCGCTTCCTCTTCGCTCATCGTTTCTGTTACGATGGGCACAGCCAGTTCTTCTTCATGGCCGAGATAGGTGAACTGATAGGCCTGTACCAACTGCAGATAGTCGAACGCACGTGAGGCCAATGCCTGACCGATATAGTTCGCAATCTGTCCTTGTGGCTCTTCATCGCTTACCAAGGTCTTGAGGATGTCGTTGGCCGACTTGATGTGCTGGAAGTGCAGTTTCCAGATGAAGTTGTTGTACGAAGAGGTCTTCACACGGTCTTGCAGCATCAACTGATCGCTCAGCCAGTTGTAACCGTGGTTCTCTGACACCATATCTTGACCAGCCTGGTCGAACATCAGGCAAAGTGCGGGGAAACCGAAGTCGAGGTGATTGGTCGATGTGCTTGTTGAGATGGTGCCGAACTGGATGAGGTTGTCCTTCAAAGCGTTCATGTCGCTCGACAGCTTTGCAGGATTCTCCTGAGCCACTTCAGACTTTTGCTCCGCTGTTACGGTGCCGCCTTGCAGCGCATCGCCTTCTTCGCAGGCTGCAAACATGGCAGCCGATGCGAACAATAAGGTGATATATTTATTTGCTTTCATATTCTTTTCTTATAATGGGTTATTAGAATGTCATCGTCACACCAGCCGACATTGTACGCATCGGTGAGTAGTATGAGTTAGATGATGTAGAGTAGCTCTGACGGGGGTCGAGACCCTTACGTGCTGCGAATACGGCAACGTTGTCAGCAGCAAAGTATATACGGAAGTTCTGTACGCCAATCTTCTGAGTGAAGGTCTTGGGCACGGTATATCCGAAGGTGATATTGTTGATGCTGAGGTAGTTTGAGCTTGTCAAGAAGCGGGTAGAAACGCCGTTTGCATAGCCGTCGCCATTGTAGTTGAGCATAGGAACGTCTGTAACGGTGTTCTCGGGAGTCCATGCGTTCAGAACATCCTTGTGCCAGTTCCGTCCGGCATCATCACTTGTGCCTTGGTGCATCAATGCAGCATAGGTGTTGTCGTAGATGCGGCCGCCAAACTGATAAGCGAATGAGATGCCAAAGTCAAATCCGTAGGCGCTGAGGTTGGTGCCGAAGCCACCGTATGCCTTGGGCAGGATATCGCCAGTGGCGTAACGTGTAGCGTTGGTGTACTCGTTGGTGGTCTCTTTCTTCACTACAGGCTCACCATTGGCATCCTTCAGCGGAGTGCCGTCCTCACCAACCTGAGGCACGTCTACATACCAGAGAGCGTCACCGTTCTCGGGATCAACACCGGCATACTCGCGGATATACATCTGATAAGATGATTCGCCTTCACGGTAGATCCATGAACCGTCAATCATCTCGCCGTCAAGGTCGGGGTGCAGCTCGTTGATAACGTTCTTCACGGAAGTAATGTTGAAGTTGGCTGTCCAGTTCACCTTCTTTGAGCGGATGAGGTCGCCCTGGATGTCCAACTCAAAACCGCTGTTCGACATTGAACCTACGTTCATCGGCAACGCAGTGTAACCCAACGAAGGAGCCACAGGACGCTCGTAGAGCATGTCTACAGTCTTGCGGGTGAAGTACTCTACAGTACCGCGCAGACGACGCTTGAAGAACTCGAAGTCGAAGCCGGTGTTGAAGTTGTGTGAACTTTCCCATGTGATGTCCTTGTTTCCCTTGTAGGTCAATGACAGGGCAAAGTCACCATTGGCGTCAGCAATACCATAGTGGTCAGAGTAGTAGTTGTAGTTGTGGAGGTCTGTATAGTCGAGGTTGTCGTTACCCTGCACACCATAAGAAGCCTTGAACTTCAAGAGGTCAATGTTGTCAACACCGAGGAGGAAGTTCTCCTTGTTGAGCAACCAACCACCACCTACCGACCAGAAGTTACCCCAGCGGTTGTCGGGATGGAAGCGTGAAGAAGCGTCGCGACGGAAGCTGGCGCTGAAGAAATACTTGTCGGCATAGTCGTACTGCAAGCGTGCCAAGATACCTTGAGTATTGTACACACCTGTATATGAAGATGCACTCGGCTGACTAATGGCGTTGTCAATCTCAGGAACGTTGGGGTTGTAGAGATTCTCTTTCGAACCGTTCAGATACTGATAGGTACGCTGATAGTTCTCATAACCAGCCAATGCATCGATGCTATGGTTACCATACTCCTTATTATAAGTCAGCAAGTACTGTTGGTTGGTGCTGAATGTGCGGGCGGCAGTTACATAGATGATACCACCTGTAGATGAGTACTGGCCATAGTAGGCATTATACAAGTTGTTGATACGGCTATTGTTGACATCTACACCCCAATTGGCCGATGCCTTAAGACCCTTGGCAATCTCCCAGTTGAGGAACGCACGACCACTAAGCACGTCAGATACAGTCTTGTACTTGTCGAGCGCAATCATAGATGCGGGGTTAGAGTTACCCATGAACGGGCGACCGAGACCAGGATACTCACCTGCACCGAAGTCATAAGTGGTGAAGCCATACTCGTCAATCTTGATTGAGCCGTCGGCGTTGCGTACATAGAGAGGATAGATGGGAGCAATCATGTTGGAGATATAGAACAAGTTGCCTGATGAAGAACCAGACTGGTCGCGCGGAGAGAGTGAGTTGGTGTTCACATACGAGAAGCTTGAACCCACCTTGATGCGGTTGTTCACCTGATAGTCAGCATTCATACGTGTGCTGAAACGCTGGAATCCAGAACTGGGGATGATACCGGTATCTTCCAGATAACCTGCCGACAAGAAATAGGTCGACTGAGGGCTGGCACCGCTGATGCGAACGTTATACTCCTGACGGAGGTTGTCGTTCTGGAACAACTCGTTGTACCAATTGTCGGGCTGCAAGTAATACTCATCGGCATAAACATTGCCCAATGTGGCGTTGGGGTTGATTTTACCCTCAGCAGTAAACAACTGTTCCCCCTCGGGGATGTTGTAGATAGGATAGCCCAGGAACTGCTCTACGTAGGCACCCACCTTGTCAGATGCAGCATTGCCACCCAACGCATTGTTGATACCCTGATAGTAGGTCTCGTAATATGTGTTGGCATCGGTCATCACATCGTAGTTGGGGATGGCACGGCGGTTGGTACCCCACTTGGCATCCACGTCAATCTTGGCTTTCGAACCACTCTGTCCCTTCTTGGTGGTGATCAAAATTACACCGTTGGCACCACGAGCACCATAGAGCGCGTTGGATGCAGCATCCTTCAATACGGTCATGGTCTCGATGTCCTGCGGGTTGATGGTAGAGATGTTGCCTTCGAAGGGCACGCCATCCACTACATACAGCGGAGCATTGCTGGCACTCATAGAACCGATACCACGGATGCGAACATTGGCTGCAGCACCCGGCTCACCATTGGTAGCTGTAGTCTGCACACCGGCAATCTGACCGCTCAGAGCGTTAGATACGTTAGAAACTTGACGCTCAGCAATCTTGTCGGCCTTGATTGTTGCGGCCGAACCCGTAAACTGAGACTTCTTGGCTGTACCGAAAGCCACAACCATTACTTCATCCAAGTGCTCTGTATCACTCTCCAGAACAACTCTTACATTAGGCTTAATAGCCACTTCAGTAGTCACCATTCCAACGTACGATACGACTAAAGTCTTCGCGCTACTTGGAAGGTTTTCAATAACGAACTTGCCATCAACGTCAGTAATGGCACCCAGAGTGGGCACGCCCTTTACTGCGACTGAGGCACCAATCACAGGCTCACTGTCTTCGGCGCTGATTACAAGACCAGTCACCTTAGAGGTCTGAGCAGTTACCATGCTTGCACCCATAAAGAGACAAGCTAATAACATCATCAATTTACCTTTCATAAATTTTTCTCTTAAAGTTTAACAATAATTTATTTGGTCTATTCTCTCAATGAAAGTTGCAAATGTAGCGCAAAAAATCGAGATAACCGCAAAAAAAACTTAAAATCCGTATTTTTAACTTCAAAAATGCGGTTTTCAACGTCTGAAATGGTGAAAATGTTATAAAACGAGCACAAAACAGTGGCTTTTTGAAAGGGCTACATCAAACCAAAGGACAAGAAAAATGAAGAAGATTATGTATCGGGCGGTATTTAACCGCAAAAAGCAGCTGAGGGCCGATGGCAAGGGCCTCATCCAGATAGAAGCATACCTGGAGCGGCGTCGCATGTATGTATCTACACATATTTATATATATCCCTCGCAATGGGACGATGCAAAGCGTGAGATTTGCCATCATCCGCATGCCGAGGAGCTGAACTGGATGATAGTCGAGCGCATGACCGAACTGGAGGGTAAGGAGATTGCGCTATGGAAGAGCGGGCGCAACATTTCGTTACGAGCACTGCGAGAGGAGGTCAAGAATGGTATCGCGCCGCAGTTCCTCCCTTTCATGGCCAGCGAAATAGAGAAGGGGCGTATACGCGAGAGCACGCGGGAGAACAGATATACAACCTATTATCTACTAAAAGAGTATTGTGGAGAGCTGACCATAGGGGAGCTGACGCCCTACTTCGTCAGCAAATTCGAGTCATGGATGTGCACAAAAGGGTATCACACCAACACCATTGCCAAGCACCTCTCCCATCTGCGCATCTATGTGAATGCCGCTATCCAGCGTGGCGTGATGAGCGAAGAGGACAATCCCTTCCATAAACGCCGCATCAGCCATCGGCCTTTTACTCATACCCACCTGACACCGTTTGAACTGGAGAAGCTGGAGCGGCTCATCCTGCCACCCAAAGCCCTGCAACTGCAAAAGACATTGGACGCTTTTCTCTTCTGCTGCTACACGGGGTTGCGATACTCCGATTTTGTGCGATTAACCACTGCCAACATACAGCGTGGAACCACTCACACCTGGATCAACACGGAGAGCCAGAAGACTGGCGCAAGCATCAGCCTGCCCATCGACCTCCTGTTTGAGGGCAAGGCGCTGGCGCTGCTCAACAGATATTCTGATAACATGGATGCATTCTTCCACTTGCCGTCAAACTCTACCGTAGACAAGCGCCTGCAGCGTATCGCCCAACATGCAGGCATACGCAAACACTTCTCCTTCCACAGCGCCCGCCACACCAATGCCACGCTGCTACTCATGCAGGGGGTAAACGTGACTACAGTGCAGAGGCTGCTCGGGCACAAGAATGTGAAGACGACGATGAACTACTGCGAGGTCATCAACCAAACCATCATCAAGGAGCTGAAAAAATGCCGAAAGCGGTAGCACAGGGGTAACACAAGAGAATTGAAAATTGAGAATTGAAAGACGCAGCGTAGCGAGTGCAGAAACCGCTTGCGGGATTATGCCGAGCCAGCAAGTCTTCTTAAATGCAAAGCATTTATAAAATTCAGACTGATGATGGTGAGTAGAGGTAATCTCGCGTGCGCGTGTACGCGTATATATATAAAGGAGGTTATTTATCTGCCACCGTCCGCCAATAGAGGATAATCCTCTGTATATGAATATTGTAGTGGCGGACATTGCGTACGATTGTCCACATCGGCCTATCAGCAGTCATTATATGCCGTTAAGATATCTCTAAAAGCGATTTCATAATGCTTCCACTCTGAAACGGACGTGTGTTTTTATTTACCGCTGCGCAACAGCAACATTACCCTTGCCCAACAGCAATGTTACCTTTGCCCAACAGCAACCTTGCTGTTGCGCAGCAGTAAATAGAATTGCTTGTAACAAACAGAGAACGACAAACAAAAGGTAGCGAGAAAGACCTTGCTATAAAGCGATCCTCGGTATCTTTTCTTGCGGGTTATGGCTGACACTGAAAATCGTACGCAGTGTCAGCCAATATCAGCCATGTAAACAAGTGGTTACGCATCGCGGCGGACGATGGCAGATAAAAAAGCCAAAACACATTTATATGTATAAACAGCTAAATATACACCCTAATGGGTTGTTTGAACGGAAGAATCCTATAGGAATTTGGCTATCGGATGAGACGTTAATTTCTCCGCGCAAAGTAGCGCGAAGACTTTGCGCTGATTTTTCTCTCTATTTCTCTTTCTCTCTTATTATAGGTATTAGGAAACTCTTGAAGTTTGAATAAAGTTTTAACTGTTTAATTACTATTTACTTAAATTCATTATTTATGAAAAAAGTGCTATTTTTGTTGACCTTTATCCTCAGTGGTATTGGTATGGCAACAGCGCAAACCTCTCAGATCTCGGGTGTGGTTTACTCCGAAGCTGACGGTGAGCCTGTAATTGGCGCCTCTGTATTGGTTGTAGGTACCGACCTCGGTGCTGCTACTGATATTGAAGGTAAGTTTGTGATTGCTGATGTGCCTGCTTCAGCTACTACACTTCGCGTGTCGTACATGGGTATGGCTACTCAGGAGGTAAAGATCTTGCGTGGCAAGACCATCAAGGTTACATTGACAGAGGACGGCGTAGCCCTCGACGATGTGATGGTGGTTGCTTACGGTACTGTTAAGAAATCGGCCTTCACCGGTTCGGCTTCAGTGGTTGATGCCGAGAAGTTGGAGGACCGTCAGGTTTCTAACATCACCAACGCGCTTTCTGGTACTATCGCCGGTGTTCAGACATTGAGCTCAAACGGTCAGCCGGGTACAAGCTCTACCGTTCGTATCCGCGGTATCGGTTCACTCTATGCAAGCAACACTCCGTTGTATGTAGTTGACGGTATCCCCTTCGACGGTGATATCTCTTCTATCAACCCTGCCGACATCGAGAGCATGTCAGTACTGAAGGACGCTGCTGCTGCTGCTCTTTACGGTGCACGTGGTGCCAACGGTGTTATCATGGTAACAACAAAGAAGGGTAAGACTCACGATGCACGCATCACTTTTGATGCCAAGTGGGGTGTTAACGAACGTCAGATTGGCAAGTACGATGTGCTCGAAACTGCAGATTCTTATATGGAGACTCTGTACCAGGCATACCGCAATGCTGGTTACTATGATTTGGGTAAATCTGCTGCTGCTGCTCATGCTTACGCTAACGAGAACCTCTTCGATGCTGTAGGTTATCAGATGTATACCTTGAACGGTGCTCCTGGCCTTATCGGCCTCGACGGCAAGGTGGATCCTTTGGCTACTCTCGGCTACAGCGATGGTAAGTACTACTATACTCCCGATGACTGGACTGCCGGTACTATTGACAGTCAGATGCGTCAGGAGTACAACCTCGGTGTATCAGGTGGTACCGACCGCATCAGCTACTACTTCTCAGCAGGTTACCTTGAGGATGGCGGTCTCATCGAGGACTCAGGTTTCGATCGTATCTCTACTCGTCTGAATGTTGACTATCAGGCAAAGAAGTGGCTGAAGTTTGGTGCTAACCTCGCTTACACCAACAGCACAAGCCGCTACCCCGGTGATCAGACTTCTTCTTCTTCTGGCTCTTCTGCCAATGCTTTTAATTTGGCAAACCAGATTGCTCCTATCTATCCTATGTACTTCCGCGATGTGAACGGCAATATCATCCGTGATGCCAATAGCGGCCGTCCTATCTATGACTATGGTAATGGTCTGGGCGCTGATGGTAAGGCTATCCCCTTCACGCGTAACTGGATGTCTATGTCTAACCCTGTCAGCGACCTCTTCTACAATACCGAGGAGTACCTCATGGACATCATGAACAGCAAGTGGTTTGCTGAGATCACTCCCCTCAAGGGCTTGAAGTTGACTGCCTCTTTGGGTACACACATTGACAATACGCGCTATCATAACGTGGGTAATGCCAAGTATGGCCAAAGTGCAAGCTATGGCGGTACAGCCATGCAGTATCACATGCATACAATGGCTTTGAACCAACAGTATTTGGCTACTTACAACAAGACATACGGTAAGAGCACATACGATGCATTGGTAGGTTACGAGGCATACGACCTCCGTTACGAAGAATTCTATGCTTCAGGTCAGAACCTCTATAAAGATGGTGACTTCACTATCAACAATACTATCGACCAGAAGCGTGGTGGTGGCTCTACATACGCATACTCTACCCGTGGTATCCTCGGCCGTTTCAACTACAACTATGATGAGAAGTACTTCGGTAGCGTATCATATCGTCGCGATGCTTCTTCACGCTTCCATCCCGATAATCGTTGGGGTAACTTCTACTCAGCATCTGCTGCATGGGTACTCAGCAAGGAGTATTTCATGAACGATGTAGACTGGGTTGACATCTTGAAGGTGAAGGCTTCTTATGGTCAGCAGGGTAACGATGATATCCAGAACTATTATGCTTACCTCGACCAGTATCAGGTGACTGGTGCTGATGGTGTGTTCTCAGATGGTAACCTTGTTTATAAAGGTAACAAGGACATCACATGGGAAAAGTCTAACGCATTCAATGCGGGTGTTGACTTCTCACTCTGGAAGAGCAAACTGAGCGGTACCGTTGAGTACTTCAACCGTACTACCAGCGATATGCTTTACTACAAGCCCGTAGCTGTTTCTAACGGTTACACCTCAATTCCCATGAATATCGGTTCTATGGCTAACTCTGGTTGGGAAATTGAGTTGAACGCTACTCCCGTTGAGTTCAAGAAGTTCCGTTGGGATGTATATGCCAATGCTACTTTCGTGAAGAATAAGATTATTGCACTTCACCCCGAATTGAACGGTAAGTTCATCGATGGCTCTACCATCTACGAAGAGGGCGAGTCTATGTATCAGCTCTATCTGACAAAGTTTGTAGGTGTTGATCCTAACTCGGGTAAGGCTCTCTACGAGGCCATGACTACTGCAGACGAGTATCTTAAGAGAGAGCTTACTGCCGATGAGTATAAGGAACTTACAAAGGAGGGTAATGAAGACGCTTATAATGCTGCTGTAGCAGAGTATGAGAAGAATCCTGAGTATTATGTAACTGCTGACTATCAGAAGGCTCAGTCAACCAACCGTCAGGCTACTGGCGACCTCCTGCCTAAGGTATATGGTGGTTTCGGTACCAGTCTTGAGTTCCACGGTTTCGACCTCTCTGTACAGTTCGCTTATCAGCTCGGTGGTAGAATTTGGGATTATAGTTATCAGGATTTGATGCACAACGGTGACGGTTATGGTGCAGGTCAGAACTGGCACAAGGATATTGCCAATGCATGGACTCCCGAGAACCGTATCACAGATGTTCCTCGTCTTGACTACATGGATCAGTATACCAACTCTTCTTCAGACCGTTGGCTGATTTCTTCAAACTACCTTGCTCTGAACAATATCACCCTCGGCTATACTTTCCCGAAGGCATGGCTCCGTGGTGCGGGTATCAGCTCATTGCGTATTTTCGGTGTTGCTGATAATCTGGCTATCCTTACTGCTCGCAAGGGCATGGACCCCCGTCAAGGCTTCTATTCTTCATCAACCGCTACATACGGTGCAATCCGTACATTCTCGGCTGGTGTAAAACTGACATTCTAATCATTTAAAAGGTAAGAAAGACAATGAAAAAGATTAAATATATTGCATCGGCTTTGGCATGTGTAGCACTTACCGGTTGCTACGACATGAACACCGAGCCTATGGGTTCTACTATCACTGCCGATCAGAAAGAGGCTGCTGTTAGCGCCAATCCTGAGCGTATTGAGGCGAGTGTGAACGGTATGAGCGCAATGTTCTACGGGTTCGGTAAGAATGTGGGCGAGGGAAATCACAATGACCTCTCTTATCCCGCAGTAATGCTGTTTACAGATACTCGTGGTGTCGATCTCGTATCTGAGGATATAGGTTACAACTGGTTCGGCGCTGCTGTGACTTATGCAGACCTCAGCTATACTGGTACTGCTACCTACATCACTTGGAGTACATTCTACAAGCAGATTAACGCTGTTAATGCTGTGACAAGTATGATTGCCCCTGACACAGAGGATGAGAACCTGCAGTTCTATCTGGCTCAGGCATACGCTATCCGTGCTTTCGACTATTTCTATCTGGCTCAGCTCTATCAGCAGACCTATGTAGGTAACGAAAATAAGCCTTGTGTACCCCTTATCACTGAGGCCAACATGGACGCTGCCGGTTCTGAGGGTTGCCCCCGCTCAACTGTAGCAGAGGTGTATGAGCAGATCATGACTGACTTGGATAACGCTATCGCTCTCTTTGAAAAGTCTCCCGTAACGCGTGCTGACAAGCGCTACATCAACACAGAGGTAGCCTATGGTCTCCGTGCACGTGTAAACTTGGTAATGAACAACTGGCCTGAGGCTGCTGCTGATGCTGCCAAGGCTCTCGAGCTGACCGATGCTACTCCTTATACAGCAGAACAGGTAAGCAAGCCTACCATGAGCGAAATCGAAGATAATTCTTGGATGTGGGGTATCCTCGTTGCAGAGACCGACCGTCCTGTAACATCAGGTATCTGTAACTGGCCCTCTCACATGGGTTCACTCAACTATGGTTATGCCTCTGTAGGTGCATGGCGTAAGATTAGCAAGAGCCTCTATGCTGCTATCCCTGCAACTGACGTTCGTAAAGGCTGGTTCCTCGATGAGAATGGCGTATCTCCCAACTTGAATGCTGAGCAGGCAGCTTATGCTGCTGAGGCAGGTTGCCCTCCTTACACTCAGATGAAGTTTGGCACATACAAGGATGAGGTGTACACCTCTACCAATGCTAACGATATTCCCATGATGCGTGTAGAGGAGATGTATCTTATCTTGGCTGAGGCTCAGGCTATGGCAGGTGATGCTGCTGCTGGTGCGGCTACTCTCCAGAGCTTTGTATCTGCCTATCGTGACCCTGCATACGTTTGCACAGCTACTACTGCAGAACAGGTACAAAACCAAGTATGGATGCAGCGCCGTATCGAACTCTGGGGTGAGGGCTTCTCTTACTTCGACCTCATGCGTCTGAACAAGGGTGTTGACCGTCGTGGTGCTGGCTTCCAAGAAGCTTACATCTTCAATATTCCTGCTGGTGACGGTGCTCTTATCTATCGTCTGCCCAAGGATGAGATTGAGGGTAATCCCGCTTTGACAGAAGATGACAACAATCCTGTTGTTAGCCGTCCTGAGCCTGTATCAGAGTAATCAATGGATTATAGTATAAACCATTAAAAGAATTAAAAATATGAAATTATATAAATCATTATTTCTGGCTGCTGTAGCTGCCGTGGCTTTCACCTCATGTAGTGATGAGGGCTATTGGGAGAAGTATGAGATGACTGAGACCCAGTATTCATTCGACCAGGCCAAGCAGTCATACAGCCTTACAGCTACGGATGCTCTTCCCTCTGTAACAGTAGCATTGTCACGTAGCACAAATGTGGGTGAGACAACACTCCCCTTGGAGATTTCGTTTAACAACTCTATTATGAGTGTGGCTGATTCTGCTGTGACATTTGCTGACGGTAGCTATACCGCTGAACTCGTAGTAAACATTGACGAGGCTAACATTGTGATGGGTACCTCTTACACAGCCAACATCACATTTGCTTTGGACTCTATCAACTTCTTCGAGCACAACTATTCTCTGTCTGGTAACAATACTCATACCATCTCTGTTATCAAGGATTATACTTGGGTTAGCGCAGGTGTTGTGTATATGGCTTCTAACTGGGCTGGCGGTTATGCCAACGTACCCGTAGAAACCGCTAAGGAGTATACCGACGAGAACGGCTATAAGCTCTATCGCTTGAACAGCCCCTACTACTACTTGGAGCCCAGCTATTGCCCCAAACCCGGTGCACACCTCCAGTTCATTCTGGATGCTCAGGGTAATGCAGTGACAATCGCTCCTACATTCCAGGCAATCGGTGAGGCCTCTTCTACTGGTGGCGAATGGTTCTTCTACTATCATCCTCAGGCTGACTACTGCTCGTTTACCAATGAGGGCAATGTATATACAATGAAGGGCGCATGGGCACGCACAGATGCTGCTGGTACCGCTTCACTGTATGACTATGCAACAGAATTGTTCCAGTGGGTTGAAGGTTGGCCCGGTGCTACTGAATAATAACGACACTGATAGTTGATTATTCATATTACGAGAGGCGCATCCATTGGGGTGCGCCTCTCTCTTTGGTTGGTCTAATAGGCTGTAGCTGAATGTTTTTTTCGCCTGATTCTGATAATTTTAGGCTAAATTTTGCAATGAATTGTGAAAAATGTGTAAATTTGCGGCCTAAAAAGTTTTTGGTAAGAAGATTGTATTTAATCTATTGATAATTTTTATTTAACAACTAATTCATTTACAAAAATAAGAAGAAACTATCGTAACCTATTCATGGTAGGTGTGATGGCTTTTGCTACCTGTCTTACGAGTTGTAAGAAGGATGAAGGCCCTACCTTGGATATCACTGTAAATGGCAGTGAAGAATTGGCCGAAGAGATTCGCTCTACTTCAGCTTCGTTCACCATCAAGACCTCAGGTGTTGAGGCTGTTGCTTACCTCGTAGAGGAGGGTAACGTGGCTGAGAGCACCAAGGATGCTGCAGTTGTTTATGCTGAGGCTGAGGAGGATGGCCGTGTGGTAACTGTTGCAGACAATGCACCTACCACGATTAATGTATACAGCCTTGAGGGCGGCAAGGAGTACACTGTATTCTTTGTATATACAAAGGAGGGTAAGTTGGTATTCAAGTCTAAGGTGTTCACCACACCCGCTTATGACCGCCTGATTACTGTGGTTGAGTCAAGAAAGGATGGCTTCAAGTTCCACTTCAATGTGCCCGACACAATGAACTATCTGTATGCTCTTCTTCCTACAGAGCAGTACAATGCCTTCCGTTCTTCACGTTGGGCCGACGACGTTACCTTCTTGAGCGACGGTATCCAACTTAAAGGTCCCCAGACTATCAACTACACCAGTGGACAAGACTGGTATGAAGAGGGCGATGGTGGTTTCTTTATCCATCCGGGTTCAGCATTCACTTTGATGATTGCAGAGTGTGATGCTGAGGGTAACCTTCTCTATGAGCAGAACCCCAACGTAGACTTCGGTGGTGAAGACGACTGGGGTGGCGAAGTATGGGGTCCCATGGCTCCTGCTACTCGTGCCGGTGAGGTTAAGGCTCCTCGTATGGGCGCTTATACCGAAGAGCCCTGGTATACCGATGACTTCTATCCCACAGGTCTCTATGCTCGTCAGAACCTTCTTGCAGCACTTGAGATGGTAGAGAGCAAGGTTAAACTGGAACTCATTGGTAAGACCGAGCGTCGCATCAAGATCCGTTGCACCGCTGATGATGAGTACAGTATGTTGTAGCTCCTTTCGACAAGATGTCATACAATATGCTCGTAAGTTACGTAAATGAGGAGGCGATGCCTTCTACGCTGCTCGACTACTTCGGCGCTGAGAGATTTAGCGGCACTCAGAACTTTGAACTTGACGAGAATACCTACGGTCTCTTGGAAGTCGACTCTACCTATATCATCAGCGTTATTGGTGTATATGAGGAAGATGGCTCAGTGCTCAGCTACGACTCAATCCATGTGACTTTGACCAAGTCAACTCTCCCCGCAGCAGAGGTGACAATCACCCAGGATGTGAATCCTGAAGGTGAGGTAACTCCTAACTTGGCATGGTTCAACATCAAGTCTGAGAAGAAGAATGTATATGCAGCTAAGCACATTGCCAACTACACTAGGGAGGTGGCTAAGCAGCTCAACTATGGTTCTACTTTGGAAGACCTGCTCACACTCTATGGCGAGTATCTCACTGAGGAGGACATCAATGCTATCAATAGCGATGAGGGTCTTACCATCTGTATCCCTTCAATGGAGGATGCTGAGACTACATTGATTATCGGTGCATTCAACGAGGATGAGGGCATGACTGTATATACAGGTGTTAGCCGTTCGGCTGAGCTTCCCGCTCTCCCCGAGGCTCCTGCTTACGCATCACTCAACGAGAACTTGAAGGGTGAGTGGACTGCACGCATCGTACAGAAGCATAAAGAGGAGTTGTGGATGTCTGATGAGACCTATGAAAACTGGTGGACTGTAGACTCTATATGGTATGATACCCTCTACACATCACTCTCTTTCGGTGCTGAGTTTGACAACTCTCCCGTTTCATTCGATGCTAGCCACGAGTACTATGCTAACGTATATGACAGCCACTTCAACAAGGCTATTGAGAATGGCGCTTCTGAGGCCGAGGCTGCTGAGTATGCTAAAGCTCAGGTAGATGCCCAGTTTGCACAGTATAAGAACTTGGCAGAGAAGTATAAGAACAAGTACAAAGGCCAGAACTACATCTTGGGTCTCGGTCTCGACGCTGTTCACGCCTATGCTACACCTTGGGATCTCTTCTGCGCTACCAACTATACTGCTTACGATGTAGAGGAGCTCTTCTACGCTTATGGTCCTAAGTTGTTCTTCCAGGTACAGCAGGATGGTAGCTTGTTCCTCCTTGGTGATATGAACATCTCATTCTTGCCTCCTGTTGCTACATGGAACTACTTTGACATGCTCTTGATGGGTTACAATCCTAACGGTGCCGATGAGAGCATTGTATACAACGGAGCATATCCTGTAGAGGTTGTCAACAACGACTCTATCGTAATCAAGGGTGTTGAGGTTGATGGTGAGGTATACTATCCTGCCTTTGGTGCTATCTCTTATGGATGGCCTACCTATCTGGCAAGCACTTGTGAAGACATCGTGCTCACACGTGGTGCAGTCGTAGAGGATAATACAGATGATGAGGTAGCGTTGGCACGTGTTGCTAAGGTCGCTAACGATAAGAAGGCTCGTGTAAACAACCGCATCAAGCGTACATACCTCCCCACTGAGCCCTTGAAGGTGAATACAGTGAAGATGAACTTTGTTCCTGTCCTCGACCAGATCAAGGAGAAGTACAACGCAGGTTTGAATAAGTAATTTGAATAATTAGATTGACAATGGGGAAGTTATGCCTATCTCCATTGTCAATTCTTTTTTTTGTGTAACGAAATGAAAAAGTTAATCTATTCACTCTTCGCACTGACCATGCTGTTTGGCATGGTTTCATGTGAGGAAAAGCCCGTTGAGGGCAAGCCCGTGTTAACTGTATCGACCGACCTCTTTGTAGCCGATGGCGAGGAGGGTGTTGAGTTTACTGTGAAGGTGGGCGATGTAGACGTGACTGCCGAGTCCACCATCTATGTCGACAACAAACCTATTACAGGCAATTTCTTCACCACTACGGAGGCCAAGTTCTATAAGGCGTTTGCCACCTATAATGGTCAGACATCCAATCAACTTTCTATACAGGCTGCTAACCCTGCACTCTATGTTGAACTGCCTGAGGATACACTTGCCGATAAGTTCAGTGGATTTCACCATAACGTACTGATGACTCAGGCTACAGGTACATGGTGTGGCTACTGCCCTTATATGATACGTTCCATCGAACTGTTCCGTGAAAATGGTTCCAATGCGGCCAACACGGTAGTGGTGGCTACACATAGTAGTGACGAGTTTAGTTGTAAGGCTTCTGAGGCTGTTGTAAGTGCATTGCATGTACAAGGATTCCCCTCATCATTCTTTAACCTCAATCCTGAGGCGATTGTTGAGAATAACGACCCCAACATCAATTCTGAGGTTATCAATGCATCAGCAGGCATGGAACTCAAGGAAAAGGCCAATGTAGGTATTGCTGCCACAGTTGCTACCAATAGCAGCAAGTCGGTAATTGCTGTGCGTGCCGCTGTCAAGGTAGGTAAGGCCGGTGCGTACCGTATCAATGCTTGGCTTGTAGAGGATAAACTGCCCGCATACCAGTCGAGCAACTGGTACGAGTTCTCCAATGGTATGTCTACCGTACTCATCGAGCATGACTTTGTGCTTCGTGGTGCCAGCTGCTTGTCGCCTATCCAGGGCGAATTCCTTGGAGGAAAGTCTTCATGTGAGCAGGGCGAGACCATCGAGTATTACTATGAGTTCGATGCCGATGATGCCGACTTTGTTGATGTTGCCAACTGTAAAGTAGTAGTATTGGTTTCTGCGGCCTCTGGCAAGAATTTCTATGTAAACAATGTCATAGAATGCCCCGTGGGCAAGTCTGTGCCCTTTGCATACAACAACTAATTGTAGCCCCAGGCTATGCGCAAGAATTTTCTATCAATGATTGTCACGCTACTCCTCTTCGCAGGGGTAGCGTGCGATCGTACAGAGGAGACTCAGCCTCATCTTAGCCTTTTGTGTGAAGGCTCATCTATCGTGCTCTCGCCACGCGATACCGTGATTACGTTGACGGTAGAGAGCAACGTAGAGTGGACATTTGGCTCTGACGCTTCGTGGTGTGTGCCACAAACGACCGAGGGAGCAGGTAACGCCGAGGTGCAAGTGGCTCTGTCGGCCAATGAGGGGCAGGACGAGCGCTTTGCCACATTGACTCTCAGTAGTACCGATGGGACGCTTGTGCAGACTATGCAGATAGTCCAGCAACGTCTCACACCCGATTCCACTACCTACTATCGACTCCCCGTGGTGTTTCACGTATTATATAATAAGGAGGGAAACAAGAAGCAGAATGTCATCGAAGGGCATCTGGCTACGCTCATCGAGGGCGTCAATGAGATTTATGCGCAGTGTGGCGCCTACCTCGGTGTGGAGTTCGTGATGGCTGCCGAAGACCCTGAGGGTAACCTGCTTGCCGAGCCGGGTGTTGACCGCCATAGAATCAACCTCACCTCCATCAACAGCAGCGCTTTCATGGGCTACGGACGCGAGCCTAAGAAGTACTGCGAGTATATGTGGAATCCCAACCGCTATGTCAATATCTTTGTCTATACGTTTGAAGACAAGGGCATACTCGGCATCTCACACTTCCCCTATGTCGTCAAGCCGCACTCCCTGGAAGGCCTTACCGAACTGGAGTACGATGCCGACTGGAGCGAGCTGCCTTGGCCGCAGTGCGTGAGCATCAACAATGAGTATATCTATTCGCACGAGGCCTACTACACGATGACCGATGTGGTGAACACGTTGGCTCATGAACTGGGACATTTCCTCGGCCTGCGCCATGCCTTCTCCGAAGATCCCGAGACCTACGACCGCGACATCTGTCTCGACAGCGACTTCTGCACCGATACACCCACCTACAATAAGGTAGCTTACGACAAGTTTATGCAGGGCTGCATGACATCGGGGGGCAGTGTCGATGACAATGAGAAGCTGCTGCTTATGATGCGCGAGGACTGCGAGACGGGCGAGGAGTTCCGCTCAACGAATATCATGGACTATGCCTACACCGAGGCCAACCGCTTCACTCCCCAGCAAGCTGCCCGTATACGCTACGTGCTGGAGCATAGCCCCTATATCCCTGGCCCCAAAGTGCGCTTGCCCGAGCAGATGCCTGCAACCAAGGCGGCTCGTGTGAATGAGTATAAGTTGGTAATGTTCGAGTAAATAATTCCAGCGTGAGAATTAAACGACTACTTAGTCGTCAATAATAGTTATTGGGCCAGTGCCGATGATGATCACCTTTTCTTTGCCGATTAGGTCAAACAACTCCTGTTTTCTCTCGTCCGAGGCATCAGTCAAGTGTATTCCTACCTTATTGTCCGTGTCGAATATACCAAACATCCCGATGTTGAGGGCGAGAGGAGTCTTGCGCCTAAACTGAGCCATGATGGTATCTTGTACCTCCAACAAACTGTTGTAGGAGTTCTTGCACGTGCGATAGATGATTCTGCGGTTGCCTAGTCTCTCCTTCAGCTCCTTCACTTGGGAGCACGCGCTGTCGCTTTCTGTTATCATTACCACTAGACGCTGTACGTCATCATAGTATACCCCACCATAATAGTCGGGGTATACGATGTTGTTGGTGGCGCTGTTCGTGTGTTCGCTCATTATGGTCAGTAACCTCGTGTGGTTATCAAGGTCTGTTCCTGTTCTCGCTTCGTGGAATCCTTTGTAGATATGTTCCTTTTTCTTTAAGGGCTTCATCAAGGTCGCAGTGTCGGCTGTAGCCTTGCGCTGAGTTCCCGAAGAGGACACAACAGGCACTGTACGTATTGCTTGATGCTTTTGCCCCATTCTGTTGATCTGTGTCACTCTTGGTTGCGTTGGCGCAGGAGCTTCTTTCTTTGTAGAGCAATCGGTCAGTAAGAGGAGCCCGAGTGCGAGGTGGAATAGTCGTTTGCTCATATCGGTGGGGATTGGGTTTTCATTGCTCTTTCGTCGCAAAGGTAAGTAATGCCGTCTTATCTTCCAAATATGTCGCCTTACAATAAACTTACAATTTCATGTTCCCCGATGAAAAGGACGGTTTTAGCGATTTTCAGGTTACAAAAGTTCATAAATCGGTTGGCAATGGCACAGTGAGCTCTGCCGCCGACGCGAGAGGAGCGTCGGTTGCGACGAAGGAAACTTCAGTTTCCCCGAGGAGTTGCAACTTGTTGCTCTTCTGCAAGCCATCTTAATGCGGAGCTTTATATTGGCAGAAAGCTGCCACCTAAAAGCATGGGATATATCGGAGTAGCACCACGACCCCAAAAGAGATGCATATCAGTTTTTTACTACCCAATAAAAGGAAAATAGGATAAGTTTGATAATCATATATATACATTGTGAAAATATCATTTCACCGCGGTGACGTATTCGCGCCACCGCGGTGGCGTTTTAGTTCCACCGCGGTGACGGATTTGTGCCACCGCGGTGACGGCATATTATGACACAACCCTTCAGTTAACAGCAATATGGAAAACCGCACAAAAGCATGGCTCTGCTCTCGCTCATTGTGCCATTGACTTCAGCCCCCTACTGGCGTCAACCTTCAGTTCCGCATCGGCGCTGCGCTGTGCCAATATAAGGCTTTACCTTAAGATGGCTTGCTTGCTCGGCAATGATTAAACAAGTTTATCATTGCTCTCGCTACGCTGTGCCATTGACTTAAGCCCCTACGGGCGTCGACCTAACGGTTGCCAACCGATTTATGAACTTTCGCCATAAGAGGTGGGTGAGGATAGAATACAAAAAAACAGCCGATTTCATCGTGATAGATGATTTCGGCTGCTTGTTTTTATCTAGGGACGACCTTACTCTTCTGTGGTATTGGTCATGACGAGAGTGAATCTGGCAGCTTTGGCTTCTTCGCCTTCGTAGCAGACGGTGATGAGTGCCTCGGCGCGATAAACCTCACTATTTGTCGTGGGGGTGTAGTGGATGTCGAGCGGCAGTGGAGTGCCGGCAGTGATGGTGCCCGATGCGCTGGTCGAGTAGCCGAGGTGAGGCAATGTCATCTGGCAACCACCGAAGGCGCAAATCTCAATCATGGTTTGGTTGAGCGACTTTACCGTTACGGTAACCTGTCCGTCTTTGTCGCCCACGAGGTCGATGCCCGGCACGAAACGTGTCATGCCCATGGCTGTGTAGGCCTCATCGAGCTTGGAGGAGGTATAGGTAGAGCCATTGGGGATGGTGTCTTCGCCGCAAAGGAAGGTCAGCTCCCTCACTACCACTATGCCACCGTTCTGGTTGCCTTGAGGAATGGAATCCTGGGCAAGACCCTTGTCGGAGAAATGATGCTCGGCGGCCTGCAGTACTCCGTCTGTGTTGTTATATACGAAAGCTACTACGGAGAGATTGTCGATGTTCCAATTGTCGCGCACGTCAATGTAGTGAACGGTGTTGCTTGGGATAGTGACCGCTTCGCCCCACTGACCGTTGACTGCAGCGCGCAGCACATGGTGATGGTTGTAGTTGGCATCGAGCGTACCACCATTCTGCTGCACTGCGTTGATATTACTCTCGGTAATCCAAAGTTGCAGGTTGTTGCCCTCCATGGCGGCGTTGGAGACGATTTCAGTATTGATGCAGAGTCGGGTGCTGTCGTCTGAGACCTTGCAGTCGAGGGCGATATCCACCATTGCCTCTTGATTTAGGGCTTCGCGTGCATAGGCTGCCCATTCGGTATGCTTGAGCAGTCCTGAGGTGCGGTTGATGAGCCCGATGGGATAGGCCTCTACGCCCCAGTGTGTGGCATAGATGTCTCCCTCGGGCTGCATGAGTCCGATGACGTTGGGGTTGCTACCCTCGGCGATGCCAAAGTGGCCGGCATGGATGGCTACGGCAATCACATCTTCTTCGTATTGTGTCTGCAGCTCGCTGATGACCTTGTGGGCTTCGGGACAATTGGAGCAGAACTGCCCGGTGAAGTCCTCCAGCAAGATTCTGCGCTTGGCTTCGATGGCGGGTAGCTCTTCGTAACGCTCATCTTCGGGGATGACCTCGCTGCAGCTGAAGAGTAGGGGGAGAATGAGCAGTATGTTAAATATATTCTTGTTCATAAGAGTAAATGTGTTATTGTTCTCGCTGATATATCTTTTTCTCACGCAGATCTCACGAATCTCACGAAAGCACACGCATCGTTTCACTTGCGTTTACCATCCGGATGGCAACATACGAGCGATAGCGATGTATGCATCTGTGAGATTCGTGAGATCTGTGTGAGAAAAAAACATTGGGGTGTAAATATTGAGGTTTAGAAATTATAGTTATACGATAGTTGTACGCCACGGCTTGCAGGTACGTAGCGGCAAATGCCTCCGGCACAGTTGAATCCGGCACGGGTGCGGCCATAGCTGAGCATAAGGCGATGGGCCTCATAGTTGAAGGTGACGGAGCCCATGTAGTAGTGCAAGTTGGTGACGCCGCAGTTCCACATGTCGCTCACGGTAAACATGAGGTAGGGGAGTGCCGATAGCTCTACGAGGGCGTAGCACCAGTCGCCCTCGTCCTGACGGGTAGAGAGGTACTGGAGTTCACTACGCAACGTGTATTGGCTGTTTATCTTGTACTGACCCTCAAGCACTGCGATGTGGGAACGTATCATACCACCCTCACCCTCAACGACGGTTTGGTTGTAGTGCTGGTTCATATACATGGCGTTGAGCTTGAAGTCCTTGGTGATGCGTTTCTCAAGCTGTAGGTTGATGTCCTGGTAGTAAAGTTCCTTGCCCATCTTGAAGAAGGAGCCCGTGTATCCATCGGTGCCCATCAGTGTGCCGTGGCTCATCTCTACCGGGTGCTTGTCGAGAGCGCGTATATGGCTCATGTTGAGCTTTACCTTGGTGCCATACTTGCCGCCGAGGGCAGTCTTGCGCTTGAAGGTGTAGGATGCTTCGCCCTGGAAGGCCCATTCGCCATCGGCATTCTGCGTGGCATAGGGGTAGAGGGCAGGCAGTGCATAGGTGTGCTGATAGGCAAAGGCGGGCATGTGATTGATATAGGCTGCCATGCCTTCGCGTGAACGCTGGCTGCGATAGGCCATATTGTCGCTACGCTTGGCTTGTAGGAGGATGGCGAGTCCGCGAGTGGAGTAGGAGCCCGAGAGCATCAGTGCCTGTCCCTTATGATAGGTGTACCCGTTGTCGAAAGAGGGGTCTTGTCCCTTCCATGCATACTCGGCCAGCAGACTGTAGTTGCCCATCTGGAAGCGGGAGCGCACGTCGAAGGCGCCAATGTTTGTAGGCAGATTGAGGCGCAGGTTGGTACCTGGCACAATGATGTCTTCGTCGGCCTCGTGCTTCAAGGCATACGAGCCGCCCACCATCCAGGTGATGCCACGCTCCTGCATGGCTGTGCTGTAATGGTCGATGTTCATCTCTGCATCGGTGCCTGCTACCCAAGCCTTGCGGTTCCAGTTCCAGTAGGTGCGCTGCACACCACCGAGCACCTTCCACTGCACTCCGGGGATGGCTGTGAGGTTAAGGCGGGCACCGCGTAGTGCATTGTCGATACCCAGGCTGCGCTCTTCGTAGGTGCGGAAGATGAGGCCACTGCCAAACTGGTCGTACATGTCGCCCACGGTGAGTTCGGCTCCTTGCAGCTTTCCTTTTATATATATATGTGGAACGCCCCAACCCTGAAACTCGGGCTCGAAGCCGGGGAGCGGGAATTGGGTGAACTCGAGTCTTGCTCCTGCATCTACATACCTGCTCATCATATAGAGGTCGGCATACGTGTTGGTCAGTGCCCAATTGTCGTAACTGCCTGTGCCTATACTCTCATCCTCCTGTGGCACGAGGATGTCGCTCTGTATGCTACCATGCAGAGTCACCTTCTGCGACTCGTCGCCAAGGTCTTGTGCCGCCGTACACAACGGCAACAGTCCTGCCAAAGCGAGGACTGTCAGTAGTTTACCATATTTCATTGTGTTTTGTGGAGTTAATGGAGTTAAAGGGAGATAGTCGCTTTGCTCCTTGGTAGATAAAGGCCGAATGTTCTTATGCGCGTAAAAACTATTGGCATTTATCTCCATTTATCTTCCTTTATCTCCTAATACATTCACATTTATCTACCAAAACAAATTACTTCTTTTTCACCAACTCACGCACCTTCTCGATGAGATGCTCCTCCGAGCCATCGGTGTATCCGCTGCGCGAATCTACAATCTTTCCTTTACCATCAACGACCAGTACGTGTGGTATGGTCTGTACGCCCAAAGCGCGACGGAAGTCGCTGTTGGGGTCGAGCAGCACCTCATATTCCCAACCGTTGCCATCGACCAAGGGCTTTACCTTGTTGATGTTCTGTGCCTGGTCTATCGACACGATGATAACCTTTACGCCTGTCTCGTCCTGCCAGTCGGGATATACCTCGTGGATGGCGCTGAGCTCACGGTTGCAAGGCTTGCACCAAGTGGCAAAGAAACTGATGATAAAAGGTTTGCCGTCATTGCTCAGTTTGGCCGTGTTGATTGTCTTTCCCTCCAAAGTCTTGAGCTGTACTGAAGGGAGTTGGGCTTTGGCAGCCATGCTCGCCATAAGGAAGATGGCGAAGAATAGAATCTTATTTGCTTTCATCTTAGTATTCATATTTTTTGCAAATGTACTTCTTTTTTTTGATAAAAGAGGTCTGGATTCTTACTATTCAATGAATTATTCGTATATTTGCACCTTATATAAATTTAGGAATATTGTAGATTGTATATGAAAAGATTGTTTTTTGCAGTGATGCTGTGTGTGTGTACGCTTACGATGTGGGCCGTACCTGCCAAGCGCATCACTATCGAGGTGAAGCAACCTGATGGCACAGTGCTGACACTGACCCAGCGAGGTGACGAACATTTTCACTACCTGATGACAGAAGATGGTGTGGTGGTGAAGACCAACGGTAAGGGATACTACTATGCCGATATTGCCGATGGCAAAATCGTGGCAAGCAAGCGCCTGGCTCATGCTCGGGAAAGCCGTGGACAGGAGGAAATGGAGTTTGTAAAGGCACTCCCCAGCGTAAATGAATTGTATGGTGTAGCTATGCAGCGTGAGAGCACGGCACAGCGTGTGCGTGCAGCCCGTTCACCGCAGAAAGTGGCAGAGGTGCCGGCGCAGGGCGATGTTCACGTTCCCGTGCTTCTGGTGCAATATTCCGATGTGAAATTTGTGTCATCTGACCCCAAAGCCGCCTTTGAAGGCCATATCAATGGTGACGACTATAAAGACGAGGGAGGCTATGGCAGTGTGAAGGAGTACTTCGAAGACCAGTCGGAGGGTAAGTTCATGCCTAAGTTTGAGATCATTGGGCCTGTCACTCTGAGTAATAATATGGAGTACTATGGTGGCAACGATGAGGAAGGCAACGATAAGAATGCCCGCAAGATGGTGGAAGATGCATGCCGACAGGCCAACTCGATGACCGATTTTGCCAAGTTTGACAACAACGGTGACGGTTATGTCGATATCGTATATGTTATCTATGCCGGTTATGGCGAGGCCTCAAATGCAGCCGAACTGGAGAATACCATTTGGCCGCACCAGTGGCAGCTGGCTAACGAACTGTCGATAGATGGTGTGAAGATCAGCAAGTACGCCTGTAATAACGAGCTTGACGGGTGGGACGAAAGTACGCATAAGTCATTGGACGGCATAGGAACCTTCTGCCATGAGTTCTCTCACTGCCTCGGCTTGCCCGACTTCTATCCTACGGATGACTCCAACGGATTCGGCATGAACAGCTGGAGCCTGATGGACTATGGCTGCTACAACAACAACGGACATACTCCCTGTGGATATACGGGCTATGAGAAGGACTTCCTCGGATGGAAGGATCTGGTCGTATTGGATGTCCCAACCGACGTTACACTCACTCCCATGAGCGAAGGCGGTACGGCATACAAGATTATCAATGATGCCAATGCAGATGAATATTATATTGTAGAGAATCACAAGAAAAGCAAGTGGGATACTTTTGCTCCTGCCGAAGGAATGCTGGTGATTCATGTAGACTATCAGGAGATGGCATGGAAAGCCAATGCTGTGAACAACGAAATGTCGCATCAGCGCATGACCATTATTCCTGCAGACAATAAACTCGACAAGAATTCACTCTCAGGCGATACCTATCCGGGCACATCGGGCAATACTGAGCTGACGGCCACATCCAAGCCTGCTGCGAAGGTATATGCTGATGAATATATGGGTAAGGATATAACCGACATCTCCATGAACAACGGAGTGGTGACATTCTCGTTCATGAAGGGCGCTCTGCCCGTGCCTACATTGAACGAGGCTACTGATATTACCGAGAATGCTTTCTCTATTACATGGGATGAGATTCCGGGAATCAAGGAGTATGAGGTGCAGCTCGAACTGCTTGAGGAGAATCCCTACATGCTCGACGAAGATTTCGACAAGGTGAAGCAGGGCAACTCCGATATAGGCATGTCGCTCGATAGTTATACCAACCAAAAGGGATGGATGGGACAGAATGTCTTCGGACTTGATGAGGCCATTCGCATGGGGTCTTCTTCTGCGCGTGGCGCCCTGATGACTCCCAAAATAGGTTGTGACTCTACACATTTTACTGTCATCTTTAGTGTGCGCAAGAGTGCTGCTTCTGATAAGGATGCCTATATGATTATGGCTGTAGGTGACGACGCATGGGGCGATGGGCTGTTTGGCTATGGCATCCCTGTTGACGACCATGAGTGGCTACACTACTTCGTGGTGATGGATACGATAGGTACCAGCTCATTCCTGTATATGGATACCCGTGACAACGATAAGACACCCACTACGGAGTCAACACGAGTCGATCTTGACTATATCTATGTGCTTCCCGGTGACCGCTCCAAGGAACTGCTTGGTGAGGATGAAGAGGAAGAAGAAAGTAGCGAAGCTCCCAAGAGAACACAGTATCGCCAGCTATACCCCACAAGCATGCCTCAAGATTGCGGCAAACGCATGGCGCAGGCTATGCAAACCGCTCCTAAGGCTGCAGCCGATGAGCGGAGCACTACTGAGAAACGCTACTATAGCACCGTTATCTATGCCGAGCGTACGGAGGAGGATTCTTGCAGGTTCGAGAACCTTGACGGCGGCCTCTACCGCGTCTCTGTACGCAGTGCAAGAGACAGCGTGTATTCGCGCTACTCCAATACGGTAGAGGTGGAGATTGTAGATACTATGCTACAGCAACTGGAAGTTGAGGTTGAAGAGAAGATAGACAACGATAGCGTATACTTCGTCACCAATGACTCTACCATAGCTATATTCTATACGCTGGACGGCACCACACCTACAGCTTATAGCCATCGCTATGATGGGCCTTTTGCCACAACAGAGAAGGCTACCATCTACTATATCCTTCGCAAGGAAGGGTACAGACGATCTCCCTATTATAGGCTCGACAACTGGTTTGAGACCGATGGCGCTACCTATCGTATTGAGTCTACCGTGACTCCGCGTGCTAAGGTGTCAGGAGGCTTCGATGGCAATGATGCCGACTCCTACGTTGGCCATATCACTATAGGCGATGAGGTGACCTATGACTCTGTTGCCTATGCTATTAGCGGTATTGATGACAGGGCCTTCAGCAATGCTACACAGTTGCGTAGTGTGACAGTGGGTGGTGCTGCCTTGAAGAGCGTAGGTAAGGAGCTGTTCTACGGATGTATCTCACTGAATGCTGTTGTATGGGATATTGACTTGCCCATCACGGCAGATATGTTTGACGAGACCTCTTATCACAACCTTCTCGTGTATGTGAACGACGATATCGAGTTTGCGCATCCGCTAATCAGTGCCAAACGCATGGCTTTGATTGAGAATGGACAGACCGACTCGTTGGAGCTGGAGGCAAGCTATCCTTTCTATGCTCCCCGTTCATTCACCGCGAAGTGTGTGAACTACCAGCGCTCGTTCACTCAGACTACGGGATTGGAGAGCTCGGCAGGATGGGAGACTATCGCCCTGCCATTCGATGTGCAGCAGTTTGTGCATAGCACCAAGGGTGATATCGCACCCTTTGGCAAGGCTGCAAACCACCATTTCTGGTTGGCACAGTACGAGGGTGGCGCTTTCGCCGCTGCTACAGAATTAAAAGCCAATGTACCTTATATCATTGCCATGCCCAACAATCCGGAGTATGGTGCTAACTCGCTGAGTGGCATGGTTTCGTTCGCGGCTGCTAATGCTACTATACAGGCTACCGGCAATCTAGTAGGTACTGTGGGTAAGGACTTCACATTTGTACCCAACTATGACGCCCTTGCCGCCGATGCCGGCATCAATGCACTCAATGTGGGCTCTAAGTTTGACGCTTACAATGCCGGTAGCGTGTTTGTGCCCGAGAAATTCAAGGTGAATCCCTTCTCTGCCTACATCGTGCCCTCTGCCAATGCACAGGGTGCTCCCATGTTCCGCATACAGATGCAGGGCGAGCCGGAGGAGATTGTATATGAGTACACCGTTACCTCCAAGAACGGCATCGTGTATGTCACTCTGCCCGAGGAACGTACAATCACCATATACGACATGATGGGCCGCAAGGTATGTGCGATAGATGGCCAGAAGGGCATCAACGAAATCACACACCTCAGCGAAGGCGTCTATATGATTGAGAAAACTAAAGTTTATGTGAAACGTTAATGCGATAGGACAAGATGAAAAAGATATTATTCCCCATTCTGACTACCATACTGCTGACTATTACCTCGTGTGATACCGAAGTGCCGCCTGTGCTTACAGCCACCATTGCCGACAGTGTCACCGTAGATGCCATATACTGCCATACGACCGTGATTGAGGGCAGTGTGGAGGATTGCGGATTCTATTATGGCACCTCAAAGAACAGCGTAGCCAATGGCAAAGCAGAGAAGGCATTGGCTACCCATTCCGCCAGTGTCATCAATGGTGTCATCACAGGGCTGAAGCCTAACACTACATACTATATCAAGGGGTATGCCATGAACGAGAAGGGGCAAGGGAGCACAGAGATTGTCACTGTGAAGACACTGGAGCGAAGCCCCGAAGCCGATGACAACGGATACCCCGGTATCACCCAATAAGCCGAAGCGATAGATGAAAGAATTTGTAATATCCGAGGCGCAGACCGAACGCGCCGTCCTCGTGGGTCTCATCACGCAGACGCAGAACGAGCAGAAGACACAGGAGTACCTCGACGAGCTGGCCTTCCTGGCCGAGACGGCGGGTGCCGAGGTGGTGAAGTGCTTCACCCAGAAGCTCGACTCGCCCAACTCGGTGACCTATGTGGGCAAGGGCAAGCTGCAGGAGATACGCGAATACATCGAGCTCTGTGCCGAGGAGCCCGAGGAGGACGAGTTTGGCAACCTCCCCCCGAGCCGCGAGGTGGGTATGGTCATCTTCGACGATGAGCTCTCGGCCAAGCAGCTCCGCAACATCGAGGCCGAGCTGAAGGTGAAGATCCTCGACCGCACGTCGCTCATCCTCGACATCTTTGCCATGCGTGCCCAGACGGCCAATGCCAAGACCCAAGTCGAGCTGGCGCAATATAAGTATATGCTCCCCCGACTCACCCGCCTGTGGACTCACCTCGAGCGTCAGGGCGGTGGCTCGGGTGCCGGTGGCGGTAAGGGCTCGGTAGGTCTGCGTGGCCCGGGTGAGACGCAGCTCGAGATGGACCGCCGTATCATCCTCAACCGCATGTCGCTGCTCAAGAAGCAGCTGGCCGAGATTGACAAGCAGAAGGCCACCCAGCGCAAGAACCGTGGTCGCCTCATCCGCGTGGCCCTCGTGGGCTACACCAACGTGGGCAAGTCGACCCTCATGAACCTCCTTGCCAAGAGCGAGGTGTTTGCCGAGAACAAGCTCTTCGCCACGCTCGACACCACCGTGCGCAAGGTCATCATCGAGAACCTGCCGTTCCTGCTCTCCGACACCGTAGGCTTCATCCGCAAGCTACCGACAGACCTCGTCGACTCCTTCAAGTCGACCCTCGATGAGGTGCGCGAGGCCGACCTCCTGCTCCACGTGGTGGACATCTCGCACCCCGACTTCGAAGACCAGATTAAAGTGGTGGAGAAGACCTTGGCCGACCTCGGATGCAGCGAGAAGCCCCTCATCATCGTCTTCAACAAGACCGATGCCTACACCTTCACCCCGAAGGAGGCCGACGACCTCACACCCAAGACCAAGGAGAACGTGTCGCTCGACGAGCTCATGCAGACCTGGATGGCCAAGATGCACGACAGCTGCATCTTCATCTCGGCCCGCGAACGTGACAACATAGAGAACCTTAAGACGATGATGTACAACCGCGTGCGTGAGCTTCACGTGCAGAAATACCCCTACAACGACTTCCTGTATCAGACGTACGAAGAATAATTTCATAATCCACAATTCACAATTCAAAATTATGGCAACCACACCGGAATTCAAGTATGCACCGATGTTCCAGTTAGGAAAGGATGACACCGAGTACTATCTGTTGACCAAAGACTATGTGTCTGTCGGTGAGTTCGAGGGCAAGCCTATGCTTAAGATTGCTCCCGAAGGTTTAACTGCTATGGCCAACGCCGCCTTCCGCGACGTGTCGTTCCTCCTCCGCCGTGCCCACAACGAGCAGGTGGCGAAGATCCTGAGCGACCCCGAGGCCAGCGACAACGACAAGTATGTAGCCCTCACCTTCCTGCGCAATGCCGAGGTGTCGGCCAAGGGCAAGCTCCCCTTGTGCCAGGATACGGGTACGGCCATCATCCATGGCGAGAAGGGCCAGCAGGTATGGACAGGCTTCTGCGACGAGGAGGCTCTCTCACTGGGCGTTTACAAGACCTATACCGAGGAGAACCTGCGCTACTCGCAGAACGCTCCGCTCGACATGTACAACGAGGTGAACACCCGCTGCAACCTGCCCGCACAGATCGATATCGAGGCTACCGAGGGCATGGAGTATCACTTCCTCTGCGTGACCAAGGGTGGTGGCTCGGCTAACAAGACCTACCTCTACCAGGAGACCAAGGCGCTGCTCAACCCCGACACGCTGGTGCCCTTTATGGTGGAGAAGATGAAGACACTCGGCACCGCCGCTTGTCCGCCCTACCATATCGCCTTCGTTATCGGTGGCACATCGGCCGAGAAGAACCTCCTCACCGTGAAGCTCGCCTCGACACACTACTACGACAACCTGCCCACCACGGGCGATGAGACGGGTCGTGCCTTCCGCGATGTAGAGCTGGAGAAGAAGGTGCTCGAAGAGGCCTATCGCATCGGCCTCGGTGCACAGTTTGGCGGTAAGTACATGGCACACGACGTGCGCATCATCCGACTGCCCCGTCACGGTGCCTCTTGTCCCGTAGGCCTTGGCGTATCCTGCTCGGCCGACCGCAACATCAAGTGCAAGATCAATAAGGACGGTATCTGGATTGAGAAGATGGACGACAATCCAGGCAGCCTCATTCCTGAGGAATTGCGCAATGCCGGCGAGGGTGATGTAGTGCGCATCGACCTCAACCGCCCCATGCCCGAGATCTTGGCTGAGCTTACCAAGCATCCCGTGGCTACACGCCTCTCGCTCAATGGTACCATCATCGTGGGCCGCGACATCGCGCATGCCAAGCTGAAGGAGCGCCTCGACCGTGGCGAAGACCTGCCCCAGTATATCAAGGACCATCCCATCTACTACGCTGGTCCCGCCAAGACACCTGCCGGCATGGCTTGTGGCTCGATGGGCCCCACCACAGCCGGACGTATGGACCCCTATGTGGACCTCTTCCAGAGCCACGGCGGCAGCATGATCATGCTGGCCAAGGGCAACCGCGCACAGTGCGTCACCGATGCATGCAAGAAGCATGGCGGATTCTACCTCGGCTCTATCGGTGGTCCTGCCGCTATCCTGGCGCAGAACAACATCAAGAGCATCGAGTGCGTAGAGTATCCCGAGCTCGGCATGGAGGCCATCTGGAAGATTGAGGTGGAGGACTTCCCCGCATTCATCCTCGTAGACGACAAGGGCAACGACTTCTTCAAGCAGCTGAAGCCCACCTGCCCGATGAAGTAATTGGTGATTGCTGATAATAAAGAAGGAGTTGCACTAGCAACTCCTTCTTTTTGTTTGGTATAGATGTTGTCTAAAAACGTATCGTGTCATGTTGAACGAAGTGAAACATCTCGCAAAGTCGTTGGCAGAGTCCACTGAGGGATCCTTCGCGTGGCTCAGGATGACACCATCGTAGTGGGTATTTGTATCAATGGTCAACTCCTATACTATTGCCTTGTCTTACTTTATCCACGTCAGCTTGTGCCAGATGCTCTCCAGCGGGCCGCGCTTGTGGCGAGCCATCCACCAGTGGGCAAATGATACTTGCAGGATGAGGAATACGATGCCGATGCAGATGCTCACGGTGGTGCCGCACTTGGCATGGAGACCGAGTCCGTAGCCGAAGTATAGGAAGCTGCCGATAATGGATTGGGTGACGTAGTTGGTGAGGCTCATCTTCCCATAAGGCACAAGCCAGCGCTGCAAACCTGTGGGGCGTGTCCAATATAATAATAGGAATATACCCACGATGCTGAGCATGAAGAAGAGGTTATACCACGAATTGAAAATGGTGGTGATGGAGGCCTTCATGAAAGGATTGTCGATCTGGGCAAAGAGGAAACGCTTGCCGTAGTAGAGGATGAGTGCCAGTGGGGCGGAGTAGCAGAGCACCTTGGTCCATAGGGTGCGGCTACGTGAGAGCTCCTCCTCCGTAGAGGTGCGGAACAGTCCCATGCGGCCTATCAGCAGACCGAAGATGAAGAGTGAGGTGGTCTGGAATACGCGACCATAGCACCACGCCCAGTTGAGACTGGCGAGCTGTCCGGTGACGAAGTTGACCTTCATCATCTCCCACAGTGAGGTGCCACCCAACTGGGGGTATACATCGCCCAAGGAGAATATCATCTGCTGTGGATTGGCTTCGGGGCAGATGGCGGCATAGATCACCTTTGCCCACTCTACGGGTTGCAGCATCAGTATCACGGCGGTCCACAGCAGGGCCTTGTTGCTCCAATGGCGTATGGGCACGAGGGCAAAGCCGAGGATGGCGTAGAGCACCAGTATCTCGCCGGGGAAGAAGAGCGAGTTGATGAAACCGAAGCCAAGGAGCAGCACCAAGCGCCACATGTAGCGGTACTTGAAGTCTTCACCGCGCTGCTCGGCATGGTGGCTCTGTAGATAGAAGGTGAAGCCGAAGAGCAGGGCAAAGATGGCATAGGCCTTGCCTGAGAAGGTGAAGAACATCATATCCCAAATGTTGCTGTCGAGCGAGCGCAGCCAGGGAAGTTCAGTCTTGGGGAATGAGTAGTAGTTGAAGTGCTCGATGTTGTGGAGCAGCATGATGCCCATGACGGCGAAGCCGCGCAGTGAGTCTATGGCGCTGATACGTTGGTTGGACATTTTATTTGGTGTTTAGAGTTTAATGCTGGTAGGGGTGATTAAGGTTGCTAAAGTCACTAAGGTCAATCCCATAATCCTTAACCTTTGGCCTTTAATTCATCAAGAGTCATTCCTTTGAAATTCTCGATGACGATGTCGGCCAGTGGTGCTACGGCCTCGTAGGGGTTGGTGGTGGTGAGTGCCACGACGAAGGCTCCTGAGTCGCGCCCGGCACGCAAGCCATTGATGCTGTCCTCAAACACCACGCACTCTTCGGGGCGGGCACCGAAGGCTTTGGCTCCCTCGATATAGCAGTCGGGGGCGGGCTTGCCTGCGGCATAGTCCTTCGAGGTGAGTATGCGGTCGAAGAGGGTAGGGAGCTCGGGGTGTACGCGCAACACGCTACGCATCTTCGCCTCATTGCTGGCGGTGACGATGGCTGTCTTGATGCCGACCTCGCGCAAGCTCTTGATGAAGGAGCATACGCCCTCGATGTAAGTGTACTGCATCTGTTGCTCAAACTCGTCGAGCTGGCGTGTTATCTCCGGTAGTTGGTCTTCGAGGTGGGTAAACCAATTGCTGTAGATGCTCTCGAGGGTAGTACCCTTGATGCGTTCGGCAAAGTCGGGCACGTCGGGGCGGTATTGGCGGCCTATGCTACCCCAAAAGAGAGAGTACTGACTCTCGGTGTCGATGATGACCCCGTCGAGGTCGAAGAGAGCGGCTTTCAGTGTGTTCATTATTATTCTAAAAAAATGGTTCCAACCAAGTTTGGGGTGATGGTTGGAACCAATGGTTATAGATGTATATCTGTTACTTCATACGCACAAACACCTCAATAGCCTGATACTCGGCCATGCCCAGCTTGTCGTATTGGCGTGCGGTGTTTTGTGTACGGTCTTCGGCACGCTGCCAGAACTCGCGGTGGTCTTCACCGGGGAAGGGAACGATGTCCTTCTGTGAGAGGTGGCGGAAGATGGCGTGACGCTTCTTGATGAGCTCGTCGGGACTGAGGGGCACGGCCATGTCTACCATGCCGAGGTCCCACTCCTGCCATGCACCACGATAGAGCCATATGTGGCACTCCTTGGCCCAATCATCGTTCTGCACAATTTCCCAAGCACCGAGCACAGCCTCTATACATACGCGGTGTGTGCCGTGGGGGTCGGTGAGGTCACCTGCAGCATAGATCTGATGAGGCTTTATCTCGCGGAGCAGCTTCACCACAATCTCGATGTCAGCTTCGCCGAGTTCGCCCTTCTTGATACCACCAGTCTCATAGAACGGGAGGTTGAGGAAGTGTGCGTTGGTCTCGTCGTTGAGCCCGAATGAGCGCACGGCAGCCTTGGCTTCGGCACGGCGGATGGCTCCCTTGAGGTTGAGCAGTGCACGGGGCTCGGGTTCGCCCTCTACCTTGTTGGCAATGATTTGGCGCACCTCATCGTAGCGGTCGGCAAAGCCAATCTCGCGTGCAGTGTCCATATGTTGCACTACCACGTCGTCATATACGGCTACGTTACCGGAAGTCTCATAGGCTACGTGTACATCGTGACCCTGTTCTACGAGGCGGATGAAGGTACCACCCATTGAGATGACATCGTCATCGGGGTGCGGAGAGAAGATGAGCACGCGCTTGGGGAAGGGGGTAGAGGGTACGGGACGTGTGGAGTCGTCGGCATTGGGCTTGCCACCGGGCCATCCAGAGATGGTGTGTTGCAGGTCGTTGAAGACCTCGATGTTTACCTTGTCATAGGTCTTGCCCAGACTATCGAGCATCTCTGATAGTGAGTTCTTCATATAATCCTGGTAGGTGAGCTTGAGGATAGGCTTCTCTACTTTGTTGCAAAGCCAGATGACAGCCTTGCGTACCAGTTTCTTGGTCCATTCGCAAGAACCTACTACCCAGGGGGCTTGTACTCGGGTGAGTTTCTCACCGGCAATCTCGTCAATTACCACCTCAATGTCGGGGTGCGACTGCAGCAGGCTAGCGGGAATCATCTCGGTGTCTTCGCCCTCAACAACTCTCTGTATAGCCTCTGCCTTGTTCTCGCCCCAAGCCATGAGTACGATCTTCTTGGCTTTGAGTATGGTGCCTATGCCCATGGTGATGGCCATGGTGGGTACTTCCTTCTCTTGTGAGAAGAACTTTGACTGCACCTTGCGTGAGTTGAGACTAAGCTGCACGAGGCGTGTACGTGATTTTTCGTATGAACCGGGCTCGTTGAAGCCGAGCTGTCCCTGCTCACCCATGCCGATGATCATGAAGTCTACCTTGCTGGCAATCTCGTCGTACTTCTTGCAGTAGTCTGAAATCTCGCTTACGGGTACGGTAGCATCGGGAATATGTACATTGCTCTTGTCAATGTCGATATGATTGAGGAATTCCTCGTGTATGCGATAGTTGCGACTCTGCTTATGCTCGGGAGCGATGGGGTAGAACTCATCGAGACTCACTACGGCCACGTTCTTGAAACTTACCTTACCAGCTTTGTGACGTTCTACCAATTCGCGATAGAGGCCGAGTGGAGTTTTGCCTGTGGTGAGGCCCAGCAAGAAGGGTTCAGCACCGTTGTGTGAATTGATGGCACTAATGATTTGGTCGGCCACGTGCTGCACACCTGCATATTCTGTTTCGAAAATCTCTGTGGGTACTTTCTCGTAGCGGCAATAGATGTCGCGGGGAACACCTGCGGTGATGAGTCCACCGTCTTTGGGCAATGTGTACTTACTTTTCATAATGTATAGTTTTTTAAGGTTGTGATTTCTATTTCCCAAAATTAGGAAAAGATATGGATATGGTGTATGCTTTTTATTGAATTTTTTGATGAAAAATATGGCGATTGTACTTGGTCGTTGTCGTGGTGCTGGTGTAACGATGTCTTTTGGAATCTTCTCTTTGCAAATCAGCCTGCAAATCCTCGCTTCTGTCGTGCCCAAGGCATGATATGCGATGCCTCTTTACCCTGTGCGAGCAGTTCCCTCATACGCTCCATATAAGGTGCAGTGTAGGCAAAAAAGTGCTTATAACCCTCGCATAGCGTGTTGAGTCCCTTCTCGCCACGGCGTGTGGTGGCAAAGCGGTGCTTGGGACATTCGCCCCGGCAGGCAAAGAGGTATTCGCATCGGCGGCAGTCAGAGGGCAATGCATTGCGCTTCTCCACACCGAAACGGAAGAGCTCAGGCTTGCGCTGCAGGTCGCGCAGGTGCTCCTCACCGATGTTGCCGAGGCGGTATTCGGGATATACGAAGTGGTCGCACATATACACGTCGCCATTGTGCTCCACCACCAGCCCGTCGCCACATGTAGGGCAGAATGAGCATAGCGAGGGCTGCACGCCGCACCACTGCGCCAGAGTGATGTCGAACAATTGTACGAAGCGTTCGCCTACATCCAGCACGACCCATTCGTCGAAAATATCGCACATAAATTTGCCGAATGCCTTGGGCGTGATGCTCCAGGGCGCCAGCATAGCCCCTGGTGTGCCGGGAGGTACAATGGCGGGTCGACAGACTTTATCTGAGCTTTCCATCGAGAGAGTATTCTCCACTACGGGCAAGAACTGCATATATCTGCTCACCGAGCGCATGAATTCATACACCTCGCGGCCACGTCCCGCACAGCGGTTATTGATGGTGCTCAGCGTATTGTACTCCACCCCATTGACAGCCATCATTTCTACAGCTCTCATCACGCGGTCGAAGGTGGGGTGCCCACCGCGGTCGTGGCGGTAGGCATCGTGTATATCTTTGGGGCCGTCAAGCGATATGCCTATGAGGAAGTTGTTGCGACGGAAGAAGTCGCACCAATCGGGCGTTATCAGCAATCCATTAGTTTGTAGTGAGTTCTCTATCTGTTTGTTGCCTTTGTACTTGTTCTGTAGTGTCACCGCCTTCTCGTAGAAGTCGAGCCCCGCCAACAGAGGCTCTCCACCATGCCAGCAGAAGGTCACCACAGGCACCTGCACAGCCTCTATGTATTGGCTGATGTATCGCTCCAGTAACTCTTCGTTCATTTTCGGTTGTTGTCCTCCGTAGAGGTTGGCCTTGCCTAAGTAATAGCAGTAGTCACAGTCGAGATTGCACAACGAACCCACAGGCTTTATCATGGTGCTGAAGGCCGTGGGGCGTGTCAGCTTCTGTGCGTCGTTAAAGTGTAGTGTATTCATGAAATCTTTTCCTTTAAGCCGTAAAGATAGTAAAAAGGGACGAATATAGCATACCAATGGCTGATAAATCGAATAAATGTTGTACTTTTGTGCCCTAAATAAAATAGCTAAACACTATGAAATCATTTATTGGTAGATACCCTTTTGAGGTGGAAACCTTCCAGGTAGATTATACCGGCGGCCTCTCGTTCGGCTTTTTGGCAAACAAGATGTTGATTACGGCAGGTAACCATGCCAACGAACGCGGCTTTGGCAAGGAGCGACTTGCAGCCGATGGCAAGACATGGGTGCTCTCGCGTCTTGTCATTGAAATTGAAGAGTATCCCAACGAGGGCGACACCTACTATGTAGAGACATGGGTGGAGGGAGTGAACCGTCTGTTCACTTCGCGTAACTTTCGTGTGCTGAGCAGTGATGAGCGTGTCATCGGTCATGCTCGCTCCACATGGGCGCTCATCGATGTGGCTACTCGTCAACCTTCGGACCTCACCACACTCTATGGTGGCGAGCTCGCTGCATATAGCTGTGATGAGCCCTGCCCAATCAAAGGTGCAAGCCGTGCTCGTGTCACCGCCACAGACCCCGTAGGTGCATTCATGCCACTTTATTGTGATATTGACTACAACGGCCATCTCAATAGTGTCAAGTACATAGAGCATATACTCAACGAGCTTCCCCTCGAAATCTTCCGTAGCCATACCATCCATCGTGTGGAGGTGAGCTACAGTGCCGAGTGCTTCTACCGTGAGAACCTCTCCGTATATATGGACAAGAAGGATGATGGTCACGAGTACGATGTGGAGATTCGTAAAGACAATGACGAGGTAGCATGTCGTGCGAAAATCATATTCAAGTTGAAGGTTGAGACTGAAAAATAGGAAGGTCATTTCTAGGGTTCTTAATTTTTAATCTTTAATTTTCTATTCATGAAAGCTCTCTCTCCCATGCTCGTATTCATGGCAGTGTACCTTGTCGGTTCGCTGCTTGCCGGCGATTTTTATAAGGTCCCTCTTACGGTAGCTTTCCTTGCTGCTTCGGCCTATGCCGTGTGCGTCACTCCTAAACTGGGCCTGAAGGAGCGTGTGGCTATCTTCTCCCGTGGAGCGGGCGATGAGAATATCATGCTCATGGTGTGGATTTTTGTCCTGGCGGGAGCCTTTGCCAAGACTGCCGATGCTATGGGCGCTATCGATGCTACGGTAAATCTTACTCTGCGGCTCCTTCCCGATAGCATGCTGTTACCCGGACTGTTTATTGCAGCCTGTTTCATCTCCCTCTCCATAGGCACTTCAGTAGGCACTGTGGTTGCCCTCACTCCCGTGGCCGTGGGTATTGCAGAGCAGACGGGTGCGTCACTTCCCTTCATTGTGGCCCTTGTGGTGGGGGGCTCATTTTTTGGTGACAATCTTTCTTTCATTTCCGACACTACCATCGTGGCTACGCAAACCCAGCAGTGCCGCATGAGCGACAAGTTTAAGGCCAATATCTACTTCGCCCTTCCTGCCGCACTCATCGTGCTCGTGCTCTACATCATCATCGGCAGTGGGGTAGAGGCTCCAGCTCATGTTCCTATGCCCCAATGGTACAAGGTGGTACCCTACGTGGCTGTGCTCGTATTGGCTATCATCGGACTCGATGTACTTGCCGTGCTCCTCATCGGTATAGTGCTGGCAGGTGGTATAGGCATATTCAGTGGAAGTTTCGATTTTATGGGCTGGATGGCTGCCATGGGTGAGGGTGTTATGGGTATGAGTGAACTCATCATTGTTACCCTGCTGGCGGGCGGCATGCTTGCTCTTATACGCCACAATGGCGGTATCGACTATCTCATCCGTATCCTTACTCGTCGTATTAGCGGCAAACGTGGTGCAAAGCTCACCATTGCCATGCTCGTGGTTCTGGCCGACCTCTGTACTGCTAATAACACCATTGCCCTCATCACTGTGGGTCCCGTGGCACGTGATATTGCCGACCGCTATGGAGTGGACCGCCGCATGAGCGCCTCGCTACTCGACACCTTCAGTTGTTTTGCCCAGGGACTCATTCCATATGGTGCCCAGCTGCTCATGGCAGCGGGTCTCGCTTCTATCACTCCATTCTCTATCATCGGTTATCTTTATTATCCGTTTGCCCTTGGCGCTATAGCTTTGTTGGGCATCCTGATAGGGTATCCTCGCAAGTATTCCAGGTAAGCGTAAATATATGGTGATGGTGGATTGTCTTCTGTCGACAGGCAGAAGCGGATGTATAACGGAAGAAACTCTTTAAGTAGAAAGGAAAAAGCTAAAATTTTTCGCGGTATTTGCCTTCCTCCTTGTCGTCGAGCATGCTGAGGTAGGAGGCATAGCGTGACTGGCTGATGCGGCATTCCTCTACGGCTTGGCGCACAGCGCAGTGTGGCTCGTGGGTGTGGGTGCAGTTGCCATAGCGGCAGTGGGCCGACTCGGCAAATATCTCGCGGAAGTAATGGCTGATCTCCTCCTCCTCCATATCGAAGGTGCCGAAGCCCTTGACACCGGGGGTGTCGATGAGCCAACCTCCATCGCCGAAGGGGAACATCTCAGAGAAGGTGGTGGTGTGCATGCCCTTGTTGTGATACTCGGAGATTTCTGCTGTGCGCAGATGGAGGTCGGGGAGCAGGGCATTGATGAGGGTGCTCTTGCCTACACCGGAGTTGCCGGAGAGTAGGGTGGTCTTGCCTGTGAGAGAGGCACGCACCTTGTCGAGTCCGTCGCCATTGAGAGCCGAAACGCAGGAGCACTCGTAGCCAATCGTATTATAAAGGTGTACGATGGCATCGAGATAGCGGCGTTCGTCTTCATTGTAGCGGTCCACCTTGTTGAACACGATATGTACGGGGATGCGGTAGGCCTCGGCAGTGGCGAGGAAGCGGTCGATGAAGACGGTAGAGGTCTCGGGGTAGTTGATGGTGACGATGAGCAGGCACATGTCGACATTGGCGGCAAGGATGTGTGACTGCTTCGAGAGGTTCGAGGCACGACGTATGATGTAGTTGCGTCGTTCTTGGATGTCGGTAATATAAGATGTGCCGTCGACGGGTGAGGTAATGGTCACCCGATCGCCGACGGCCACAGGATTGGTGCTGCGGATGCCCTTGAGTCGGAAGTTGCCTTTGATACGGCAGTCGACGAGGCTTCCCTCATCGGTCTTCACGATGTATTGGCTTCCGGTGTTCTTGATTACGAGTCCAAGCATGATGAAATTGAAAATTAAAAATTGAAAATTGAAAATTGGCTACGCTGCAAAGCTGTCCTTTGGATGCAGGCTGCAATTAAAGAAATAATTCTCAATTTTCAATTCTCAATTTTCAATTCGTTTTATACGGTCATGATCTCCTTCTCCTTGTCTGCATAGAGTTCGTCCACCTTCTTGATGTACTTGTCGTGCAGCTTCTGGAGCTTTTCTTCACCGTCCTTCTGAACATCCTCGGGCATGCCGCCCTTAACGGCCTTCTTCAGTGCATCGATGCAGTCGCGACGGGCATTGCGGATGCTTATCTTGGCATTCTCGGCTACCTCCTTACATTGCTTGGCGAGTTGCTTACGGCGTTCCTCGGTGAGGGGAGGTATGCCAAGGCGTATGATTTCACCGTTGTTCTCGGGGGTGATGCCTACGGGAGAGTCGATGATGGCTTTCTCGATGACGCGGAACATGTTCTTGTCCCAAGGCTTGATGGCGATGGTGCGCGCATCGGGGGTAGTGATAGAGGCTACACCTGTCAAGGGTACCATAGTACCGTAAGAGTCTACACGGATACCATCTAGGATACGAGTGTTGGCTTTGCCGGCACGGATGCGGGCGAGCTCGTCTTCAACGTGGAGGATGGCCATCTCCATCATCTCTTGTGCTTCGTTCAAATATTCCTGCATAATATTTTAGTTTTTAAGTTTATTAGTTTTTAAGTTTGTATATACGAACGTTGTCTTGGTCCTTGGCTTTTAAGTCATATTGTTAAGGTTAACTTATAAACTCAAAAACTCATGAACTCAAATAACGTAGCCAAAGGTAGTCGGTTTTTTCTTTTTTTGCAACAGTTTTTTGCTATATATAAGTAATTGAGGGCAAAATTCTTGTTTTTTTCGACTTTTTGTTTCAGAGTTTGGGATAAGTTACTATATTTGCACAAATTCGTATCGTACGGCTATATACTATGGAACAACAGATATTACAACTGCTCGACAAGCTGCCGCCCATCTCACTCTCCGAGATGAAGGATATAAAGCTGATGAACCGTATCGACAAGAAGTATCTTGCTACGATTAGTCAGCTTGAGCAATTGCTTGTGATGGCGCAAGGCAAGTATATGGTGCAGCAGATAGAGGGCAAGCGTTACAACCGTTACCATACTATCTATCTGGACACTCCCGATGAGGAAATGTATGTGATGCACCATAATGGACGCCTCGTGAGGCAGAAGGTGAGAGTGCGCACCTATATGGATTCGGGCGATACCTTCCTCGAAGTGAAAAACAAGAATAACCACGGTCGTACCAAGAAAAAACGTATGACCGTGGGCAGCATACATTCGCTGCGCGAAGATGGGGGCGACACCCTACTGGCCAAGCATGCCAACTATTTGCTCGATGACCTCGTGCCCAAAGTGGAGAATCACTTTGAGCGTATCACGTTGGTCAATATGGCCAAGACCGAGCGCCTTACCATCGACTGCCATGTAAAGTTCCACCATTGGGAAACCGATATTAAAGATACCTTTGACCGATTGGTCATCATCGAGCTCAAACGAGACGGCAATGTGTACTCGCCTGTAAAGAGCATGTTGCGCGAGTTGCGCATCAAGCCCTCGGGATTCAGCAAATACTGCATAGGGTCGGCACTGACCAAGCCTACACTTAAGCAGGGCAATTTCAAACCGAGATTTGTACGAATTAAAAAACTTTTAAATAATCATTAACAGTATTATGGGAAACCTTTTGAACCTTATTGCCGGAGGGACCAACGCCCTTGCCATGGCAGCCGAAGAGATGGATATGGATGTGCAACCATTGGCTGATGCGCTGATGACCTCCATGTGGGCCGACTGGGGCGCTTTGACCGAGTTGCTTATCCGTTTTGTGCTCAACACGGCAGTTATCGCGCTCATCGTGCGTGTATTCTACTACCCAAAGAGCAAGCGCCGCGACTATTTCTTCACCTTCATCCTGATTTCTATCAGCGTGTTCCTGCTCATCTTCCTGATGGGTGGTGTGAAGTTGAAGATTGGCTTCGCCCTCGGTCTGTTTGCCATCTTTGGTATCATCCGCTACCGTACCGAGTCGGTGCCCATCCGTGAGATGACTTACCTCTTCTTGATTATCGCCGTGAGCGCTATCAATGGCCTGGCTACCAGTATCAGCTATGTGGAGTTGTTGGCTACTAACCTGCTCTTTATCCTCTCTATATGGATATGTGAGAGCAACCGTTACGTGAAGCATGTGGCTAGCAAGTTGGTGCTGTATGATAACATCCATCTCATCACCCCCGAGCACGAGGAAGAATTGATAGAAGACCTCAAGAAACGTACCGGGCTGAATATCTTGCGTGTAGAGGTGGGCGCTATTGACTTCTCTAAGGATACTGCCATGGTGAAGGTGTATTACGAGCCATTGTCAAACGAAATCAATAGCGTCGACAACGTGGGCCGCCTGCCCAAGATGGGATAATCTATAACGGTACATATATGTACGAGAAAAAGTACATATGTGTACGAGAAAAAGTACATATGTGTACTAAATTTATTACATATATGAACAAAAAATAATACATATATGTAGTTTTTTCAACTTCTTTTCAGAATTGAAACCTATCTTTGCTACGAAAAAACAAGAAATGACTATGAATATCAGAAATAGAATCTTAGGCATTGGATGCCTATTGTTAGCTTCAAGCACCGCTTGGGCGCAGAGCGACTTTGGTGTGTGGGAGAGTTTGGAATTGTCTACCAAGCTGAACAAACAGTTTGAACTCTCAATGGAGGGTGAGTATCGTACTCATCAAAACTCCTCAGAGGTAGAGCGTTTTACAGCCGGACTCAACTTGTCGTACAAGAACAAGAAAGTTCCCTTCCTTAAGGCTGATATAGGCTATGTTATCATGTCGATGCACAATCCTGCAGAGACCGAGATAAAGTATCGCGATGAGGACCCCACCGTGCCTAAGCACAAGAATGTGGATGCACCTTATTGGTATACCCGCCATCGCGCCACAGCATCGCTGACCGGTTCCGTGAAGTGGGGTCGCGTCAAGTTCTCGCTCCGCGAACGCTATCAGTTTACCCATAGAATGGCCGCACAGTGTGAACGTGAACGGTATGGTTACCACCCCGCTTTTGATATGTGGGACGATGTGCCCGAACTGCTGATTGATGACAAATTGGCCAAGGACGACCATAAGCTACGCTCCAGATTGTCGGTAAGCTACGATATCAAGAAGTCGAAGTTTGAACCTTATGCAGAGGTGGAGGTATACAATCAATTGGACGATGCGATGAAGTTTGACAAGATACGCTACACTGTTGGTACCGATTATAAGGTGACTAAGGATGCCAAGCTGACGCTGTTCTATCGTTATCAGGACTATAACGATGTGGATGACATCAGCGGTCATATTTTGGGCGTAGGTGCATCTATCGAACTCTAATCATAAGATACGAGAATTATGAAAAGAAATCTTTATTTGATTCTTGCATTGCTGCTTTTGGGAGTGGTGCAGGTGAGAGCGCAGCAGATTGCTGTGGTTACGGCGGATAAGACGACAGAGTATTGGCATTATCCTTACGACAATGCAAAAATAACTTTCTCTAACGGACAGATGCTTTTCCATTACGATGGAAATGTTTTAGGAACTTTTAATATAAAGGATGTAGAGAAGCTATTCTTTTATATAACAGGTTCAGTGGATAAAATACAAAAAAATAAAGTTGTGTCCTACTCTTCCGATTGTGAAGAACTGTCTGTAAATTCTCCAGTTGGGACTTCTGTTGTTGTGTATCATGTCAATGGAAGTCGTGTACTGTCGCACCTACAGACGATAGCGTCATCTACTATAAGTGTAGCACATCTGCCCGCAGGTATATACATGGTAGTTGTTGGAAGTGAAACCCTTAAATTTGTGAAGCAATGAAGCGATTGATATTTCTTTCTTGTGCCTTGTTGACAACATTAATGTCATGGGCAGATCTTGCGGATCCTGCTGATTTCTGTGTGATATGTAAAGATGGTACATCTGCAAAGTTCCCTGGTATTGGAACAGAGATGTTTTTCAATGAAGAGGGGACAGTGTTGTATATTGTCAATGATGGCGAAGCGTATGGATCGCTGGGTGAGAAGTTTTCTGTGAGCTATGCCGTTGATGGCATTGAAGCCATAGAATTTTCCGTTCCTTGGTCTTACGAAAACCAATACAGCTACGACGGTGCCTATGTCGACGTAGCCATCGACCCTACCGACGACACCTCCTACACCGAGGTCGCGGAAAAGGTCATTACCGATGCTGCTGACGGTGGCTATGGAGATTTTATAGAGAACTATACTCCGACAAACCGTGTCACGATTACTTATGATGGCGACAAGGCCACGGTAAGCGGTACGGTGAGCGGCGTGATGTCGAGAGTGACGGGTGCTCACGTGGTAGTATCTTCTACCAAGAAGAATATCGCCTATACGTTGAAGGGTACCACTACGAACGGCTCGTTCAAACTCTATTCCGACTATAAGACACAGGTGAAGATGGAGGGCATCAATATCACCAATCCTACGGGAGCTGCTGTCAATATCCAGTCGGGAAAGACTATTATGGTAGAACTTGCCGATGGCACTACCAACACACTGAAAGATGGCGTCACCTACACCATGACTACGGGTGAGGACCAGAAGGGCACTTTCTTCAGCGAAGGCCAGCTCGTGTTCAGCGGTAAAGGCTCGCTCGACGTACAGAGTATAGGAGGCCACGGCATCGTGAGCGACGACTATGTGCGTGTGCGTAGCGGTAATGTTACGGTCAATTCTGTGCGCGATGGTATCAATACCAACGACCGCTTCATCATGTATGGTGGCGTAGTCAATGTTACAGCACAGCAAGACGGCCTTGATATTGGTAAGGGATATATCGAGATTGGTGGCGGCAAACTTACCGTCTCTGCGGTCGATGAGGGTATCACAGCCTCTTACGAAGGTGACGATGCCGGCAATATCGACCCGCTCATTACACCTTATATAGATATTAAGGGCGGACTCATCAAGGTGACTACTACTGGCGATAAAGGCCATGCCGTACGCGCCATGTCGACGCTTGGTATGACAGGCGGCGTTTTGCAAGCTACAGCCAAGGGCGCTGGTGCCAAGGCAGTCATGAGTGAGGGGAATATGACGCTCGCTGGTGGCAAACTCACCGCTATCACCGAAGGCAATGCCCTTTATGAGGCCGATGTGCAGGAACTCTCTTCTGCAGCAGCACTTCGTAGCAAGGGTGTGCTCACCATAGAGAATATGACTGTTGGCGCCAAGAGCACAGGCACAGGCGGCAAGGGAATCAACAATGTGGGCAATGTGGCACTGAAGAATAGTACTGTCACTGTGGTGGCTTCGGGTGCTACCCATAAGCACGATGCACTTGACTCCCGCTCTCGCGGCGTAGATACTGATGGCAACTTGGCTATCGATGGTGGCTCATTGCATGTGCGCTCCTATGAAGAGCCTCTGCAGGTAGCTGGCACACTGACCTTCTCCAATAGTGCCGTGTATGCAGGCTATGAGGTAGGCGAATAATTTGTTTGCGTGATATAGAAAGAGCAGGGGCACCAATTAGTGCCCCTGCTCGTATTTGTATATGTGTACTTACCTCTTAGTTGTGCACATAGGTACCGATGTTCTCTCCCTCGATTACCTTCTTGAGGTTGCCTACCACATCCATGTTGAATACGTAGATGGGGAGGTTGTTCTGCTTGCACATGGTGGTAGCGGTGAGGTCCATTACCTTAAGGCCGAGGTTATAGATTTCGTCGTAGGTGATTTCACTGAACTTGGTCGCTGTAGGATCTTTCTCGGGGTCGGCAGTGTAAATGCCGTCAACGCGGGTTCCCTTGAGCATTACGTCGGCCTCAATCTCAATGCCACGGAGCGATGAGCCTGTGTCTGTGGTGAAATAGGGGTTGCCCGTGCCACCGCTGAGGATAACCACTTCGCCAGCCTCCATGCTGTCGATAGCTTTCCACTTGGTGTAGAACTCACCGATAGGCTCCATGCGGATAGCAGTGAGCACGCGGGCTTTCACACCGATGGCAGTAAGTGCTGAACTCAGTGCGAGGCTGTTGATGACGGTAGCGAGCATACCCATCTGGTCGCCCTTCACACGGTCGAAACCCTTGCCTGCTCCAGTGAGTCCGCGGAAGATGTTGCCACCACCGATCACGATGCCAATCTGCACACCCATGTCGTGTATCTCTTTGATCTGGGCTGCATATTCGCCCAGGCGCTTCTCGTCAATGCCGTAGCGCTGTTCGCCCATCAGGCTCTCGCCGCTGAGCTTCAGGAGGATTCTGTTGAATTTTGCCATGTCGCTTTGTTTATGATTTCTTGATATTGGTTTATAGTTAGTGCAAATCTAATGATTTTTGTCCAAACCTCAAGCGCTGTTCCTTATATTTCGTTAAAAAAGCGACGGGTTTGTATCTATCGACGTCAATAATCCGTACCTTTGTCCATATTATGAAGATATACAAGAAACCTTTATGGATGTGCATTGCGCTGCTGTTTTATGTTACTGGTATGGCCATCTATTTTGTACCTCGCAACCAGGAGATGTCATCTGCCGAGAAGACCATTACTGTCATCGTTGCCTACGTACTCGTCGTCGCTCTTTGGTTTGCGATGCAGTATCGTGAGAAATTGCGCCGCAAGGAGAAGAACTAAGACTCTGTCTGTACTGCTTTGATGGGCTTTGTATGCTATTGTCGTACAGGGAGTTGCAAATTGTAAGTTTTTTGTAAGTCCTTTTTTTGTGTGTTTCGCGCAATAAAATGTAAATTTGCATTACTAAATTTGTATCGCGTTAGCATGAGTAGGTATAGATGAGCAGAATATGGAGACATATCGTGATGGCATGCGCTATGCTGGTGTCGGTCCCGACATTTGCATGGTATGACGGCGACAGCTTTTATCCCCGCCTGACACGCGAAGACTGGCTTACAGCTCAAGACAAGGAGACGCTGCTCGATGATATGTCGCACAATGCCGACATCCTTGTCATCGACGGCGTGGAGTACATGACAGCCTACTCGCCACTCGAACTTATCCGTGGAAAGCGGCGTTATTATGAAATGTATGATGGACTACTCTCTTCGTGGGAAGGGCTCAACTTTACCGCTTTCTGGGGCGATAGGGCCAATAAGCAAAGTAACCCCTGGAAGTGTCGCCTGCAAGTCGTTGATGATAGCCTTTGCTTGATGGAGATAAAGTATATAGAATGGCTGCGTATCCATGACTCGAAAGCGCATAAGGGTCGCTTTGCTGACACGCTTGCCGTGCCTCAAGATGCAATATGGCTGCGTATGGAGGAGTTTACCGACTGCCGTTTCGTTGACGGGCGCATGTTTCTGCCCATTGTTTCGGGCACCGTGTTTGCTAAGCAGCGCAACCTCGCTCCGCGCCCAAAAGAGTGGAGTTCTGCCAACAAGAGCCCCGAAGACATGCGCACCTATCTGCGCTGGGTTGAGGAGCCTGTATATAGAATAGTCTTCGAGGAAGGACGCATGGTGTCGATGGAGGCTATGGATGAGCCGATTACTGCCGAGGAGCATCGCGCCTTCGTCGTGCGTACGGCGCTGATAGCCATAGTCGTCGTGTTATTAGTGGCTATATTCTTCGTGCTTAGAGACTATCGCCGCAAGCGTCACTATCTGCGTATGTATGAGGCATTGCAGAAGAATCAGGCACAGCTCGTTACCGCTCAGGAACTGTCGGAGGAGGAACCCGAGAAGCAACCCTTGACACGCGAGGAGGTCATAGCCCTCTATCGTGACAACTTTGCCCTTTGCAATGAACGATTCCAAGTCAGTGCCTGGCCTCAACGTTTGGAGAAGATGAGCGCAAGCATACATGCCGATGCGTTGATGCTGGGCGCCGATGAGCGCGGGCGCCTGTCGAAGGCACTTGATGAGTGCTTTATCCAAGTGAATGTAAACCTGCGCAGCGAAGGCCGCCTGACCAACGATGATGTGCGCTGCTGCCTGCTGGCCATGCTTGGCTGTCCGTTTACGGTGATAGGTGCCTGTCTTGGCAGTTCGCCCGAGGCGGTGCAGACCCGCAAGAGCCGCCTCAAGGACAAGTTGCCTCGTGATGTGTTTGACTGGGTATTTACGAAGAATTGAAACAAATATATAACTATACGAAAATGAAAAAAGTATTATTCTACACAGCCGCTTTAGTGATGGCGCTCAGCATAGCCAGCTGCGGCAACAAAGAGGAAAACAAAGAGGGGGCAGCAAAGAAGACTGCCAAGAAGGAGACCGTGAAGAAAGCCTCCGGAAAGAAGAGAAGCAAAAAGAGTCTCTTGATGCCCAATGCCAGCGGCATGCCCTACGAGATGCTTGTGGTGATGGACGATGATCAATGGGAACGTCCCCTGGGCCGTGCCGTATTCAACGTGCTTGACAGCGATGTGCCTGGATTGCCACAGTCGGAGCGTTCGTTCCGTATCACTCGCGTGGTTCCCAGTGGCATGAGCAGCAATATGTTTCGCATCATGCGCAATATCATCAAGGTAGACATCCAGAATATCTACACCCAGCCCAAACTGAAGTTTGCCCGTGATGTATATTCCTATCCGCAGATGGTAATGACGCTGCAGGCTCCCGATGAGGCCAGCCTGGCTAAATATGTGGAAGACAATGCCCAGTCTATCATCGACTTCTTTACCCGTGCCGAGATGAATCGCGAGATAAACAACCTACGCGAGGAGCACAACCCCGATGTGTCACGATTTGCCAAGGAAATCCTTGGCGTAGATGTATGGGTGCCTTGGGAGCTCAACAAGTTCAAGAAGGGCAAGGACTTCCTTTGGGCATCGACCAACACTGGCAAGAAAGACATGAGCATAGTGCTCTACTCATACCCTTATACCGATAAGAATACCTTCACGCTCGAGTACTTCCTTGACAAGCGCGACTCGGTGATGAAGGCCAACATTCCTGGAGGTCCCGAAGGCAGTTATATGACTACTCAGCGCGATTTCGTGTACGTGGAGGATGCCACCGTACATGGCAAGTATGCTCAAGTGGCTCGTGGATTGTGGCGTGTGCAGGGCGACCGCATGGGAGGCCCCTTTGTGTCGCATTCGCGTGTAGATGAGGTGAATGGCCGTGTTGTTGTAGCCGAAGCCTTCATTTATGCCCCCGAGTCGCTCAAGCGCGACCTCATGCGCCGCATGGAGGCAGCCCTCTACACCTTGCAGCTTCCTCAGCAGGCCGAGGTGAGCGACCTCTCGTATGGATTGGACGAGATAGTCATCGAGCCGGAGATAAAGTAATGCCATCTCCGCCAATCCTTATGGCGAAAGTTCATAAATCGGTTGGCTTTGGCAGAGTGAAGCGAGAGCAATGATAAACTTTTTTAATTATTGCCGAGCAAGCAAGCCATCTTAAAGCAAAGCTATATATTGGCAACGATGGCACACTGCACAAAAAAACCAGTACTTCCTTGTCAGTACTCGAGTACTTAGCCGTAAGTACTCGAGTACTTGGCCTTAAGTACTGCAGTACTTGCAAGGAAGTACTGATAGTTATGTGCAGTGTACTGAAAAAAGTTGACAGATTAAACTTAGAGTCCGATATAGGTTTACACTGGAAATCTTTATTCCTATATGAGTTTACGCATTGCAAAGATAATCCAAAATAGGTTTACATTCCAAACGAAATCTCAAGTATG